>NZ_CP107942.1:4790833-5409166 GCF_036053395.1 Actinoplanes sp. NBC_00393 | reverse complement strand
GGCCTCGGCCATGCGGCCCTGATCTGGCTGCTCTGCACCGGGATCACCCTGGCGGTCTTCGCCCGGCGGCTGCGGGTGGCCCGCTACCCGGAGCCGTGAGCCCGGTAGGGTGCGCCGACGCGTGACTGGGAGATCGTTCCCGGCGTCGGAGCCGGCCCGCTGCGGTTCGGCGCCGCTCGCAGCCGGCTGCACGCCGAGCTGGGCGCGGCCGATCCGTTCCGCCGCGGCGCGGGGTCGGACCATCTGACCGACATGTTCGGCGACATGCTGATGCTCAAATGCTCCCGGGAGCACGGCCTCTACCTGATGGAGATACCCGATCCGGAGGGCCTGCGGTATCGCGGTGTCGAGCTGGCCGGCCCGGTCGATGAGGTGGTGGCGGCGCTGCGGGCCGCCGGTGTGGAGCTGGTGGCCGATGATGCGGGTTGGAGCTTCGCTGGGGGAGAGGTGGCCCTGTACGCGCCGGGTGACTCGGTGGAGGCGGTCACCCTGATCGATCGCCGGTATACGTTCGGCGCCCTGGTCGCATTGCCCCCGGGTGAGCTGGCCGTGGCCGATCCGGTCACCCGCTACCGGGTCACCGGGGACGGCCTGGGCGCGGTGCGGTTCGGCGAGAGCCGGGCCGAGGTCCGTCGGCGGATGGGTGGCGGCAATAGCTTCGAGATCCCGCCGGGGTCGATCCTCGCGGACGAGGACAGCTTCTACGCCGAGGGCCTGTCCGTCCGGTACGGCCCGGACGGACAGGTGCGGCGGATCCTCGTGAGCCGCGCCGACGAGGTGCTCCTCGACGGCGTCAACCTGCAGCCGCGCGAGCGGACCCCGCTGCGCGCGATCGGCGACGCCCTCGTCGCGGCTGGACACCGCATCAGCTACGGCGAGGCGACGCTGCATGTCGAGGGTGCCGGTGTCGAACTGCGCAGCCTGCGGCCCGGCGCCGACATGCCGGCCGCCGGGCTGGTGCTCAGCCCGGCGGAGTGATCCGGTCCGGCCAGCGCCGCCGGGTCCGGTGAGCGCCGCCGGGTCCGGTTAGCGCCGCCGGGTCCGGTGAGCGCCGCCGGGTCCGGTTAGCGCCGCCGGGTCCGGTTAGCGCCGCCGGGTCCGGTCAGCGGCGCCGGTCGGTTAGCGGGGCCGGTCGGTCAGCGGCGTCGGCGGCTGCGGCGCTTCAGGACCGAGCGGACCACCAGCAGGGCGGCGACCAGGGCGATCTGGCCGCCCAGGACGATCTTGTTGACGTCGACGGCGGGCTGCCAGTAGACCTGGCCGCCCTTCAGTACATAGACGCCGGCCGGGCGGGCGGAGAAGCCGAAGCCGCCGCCGGAGCCTTCGCCTTCCGGTTCGGAGCCGGTCTGGCCCTCGGGCGCGGAGCCGGTCTCGCCTGCCGGCTCGGATCCGGTGGCGCCGGTGCCGAAGGAGTCGTCGGCCGGCTTGGTGCGGGTCTTGTCACCGAGGGCGCCCCTGCTGCGGGCATTGATACCGAGGGCACCGCTGCCACTGCCCGAGCCGCCTCCGCCACCTCCGCTGATCACCGCCACCGGCAGGATCAGGACGCCGTCCTTCTCCACCGGGGTGCCGAAGACCCGGCCCACCGCGGCGCTGTCGGTGGCGGTCCGGGCCTGTTCCAGGATGTCACTGCTGCTGCTGTGGGATTTGCGAGCCATGGAGATCACCCTCCGTGTCGAAGCCATCCCTGACAGCCTCCCCCGCCGGGTCAACCCTGCGCGAGGTCGTGGACGCTCAAGCCGCCCAGCCCGGCGTTCCCAGCCTGATCACCGCTGCCCAGGGATCTCCATCCCAACGAACGCCCCCGGACCGTAAAGTGCCCCAGCGGCGGCTGGTCAGCGCGAGCCGCCCGTCCGGCTGCTTATGGCGTGGTTGTAGGGCGTCTGGGTGGCGGCTCGTGGGTGTGAGCCGCCCGTCAGGCAGGTAATGCCCCTGTTGTTGGGCGTCTGGGTGGCGGCTGGTGAGCGCGGGCCGCCCGTCAGGCTGGTTATGGCGTGGTTGTAGGGCGTCTGGGTGGCGGCTGGTGGGTGTGAGCCGCCCGTCAGGCAGGTAAAGCCCCTGCCGTTGGGTGCTTGGGCGGCGGCTGGTGAGCGCGGGCCGGCCATCAGGCTGGTTATGGCGCGGTTGTAGGGCGCCTGGGTGGCGGCTGGTCAGCGCGAGCCGCCCGTCAAGGTGGGTTGCGGGGTGCCTGGGCGGCGGCTGGTGACGGCGTGGTGCGGTGGGTGCGGGGTCAGTGTGGGGCGGGGGCGGTGCTGCCGCGGACGGTCAGGCGGGTCGGGACCAGGTCGGTGCCGGGGGCGGCCGGGCCGTCGTGGATCTGGTCCAGCAGGGACCGCACGCAGCGGCGCCCGACCTCGGCGAAGTCCTGGTGGACGGTGGTGAGCGGAGGAAGGTACGACCCGGCGTCCGCGATGTCGTCGAAGCCGACCACGCTGACCTCCTCCGGCACTCGCCGCCCCCGCTCATGCAGGGCCCGCAGCACCCCGAGCGCCATCTGATCGTTTGCCGCGAAGATCGCCGTGCAGGACGGATCCCCGGCCAGCCGCAGGCCGGCGTGGTAGCCGGAGTCGGCCGACCAGTCGCCGCGCTCGACCGGCGGCACCGGACGGCCCGCCTCCTCCAGCGCCGCCCGCCAGGCCCCGGCCCGGCGTTCGGCGGCGAAGGACTCGGCCGGCCCGGCCAGGTGCCACACCGTACGATGCCCGAGCTCCAGCAGGTGCCGGACCGCCTGCCGCGCCCCGTCGGCCTGGTCGGTGTCGACGACCGGGTAGCGGTCACCGGCGTCGGAGTCGACGACGACCGCGTGCACACCGGGCGGCAGGGCCACCGCCGTCGCGTCCAGCAGATGCACCTCGATGATCACGATGACCCCGTCGACGGCGAGCTCGCCCATTCTCGTGAACGCGCCGAGCACGTTGTCCTGGGTGGGCATGCCGACCGGGATGAGCGTTATCGCGTACCCCTCGGCGGCGGCGTGGGTGGCTATGGCCTCGACGGTCCGGCTGTTGCCGGTGGAGGAGAGGCCGAAAAGGATCACGCCGATGGTGTTGAAGCGGCCGTAGCGCAGCGAGCGGGCCGCGCTGTTGGGCCGGTAGCCGAGCTCGCGCATGGCGGCCTGGACCTGCTCGCGGGTGGACTCGACGACACCGGGCTGACCGTTGGCGACGCGGGAGACGGTCTGCGAGGACACCCCGGCGAGCCGGGCCACGTCGGCCATGGACACGCGCTGTTTGCGGCGCCCGCCCGGGACGTCCGAGCCGGCGCGGAGACGCTGAGTTTCGATACCCGACTCCTTGACCGCTTTGGTGACGCGTGCCACTATACGGCACACACGTTTACGTAAACATCGTGTTACGCGGCCGAAATTGTTAACGTAAACATCGAGGAGGGGGCGGCGTTTTGACTCGGCGTTCCTGGATCGGCTGGGGCTTCACCGGGCCGTTCCTCGCGGTGTTCGCGCTGGTCTTCCTCGCGCCGATCGGCTACTCGGCGTACCTCAGCGTGTTCCGCACCCAACTGGTCGGCGGCACCAGCTTCGTCGGCCTGGACAACTACACCAAGGCGCTGAGCGATCCGCAGTTCTGGGACGCGGTGACCCGGGTCGGATTGTTCCTGATCGTCCAGGTGCCGATCATGCTGTTCCTGGCGCTGCTCATCGCGCTGGCCATCGACAGCGGCCGGCTCTACGGCGCGGGCTTCTTCCGGATCTCCGTCTTCCTGCCCTACGCGGTGCCCGCCGTGGTCGCCACCCTGATGTGGGGCTTCATGTACGGCTCCCGGATCGGCCTGGTCGGCAACCTCAACGAGTCGTTCGGGTGGGCGATCCCCGACCCGCTCTCGCCCGACCTGATCCTCGCCGCCATCGGCAACATCGTGACCTGGGAGTTCGTCGGGTACAACATGATCATCCTGTACTCCGGGCTGCGCGTGGTGGACGCCGCGCTCTACGAGGCGGCGGCCATCGACGGCGCCGGCCAGTACCGGATCATCCGGGCGATCAAGCTGCCGGCGCTGCGGGGCCCGCTGGTCGTCGCCACCATCTTCTCGATCATCGGCAGTTTCCAGCTCTTCAACGAGCCGCAGATCCTGGACACCCTGGCGCCGAACTCGATCACCACCTACTTCACCCCGAACATCTACGCCTACCAGTTGTCCTTCGCCGGGCAGCAGGTCAACTACTCGGCGACCGTCGCGCTGTTGATGGGGGTGGTGACCATGCTGGTCGCGTACCTCTTCCAGCGTCGTGGCATGCGGGGAGAGCAGCGATGAGCTCGGTGCTGACCGTCCGCCCGGCGGCGAAGAAGCGCAGGCGCAGCGTCACGCTCACCCTGATCACCGCGCTGGCGCTGATCTACAGCCTGCTCCCGCTGGGGTGGCTGCTGATCAGCTCGACCAAGACCCAGGAGGGGTTGTTCAGCTCGTTCGGGCTCTGGTTCTCCGGTGACTTCGCGTTCTTCGGCAATGTCGCCGACACCTTCGCCTACCAGGACGGCATCTTCGCCCGCTGGCTGCTGAACACGCTTCTCTACGTGGTGGTCGGCGCCGGCGGGGCGACCCTGCTGGCCGCCCTGGCCGGGTACGGGCTGGCGAAATTCGCCTTCCGCGGCCGGAAGGCGGTCTTCGCTGTGGTTCTCGGCGGTGTCGCGGTGCCGCCCACCGCACTGGCCGTGCCGACCTTCCTCATGTTCGCCAAGATGGGCCTCACCGACACCCCGTGGGCGATCATCATCCCCGCGCTGGTGTCCCCGTTCGGCCTCTACCTGATGTGGACGTACTCCGCGGAGGCGGTGCCCGACGAGATCCTGGAGTCCGCCCGGGTGGACGGCGCGGGCGAATTCAAGATCTTCTTCTCGCTGGCGTTGCCGCTGCTCGCGCCCGGCTTCGTCACGGTCCTGCTGTTCAACACCGTGGCCACCTGGAACAACTTCTTCCTGCCGCTGATCATGCTGAAGGATCCCAACCTCTATCCGCTGACCCTGGGCCTCTATTCGTGGGCCGAGCAGGCCAGCACGGTCGGCGGTGACGTCGTCTACAACCTCGTCATCACCGGATCGCTGCTCACCATCGTCCCGCTCATCGCGGCCTTCCTGCTGCTGCAGCGTTACTGGCAGTCCGGTCTGGCCGCGGGAAGCGTCAAGCAGTGAAAACCTTGAAGGGAAGCGCCATGATGATCACCCGCCGGCGCGCGCTCCTCGGCGCCGCCCTGTCGATAACCCTCCTGGCTGCCGGCTGCGGCGGCGACTCCGACGATCCCACCGACCAGAAAGCGGCCACCACCACGGTCTCCGACGCGGACGTGCAGGCCGCGCTGGAGGCCGGCGGCACGATCACCGTCTGGGCCTGGGAGCCGACCCTCAAGCAGGTCGTCGCCGACTTCCAGAAGAAGTATCCGAAAGTGAAGGTCGACCTGGTCAACTCGGGCACCGGCAACGACGCGTACACCGCTCTGCAGAACGCGATCACAGCCGGCACCGGCGTCCCGGACGTGGCCCAGATCGAGTACTACGCGCTGCCCCAGTTCGCCCTGGCCAAGAACGTCACCGATCTGAACACGTTCGGCGCGGCCGGCCTGGACGGCACGTTCACCCCGGGCACCTGGAACTCGGTGCACGCCGGGGAGGCCATCTACGGCCTGCCGATGGACTCCGGGCCGATGGCCCTGTTCTACAACAAGGAGGTCTTCGACAAGCACGGCGTCGCGGTGCCGGCCACCTGGGAGGAGTACGCGGCCGCCGCCGAGAAGCTGCACGCGGCCGACCCGAAGGTCTACATCACCAGCGACAGCGGCGACGCCGGCTTCACCACCAGCATGATCTGGCAGGCCGGGGGCAAGCCCTACACCGTGGACGGTACGAACGTCGGCGTCAACTTCGCCGACCCGGGCGCCCAGAAGTGGACCGGCCTGTGGCAGCCGCTGATCGACAAGAAGCTGCTCAACCCGGTGCCCGGCTGGAGTGACGGCTGGTACCAGGGCCTCGCCGACGGCACCATCGCCTCCCTGGTGATCGGCGCCTGGATGCCGGCCAACCTGGAGTCCGGTGTGAAGGCCGGCAACGGCAAGTGGCGGGTCGCCCCGATGCCGCAGTGGGACGCCGGTGGCAAGGCCACGTCGGAGAACGGCGGCAGCTCGATCGCGATCCCGGAGAAGGCCGCCAACAAGAACCTCGCGTACGGGTTCCTCAAGTACGCGACGGTCGACGAGGGCGCGGCCAGCCGGTCCGCGAACGGCGCCTTCCCGGCCACCACCAAGGAGCTGGGCTCGCCGGAGTTCCTGGGCAAGGAGTTCCCGTACTTCGGCGGCCAGAAGGTCAACGAGGTTCTCGCCGCGTCCGCCGGGCAGGTCGTCCCCGGCTGGTCGTACCTGCCCTTCCAGGTCTACGCCAACAGCATTTACGGCGACACCGTCGGCAAGGCGTACATCGGGCAGGGAACCCTGCAGGACGGGCTGAAGTCCTGGCAGGATGCGTCCATCAAGTACGGCCAGGAGCAGGGCTTCACGGTTAAATGACATCGAGCAACGAGCCCCGGCGCTGGCTTCGCCGCGCCGGGGCGGCGCGTCTGGAGTTCGGCGCCGACTACAACCCCGAGCAGTGGCCGCGCGAGGTCTGGGACGAGGACGTACGCGCGATGCGTGCCGCCGGCGTCACGATCGTCTCCCTCGCCATCTTCTCCTGGGCCCGGATCCAGCCGCGCGACGGCGAGTACGACTTCGCCTGGCTGGACGAGGTGATGGACCTGCTGCACGCCAACGGCATCGCCGTCGACCTGGCCACCGCCACCGCCTCCCCGCCGCCGTGGCTGACCACGAAACACCCGGAGATCCTGCCGGTGAACCGGGAGGGCAACACCGTCTGGCCGGGCGCCCGGCAGCACTGGCGGCCCACCTCACCGGTCTTCCGCCGGTACGCGCTGGACCTAGTCCGGACGCTGGCCACCCGGTACGCCGAGCACCCGGCCCTGGTCGCCTGGCACGTCAACAACGAACTGGGCTGCCACAACGTCTACGACTTCTCCGACGACGCCGCGCTCGCCTTCCGCGACTGGCTGCAGGCCCGGTACGGCACCATCGCCGCTCTGAACGACGCCTGGGGCACCGCCTTCTGGTCGCAGCGCTACGACACCTTCGACGAGATCGTGCCGCCGCGGATCGCCGCCTCGCACCCGAACCCCACCCAGCAGCTCGACTTCCGGCGGTTCTCCTCGGACGCGCTCAAGGACCACCTGCGCGCCGAACGGGCGGTGCTGCGCGAGTTGACCCCGGACGTGCCGGTCACCACCAACTTCATGGTGATGGGCCTGCAGAACCCGATGAACTACGCGGACTGGGCGGCCGAGGTCGACTTCGTCTCGAACGACCACTACGTGGTGCCCGGACCGCAGGCCCGCGACGAGCTGTCCTTCTCGGCCAACCTGACCGGTAACATCGCCGGCGGCCGGCCGTGGTTCCTGATGGAACACTCGACCAGCGCGGTCAACTGGCAGCCGGTCAACCTGCCGAAGAAGCCGGGTGAGCTGGCCCGGGACTCGCTCACGCACGTGGCGCACGGCGCGGACGCGGTCTGCTTCTTCCAATGGCGGCAGTCCAAGGCCGGCGCGGAGAAGTACCACTCGGCGATGCTGCCGCACGCCGGGACCGAAAGCGCGGTCTTCCGGGCGGTCACCGACCTGGGTACGCGACTGCGGGAACTGGCCCCGGTGGCCGGCTCCTCGCGGCGGCGGGCCGAGGTCGGCATCGTGTTCGACTGGGAGTCGTGGTGGGTGTCCGAACACGACTCGCACCCCACCGACCGGCTGCGCTACCGGCAGGAAGCCCTCGACTGGTACACCGCGCTGCTCAACCACGGAATCCGCGCTGATGTGGTGCCGACCGGTGGGCCGCTGGAGAGCTACCGGGTGCTGATCGCGCCGGTCCTGCACGTCGTGCCGGCCGCGCTGGCCGAGCGGCTGCGGGCGTACGTGGCGGACGGCGGGCACCTGATCACCACGTACTTCTCCGGGATCGTCGACGAGAACGACCACGTGTGGCTCGGCGGCTACCCGGGGGCGCTGCGGGACCTGCTCGGCATCCGGATCGAGGAGTTCGCGCCGTTGCTCGACGGCGAGAGCGTGGAACTGGACAACGGCACCACGGGCACGATCTGGACCGACCGGATCGACGTCGCCGGCGACACCGAGATCGTCTCCCGGTACAAGACCGGGGAGCAGGCGGAACGCGCGGCGGTCACGCGCCGGGTGGCCGGTGAGGGGTCGGCGGCGTACGTCTCCACCCGGCTCGGTGCGGACGGACTGACCACGCTGCTGCCCGCCCTGCTCGGGCCCACCGGGGTGGGCAGTGAGCTGCCGCCCGGCCTGCGCGGCCCGGTCGAACTGGCGGTCCGCGGTGATCACTGGTTCCTGATCAACCGGACCGATCTGCCGGTCGATCTCGGTGGCTTGCCCGGCGCGCCGGACACGCTCGAGCCGCGCGCTGTCGTGATCATCCGCCGGGACTGAGGGGTGGTGGCCCGGCCGGAGGGCCCAGGCCGGGCCACCACGTCACAGCGGCGACCGCGGGACGAACCCGGTCGCCCGCTCCCCGGTGCTCTCGCGGAGCACCAGCCGATCGCGGTCGGCGACCACGTGCCGGTCCGGATAATTGACCGACCGCAGGGCCAGGGCGGTGTTCTGCCGAATTACCACAGTGCAGAATGTGGCGTCCAGATCGAACAGTTCGGAACGGTCGGATCGGTCGAGCCGGATTTCAAAGTTGCGGTGGCGCAGATAATATCCGGGAAAGTTTACTGATTCCAAGGAATAGCAGTTCGCATTTGCCCGCCCGGCGCGCACGGTGAAGCGCGAGTCGGCCCGGTCCAGATCGCTGCTGCCGGCGGTGACCGGGTCCAGCCGGCCCAGGTAGTTGCGGTGGCGCACCCGCGAGCCGGGCCGGTCGGCCGCCTCCAGGCCGATCGTGGCACCGGTGACGAGCCGCGGCGGCGCCGGCTTCGCGGGTTTGCTCGCCGGTGGCTTGGCCGGATTCGGCTTCCGGGACGGGCTGCGCGGCGCGGTGGTGGCGGCCGGTGTCGTCGGCACTGCCTGCTTCGTCGTGCTCGACCCGTTCGGGTTCGGCAGCAGGGAGATCGTCTCGCCCGGCTCGAGCGGGAAGTTCGGCAGCACCGGCTTGGGGAACTCCGTCCGGGCGGCCACCGGTGCCGGCGCGTCGTCGTCACCGAGTCCGAAAGCGACCACGGCGGTGGTCGCGCACGCCAGCGCCACGGCGGCGGCCAGCACGAGGCGGCCACGGGACTGCGGCGTACCGGCGGGGCCGGGGCCGAGCGCGCGGCGTTGCGTGCCGCGGGGGAGGGGCGGCCGCCCACCGGGGCGGACGCGTGGTCCTGGTGCGGAATCGTCCGGTGAATACGGCGGAACCCAGCCCCCTACCCGGAGGCCGTCCTGGGTATCGTCGTCCGGCATCAAATTCGCTCTCTGCAGACTCACTTAATGTTCCGATAATGATCTACCGGGATCGGTGTCCCAGGGCAAGAGTCAGCGCTGAAATAATTCGATTGGGATCGCTCCCAGTCGAACCGATCGGACCTCTGGTCCGTATCTCGTTGCGGAACCACCCCGCATCGAGGAGCGCGCGTGGACAGTCCAGCCGTAGCCGAGGAATCAACCCCACCCAACCCGCCCGATTTGCCGAATATTTCGGACTATTGGCCGGATGCTCCGCAAAGTCTGGGGCCGCCGGCCGACCACTACGAACTGCCGGGCGTCGACGCCACCCGGACCGGGCCGGCCTGGCACGTGATGGCCGGTGCGAGCCCGCCCGGCGCGGCCGAGCGGGTCACGGTGGAGATCCCGTCGGGCGTACGCCCGCACCGGTCCACCGCGAAGCGGGCAGTGATCCTCGCCGCCCTCCTGGCGGTCGGCGCCGTCGCGGCCTGGGCCGTCTTCCGGCCCGCGTCCGACGAGCCGCGGCAACCCGTTTTCGCCGGCCCGGTCGCGTCACCGGCGCCAGCCGCGGCGGCGCCGGTCAACCCGCCGGTCTCGATCGGCACCCCACCTCCGTCGACGGTGCCCGTGCCGGACGCCGCCACCTTCGAGTTCGCCGACAACACCACCGAGCTCACCGTGACGATCGGAGCGGTCGACAACGGCTGGTTCCGGGTGACCACGCCGCGGGACAGTGGGGTGCGCCCGCGTACGTCGCTGGACGGCGACACCCTGCGGGTCGGCATCGAACCCACCGGCGAGAAGGGCACCGGCCGGATCGACGTCCTGCTCAGCGAGGAGGTCGACTGGGCGGTACGGACCCGCGGCGGCTTCCGGACCGCCACCCTCGACCTGACCCGCGGCACCGTCGACCGGATCGACCTGCTCGGCGGCATGGCCCGGCTGAACCTCGCCCTGCCCGCCCGCGACGCCGCCCTGCCGATCGTGCTGTCCGGCGGCGTCAACCAGTGGCGGATCAGCACCGAGGGAAAGGTTCCGGTGCGGGCGGTGTTCCGGCGCGGCGCCGGCCGGGTGATCCTCTACGGCGACCGGCGGAACGGGCTGCGCCGCGACGCCGAGGTCTCCACCGGCCGCGATGCCGAAGTCTCCACCGGCCGCGGCGCCGGAGGCATCGACCTCAACGCGGAGGAGGGCGTCGGGACGTTGACGGTGGTGGCTCGCTGACCACCCGGCTGACGGCGTCGTTCCCGCGTTCGGCACAATTCCGGCGTGACACGTGCAGAGGGCGACGCCGCACCACCGGAGGCCACCGTCTCCCTGGACTACTTCGCCGGGCTCTACATGGCGAAGGACGATCCGTGGGACGTCGCGACCAAGTGGCACAACCAGCGCAAATACGCGGTCACCCTGGCCAGCCTGCCACGCGAACGCTACCGCCGCTGCTACGAGCCGGGCGCCTCGATCGGCCTGTTCACCCGGCAGCTCGCGCCACGCTGCGACGAGATCCTGGCCGTGGACAGCGTCGAGGAGGCGGTCCAGCAGGCCCGACATAACACCGCAGACCTTCCAAACGTACGCGTGGAGCGCGCCCTCCTCCCCGCCGACCTCCCCGACGGCACCTTCGACCTGATCGTCATCGGCGACCTCCTGTACTACCTCTCCGCCGCCGACCTCCAAGCCGTCCTGGACGGCCTGGTCAACCGCCTCGAACCCGGCGGCGACCTGGTCAGCCTGCACTTCCGCGACCGCGAGAACCCGGGCAACTACGACGGCTTCAACGTCCACGCCACGCTGGCCGCCCACCCCGCCCTGGCCCCACTGATCCACCACGAGGACGAGTGGTTCCTCCTCGACACCCTCCGCCGCACCCCCTAGCAGCCGGCAGATCGCTCTCCCGGTAGGCCACCTCTCACCCCAACGCAGCCCCGCCGAACAACCGGCTGGCCCTGCGGGTCGTTTCCCGCCCACCGAAACAGCCCTGGCAGCCAGCCGAGTTGTCCGGCTGACCATCAGGCTTGCTTGCGCGGTCGAGATGATCAACGCCCGGCCGGGCGGTCCCGGCAGGCCGCCGGCGCCGTCACCACCGATCGGCCGCCGCAGCCACCGATTCACTCCGAGGCAGTCATTCCGTGTCTGGGCGGCGGCCGGTTGGGGCGGGCCGCCGGTGGCGCAGGTATTCGGGCGGTCATTCCGTGTCTGGGCGGCGGCCGGCCGGGGCGAGCCGCCGGTGGTGCACGTTATCGCGACCCGATTAGGGCTCGTCGAAGAACAAGCCGTTGCTTGGCGGATTTCGATGCGTTGATCTGTTATGGCGGTATCGGAGGAGGAACGGGGCAGGCTGGCAGCGAAGTTTGAGGTGATCTTGCCGCATCTGGATGAGCGGCAACGCCGGTTGCTGCTGGGTGCTGAGGCTCGGGTGCTGGGGCATGGCGGGATCCGGGCGGTAGCGCGAGCTGCCGGGGTCCGGGAGGGCACGGTGGCTGCGGGCGTCGATGAGTTGGAGGCCGGGGTGGCGCCGCTGGGCCGGGTCCGCCGTGCCGGTGGCGGCCGGAAGCCGGTGACCGAACATGATCCCGCTCTGATGCCGGCGTTGTTGGGGCTGGTCGAGCCGGACGAGCGGGGGGACCCGATGTCGCCGCTGCGATGGACGACGAAGTCGTTGCGCCACCTTGCGCAGGAACTGGCCGGGCGGGGTCATAAGGCCGGGCCGGACACGATCGCTGCTCTGCTGCACGGTGAGGGATTCAGCCTTCAGGGCAATGCCAAGACTCTGGAAGGCAGACGCCATCCCGACCGCGACGCCCAGTTCGGCTACATCAACGAGCAGGTCAAGGATTATCTGTCCAGCGGTGACCCGGTCGTCAGCGTCGATACGAAGAAGAAGGAACTCGTCGGCGCGTTCGCGAACAAGGGCCGCGAGTGGCGGCCTGCCGGTGAGCCGGCCGTAGTCCGCACCCACGACTTCGCCGATCCGCAGCTGGGACAGGTGATCCCCTACGGGGTCTACGACTTGGCCGCCGACACCGGCTGGGTCGCCGTCGGCACCGACCACAACACCGCCGCGTTCGCCGTCGCCACTCTGCGCCGCTGGTGGGACGGCTACGGCCGTGACCGCTACCCGAACGCCGGACGGCTCTTGATCACCGCGGACGCCGGCGGATCCAACGGCTACCGCACTCGCGCCTGGAAAACGGATCTGGCCGCTCTCGCCGCCGAAATCGGGCTACCGATCACCGTCTGCCACTTCCCGCCCGGCACCAGTAAATGGAACCGTATCGAGCATCGCTTGTTCGCCCACATCTCGATGAACTGGCGGGCACGACCCCTGACCAGCCACGAGACCATCGTCCACACGATCGCCGCGACCACCACCAGCAGCGGGCTGCGCGTGCACGCCGAACTCGACACCGGCCACTACCCGACCGGCGTCGTCATCACCGACGAGCAGATGAGCACCCTGGCCATCGACCGTCACGACTGGCACGGCGACTGGAACTACACCCTGCGCCCCGACCCGGCCACACCCGCCGGCGAACCCGCGACAGCCCTACCACCGCTGCATCACCTGGCCGCGCTGGTGCACCCGGCCATCACCGGCATGCCCGACAGCGCATGGAACGACCTGATCAGCCGGCTCACCGTTCCCCATCAAGCCCAACACGAAGCGTTCCTGCACAACCTGCGCGGCCACGCCCGGCCCCGCGGCGGCGGCCGCAAGATCCGCGTCACCCTCAGCCACCAACTACTGGCCACCTTGCTCCACGACCGCTACCAACTGCCCCGCAAGGTCATCGCCGATCTGTTCGGCGTCGCCGGCACCACCATCAACGTCGCCATCCGCAACACCCGCACCCTGCTCACCCAAATCCAGCACCCCATCGAACCCAGCAACATCCGCCTCACCAACCACACCGACCTCGCCGCTCACACCCGCGCCGCCGGATTCACCGCACCCGCCTTGATCAAAACAGCGAGTTAAAAATCGACGAGCCCTTACCTGCCTGAGCGGCGGCCGGGTGGGGCGAGCGGGGGCTGGGTGAGGGGAAGCCGTCGGTGGCGCGGGGTGTGCGGACCGAATGCCTGCTGGGGACGGCTCAGCCGTGGGTGGGGAGGGTTTGGCGGACTGTGGTCAGGCCGATCACCTCGGTTTCGCCCTGGGCGGTGCCGGAGGCGGCGTCGAGGTGGAGGAGGCGGCGTTCGGTGCCGGCGTAGAGGCGGGTGCCGTCAGGGCTCAACGCCAGGCCCTTCAGTGGGGCCGGCACGGTCCACGAGGCCAGCTGGGCGTTGGTGCTGGTGTTCAGGACGGTGATGCGGTCGTGGGCGCCCACCAGCGTGCGGCCGTCGGGGGTCAGGGTCAGCACGGCGGTGGCGCCGGGGGCCGCGGGCACCTCGATGACGCGGTCGATCGACAGGGTGGACGGTGTGGCGTAGGCCAGCTTGCCGGAATGAAGGTCGGCGACCGCCAAGTGGTCGCGGGTGGCGGCCAGGGCGTGCCCGGCGATCGGGCCCTCGCCGAAGGGGTGGGGCAGGTCCAGGCAGTACGCCCAGCGTTCGGTCAGGTGCAGGACGTGGACGAAGGCGTGCGCGTTGCCGGGGCGGCCGGAAAGCAGGTCGCGGGTGTGCTGGTGGCCGGGCTGGTGGGTGTAGAGGGTGAACAGCATCTGCCGGTCGGCGGAGAGGATCGCCTGGCGGCCGTCGCCGCGCATCTCCTCCTCGGCGCCGGCCGGGACCGGGACCTTGTTGCGGGTGAGCAGCGGCTGCACCTCGCCGGACGTCAGGTCGAGCAGGCGTACCCGGTAGTGGTCGGGCGCGGTGGCGGGCAGCCAGTCGAGGACGAACAGGCCCTGGCCGTCGCTGGTGAAGGCGTCCGGTTCGATGACGCCGGGCAGGTCGTACTCGCGGTCGCCGGCCGGGCCGGTGACCAGCAGTGGGGTCCGGGCGCGCGCCGCCGGCCGGTCGGTGGCCGGCGTTCGGCCCAGTGCGCACGCCCGGCCGTCGAGGGAGACGGCCCGGGGCAGCCACCCGTCCCCGATCGGCCTGCTGCGGGTGGTTGCCCCGGTCGCCGGATCGAGCTGGACCAGGTTCGCGTCCTGCCGGGCGTACAGGTGCGCGCCGTCGAACCCGGCCACCGCGCTCGTGCCCAGGACCTGCTCGCCGGTGGGGGAGAGCCGCAGCAGGCCGCGCGTGCTGTCGGCGAGGACCACGTCGGTGAGAGCGGCGGCAGCGGCGGCGGGTTCGCGGCAGCCGGCCGCGGTGAGCGCCAGGCCGGAACCCGCGAGGACAAGGAAGGTGCGCCGGGTCGTCATGTTCTGGTGACACCGCTCGGCGGGAACCGGTTCCCGCCGAGCGGTGTCTCTAGGGTGTGGTGAAGGGGGCGGCCATCGAAATAGACGAGGCGACCGCTGTGGCGAGGGCCCGCGGGGGCGACCTGGACGCCTACGAGGTGCTGGTCGTCCGCTTCACCGCGCCCGCACACCGGGCGGCCGCGCTGCTCGGGGCCGGCGCCGACGCCGACGACGTGGTGCAGGAGGCGTTCGTGAAGGCGTACCGCCAGTTGGGGCGGTACCGGGGTGACGCCGGTTTCAAGGCGTGGCTGCTGGCGATCGTCGCGAACGAGACCCGCAACCTGATCCGGTCGCGCACCCGCCGGACCGGGCTGCTGATGCGGGCCGCGGTGCGTGAAGACCCGATGCCGCTGGAACCCGATCCGGCCGAGTCGGCGGAGGCGACCGAGCGGCGCCGGTTCCTGGTCGAGCAGTTGCGGGCGCTCGACACCCGGGACCGGGAGGTGCTGGTCTGCCGCTATCTCATGGACCTGTCGGAGGCGGAGACCGCGATGACGCTGGGACTGCCGAAGGGGACGGTGAAGTCGCGTACCGCGCGGGCGCTGGCCCGGCTGCGCGACCGGATGCCGGTGGGGGAGGTGCCCGGTGCCTGAACACGACGAACTGATCGATGAGCTGCGCAGTCTCGGGCGCGCTCTGGCCGTACCGGAAGCGGTTGATCAACGGAGTGCGGTGCGTGCTCGCCTTGCTCAGCCGGCACGCCGGCCTCGCCTGCGGCTCTTTCTGGCGGCCGCGGCGGCCGCTCTGATCGCGACCGTCACGCTGGTCGCGCCGGCTCGCGCCGCGGTGGTCGAGGTGGTCAGCGACCTGCTGCGGGTGGCCGGAATCGAGGTACGCCGTGAGCTCCCAGCCGGTGCTCTCCCGGCCACCCCGAGTCCGCTCCCGTCGACGCGCACCGCGGATCTGGTGGAGGCCGAGCGGGCAGCCGGTTTCCCGGTGCTGGCCCCCGAGTTGCTGGGCCCGCCCGAGGAGGTGCTGCTGGCCGACCCGGACGCGCAGGGGAGGCCGCGCGTGGTGACCCTGATCTACCGTGGGGGAACTGTCCGATTCGACCAGTTCTCCGGTGGACTGGATCCGATCTTCATAAAGATGACGCCGAACACCGAATGGGTGCCGGAACTCGCCGGCACGAGTCACGCGGCGCTCTGGCTGCCGGAGCCGCATCCGTTGACCTACATCGGAACGGACGGGGTCAAACGCGACGAGACGGCGCGGCTGGCCGGGCCGACGCTGATCTGGGAGACGCCGCAGCCGGTCACCTATCGGCTGGAGGGCTTCGCCACCCGGGAGGAGGCGGTGAGGGTCGCACTTTCGGTCCGCTGAGCATGTAGTGATAAATCCTGATCAAGTAGCGTTGCGGTCGATGAAGAGTCTTCCCGCGGTCCTGATCAGCGGCCTGGTGGCGTTCGGCGCTGCCGGCTGCTCGGGCGACAGTGACACCCCTGACCCGGTCACGCCCTCCTCGGTCGCGCCCAGCGTCCCCGAGGTGGTCGGCGCCGGGCCGTTCTACGTGGAGCCGACCGGCGCGGCGATGAACCAGGTCACCGAGTGGCAGGCCGCGGGACGTGCCGCGGACGCCGTGGCGATCCGCAAGATCGCGACCTCGCCGGCGGCGGTGTGGTTCGCCGACGCCAACCCTGGCTACGCCGAGCGGGCCCGCGCGCTGGTCGCCGCGGCGACGGCGGCCGGGCGTACCCCGGTGCTGGTCGCCTACCACGTGCCGAACCGGGACTGTGGTGGCCACTCGGAGGGCGGCGCTCCGAACGCCGCGGCGTACCGGTCGTTCATCACCGGGCTGGCCGGCGCGGTGCACGGCTCCGACGCGATCGTGGTGCTCGAGCCGGACGCGATGACGCACGTGCTCAAGGGCTGCGTGACCGGTCCTTCCGCCATCGAGCGGTACGAGCTGCTCAAGGCCGCCGTCAGCGAGTTCAAGCAGGATCCGGGGGTCCGGGTCTACCTGGACGGCGGCAACCCGAGCTGGGTCCGCGACGCCGCCCGGGTCGCTGACGCCCTGCGTAAGTCCGGAGTGGAGCAGGCCGACGGCTTCAGCCTCAACGTGGCGAACTTCGAGACCACCGAGGCCAACATCGCGTACGGCGAGCAGATCTCGAAACGTCTCGACGGCGCGCACTTCGTGATCGACACGAGCCGCAACGGGAACGGCCCCGCCAAGATCGGATCCGACGACAAGCACTGGTGCAACCCGCCCGGCCGGGCTCTCGGCCAGGAGCCGACCACCGAGACCGGGCACCCGCTGGTCGACGCGTTCCTCTGGATCAAGCGGCCGGGGGAGTCGGACGGCGCCTGCGGCAAGGGCGCGCCGGCGGCCGGTCAGTGGTGGCCAGAGTACGCACTCGACCTGGCCACCAACTGATCGCGGCTAGGAGACCTGGACCCAGCGGGCCTGCGACGGCACGCCCGCGTCGTCGGTCACGAACAGCATGTACCAGCCGGCCGGCACCAGGCCGCGCTCCTTCGGCACGGTGACGGTGATCCCGCCCGGGATCGCCGCCGCGGTCAGCGCCACCGAACGCTGGTCGACGTCGGTGCCGTGGGTGACCGCGCTGGGACGGACCAGCCGGGCGGCCCGGATCCGGCCCGCGTCGGGCGTGGTGAAGGTGTACGTGCCACCGCGCTTCAGCATCGCCGGTCCGGCCGTGACCTGCGGCCGCGCGTTCTTCTGGAACAGGTACGGCGGGCTGTAGATCTCGATCCGCTGCTCGAACGTGCCCGGGTCGCGGCCGTTGCGGGCGTAGATCGGGTCGCTGCCCATGGTGACCACCCGTCCGTCCGGCAGCAGCAGGGCCTCCGAGTGATAGTTGCGGCCCACGGTCGGCGCCGCCGCGGTACGGAACTCGTTGCTGCCCGGGTCGTAGATCTGCGCGGCCAGCAGGTCGCTGCGTTTGGCGCCCTGGTACGGCCCACCCCGGTAGCCGGACGAGCCGTGACTGGTGAACACGGTGTCGTCGGGCAGCACCACGGTGTTCAGGTATCGGGTGGGGTTCGGCAGGTCCGGGCCCGGCTGGTAGGCCGGTTTCGGCACGTCGAGGTCGACGATCGCGGTGCGGGCCGTGGAGACCGGCGAGTCACCGACCGCGCCACCGCCGAGGATCATCACCTTCTGCTCCTGCGCCGGCGGCAGCAGCACGGAGGCGCTGGTCTCGGTCATCGCCGGGTCCTTCAGGCCGGGCACGTTCTGGAACTTGTTGGTGCGCGTGTTCCACAGGCCCGGGGTGCGGCCCTCGGTGTCCGAGCCGTATCCCGCGTTCGAGCCGGAGAAGAACAGCCGGTCGTCCTTGGTTTCGAACAGCGCGGGGTAGGTCGGGAAGACCCGGGTCAGGTTCGGCGCGGCGACCCAGCGCTTCTCCGCGGTGCGGTAGGTCTCGTTGCGGCCGGGCAGCATCCGGCCGAACTCGTCCAGACCGGAGACGGCCAGGATGTCGCCGTTCGGCAGCGGCGCCAGCGTCGGGTACCAGCGGTGCTCGACCATGTCGCCGGTGCGCACGTAGCGCTCGGTTCGCGGGTCGAACTCGTACGAGGTCTTGTCGCCGCCGTACTCCTGCTTCTCGCGGGTGATCTTCTCGGCCACGCCGTAGAGGTTGCGGGCGTCCAGGCCGGTCAGGCCGGCGATCGAGTACTGGGCCGGCTGCTTGACGACCGGGGCGTCGCCCTCCTCGACCGCGTCCACCCAGACCTCGGCCTCACCGGCGTGCACCATGGTGTGCGCCCCGTGCTGCATCTTGCTCGCGGCCGGGACGGTGAGGTCGGCGCGGGTGGCGTACTTGCGCCCGTCGGCCGAGGTGAGCACGGTGCCCTTCGGGAAGGTGCGCGCGCCGTGGTCCGGTGACTCGTTCTTGATCTTCATGACGCCGGCCGCGTGCTTGATGTCGGCCTCGAGCACCTCGTACGACTTGGTGCCGCCGGCGACGAGCAGGTTGCCGTTCTGCAGGAAGGTGTGCCCGGCGCAGAACAGGTCGGTCGGCGTCGGCACCAGCGAGAACTTGTCGGTGGCCGGGTCCCACAGCACGGTCTGGAACGTGCCGGCCTCGAAGTTGTCCCGGTTGTTGCCGGACCCCGCGATGATCAGCACCTTGCCGGTGTTCAGCAGGGCGGCGTGGATCGCGTTGACTTTGAAGTCGGCCGGCACCGGCAGCATCGACCAGTGGC
Source organism: Actinoplanes sp. NBC_00393 (assembly GCF_036053395.1). Taxonomy (NCBI): domain Bacteria; kingdom Bacillati; phylum Actinomycetota; class Actinomycetes; order Micromonosporales; family Micromonosporaceae; genus Actinoplanes; species Actinoplanes sp. NBC_00393. The sequence continues at coordinate 5,390,219 of NZ_CP107942.1, read as the reverse complement.
CGAACTCCTCCTTGTAGGTCTGCCGGTTGATGGTGAAGTCGTGGTACTGGTCGGCGGCGAAAACGACCATCGGGCGGTTCACCACCACGACGGCGGCAGCGGCGATCAGCGCCACGATCGCGGTGAGCAGCCGGCGGGCCAGGCTGGGTTTGCGGCGGGTCATGCGTAGGTCTCCACGGGTTCTTCAGCGGCGGCACGGGTCTCGGCCGGCTGCTCCGGCTTGCGGGTGAGCGACTGCAGTGCCCAGATCGCCGGCGGGATCAGGCAGAGGGTCAGGTTGAGCGCCGGCCACAGCCACATGAAGCCGTACGCGTGCCCGGTGAACACGGCCACGACCAGCAGCGCGGCGAAGAAGCCGGCCCAGCGCAGATGGGTACGGAAGGTGAGCAGGGAGTCCGGGCTGGCCGAGTCCCCCTTCGGCGTCACCACGAACCCGGCCCGGCGGCGCAGCACCGCCTGCAGGAACGAGGTGACATAGATCGGGGCGCACAGGGTGGACAGCAGCATGCCGGTCAGACCGGACGAGCCGGCGTCCTCGTGCGGGCTCACGTTGTGCCGCCGGTTCCAGAGGTAGAGGCCGACCTGGAAGAGCGCGGCGTCGACGTAGAGCATCAGCCACACCTCCTGCGGCACCTGCACACCCTTGGCGCCGAGCACGATGTGGCAGACCGCGGTCGCCGCGCCGAGCAGCCAGGAGATCGCGGTGAGCGGGTAGTAGGCCATCAGCAGCGCGTACTGCACGCTGCGCCGGAAGCCGAGCCGCCGCACGGTACGCGCGAAGTTGGCCACCACCACCTCGTCGGTGCCGCGCGACCAGCGGTGCTGCTGGCTGAAGTAGTCGGTCCACGAGGACGGGCCCTCACCGACGGCGAGCACGTCCGGGGTGTAGACCGACTTCCAGCGGCGGGTGGTGGCCTTGTTGCGGGTGCCGTGCACGGCCAGGCTGGTGGCCATGTCCTCGGTGATCGAGTCCTGCAGGCCGCCGATCGCCTTGAGCGCGGCGATGCGTACCGCGTTGTTGGTGCCGACCAGCATCGGGATGCCCAGCCGGTTGCCGGCCCGCTGCAGCAGCGAGTGGAACAGGTACTGCTGCGACTCGGCCCAGCGGGTGACCACGTTGTCGTAGTTGCCGTAGATCTGCGGGCCGATCACGAAGGCCACGTCCGGATCGCGGAAGTAGCCGAGCAGCCGTTCGCAGAAGTTCGGCATCGGCACGTGGTCCGGGTCGACCGAGACGAACACGTCGTAGCCGGTGCCGTGCTTGTCCACCCAGGCGTTGTAGTTGCCGTGCTTGGTCTTCGTCTTGAAGGCCCCGGCCTCGGTGTTGTACTTCTCGACGCCCTTGCGGCTGAAGTGGTTCACGCCGAGCCGCGCGCACATGGCCTTGACGTCCGGGTCGTTGCCCTCGTCGAGCAGCCACACGTCGTACCGGCCGCCGTGCCGGACCTTGCGGGCCGCCCGCAGCGTCTTCTCCACCATCTCGATCGGCTCCTTGCCGGGAACGATCGTGGTGAGGAAGGCGACGCGCAGCCGCTGCTGCGGCATCACCGGCACCGGGTCCCGGGCCCAGAGCGTGGCCAGGCAGAGCGTCACGACGTTGACCAGGCGGAACAGTTCGATCAGGGCGGTCGCCCCGATCATGAACACGGTGGCCGCGAACAGCACCGCGTGCATCCGGCGGTCCGGCAGCTCGATCGAGGAGAGCAGCCAGCCGAAGAAGGTCGCCTCGAAGGCGAACGCGAAGAGCGCGATGAGCACGGACCGCACGGGCCGGCGGCGGGAGAGCGGGCGGAGCCGGACCCGGTACTTGCCGTCCGGTACGGGTTCGGCCGGGCCGGCGATGCGGCTGAAACCGATGTAGTCGTAGTGATGGCTGCCCGGTTGCTGGCCTGTCATCGGACTCCCCCGCGACGGTCTGTCGCTCTAAGTAATTTGGACGGTCGTCATCACTCTGTTGCCGGTGATGCCTGGCGTCGCTCTGCTCTCGCTAAGACAGCACGTCAGAGTAGGTATTGGCGATCGATTATGTGATCTTGCGTGGTCAAGGTCACGAATGGCTGGAGTATCGCGAGGTTACTTTCCGTCATCTACCTCACTCATTGCATGACAATGGCCGCGCAGTGTAACTAACTCGCTTATCGGGCACAGTGGAACAATAGCTATGTTCTCCAAAATTCGTACATAGCGGTACCCGGTCGTGTCGGCGGACTCGAGATTGGATAAGTGAGGGGGGTCACAGAGGGAGGTCGGAGATGTCCACAACCGAGGGCGCCCGCACTGATGTCGAACGTCGCCTGCTGGGCGGCGGAACCTACCGGAGTCTCGGCGAGCAACGGCTCTCGCCGCGCGAGGAACGATTCGAGCGCGGGCGCCGTACCGTCGGGCTCTTTCTCGCCCCGGTCGTGACCCTGATCTTCCTCGCGCTGCCGCTCGACCTGCGGCCCAGCCAGCAGGTGCTCTCCGCGGTCCTGCTCGGCGTGATCGTGCTCTGGGTGACCGAGGCGGTGCCGATCCCGATCGGCGGCCTGATCGGTGTGGGCTGCATCGTGGTCTTCGGGGTGGCGCCCGCATCGGACGTGCTGGAGCCGTTCGGCTCGTCCACCGTCTTCACCTTCATCGGCGCGTTCATCCTGGCCCAGGCGATGCTCAAGCACGGCCTGGCCCGGCGGTTCGCGTTCCGGATGCTCTCGCTGCCCGGCGTCGGCCGCTCCACGGTCCGGGTGATCATCGCCTTCGGGGTGATCACCGCTCTGCTCTCGGCTTTCGTGTCGAACACCGCGACGGTGGCGATGCTGCTGCCCACCGCGCTCGGCATCCTCGCGGTGATCGCGAAGATGATGCAGGACCGCGGCCTGGTCCAGGCCGATTTCGATCCGACGCGGCTGCGGGTGGGCGCGGCGCTGCTGTTGATGCTGGCGTACGGCGCAAGCGTCGGTGGCCTGCTCACCCCGGTGGGCAGCCCGCCGAACCTGATCGGCCGGGGGCTGATCGAGGAGGCGACCGGGGAGAAGATCTCGTTCGCCGCGTGGATGGCCATGGCGGCGCCGATCTGCCTCGCCATGTTCGCCGTGCTGGCCCTGGTGCTGCTTCTGCTGAACAAGCCCGAGATCCGCCGGATCGAGGGAGTCGAGGAGTATGTGGCCGCCGAGCGCGCGAAGCTCGGAAAGTTCTCGGTCGCCGAACGCAACACGCTGATCGCCTTCGCCACCACGGTGACGCTCTGGATCGTGCCCGGCATCGTGGCCGTGGGCTGGGGCACCGACTCGGCCGTCTACGACACCGTCTCGGAGCGGCTCAACGAGGGAATCGTGGCGGTGCTCGGCGCCGCGCTGCTCTTCCTGCTGCCCACCTCGTGGCGCGAGCGCGAGTTCACGCTGAACTGGAGCGACGCGGCCCGCATCGACTGGGGCACCATCCTGCTCTTCGGCACCGGCATCATCTTCGGCTCGCTGCTCGCCGACACCGGGCTGGCCGAGACCATCGGCACCTCCAGCGCTGAGGCGCTCGGCCTGTCCAGCATGTTCGCGATCACCGCGTTCGCCGTCGTCCTGGCGATCATCGTCTCGGAGACCACCAGCAACACCGCCTCCGCCGCCGTGGTGGTGCCGATCATCATCCCGATCGCGGTGGCGGCCGGGGTGAACCCGCTGGTGCCGGCGCTCGCCGCGACCTTCGCCGCCTCGTTCGGCTTCATGCTGCCGGTCTCCACCCCGCAGAACGCCATCGTCTACGGCTCCGGCGTCGTGCCGATCACCACGATGATCCGCTCCGGGATCTCCTTCGACGTGCTCGGCGCGATCCTGATCCTGGTGCTGCTGCCGCTCATGGTGGCGGTGGTCGGTCTGGGCTAGTTCCGGAATTTAGTAGCGGACAGTGACGCAGAGCGTCGAACCGACACGCCCGGTAATCCGTTCTCTCTGTCAGGTGGGGCATCCAGCCCCGCGTTGACCGACAAGGCGGTGGCAATGCTGATCCTGTCCCTGCTCATCCTGGTCCTGGCTGCCGCCTGCGTGCTCGCGGTGCGCGGGGTACGGGCGGACGCTCGGGCCGAGGCGGAGCCGCTGGCCATCCCGGAAGCGCTCTTCGGCCCGCAGAGCCTCGAGGGCGTGCTCTGCACGCAGCTGATGGACGGCGACATCACTCAGCGTCAATATCTGCGGTCGATGGCCGGCATCGCCGCACGTGACGAGGAGCGGCACCCGCTCGTGGTGCCCTGGCGCGAGGACTGACGTCTGTCCGCTCGTGGAAGCCCGGTGCCCGGTGGCGCCGGGCTTTTCCGTGCGCTTGACAGAGGCCGATTGATACACGCTAATGGAAACACTGTTTCGGAGAGTGTTACGGCTGACCCCCTGGAGGGCCCGTGTCCCTGTCCCCGCGCCGCATCCTCGCGGCCCTGCTGCTGTCCGCAACCGTCCTGTTCGCCACGCCGAGCGCGGCGCAGGCCGCCGCCGTCGAAGTCGACGGGGAGATCTCGGTCCCCTGCTGGATCTCCACCTACAAGCAGGACGCCGACTGGTACTTCCCGGCCACCACCAGCCCGAAAGCGCTGGTCTTCCTGCAGCACGGCTTCTCCCGCTCGAACAGCAACATGGCCGATCTGGCCCGCAGGTATCAGGCCGCGGGCTTCCTGGTCTTCGCGCCGGCCCTGCCGTCGATCAACCTCTACGGGTGCACGGTCAACAACACCGGCAACAACACCGCCTTCCTGAACAGCGTGGCCGCCTGGCTCGGGCAGGCGACCACCCCGACCAGCGCCCTCGCCCGCAGTTACGCGGCGGCGGCCACCGCGGCCGGCCGGTCCGGCAGCACCCTGCCCACCAGGTACGTGCTGGCCGGGCACTCGGCCGGCGGGGAAGCCGTCACCTACATCGCCAACCGGCTGCGCACCACGCACCCCAGCGCGTTCGCGGCCCTGAAATACCTGCAGCTGCTCGACCCGGTCAAGTCGCCGGCCGGCTCCAACATGGCCACCGGGCTGTCCGGGCTGGCGAACACCGGCCTCCCGATCTACACCGTCTCCTCGCCGCCGTACCTGTCGAACAGCAACGCCAGCGGCACCGTCGAACTGGTCGACCAGCTCGACCGGCCGTTCCTCGGCGTCCGGCTCACCAGCGGCAGCCACTGCGACGCGGAAGGGGCCAGCACTGACGCGCTCTGCACGCTGACCGGCGGCGCCTCCCAGGCCAAGAACGTGACCGCGCTGCAGACGCTTGCGGTGGCCTGGGCGTCGGACGCGGTGGCCGGCACGACCACTGCCACGTACTACCCGGGCGGCAGCTACTACCAGGGGCTACTCACCGGCGGAACGATCCAGACGCTCAGCGGCAACTGAGCGCCGGGCGCTGCCCGCCTCGTCATCGTGGGGCGGGCGGCGCCGTCGATCGATCCGGGGTCGGGTCGATGACCCGCAGCCGGGGATCCCCGGCCGGGTAGCCGAGACGGTCCATCAGGTCCGCGGTCCCGCCCGGGCCGTCACCGGGCCGGCCGTCCCAGACCACGATCGCGTACGGCTCCGGGCTCAGTGCCGTCGCCAGCTCGACCATCCACGCGTTGGCCCGCGACTGGTGCTCCGGGCCGTCGGACAGCACCTCCACCCGCAGCGCCTGCCGCAGCAGCCGGCGGAACCGGGCGGTCCAGTCGGTGCCGGGCAGGTGCACCGAGTCGCGCTCGAACTCCTCCGGCGGCTGGGCCAGACAGAGCCGCAGCGCCGCGCCCCGGGCGTAGGCCTCCTCGGCGATCAGGATGTCCGCCCCGCGGGCCGCCCCGGTGATCACCGTGCTTCCGGGGCCGATCCGCCAGTCGTCGAGCGCGTCGCGGATCTGCGCGACGACCCAGGGCACCCGGCTCTGCGGGAAACGCGGCGCCGGCCGGTCCGGTGGATCGACGAGATGGCCGCCGCCCAGCAGGACTTCCGCCCGCTCCGGGCGCAGCGGGCCGCCCGGGCCGAGCGGCTCGCGCTCGGGCGGCGGCTCCGCCCTCGTGGTGACGCGGCGGCGTCGCCCCAGCATTCGGCCGGCGGCCAACGGATCGCTGTCCGGCTCGTCGCCGGGACGGTGGCCGGGGCGCTGAGATGGTTGATTCATCGGGCCTCCACTGGTCGGCACCGCTGTCGATTGTGGCGGCACGCGGTGGCCGGGTCGAGGGCCGGCCGGTCAGTTCCGCGGTGCTGCCGGCGCCGGATGAGCGCGTGCGCAGGGACCCAGTCAGTTCCGCGGTGCTGTCTGCGCCGGATGAGCGGCGTGCGCAGGGATCCAGCGGTACAGCAGGGTGGCGGCGAGCAGGCCCGCGGCGCCGACGGTCAGGGCCGCGGCGGTCAGCGAGACGGCGGCGGTGACGGCGCCGATCACGAGGGGGCCGCCGCCGTTGCCGACGTCGGCGCAGAGCCGCCAGGCGCCGAGGAACTGGGCGCGGCCCTCGGCGGGGGAGACGTCGGCGCCGATGGTGAGGACGAGCCCGGCGCTCAGCCCGTTGCCGAGACCCATCAGCATCGCCGCGGCGGCCAGGCCCGGGGCGCTGGTGGCGAGCGGCAACAGGGCGGTGGCCAGTCCGAGAAGGGCCATCGCCGGCACCGCCGCCCAGCGCCGGCCGTGCCGGTCCATCAGCCGGCCGGCCGGGTAGAAGAGCAGCATGTCGACCGCGCCGGAGCAGCCGTAGATCAGGCCGATGGTGGCCGGGTCCAGGTCCAGCGAGGCGCCCCACAGCGGCACGATGGTCTGCCGGGAGGCGCGCATCGCTCCGACCAGCGTGATGCCGAGGCCGAGGGTGCGCAGCGTACGGCGGTTGTCGTGGATGACGGTCCACAGTCCGGCCCGGGCTTGACCGGCGACGACCGGCCGGTCGTGCGGCACCGGCGGCAGCAGGGCGAGCAGCACGGTCGCGGTGCCGACGCCGGTGATGGCGACCAGGTACGCGCCCTTCAGCCCGGCGAAGTGCATGGCTGCCGCCCCGAGGAACGGCCCGATGAACGTGCCGATCCGGGCCACGCCGCCGAGCGTGGACATCGCCCGGGCCCGCAGCGACGGGCGGACCGCCTCGGCCAGGTACGCGTGCCGGGCCACGATCCAGGCCGCGCCGGCCACCCCGAGCAGCGCCACCGCCGCGCCGAGCAGCAGCACGTTCGGCGCCAGCATGCAGGCGCAGAGCGCGGGCAGGGCCAGGGCGGTCGCGGCGACCATGGTGCGCTGCTCACCGATCCGGGCGATCAGCACGCCGGCCGGCAGCGAACCGGCGATCTGGCCCAGCCCGACCATCGCCGCGACCAGGGCCGCGGTCGCCAGGGAGGCGCCCAGGCCGGTCGCCGAGAGCACCACCACCGGCGCCACGGCGCCGATCCCCGTCGAGTAGACGCCGGACGGCAGGTAGACGCTCAGGCCGATCTGGCGCAGGGTCAGGCCGCCGCCGGGTTCCGTCATTCCGGCCCGGTGCCGCCGGACAGCCGGCGGCGGCCGGCGAAACCGAGATCAGCGCGGTGGTACCAGGCCAGGTCCGGGTCACCTTCCAGCCAGCAGAGCAGCACCGGTACGCCGTCCAGCTCGGCCGGGAAGTCGACGAGCAGCGGCGCCACCCCCTTGAGCTCGGCGCCGGTCTCCTGCACCGTCGTCATCAGCTCGTTGAGCCGGGCCTCGGCCGCCTTCCGTTCGGGCAGCCCGCCCAGATCGGTGGGCGGGCCACCGGGGGTCAGCGCGGCGGAGAGCTCGACCATGTCGGCGCGGACGGTGACGATCTCGTCGAGGACCGGCCGCAGCCGGGTCAACTCCGCGCGCGCCTCGGCCGGCGTGAACAACCCCATGCGTGCAGTCTGTCATCCGTACCTAGGGTGGGATCATGTCGACCGCGGTCTCCACGTTGCAGGCGCTGCTGCGCATCCCCACGGTCTCCACACGGAATCCGGACGACTGGGACCATGCGGCGTTCGAGGCGTTCCACGCGGCGCTGCGCGAGCACTTCCCGCTGCTGCACGCGCACCTGGAGCTGACCCGGATCGGCGACTACGGCCTGCTGTTCCGCTGGCCGGGGGAGTCGGCGGAACGCCCGGTGGTGCTGATGGCACACATCGACGTGGTGCCGGTCGAGGGCGGCGAGTGGACGCATCCGCCGTTCGGGGCGGTGGTCGAGGGCGGGGTGATCTGGGGTCGCGGCACGCTGGACGACAAGTCCAGCCTGGTGGCGATCTGCCTGGCGGTCGAGGACCTGCTGGCCGGCGGGTTCCGGCCGGCGCAGGACGTGTGGCTGTCGTTCGGCTGCAACGAGGAGGTCGCCGGGGACGCGGCGCCGCTCGCGGTGGCCCACCTGCGCGACCGCGGTGTGGAGCCGTGGTTCGTGCTGGACGAGGGCGGCGCGGTCGCGTACGACGCGTTTCCGGGGGTGACCGAGCCGATCGCGGTCATCGGCGTCACCGAGAAGGGCATCACCTCGCTCGAGCTGCGGGTGGAGGGCCGGGGCGGGCACGCGTCGACACCGGCGAAGCTGGGGCCGACCGCACGGCTGGCCCGCGCGATCACCCGCCTCGACCGGTCGGCGATGCGGGCGTCGATCCCGCAGGCCACCGTCGAACTCTTCCGCCGGGCCGCGCCGCTCGCCAAGCAGCCGATGCGCTCCGCGCTGATGACCGCGGCGCGGTTCCGGCCGTTGCTGACCCGGCTGCTGCTGGCCGCCGGGCCGGAGTCGGCGGCGATGGTCCGCAGCACGTTCGCGGTGACCACGCTGACCGGGTCGCCGTCGCTGAACGTGGTGGCCGCCAGCGCCACCGCGGGCGTCAACATCCGGATCATGATCGGCGACACCGTGGAGAGCGTGGTGGCGCACGTCCGGAAAGTGATCGCCGACGACCAGGTGCGGATCCGGATCCTCGACGCCGGTGAGCCGTCCCCGGCCTCGCCGATCGACGACGCGTTCGACCTGCTCGAAGCCACCACGGCGAAACACTTCCCGGAGGCGGTCACCGCGCCGTACGTGATGATGGCCGCCACCGACGCCCGCCACTTCACCGCGATCTGCCGCCGGGTCTACCGGTTCACCCCGTTCGCGATGACGAAGAAGCAGCGTGAGGCGATCCACAGCTACGACGAGCATCTGCGGGTCGACGCGTTCCTCAAGGGCGTCGACTGGTACCGGTCGTTGCTGGAGTCACTGCCGTTTCCCGGCGGTGGCGCTGGGGCGTCTCCCCGTGCCTGATCGCCCGGGGAGAGCGGGGACTTTTCGTCGCGCGTACCTCTGAAGGTGCGTTAGCGAATCGCCCAGCGGGACCACATCGGCGTATTTCGCGTTGAGATCGAAGAGATTGGCCTCGTGCGGGCCGGCGTCGCGATCGGCGCAGGCGTCGCGGACCACGATCGGGCGGAAGCCGTGCTGGAGCGCGTCCAGCGCGGAGGCGCGAACGCAGCCGCTGGTGGAGAAACCGCCGATGACCAGGGTGTCGATCGAGTGCGCGGTTAGCCAGGCGGCGAGCGACGTGCCGGCGAAGGCGCTGGCGTAGTGCTTGGTCACCACGAGCTCGCCGGGCGCCGGCTGCAGCGGCGGCGCGAAGCCGCCGAGCGGATTGCCGGCGGCGAAGAGTTTCAGGGCGGGGACCTTGGCGGCGAACAGCGGCGCCTCCGCACAGGATTCGTCCGCGAAGCGGACGGCGGTCCAGAGGACCGGGATGTTGCTCGCGCGGGCGGTCACGGCAAGCTGGTTCATGGCTTCGGCTGCAGCCTGACCGGTACGCAGAAACAGCGGCGAATCCGGGTCGGTGTACGCGAGAGCGGGGTCGACGAGCAGCACCGCGGGCCGGTCGCCCCAACCGAGCCGGTGCGAGAAGCCGGCCGTCGCGTAATCGGCGGCCAGCCGGCCCGGTTCGATGGTCGGGCCGGTCATCAGATGACGCCTCGCTCCCGCAGCCGCGTCAGGTCGTCGCCGGAGAGGCCGAGCAGCCCCTGGTAGACCTCGTCGTTGTGCGAGCCGAGCGCCGGCCCGGCCCACTTCACCTCGCCGGGGGTGGCGGACAGGCGCGGCGCCACGTTCTGCATCGGGACCGGGCCCAGCTCGGGATGCTCCACGGTGATCACCGCCTCCCGGGCCTGGACGTGCGGGTCGGCGATGATGTCCTCGGCGGTGTAGATGCCGCCGGCCGGCACACCGGCGTCGTGCAGCAGGGACAGGAGCTTCGCCGACGGCACGGTCTTGGTCCAGGCGGCGATGATCTCGTCGAGCTCGGTCTGGTGCTCGCCGCGGGCGCCGTGCGTCGCGTAGCGCGGGTCGGCGGGCAGGTCGGGGCGGTCCATCACGTCGGCGAGGCGGCGGAAGACGGTGTCCTGGTTGGCGGCGATCAGCACGTCGGAGCCGTCGGCGGTGGGGTAGACGTTGCTGGGCGCCACGTTCGGCAGGATCGGGCCGGTGCGCTCGCGCCGGTAACCCGCCACACCCCACTCCGGGATCAGCGACTCCATCATGGCGAGCACCGCCTCGTAGATCGCCGAGTCGACGACCTGACCGCGGCCGGTGCGCTCGCGGGCGTGCAGGGCGGCCAGGGTGCCGAAGGCGGCGTACGTCGCGGCGAGCGAATCGCCGATCGAGATGCCGGACCGCGACGGCGCCCGGTCGGCCTCGCCGGTCACGTAGCGCAGGCCACCCATCGCCTCGCCGATCGAGCCGAAGCCGGCACGAGGCGCATAGGGCCCGGTCTGGCCGTAGCCGGTGACCCGGACCAGGATCAGCCTCGGGTTGATCGTCGCCAGCTCGTCGTAGGAGAGGCCCCAGCGCTCCAGGGTGCCGGGCCGGAAGTTCTCCAGCAGCACGTCGGCGTGCTCGACCAGGCGGCGGATCAGGTCCTGGCCCTCGGCGGTGCGCAGGTTGCAGGTGACCGACTTCTTGTTGCGGGCCACCACCGGCCACCACAGCGACTGGCCGTGCGGCTTCTCGCGGCCCCACTGGCGCATCGGATCGCCCTTGCCGGGATCCTCCAGCTTGATCACCTCGGCCCCAAAGTCGCCGAGGAGCTGCCCGCAGAACGGGCCGGCGAGCAGGGTTCCGGTTTCCAGGACGCGAATGTCTGCCAGTGGACCTTTTTCAACGTGGCCAGGGCCATGCGGCCCGGCACCGGTCAGCGGCCTCGAGTTCTCTGGCCCATCGCCAGGTTGAAAAAGGTTCATTGGTGCGGTCACGTCTGGCAGCCTATCCTTGCGAAACGGTGTTTCGCTAGGAGGAACAGGTGGAGATCGTCGAGGTCGGGCCCCGGGACGGGCTGCAGAACGAGAAGCGGGCCCTGCCGGCGGCGGTGAAGGTCGCCTATGTCGAGCGGGCCATCGCTGCCGGGCTGCGGCGGATCGAGGTGGCCGCCTTCGCCCGGCCGGATCGGGTGCCGCAGATGGCCTCCTCGGAGGAGGTGCTGCGACTGGTGCCGCGAGTGCCGGGCGTCCGGTATATCGCGCTGGTCCTCAATGGTCGTGGGCTGGATCGTGCTCTGGCGTCGGCTCGTCCTGACGAGATCAACTTTGTGGTGGTGGCCAGTGACGAGTTTTCCCGGCGTAACCAAGGGATGTCCACTGCTGCTTCGCTCGACGCCTTCCGAGTCGTAGCCACCCGCGCCCACGATGCCGGTTTTTTCGTGACTCTGACGGTCGCGGCGGCCTTCGGTTGTCCGTTCACCGGCGAGGTGCCGGTGGCGCGGATCCGGTCGTTGGTGGCCGATGCCGGGCCGGTGAACGAGATCTGCCTCGCCGACACCATCGGCGTGGGCGTTCCGATGCAGGTGAACGAGCTGGCGGACGCGGTGCGGTCCGTCGCGCCGGGCACGCCGCTGCGCGCCCACTTCCACAACACCCGCAATACCGGGTACGCCAACGCGATCGCCGCCGTCGCCTCCGGGTTCAGCGCGCTCGATGCTTCGCTGGGCGGGATCGGCGGGTGCCCGTTCGCGCCGGCGGCCACCGGGAACATCGCCACCGAGGATCTGGCCTATCTGCTCAACCGGTCGCGTCTCAAGACCGGTGTGGATGTGGCGGCGGCGGCTTCGGCAGGGGTCTGGATCGGTGGGGAGCTCGGGCTCTCAACTGTGCCCGCGCAGTTGGGAAGGGCCGGTGACTTTCCTGCCGCGGCCGGCTCCGCGGCCGGCTCCGCGGCTGGCTTCGCGGCCGGCTCCGCGGCTGGCTTCTCGGCCGGCCCCGCGGCTGGCTCCGCGGCTGGGTGAGATCCGGGCGTGCAGGGCAGCCGAATTTGACACGCGCTCTTGCGCCTTGAATGGAAACGGTGTTTCCATTCCAGCATGTTGCGGCCGGGTGGTGCGGATCTGACGATCGCTGGCGGAGTGCGGGAGTTCGGCCGGGCCACCCCGGACGCGATCGCGGTGCGCGACGGTGACCGCGCCCTGACCTACGCGGCGCTGGACGAGCGGTCGTCGCGGGTCGCCTGTGCGCTGCTGTCGCTCGGCCTGACGACCGGTGACCGGGTGGCGCTGCTCAGCGGCAACCGCCTGGAATATCCGGAGATCGCGGCCGGGATCGCCAAGGCCGGGCTCGTGTTGGTCCCGGTCAACCCGCGGCTCACCGCGCCGGAGGTGGAGTTCATCCTCGGCCACTCCGGGGCCCGCGTGCTGATCACGGACGGGTCTGCCGACTTCGCGGTGCGCGTGATCCGGATCGGGCCGGAGTACGAGAAGTTCCTCGACGACGCGCGGGCGGTGGACCCGTGGATCCCGGTGGACGAGCGGGATCCGTTCTGCATCGCTTACACGGCCGGCACGACCGGGGACCCGAAGGGCGTACTGATCTCCCATCGCTCCCGGTCGTTGACCTTTTATGCCACCGCGCTGGAGTGGGGCATCGGTCCCGGGCGGCGGACCGTCGCGGTCGCGCCGATGTACCACGGCGCCGGTTTCGCCTTCGCCTACGCGGCCGTGCACTGCGGGGCGACCGTGAGCATGCTGCGCTCGTTCCAGCCCGATGCCTTGATCGACCTGCTCGCTCGGGACGGGGCACAGTCGGTGTTCCTGGTGCCGACGCACGCGCAGCTCATCCGCCAGCACTTTTCGGAAATTCCCGATCTGCCGCTTCTGGACACGTTGTACTTCAACGCCGCCGCCCTGCCCAAGGTGCTCAAGGAGTGGGTCTTCGAGGCGTTCCCCGGCGTCGGCGTGCACGAGCTGTACGGCTCCACCGAGGCCGGCGTGGTCACCAACCTGCGCCCGCCGGACGCCCGCCGCAAGGCCGGGACCGTCGGCCATCCGTGGTTCGGCACCCAGGTCCGGATCGTGGATTCCGCCGGCCGCGAAGTCGGGCCGGGAGAGCCGGGCGAGTTGTACAGCCGGTCGCCGTACCTGATGAACGGCTACCACGAGAACCCGGCGGCGACCGCCGCCTGCACCACCGACGACGGCTTCCTCACCTCGGGCGACATCGTGGTCCGCGACGAGGAGGGGTTCATCTCGATCGTCGACCGGGTGAAAGACGTGATCATCACGGGCGGGGTGAACGTCTACCCGCGCGACGTCGAGGAGGTCCTCCTCGCGCATCCGTCCGTGACCGAGTGTGCGGTGGTCGGTGAACCCGACGACCGTTGGGGCGAACGCGTGGTCGCCTATCTGGTCAGCCCAGGGCCGGTGGTGCCCGACGTACTCGAGGCGTATCTACGCGATCGGCTGGCCGGTTTCAAGATCCCCAAGCAGTACCGGGCCGTTCCGGCGCTGCCCCGCAACGCCGCCGGCAAGATCCTGAAACGCGAGCTGAGGAGTACGCAGTGAGGGCACATGTGGAGCTGATCCACGAGAACGACTACATCTTCCACACCGGCGAACTGCCGTACGGCGAAGGCAGGATCCTGGAGCGCCGCCTGTCGACCGACGAGGAGGACGGCTCGTCGTCGCTCTCCCTGCACGCCACCGCGGACTGGGGCCGCGGCCCCGGCGTCGTGCACGCCGACACCGAGTTCTACGTGGTCGAGGGCTCCCTGCTGTACGGCGGGCAGGAGATCGGCGCCGGCGGCTACATCCAGGTGCCGCAGGGCCAGGCGATGGACTGGATCAAGATTCGCGAAGGTTCGCGCGTCCTGCACTGGCGGGAGTACGGCGACTGCGGCTTCGATCCGCAGACCTCGGGCCCCCTCGGCGACGTCACCGTCGTGGACGCCAACCAGATGGAGTGGACCGAGGCGCCGTCGGTCGGGCCGCTCACCCCGCTCTACATCAAGCTGCTGCACCGGGATCCGAAGACCGGCTTCTACACCCGGCTGATCCGGGCGAAGAAGGGCTGGACCGACCACCGGCTCGCGCATCACCCCTGCTACGAGGAGTTCTACACGCTCGGCGGGAAGATGGCGTACAACTTCGGCGACATCGACGAGGGCACGTACTGCTTCCGGCCGGCCGGGGTGAAGCACGGCCACTTCATCGCCGAGACCGACATCGACTGGATCATCCGCTCCGACGGTGAGCTGACCAACTGGTACACGACCCAGGAGTGGGTCAAGTGGGGCGGCCACCCGGAGAACTACTCCCACGAGCACGCGCCGGTCATCTCGACGCTGCCGGTGCGGTCGCGGTCGCGGGGCGAGTGGTCCGGCGACGGCATGTGACGCATTTCCGGGTTCGGGCCAGGTTACTCGTGGGTAATATGGAGGCATGATCCGCGAAGTTGACCCGGCCCGCCTGCAGGAAGTGCTCGACGGCCGGTGGGCGCACATCCGCCGGGCGGTGCGCGACGAGCTGGGCCCTGAGTTCGTCACCGTCCCCGGCGAGACCGGTGACCAGGCACGGGAGCGGATCAGCCGGCTGATCCGCGAGCTCCCCACGGACGTCGGGGTCGCCTCGGCCTTCCCGGTCGAGTACGGCGGCTCCGGCGACCCGGGCGGCTCGGCCGTGGCAGCCGAGATGCTCGCCCAGGTCGACCTGTCGCTGATGGTCAAGGCCGGGGTGCAGTGGGGCCTGTTCGGCGGCGCGGTGGTCGCCCTGGGCACCGCCAAGCACCACGAGGCGTACCTGCGGGACATCATCTCGGCGGACCTGATGGGCTGCTTCGCGATGACCGAGACCGGGCACGGCTCCGACGTGCAGCAGCTGCGCACCACGTGCACGTACGACCCGTCCACCGGCACGTTCGACCTGCACACGCCGCACGAGGCCGCGCGCAAGGACTACATCGGCAACGCGGCCCGGGACGGGCGGATGGCGGTCGTCTTCGCCCAGCTCATCACCGGTGGCCGGCGGTACGGCGTACACGCCTGGCTGGTGCCGATCCGGGACGACGAGGGCAACCCGATGCCCGGTGTCACCCTCGGCGACGCGGGCGCCAAGGCCGGCCTGCTCGGCGTCGACAACGGGCGGATCTCGTTCGACCATGTGACGGTCCCGCGGGAGATGCTGCTCGACCGGTACGGCCAGGTCGCCCCGGACGGCGCGTACTCCAGCCCGATCGAGAACGACACGCGCCGCTTCTTCACCATGCTCGGCACCCTGGTCCGCGGCCGGGTCACCGTCGGCGCGTCCGCCTCGGCGGCCACCCGCAGCGCGCTGGCCATCGCGGTCCGCTACGGCGACAGCCGCCGCCAGTTCACCCGGCCCGGCGACGACCGTGAGGTCGTCCTCAACGACTACCTCGCCCATCAGCGCAAGCTGCTGCCGGCGCTGGCCACGTCGTACGCATATGTCTTCGCCCAGGAGGAGCTCGTCGCCACCCTGGCCGAGGTGCAGGGCGGTTCCGCTGGTGATTCGTCTGTCGACGAGCACCGCCAGCGCGAGCTGGAGTCCCGCGCGGCCGGTCTGAAGGCGGCGCAGACCTGGCACGCCACCCGGACCATCCAGATGTGCCGCGAAGCCTGCGGTGGCGCCGGCTACCTCGCCGAGAACCGGCTGCCCGGGCTGAAGGCGGACACCGACGTCTTCACCACCTTCGAAGGCGACAACACCGTCCTGCTCCAGCTGGTCGCGAAGGGCCTGCTCACCGGATACCGCGACGCGTTCGGCTCGCTGGACGGCTGGGGCCGCGCCACGTTCGTCGCCGAGCAGGTCCGCGAGATGGTCCTCGAGCGCACCGCCGCCCGCTCCCTGATCCAGCGCCTGGTCAGCGCCGCCCCCGGCCGTGACGAGGAGGTCGCGGTCACCGACCGCGGCTGGCACCTGACCGTCTTCGAGGACCGCGAGAAGCACCTCCTAGACGGCGCGATCCGCCGCCTGCGCAAGGGTGCGGCCACCAAGAAGGACCGCCCCTTCGAGATCTTCAACGACGTCCAGGACCACGTGCTGTCGGTCGCCGCCGCCCACGTCGACCGGATCACCCTGGAAGCCTTCGTGGCCGGCATCGACCGCACCACGGACCCCGCAGCGCAGGCGCTGCTCTCCAAGGTCTGCGACCTGTACGCCCTGAGCGTCATCGAAGCCGACAAGGGCTGGCTGATGGAACACGGCCGCCTCACCCCCGCCCGCTCCAAGGCCGTCACCGCAGTCGTCAACGACCTGCTCCGTGAGCTCCGCCCCCACATGCGCACCCTGGTCGACGCTTTCGCCATCCCGGACACCTGGCTGAACGCCGCGATCCTGCGCGAGGAGCCCGCCCGCCAGGAAGCCATGGCCACCGAGGACGAGGCCGTCCGCTCCGTCCCCGTCGGCTGAGTTCAATCTCCGGTGATGGGCTCCGGGCCCATCACCGGAGCTGCCGCCGGAACTCGCCGTGCGGATGGTCGACGAGGACGGCGCTGCCGTCCGGGTTGGCCTGCGTCTGGGTGACCTTGGGGAGACCGGCCCAGCTGAACGGCCACGGCGACAGGAGCACCGCGGCGAAACCGGCGAGGAACGGAATACTCCAGGCCCGCTCCCCGCGGGCGACGGTCAGCGTCACGACCACCGAGAGGATCATCGCGGCGACACCTCCGAAGAGGAGAACGGCGGCCGCGACCCGGCCGCCGTTCCGCCGCCGGACGCAGCGCGGGCAGAGCGGCCAGCCGCGCACCTCCACGAAGGTGACCTTCTTCAGGTACTCCTCGGCACGATTCACCGCGGTGTATCCCGGAATCGCGAGGCGCCCGGGCGACCCCAGATCCGGCCGAGACTTGACCACGAAATCCACGCGCCGGGTTGCCGGAAGCCCATGTTTGGCACACACGCCGGGCAAGGGTCGCCCAGCAGTCAATGTCTCCGCCGGAATCTCGATCATCTCGGCCATCGACACCGGAACCTCCTGGGATAGCGCCCGAGTCGTCGAACCAAATTCGAGTGGACAGCGTATCCAGTCATCGGAGGAGGTGAAAGCGTGGTTTTCCGGGCAGACGATGTAGCAATCAGAGCATTCGGCAGCCGTTGCGACGAATTGATCAACGATGCGGACCAAGCCGTCAGCTATGTCAACGATGCGCTGACCGTTAATGATCGGTCAACGGGGATGTTTGCGCACGTCGTCGGGGTCGCTGAAAGCGTGCGGGATGCGCTTGCCGCCAATTATCGGCACCTCGCCATGATCGTCGATATTTCCGCAACAGAATTGGCGAACGCCGCGAACACCTATCGCGACACCGACGAAACTGCGGCACAGGAGATCGACTCCACTTATCGGCCCGCCGGCGGAGGGAGGGCGCCGATATGACCGCCCCCGCCGAAGCCCTGACACCACCGGTTGCCGAGGCCCCGATCCCTGATCTTGTGAACAACATCCTCGGGGCGAAGCAGTACATCAGCACGTCGTATTGGCTCGGCGAACTCATCGACCTGATCTGGGGATTCAATCCCTGGGAATACGTGGCGCAACAGGTGGCGGGTGACTGGAATGCCGCCGCGGAAGCCAGCGACGCGCTCAGCAAACTGGCCGATTTCAACACGCGCTACTCGGAGGTCATCGCCGAGGGCGCCGGCACTCTGATCCCGGCGGCCTGGGACGGGAACGCGGCCGCACGCGCGGATGTCTACTTCGCCGGCCTCGCCCAGTCCCTGAGTGCGCAGGTCGACGCGCTGCAGAACGTGGCCGGCCAGTTCCGTACCCTCGCCGCCGGGATGCAGGAGATGGCGCAGGCGCTGCAGAGCCTGTGCCAGGACCTGTTGGATGCGCTGATCGTCGTGGGTGTCAGTGCTGCCGCGACCGCGGCGGTCTCCTGGACCGGCGTCGGTTCGCTGGTGGGCGGGTCGGTCACGGCCGCGCAGATCCTTCAGGTCGTCAAACTCTGGTACCTGATCCTTGACGCCCACGATGCGGCCTGGGCCGCGGTGCAGGCGTTCACCGGAATCTGTGCCGGATACCTCGGTGCCCTGCAGGGCCTGGAGATGCAGCCGCTGCCCGCCGGCGCCTATGACCATCCCGGAGTCTGATGTGACCGAACCGGAAAATCTCGACGTGGCTCGCGGCGATGTCGCGCTGTCTGATCACCTCCGGCAAGCGCTGCGAGTTCTCCAGGACCGCAGCGACAACGAAGACTTCAAACGCCTGGTCGATGAAGTGCTGAGCGGTCACAAGAGCCTGCGGGACGTCTACGACAGCCAGGCTTTCGCTGCCGGGCTCGACGACGGCGTACGCCGGTTCCGGCAGCGATGGGAACGTCTGACCGACGAGGAGCGTACGGATCTGGCCGAGCAGGGACGCCAGGCGTTGAGAGAGCCGCGTCCCTGAACGCGGCCATCGCTCAGCGGGCGACGAAGGTGCCTCGTGGGGGGCCTGTCACGGCGCCGTTCTGGTAGGTGATCTGGCCTCTCAGGATGGTGGCTACCGGCCAGCCCCGGACCTTGCGGCCCTCGAACGGGCAGTGGTCCTGGCCGGAGAGCAGCAGGTCGGTGGTGACCTCCTGTTCCAGGTCGGGGTCGATGACGGCCAGGTCGGCGTCGTAGCCGACGAGCAGGTTGCCCTTGCGGCCGTCGAGGCCGTAGGCGCGGGCCGGGTTGGCGGAGACCAGCTCGGCCACGCGGGTGGGGGACAGGCCGCGTTTGTGCATGCCCTCGCTCAGCAGGATCGGGTAGAGCAGCGCGGTGCCGCCGAAGCCGGGCAGGGCCGGCCACAACTCGTCGCCCTTTTCCGACTCCAGGCAGCAGGCGTGGTCGGAGGCGACCCAGCCGACGGTGCCGTCCAGGACGCTGGCCCACAGGGCCTCGGTGTCGGCGTGGCTGCGGATCGGCGGGTTGACCTTGGCGCCCAGGCCGCCCTGCGCGTCGAGTTCGTCGTGGTTCAGGCACAGGTGGTGCAGGGTGACCTCGAAGCGCATGTCGACGCCGGGCATCGCGGCGCGGGCTTCGCGGGCGGCGGCCAGGGCTTCGCCGGAGGAGAGGTGCAGCAGGTTGACGGCGCAGTTGGTGGCGCGGGCCAGGGTGGTGGCCTCGCCGATGGCGACCCGTTCGGTCAGTGGCGGGCGGGCGTCCGAGTACGCCTTCAGGGTCTGCGGGTCGCCGGCGGCGCGTACCCGGTCGATGAAGAGCCGCATGAGTTCGGCCTGCTCGCAGTGCAGGGAGAGGGAGACCCGGCGGTCGGTTGACTGGTTCGCCGCGGCCACCGCTTCCATGAGCTGGTAGAGGTGGCCGAGGTCGTACTCGTCGCTCATCGTGAACGCCTTGGCGTCGCGCGAGTCGGCCGACAGATTGAAGCCCTTGTAGAACATGTAGTACTTGAACGAGCTGACCCCGGCCTCGCCGACCAGATCCGGGATCTCGTGGACCTGGGCGGTGTCCATCGGCGCGAGGTGGAAGCCGTAGTCGGTCCACGCGTTGCCGGCCACCGCGGAGAGGACCTCCGGGAAGATCGTCGCGTACGGCCCGGTCTTGTTCAGGTAGTGCTGGCCGGTGCGGAAGTAGGAGAGCACCGTCGTCGCCCCGCCGACCAGCGAGGACCGGGTCTCCTCGGCGGCGTCGACCGACAGTGGGCGGTAGATGCCCAGGTGGAAGTGGGCGTCGACGGCGCCGGGGAAGACGAGCTTGCCGGTGGCGTCGAGAACGGTGGAAGCTTCCGAGGGGTCGATCTCGTCGGCGATCGCGGCGACCTTGCCGTTGCGGGTGGCCAGGTCGGCCCGGATCGTTCCGAGATACGGCACGACGAGGGTGCCTCCGCGGACCAGCAGTTCATAGCGACTCATCCGGCGACCTCCATAGCTGTTTCGCACACAGTAACGAGGTTTCCCTTAACGGAACAGAGCGGTTAGGGTGGGTCATGCCCAGCCCTCTCGCGGGTGTCCGTGTCGTCGACGCGTCCACCCTGTTCGCCGGACCCCTGGCCGCGACGATCCTCGGCGACTACGGGGCCGAGGTCATCAAGATCGAGCACCCGGCCAAGGGCGATCCGGCGCGCGGTCACGGGCCGGCCAAGGACGGCGTTCCGCTGTGGTGGACCATGCTCGGCCGCAACAAGCGCACGGTCACGCTCGACCTGAGCCGGCCGAAAGGCGCGGAGATCCTGCGGAAGATGCTCGACGAGGCGGATGTCCTGATCGAGAACTTCCGGCCGGGAACGCTGGAGCGCTGGGGGCTGGCGCCGGAGACGCTGAGACCAGAATTGATCATCGCCCGGGTGACCACCTACGGCCAGACCGGTCCGTACTCGCATCGCCCCGGATTCGGCACCCTGGCCGAGGCGATGAGCGGCTTCGCAGCGATCACCGGCGAACCCGACGGCCCGCCCACGCTGCCGCCGTTCGGCCTGGCCGACGGCATCGCCGCCCTGACCACCGCCCAGGCGATCATGACTGCCCTCTACCACCGGGACGTCCACCAGCAACCCGGCCAGGTGATCGACCTGGCCATCGTCGAGCCGATGCTGACCGTTCTCGGCATGCAGGCGATGGTCTACGACCAGCTCGGCGTGGTGCAGCGCCGCACCGGCAACCGGTCGGTCAACAACGCGCCGCGCAACACCTACCGGACCGCCGACGGCCGCTGGGTGGCGATCTCGACCAGCGCCCAAGCTATCGCCGAGCGCGTGATGCACCTGGTCGGCCGTCCCGAATTGATCGACGAGCCGTGGTTCGCGACCGGCGCCGGCCGGGCCGAGCACGCCGACCTGCTCGACGACGCGGTCGGCGACTGGATCGGCAAACGCGACCTGGCCACGGTGACCGCCGCGTTCGAACAGGCGCAGGCGGCGATCGCCCCGGTCTACGACATCGCGGACGTCTTCGCCGATCCGCAGTTCACCGCGCGCGACTCGGTCACCACCGCGCACGACCCCACGCTCGGGCCGGTGCGCATGCCCGGCCCGCTGTACCGCATGTCGCGCACACCCGGCCGGATCCGGTGGACCGGCCGGCCGCACGGTGCGGACACCGACGACGTGCTCGCCGACCTCGGTTACGACGCCGACGAGCGGGCCGCGCTGAGGGCCGAGGGAGCCATATGAAGGTTTTCGATCTGGCGCAGCCCATGCGCCGGGGCATGCCGCAGTCGCCGAACCACCCGGCGTACACGCATGCCCTGGTCCGCCGGCACGGCGACATGGTGCGCGCCGGCGGTGGCTCGGCGGCCAACGACATCCTGGTCACCGGCACGCACGTCGGCACGCACGTCGACGCCCTCGCGCACGTCTCCCAGGACGGCCTGCTGCACGGCGGGATCGTCGCCGCCGACGTGCAGTCCGACGCCGGTTTCGCCCGGCTGGGCATCGACGAGTTCCCGCCGTTCGTCGGGCGTGGCGTGTTCCTCGACGTGGCGGCCCTGCACGGGGTCGAGGTGCTGCCGCCCGGCTATGAGGTGACCGCCGCCGACCTCCAGGCCGCCGCCGGCGACCTTCCGATCAATCCGGGCGACGCGGTCCTGGTGGGCACCGGCTGGTCACGGCGCTTCCAGGAGGGCACGCTTTTCATCGGTACGCGCGACGGCGTACCCGGCGTCGGCGAAGACGCGGCCAGGTGGCTGGTCGAGCACGGCGTCGCGGTCACCGGTGGCGAGTCCATCGCCTACGAACGGATTGCCCCCGGGGCGGGACACGCGAGCTTGCCTGTGCACCGGATCCTGCTGGTCGAGGCCGGGATCAACATCGTGGAGACCATGCTGCTCAGCGAGCTGGCCGACGCCGGTGTCACCGAGTTCCAGTTCATCCTGGCGCCGCTGAAGCTGGTCGGCGCCACGGGCTCCCCGGTCCGCCCGCTGGCGGTGGTGCAGTGACGGCAGGGCCGCTGGCGCAGGTGCTCGGGGAGTTCGCGGCGAAGGTGGATCCGCCGGCCGCCGTCCGGGCTGACGTGCCGACCCGGATCCTCGACGTAGTGGGGAACGCGCTGGCCGCGTACGCCGAAAAGAACGCTGATGCGGCGCCCGCGGCACTCCGGGTGATGCGCCGCTGGGCCGGCGTGCCCGAATCGAGCGTGCTCGGCTTCCGCGACCGGCTCCCGGCGCCGTCCGCGGCGTTCGTCAACGGCGTCCTCGCGCACTCGCTCGACTACGACGACACCCACCTGCCGTCCGTGCTGCACCCGAGCGCCTCCGTGGTGCCCGCCGCGCTCGCCGCGGCCGAGGCCGGCGCGCCCGGCGACCTGATCGCCGCGATCGCCGCCGGCATCGAGGTCACCAACCGGCTCGGCATGGCCGGCTGTGATCCGGACACCGGCGCCAACCTGTATTTCGAGCGGGGCCAGCACGCCACCTCGATCTGCGGCACGATCGGCGCCGCGGTCGCGGTGGCCCGGCTCTACGAGCTGGACGCCGGCCGGATCGCCGACGCCATCGGGATCGCCGCGTCGATGGGCGCCGGCGTGCTGGAGGCGAACCGCACCGGCGGCTCGGTGAAACGGGCGCACTGCGGCTGGGCCGCGCACGGCGGCGTCGTCGCCGCGACGCTGGCCGCCGAAGGGCTGACCGGGCCGCCGACTGTCCTGGAGGGACGGTTCGGGTTCTTCACCGCGCACACCGGGCGTTTCGACCCGACGGCCGTGACCGACCGGCTCGGCGAGGAGTGGGAGCTGCTGCGGACGGTGTTCAAGCCGTACCCGTCGAACCATTTCACCCACGCCGGGATCGATTGTGCCCTCGCCCTGCGTGCGGCCGGCCTCGATCCCGATGACGTGGTGAGCGCCGAACTCGGGGTGGCCGAGCCGGTGCTGCGTACCATCGCCGAACCGGCCGCCGAGAAGGCCCGGCCGCGCAGTGGCTATCACGCCAAGTTCTCCGGGCCGTACACCGTGGCGGTCGCGCTGACCGGCGGTGGCGGTCTCGGCGTCGGCCTGGACGATTTCGCCGCGCTGGACCCGCGCCGGCTGGACCTGGCGGCCCGCATTGAGGTCCGCGCGGATCCGGTGGCCTCCGCGGCGTTCCCGCGCGCCTTCGCCGGGGTGCTGCGCGTGCGTACGCGTACCGGGTCAGTGCTGCAGCATCGCGTCACGAGCTCGCGCGGCGGCCCGGGCCATCCCCTGAGCCTGGCCGAGGTGACCGAGAAGTTCACCGGGAACGCCGGCCGCGCGCTGCCGGCCGGGGCCGTGGCCGCGCTCGCCCGCGCGGTGGGCGACCTGGGTTCCGGCGGCCCGGTTTCCGCGCTGTTTCCATCCTGATCCCAACTATGGAAACGCTGTATCGCACAGCGAGATAAGACTCTTTGGAGGGTTGACACCGCCCTCGTGAGCTGGATTTATTGATCCCACACAAAAGGAAAACGCTGTTTCCTCTAGCGAAACAGCAGGCGAACCGGATGTGTACCGCGCGCAAGAGCACCGACGCCGGTGACGGCTGACGTGCACCCATCGCCAGAGAGGGGACGCGGCACCAACCATGAAACGCATTCCACGAAGAGCCCTGGCCGGGGCGGCAGTCGCCTTGGCCGCGGTGGTCGCCGTTCAGGCGCCGGCCGCCGCCTACGGGCCCACCGCCAATTCCCTCGGGTGCCGGATCTACTTCAGCGACACCGGCGCCGGATCGTCCCCGACCACGTGGGCGGACACGTTCACCCTGACCCAGAGCCCGGCCTCGCCGCAACCGGGTCAGGTCGTGACCGTCTCCTTCACCGTCGCGGACGGATCCACCAACGGCCCGGTCCCGCTCACCGCAGGTTCCGTGCCGGTGGCCGTGACGGTCGGAGTCACCGGCTCGCAGACCGGCACCGTCACCCTCAACCAGCCCAACTACCCGTCCGGCGCTGTCGCGGCGCAGGCCAAGCTCGGCGGGTTCACCGCCACCGGCACGTTCACGGCCGGCTCGGCGGGGGCGCTTACGCTCACCGTCAAGCAGGTCAAGTTCGCCAACGCCACGGCGTCGACGTACTGCTCGAACGCAGGCGACCGGGACCACAAGGCGGCGCCCGAGGACACCACGATCGTGCAGGCGGTCACCGTGTTCAACGGCGGCGCGACGATCAGCTCGATCACCGGGCAGACCGGCACCACCGCGGCCCGCGCCGGTGACACCATCAACTACTCGGTCACCGGACTCGCCGCGAACGCCGCTCTCACGGCCTCGCTGCGGGACAGCTCCGGTGGCGGTACGGCAGAGGGCAGCGGCACCGGGACCAGCACCGACGCGAGTGGCGCCGGGACCGGGTCGATCGCGGTGCCGGCTGGCGCCACGACCGGCAGCCGCACCGTGGTCGTCAGTGACGGCAGCAACTCGGTGTCCGTACCCGTCACGATCCTCGGCGCCCCGAAGGTGAGCATCAGCCCGGGCGGCGGTGGCGCCGGCACGGCGGTCACCGTCACCGGCACCGACTGGAACCCGGGGAGCACCGTCACGGTCGGCGGTTTCAAAGCGCTCACCGGCGCACCGCCGCCGCCCGCCACCTCCGACCCGGTCGTCACCGCGACCGCGTCGGCGACCGGCGGGTTCACCGCGACCTTCACGGTGAACGACACCACCACCGCCTACATCGGAGCGTCGGCCGGCGCCCTGTTCGCCACCGCGAACTGGACCGCCTCCGCCGACAGTTGCACCGCTCCGGCGGCCGGCAAGTGCGACCTGGCGTACGAGTTGACCCAGACGGTCAACGCCGGCGCGCTGGCGATGTCGCGGGGCACCGGCTCCAGCAACATCGCGTTCGACGGCGTCTCGGTCAGCACCAGCGCGCAGACCGCGACCGGCGCCCTTCCGGCGATCAACGTGACCGACCTGCGCGGCGGCACCTACGGGTGGAGCCTCACGGCGGCGGTCACCGACTTCACCGGTGTGCCGATCGGCACGATCGGCAGGGACGCCCTCACCTGGAAACCCGCCTGCACCGCCCACGCCGGCGCGACCAACGCCGTCGCGGCGGCGCCCGGCGCGGCCGACGCCAAGGTGAACCAGGCGACCCTCTGTTCGGCGCCGGCCGAGACCGACGGCACCGGCGGATCCTTCGACGCCTCGGCCGAACTGGCCCTGGCCGTGCCCGCGAACCAGTTCGCCGGCACCTACACGGCAACGCTCACCATCACCCTGAGCTGAGCCCCGGGTGGGGGCGGCCGCCACCGCCCCCACCTCGGCGGGGAAGGACTGTCATGCGGAACAGAATCATCGCCGCAGCCCTCGCTCTGGTGGGTGCGCTGCTGCCCGCCGCACCGGCCGCCGCGACCGGTAACGGCGAGTGGTCGGTCGTCCCCACCCCGGCCAGGAACCCCGGCCCGACCCCGCGGGTCTACTTCTTCCTCGACGCGAGCGCCGGACAGACGATCAAGGAGTCGGTCCGGGTGTCCAACCTGAGTAGGAGCTCGCGGTCGTTCACCGTCTACGGCGCGGACGCGTACAACACCGTCCGCGACGGCGGTTTCGCCCTGCGCACCCTCGACGAGGAGCAGTCCGGCCTCGGCAATTGGGTGACGTCGCAGGTGAAGAAGGTGACCGTGCCCGGCGGCACCAGCGCGGACATCCCGTTCACCATCACCGTGCCGGAGAACGCCACCCCCGGTGACCACGTCGGCGGCATCGTCGCCCTGGAGTCGGAACCCGGCGCGGTGACCGAGGCGAACGGCGCGACCGTACGCATTCAGCGCGCCGTGGCCGCCCGGGTCTACCTGCGCGTCGCCGGGACGGTCGTGCCCGGGCTCGGCGTACCGGAACTCGACATGGACATCACCTCGCCGCTGCTGCCCGTCGCGGCCCGCGGCAACCTGGAGTACCAGGTCGCCAACATCGGCAACGTGCACCTCATCCCGGCCGCCCAGGTCAAGGTGACCGGCCTGTTCGGGCACGCCGTCAAGGTCAGCGGCTCGACCCCGTCGGCCGACATGGTCCCCGGCGCCAGGGGCGCGTTCGCCATGACCGCCGAGGGCATCTGGCCCTTCGACATCGTCACCACCGCGGTCACCGTGACCGCCGACGGCGGCGTCTACGCCCGGCGCTCGGACCGGGCCGTGGTGATCTCCTGGACCGGCGTGGCCGTGCTCGCCGCCCTGATCGCCGCGATCTGGTGGTCCGTGCGGCGCCGGATCCGCAGCCGCGAGGCCCGGCCGCGGGGGCTGGTGGCGAACGGATGAGAAGGCTCGCCACGCTGGCCTCGGTGATCGTGCTGATGCTGGTCACCACCGGGGTCAGCGCCGGGGCCGCCGGGCTGGGGGCGCGGCTGTCGAAGAACACCGCCAAGCCGGGCGAGACCGTCCGGGTCACCGGCGAGGGCTGGACGGCCGGGCAACTGCTCCAGTTCGTCACCTGCGGCGAGGGCGGCACGACCGGCTCGGCCGCCTGCGACACCCGGGCCGCGCTGGCCACCCCGGTACGCCCGGACGGCACCTTCATCGTCGACCTGCAGATCGGCGACCCACCCAAGCCGTGCCCCTGCGTCGTGCAGGTCGCCGCGGTCCTCGGCGACGCCACCCAGAAGGTCAACCTCCCGCTCACCCTCACCGGCCACGCCACCGCCGCCCTGCCGAAGGGCACCGCTCCGGCCCGCGACCTGATCGTCCAGGAGGCCCGGCTCACCGGCGGCACCGCGGCCGCCTGGTTCGGCGCGCCGGACCGGTTGACGCTCACCTACACGGTCCGCAACCCGTCCACGTCGCAGTTGGTCGACGCCACGGTCCAGGTCCGGCTCGGCGGTGGCGGCAACGACAACGTGTTCCATCAGGAGCGGGTCGCGAACCTCAGCCCCGGGCAGAGCCGCACCTTCACCGTCCCGGTCGACATTCCCCTGGCGGCGTTCGGCGAGTACGTGATCAGCGCCGACGTCAGTGGGCTCGCGGTCGTGCGGATCGGGCATCGGGCGTACCCCTGGGGTCTTCTTCTGATCAACCTGGCCGGCGTGCTGTTGATCGTCTGGGGCGTGCTGCGCCGGCTCACCCGGCGCCGGGCCCTGGCCTACGCCGACCCGTCCCAGGCGATGCTGCCGTCCGTGGTCCGCCTCGGCAGCCTCGGCGCGTTCCTGGTCTTCGACGACGCGCCCGGCGCCGGTCGGCTGCGGCGGATGGCCGGCGCCCAGCTCAGCCTCGACTCGCTGCGCGACCTGCTCGGCGATCCGGACAGCGCGGGCGGCGACTCGGTGCTCGACCTCGCCGCTCTCACCCACGTGCTGGCCCGGCGCTACCCCAAGAACCTGTCGCTGTTCGAGGAGAAATCATGAAGGCGCCGCTGCGGCTCGGAGCCCTGCTGCTCGTCGTGGTGCTGGCGTACACCAGTTGTGGCGTGCTGATGCCCGGCGCGGGCGGCACCCAGGCCGGGACGTCCGGCGCCGGGCCGGGGGTCACCGGCGACGCGGTGAAGGTGGTGTTCATCGGCACCGACCTGACGAAGACGGCGTCGATGACCGGCTTCCAGAACGCCGACGTCGGCAAGCCTGCCGAGCAGGTCAAGGCGCTGGCGGCGTACCTCAACGCGAACGGTGGGATCGCCGGGCGCAAGCTGGAGGCGGTCTACCGGGAGTACGAGGCGAGCAACGACTCGCCGGCCGCGGAGACCACGCTGTGCAGCCAGATCACCCAGGACGACCAGGCGTTCGCGGTGGTCCTGACCGGGCAGCTGCAGTCCAACGCCCGGCCCTGTTACGCCCAGCGGCAGACCCTGATGCTGGACGCCACCCTGATCGCCAACTCGCGGGCCACCTTCACCGAGCTGGCGCCGTACCTCTGGACCGGATCGTTCCCCGAGTACGACGCGTTCGCCTCGTCGTTCCTCGCGGTCCTGGACCGGCAGAAGTTCTTCACCGACCGGGACCGGGCCGGCCTGGTCGCGGCGGACAGCCCGGCGAACCGGGCCGTCTACGACGACATCGTCGCGCCGGCGCTCGCCGTGCTCGGCGTCGAGGGCACGGTCGCGTGGATTGACACCACCGACCTGGGCACCCTCAACACCGGGCTCACCCAGGCCGCGGTCAGCTTCCGCGGCAGGGAGATCGACCGGGTGTTCTTCCTCGGCGGAGCCCGGATCGCGCCGTTCTTCATGACCAGCGCGGCGGCACAGAGCTACACCGCGCGGTACGGCATCTCCACCTTCGACAGCCCGTCGTTCATGGTGGCCAACCCGGGGACGATCCCGCCTTCCGCGCTCGAGGGCATGGTCGGGATCGGCTTCGCGCCGGGGTACGACGTGCCGGACAGCCGGCTCGCCTTCCCGGACACCGACGCCGAGAAGAAGTGCCAGAAGATCTACGCGGACGCCGGGATCACCTTCAAGCAGCGGGAGAACGCCCGGGTCGCGTTCACCTACTGCGATGCCGGGCTGCTGCTGCAGGCCGCGGCGGCTGATCTCGGGCCGAATCTGAACGCGGCCACGTGGGGCGCCGCGGCCCAGGCGCTGGGCACGTCCTTCGCCACGGCGACCGGTTTCGGCGGGGAGCTCGGCGAGGATCGGTACGCGGCCGGCAGCGGATACCGGGTGATCAAGTACGACACCGGGTGCTCGTGTTTCGCGTACGAGGGGCCGGTGACTCCCCTTGGCGAGTGAGCGGATCCTCGAGGTCAGCGGCCTGTCCGGTGGGTACGGGCCGATCCAGGTGCTGTTCGGCGTCGACCTGGCCGTGCACAGCGGCGAGACGGTGGCGCTCTGCGGGCCGAACGGCGTCGGCAAGTCCACCCTGGTCCGGATGATCTCCGGGCTCAGCCGGCCCACCGCCGGGACGGTCACCCTGCTCGGGCGCGACATCACGAGTGTGCCCGGCGCCAAACGGGCCCGGCTCGGCATGTCCACGGTCATCGGGCAGCAGGCGTTCGGCTCCCTCACGGTTCGCGACAACCTGCGCATGCACGCGTACCCGGTGCCCCGCCACGACGAGAAGACCGCCACCGCCGTCGACGGCGCCCTCGCGGTGTTCCCGCGCCTCGCCGCCCGCGCCGACCAGCCCGCCGCCACCCTCTCCGGCGGCGAACGGCAGATGCTGGTGCTGGCCAAGACCCTGATCCAGCGGCCCAGCGTGCTGCTGGTCGACGAGTTCTCGCTCGGCCTCGCCCCGGTCGTGGTCGGCGGCCTGCTCGAACTGGTCCGCCGGCTCGCCACGGCCGGCGTCGCCACCCTGCTCATCGAGCAGTCGGTGAACGTCGCCATGTCGGTCGCCGACCGGCTGTTGTTCATGGAGCACGGCACGATCATCGCCGAGCACACCCCGGGCCGGCTGCGGTCCGACCCGGATCTCGCGCGCCGCCTGGTCCTGGGAGGGCACGCCGAATGATCGCGGTCGGGTTCTTCACCGGACTCACGTACGGGCTGCTCGCCATCGGCCTGGTGCTGGTCTACCGGTCCAGCCGGTTCGTCAACTTCGCGCACGGCGCGGTCGGTGTCTTCGGCGCGGCGGTGCTGGCGCGTCTCGCCACCGGCATGTCGTACTGGCTGGCGTTCCCGATCGCCATCGCGGTGGCCGGCGGGCTCTCCGCGCTCATCGAGATGGTCGTGGTCCGCCGCCTCTACCGCCGGCCGCGGGTGATCGGCATGATCGCCACCCTCGGCCTGGCCCAGTTCATCCTGGTCCTGGCCCTGCTGGTGTCCCGGGACAGCTTCTCCGGCGCCACCTACCCGAAGCCGCCCGGGCTGCCGGCGTTCACCCTCGGCACCACCGCCGTCGGCTCGTCGCTGACCGCGATGCTGCTGCTCACCCCGGTGCTGCTGGCCGCCCTCGCGTTCTTCCTGCGCCGCACCCGCTTCGGCATCGGCATCCGGGCCGCCGCCGACCATCCGGACGCGGCGACCGTCAACGGCGTACCGGCGCCCCGGATGGCCAGCCTGGCCTGGGCGGTCGCCGGGGCCATCGCCGCGTTCTCGGCCATCCTGCTCACCCCCACCCAGGGCGTGCAGTCGATCGAATCGCTCGGCCCGCAACTGCTGCTGCGCGGCCTGGCCGGCGCGGTGATCGCCCGGATGACCTCGTTGCCGATCGCGTTCGTCGCCTCCATCGGCATCGGCGTCCTGGAGCAGGTGCTGCTCACCCGCGAGTCGATGGGCTTCGTCGACGTCGTCCTCGGCGCCGTCATCCTGATCTCGCTGTTGCTGCAGAAACAGGCCGGCCGTCGCGAGACTCCCGCACCCTGGCCGCGGCAGACCACCCACCGGGCCGGCATCGCCGCCCGCATCGGGCTGGCCCTGCTCGCCGCTGCCGGCGTCGGACTGGCCTATGTGGTCAGCAACGCGACCGCGTCGGTCCTCACCACGGTCTGCGGCTACACGCTGGTCGCGCTCTCGGTGATCCTGGTGACCGGCATCGCCGGCGAACTCTCCCTCGGCCAGTTCGGCTTCGCCGGCATCGGCGCGGCGGTCGCCGTTCAGATCGCCACCCTGACCGGCAACATGTTCCTCGGCGTCCTGGCCGGCTGCGCG
This sequence comes from Actinoplanes sp. NBC_00393, assembly GCF_036053395.1. Taxonomy (NCBI): domain Bacteria; kingdom Bacillati; phylum Actinomycetota; class Actinomycetes; order Micromonosporales; family Micromonosporaceae; genus Actinoplanes; species Actinoplanes sp. NBC_00393. The sequence continues at coordinate 5,359,675 of NZ_CP107942.1, read as the reverse complement.
GCCGCCGCCTTCTCCGCGGTCCTGATCGGCATCCCGGCGCTGCGGCTGCGCGGCGTGGCCCTGGGCGTCACCACGCTCGCCTTCGCGCTGGCCACCAGCGGCTGGCTGCTGCGCCAGCCGTGGCTGCTCGGCGACGGCCGGACCGTGCCCTACCCGGTCTGGAACGGCTACGTGGTCAGCACCGCCGTCGACTACTACCTGTTCGCGCTGGTGTTGCTGGGGATCGGCTGGTGGGTCACCGCCCGGCTCGCTGGCGGCGGCTTCGGCCGCCTCCTGCTGGCACTGCGCGACAACGAGGACGCCGGCCGGGCACTGACGGTCCGGGCCCCATTGCGCAAACTCCAGGTGTACGCCGTAGCCGGCGCCCTGGCCGGCCTCGGCGGAGTCGTGATCGGCTTCGGCCAGTCCCAGCTCAGCGTGAACAGCTTCCCGGCCGCCGCCAGCATCGACGTGGTCGCCATCGCCGTCGTCGGCGGCCTGGCCCGCACCGGCGGCGCCCTCCTCGGCTCGGCCGTCATCGTCGGCTTGCCGGCGCTGTTTCCGCTGGGCATTCCCGGCCAGGCTGCGTTGACGCTGGGCTGGCTCCTGGTGGTCATCCTGTTGCCGAACGGCCTCGGCGGCCTCCTGACCGAGTCCCTCCCACGCCGGCTCCGCGGTGCCGTCTCCCGGCCCGGCGTTGCGCCGCTCCATCGCGCTCCGGCCCGCCTCCGGGCCGCACCCGCGTGGCTCCCGAACGGAACGACCCATTCCGTTCCGTCTGGCACCGAGCCGTTGGGTGGGCCGGCCGAGGTGCCGGAATTGTCGTTCGGAGGGCGGCCTCGACTCTGGAGCATCTCTGGGCTGCCGGCCGAACCGCTCGTGCCGCACGACGGGCCCGGGTCGCTTCTTGAGGTCAGCGGCATCCGGCGGGCGTTCGGTGGGGTGCGGGCCGTGCAGGAAGCCACCTTCACCGTCGGCGTGGGGGAGATCGTCGGGATCATCGGGCCCAACGGCGCCGGGAAGACGACGCTCTTCGAGATTCTTGCGGGGTTCACCTCGGCGGACGGGGGAGCGGTCGCCTACCAGGGGCGGGACGTCACCAAGTGGACACCGGAGCGGCGGGCCCGGGCCGGGCTGGTCCGGTCGTTTCAGGACGCTCGGCTCTTTCCGGCCATGACGGTCCGGGAGAACGTCATGGTGGCGGCGGAGTGCGGTCTACCCGTACAGCTGGGGCTTGAGATCTTGGGTGTTGACGGCGCCGAAATCAGCAAAGCCGGCGCCGCTGATGCGGCCCTGCGTGCGATGGGGTTGGGGTGGCTGGCTGATCGCCCGGTCGGTGAGCTCTCCACCGGCACCCGCCGCGTCGTTGAGCTCTGCTGCCTGCTCACCCTGCGCCCGCGGCTGCTGCTGCTGGATGAACCGTCGTCCGGCCTCACCCAGGCCGACGGCGCCGGCCTCGCCGATCTGATGCTGCGGGTTCGCGCCGAGCTCGGCACCACGATCCTCGTCATCGAGCATGATCTCCCGCTGCTGTCCCGGGTCGCCGACCGGCTGATCGCGATGGACGCCGGCCGGGTGATCGCGGAGGGGACGCCGGACGAGGTCCGGTCCCATCCCGCAGTCGTCCTGTCCTACCTCGGCACCGACGAGGCTGCCGTCGCCCGATCCTGACATCTGATGGAGGTTTATCGATGCCCCGTTATCCCCGCATCCGCCGGCTGGCCGCGGCGGTCGCGGCCGGCCTGGTCTGTGCCGGCGCGGTCGTGCTGATGACCGGTACGCCGGCCGCGGCCGCCCCGACTCTGACCGTCTCCAAGACGAGCGGTCTCAAGGACGGCGACACCGTCACCGTGTCCGGCAACGGCTTCACCGCCAGCCTGACGAACATCGCGCTGGGTCAGTGCATCAAGGACCCGGCCACCTCGACCGACTGCAATCTTGCCGGTGGCGCGGTCTTCGTGAACGCCGACGCGTCCGGGAACACCGCGCAGATCTCGCTCAAGCTGGCCACCAGCTTCGGTGGGCACGACTGCGGCACCGACGGCTGTGTGATCGCCGCGCAGATCCTGCCGTCGGCCGCCGAGCCTGAGGTGGTCGAGGCGAACAAGGCACAGGTCCCGATCACCTTCGGCGGTGGCGGTGGTGGTCCGGCCAGCCCGACTCCCAGCAAGACGACGAGCCCGGCCGCGACGAAGACGACTCCTGCGGGGACCACGACCAGCCGGTCCTCGACTCCGGCCGCCGGGGGCGCGCTGCCGAAGACCGGGCCCGGGCAGGAGTGGGCGACGGTCGTACTGATCGGCAGTGCCCTGATGTTGCCCGGCATCGGCCTGCTGATGCTGCTGCCCGCCCGCCGCCGGCGGATGGCCGGCTTCCGCTAGGAAGCCGGTTCAGGGGTGTGGGCCCGGCTACTGCGCGGGGCCGGTCCCACACCCCCGATCCGAAGGCGGTCAGTACTCGCGCAGGAGACTGCCGGCTCCGTAGACCTTGTCCTTGATGCCGTTCTCCCGCAGCGCCATCCACCAGGTGGCCGCGTTGATGGCGATCACCGGCTTGCCCAGCCAGCGCTCGGCCTCGTCGGCCAGGCGGACCATCGACAGGTTGGTCCCGCACTGCACGATGGCGTCCACGTCCGGGGTGTTCACCATGAGGATGGCGGCCCGCAGTTCGTCCTCGGTCACGTGGGCGATGGACACCGCGGTCGGGCACTTCAGGCCCTGGATCGCGGCCACCTCGAACCCGATCTCGCCGAAGAACCGGACCACGTTGGCGTCACCGACCGGCTGGTACGGCGTGACCACGCCGATCTTGCGGGCACCGTAGAGCTTCAGGGCCCGCTCGCAGGCCTCCGCTCCGGTGGCCACGTCCAGGCCGGTGATCGCCTTGATCTGGGCCACGAACTCGCGGTTGCCTTCCACCCCGCCCCAGAACGTCTCGGCCGACATGCCCATCACCATGTAGTCCGGCTCGCAGGTCAGCACCCGCTCGCAGGCCGCGCCGATCTCCGCCCGGATCTGCACCAGCAGATTCTCGAAGTTGGCGTCGTCCGACAGGTCCTGGTTGCGGATGTGGATGCGGGAGAAGTGCGAGGTCACACCGGGTACGGCCATGGCGTAGAAGTCCGGCTCGACGATCGTGTTGGTCGACGGGGCGATGACGCCGAACTTGCGGCGCCAGCCGAGGGCATCAGTCATTGCGAAGCTCCAACGAGTGCGGGCCGCGTTGCGCGGAGGGTGAGCCAGGCGGCGACGAGCAGGCAGGCCTGCGCGGCGGTGTTGATCGACTGTTCCAGCCACTGGAAGGCGAGCGTGTGGTGCTCGTCCGACGAGCGCAGCGGCACCAGCCCCATCACCAGGACCAGCCCGAGGACGTAGAGCGACACGGCCCACCACTGCCGGTACCGGCCGGCGACGATCGCGCCGAGGACGCTGATCGCGGTGACGCCGAGGGTGGCCGCCACGAACAGCGGGTTGAGGCTGCCGGCCAGGATCGCGCCGGCCGCGCACAGCCCGAAGGCGAGCGCGAACGGCCAGAAGCGGGTCGGCCTGCCACGCCGCACGGTGACGGCGAGGGCCCAGGCGAGTAGCGTCGCGCCGGCCGCCATCAGCGGGAACAGCAGCTGTTCCAGCAGCTTCCAGTCGCCGGCGCCGGCCGCGTACCCCAGCTTCCAGACACATTTGGCGATGCCGCCGGCGCCGATCAGCAGGGCTCCGGCCAGGCCCGCGCGTTGCGCAGGCAGATTCGGAGCGGTACGCGCGAGCAGCGCGAATCCGGTGGTGCCGAGAACGACCGGTACGAAGTCCTCGAGCGCCAGAGCGATCGGGTACTCCATCACGGCTCCCCGAAGACGTCGCGCTTGCGGAAGGCCGCGGTGGCGAACCGATAGGCGGCCTTGCGGCTGGTCAGCCACGCGACCCGGCCGCCGTTGCTCGTACCGGCCAGCACCTTGCGGGCCAGCCAGGGGGTGACCGTCTCGACCCGGTCGGCCAGGATGTTGAAGATCCTCTTGGCTTTCTCCAGTTCGGCCGGGTCGTAGTCCTGGATGAGCAGGTCGGTGACGACCATGCCGGGGGAGAGCAGCGCCACCTTGACCGGTTTGCCCTTCAGCTCCTTCGCCATGGCGAGCGTGGCGTAGGTGAGGGCCCGCTTGGTCGCGCCGTACGGGGTGAGGCCCGGAACGATCTGCCCGTTGGAGCCGAGCCCCTCCATGTTCCAGAGCGCGCCGTGCCCCTGTGCCAGCATCGCCTCCAGGACGACCGCGCTCGCGTGCAGAGTGCCCTGCAGGTTGAGCTGCACGACCGAGTCGATCTCGGCGGGATCCAGCTCCCACAGCGGCCGGCGCGAGTTCGACATCCCGGCGTTGTTGACCCAGATGTCGACTTTCCCGAACTTGTCGACGGCGGCGTCCCAGAGCATGCGCACGTCGGCGCGATCGGTGACGTCCGCGACCATGGCCAGCGCCTCCGGCGGGCCGTCGTCGGGCAGCGAACGCCCGCAGTACGCCACCGACGCCCCCTCGGCGAGGAAGGCGCGGACCAGGCCATGCCCGATCCCGCGGGTCCCGCCGGTCACCACCACGACGGTCATGAGGTCCACTCCAGGAGGCCGTGCAGCACCGAGTCCAGGTTGCCGCCGTCGAACAGCTCGTAGACGACCGCGAGCTGCCGGCCCGCCGACATGCCTGGGGCCGCGTCGATCGAGAACTCCCGCCCCTTGATCTTCCAGACGTCGGTGAGGTGCAGCGACTGGAACGAGGCGCGACCGAAACCGATCGCGTTGCCCCACGCCTGCGGCCCCTCGAAGAAGAGCCGGTTGCCGTCCCGCCGGGTCTCCACCGCAACGGAACGGTCCAGGCCGGCGCCCTGCCAGGTGATCGTCCGCCGGGTGCGCAGCAGGTCGATCGGTTCGAGCGCGATCGACGCCGACACGGTGCCGCGCAACTTCTGATCGGCGCTCCACAACTCCAGGTCGCCGGTGAAGGCGCCGGCTTCCTTGGTGGGCAGGATGTACGGCACCGGCCCGTTGCGGGTCTCCGCCGCGATCAGATCGTCGACCTTCGAGGGTTCCCGGGTGTAGACGCCGTTGAAGCAGCCGACCACCGCCCAGCCCTGGTAGAGGACCGACGAGTAGACCTGGGTGTCGCCGTCCGGGAGCACCTGGTTCCACGTGTTCAGGTCGACCTGCCAGCCTGGCCCGTAGTAGTGCGAGTCGACGAAGCTGCCGTACGGCTGGCCGGTGCCGAAGAAGTCCGGTCCGGTGTAGACCCGGTTCTGGTCGGAGTCGACGACGCCGAACGAGAACGGGGCGCCGAGGCGGAACTGCCCGGCCAGGGGTCCGCCGCCGACCAGGCCGCCGTCCATCCGGTACGTGGTCACGCCGTCGACGAAGTCCGACGAGCGCCGGATCTCCTCGAACCCGCACCACGTGCCGGCGTGATCGAAGAGGGAGGGCCGGCCGTGCCATTCACCGGCGATGCGTTTCTGCCAGGTGCTGGGTTCGCTCATCAGTTGCTCACCAGCTGTTTTCTGACGGACTCGCTCTGCTCCTCGCCCAGCAGCCGTACCGTCTGCTTCCAGACCGGGTCGATCTCCGGGCTGAACAGCAGCTCCCGATGTGCTGCATCGCGAGTCGCGGTGCCTTCGGCCTTGATACCGGTTTCGACCAGCGAAGCCCAGTGAGTGAAGTAGGCGTCGACGGCGTCATCGATCGACCGGAAGGCGGCCTCAGTCGCCCGATTGACCAGCATCCAAGGTGACATAAGAGCATATTGGCGAGGGGCCAGGTGAGCCGGAGAGAGCCCGTCACGACTGCGCGTCGCGGTGAAGACCGTCGTCAGCGGCTCATACACCTCGTCCAGGTAGGACAGCGAGGTCGCCAGGTCGATCCGGGGGATCAGGTCGAGGTGGAAGGCGTAGTTCTCGCCGTTGGCGACCGAATCCAGCGTGAAGTGCGGGACTCCGGAGTCCGGCGCGGTGAACGCGAAGATCATGTGACTGTCCAGGCCGATCGCAGGGACGACCAGGCTGACGTTGACCACCTTGACCACCGGACCATCGCCCCGCCAAACACGGATTTGTCCGACCGGGGTGGGGCTCATCGGCGAGGTGAGAGCGCGGTCCTCCGCAAGCGATACCGGCACCCGGGCGAGGATCTTGGCGAGCGTGCTGTCGGAGAGCGCGGAAGGCAGGCTCACTGGTCGGTCTCCTTCACTGCTTCGGCGGGAGCGGAAGGCGGGTCGGCGGTTTCGTCAGGGCCGGCGCCCATCAGCCGGGCCGCGGCCACGGTCGGGTGTTCGCCGCGCGCCTTGTGCACCCAGGCCCGGTTCAGTTCGGCGTTCTCCCGGCGGGCCGGCGAGGGGATCACCGTGGCGGTGCGCCGGGGCACGTCGCCGGTGATGAAGTCCTCCTCGTTGAGCAGCCAGCCCTTGTCGGCCAGCTCCTGACGCCGCCGCCGGTACTCCACGGCGATGAGGTCGCTCTTGATGTGCAGTTCCGCGCCTAGGTCGAAGGGCAGCAGCTCGGGCCGGACCTTGTCGACCACCGCCGCATCCTCGTAGAAGATGCGCATCGTACGGTTGATCGCATCTTTGTTTGCCCATGTGCCGGTGAAGAAGGTGCGCAGCGCAACCCATTTGACCAGGGTGTGCGTCTCGTCGATCGGGATGTTCGTGTCGTAGATGATCATGTCGCCGATCGGCAGCCGCACGTGCAGCTTGATCATGTTGGGCAGCATCCAACCGGCCGACGTGGTGACCGGCGGGCGCTTCTTCAGGTCGTTGCCGATCAGCCGGCCGAACTTGCCCCACAGACCGGACGGCTTCGGCGGGTGCAGGTCGACGGTGGCGAACGCCGACCACTCGTCCGGGTGCTCCACCTCGTAGTCCGGAACCTGCGGCATGTCCGGATTGCCGAACCGGCCGGCGTGCACGAACGGCGCGTGCGCGATGTCGCAGCCGTTCTCCAGGATCCGCTCGTAGTTGGCGTTCCACAGGAACTCGCCGGTCACCACGCGGAACTTGCCGCCGTTCTCCACCAGGTCGTCGAACTCCGGCCAGACCGGCATCGGCGGCCGCTCCTCCTCGGGCAGGTCACCGAGAAAGACCCAGACAAAACCATATTTCTCCTGTACGGGGTACGAGTCCACCCGTGCCTTGCGAGGGATGCCCCGCCCCGGCAGATTCGCCGGGATCCTGCTGCACTGCCCGTCCGGCTCGTACTCCCACCCGTGGTACGGGCAGACGATCTTGTCGTCCTTGAGCCACCCGCCGGAGAGGGCCGCCCCACGGTGTACGCACAGGTCGCTCAGAACCACGACCCGGCCCTGCTTGGGGGTGCGGTAGATGACGAAGTGCTGCCCGAGCACCGTGATCCGCTCCGGTTTGGTGGTGACCCGGTCGCAGAACTCCACCGCGTACCAGAAGTTCTTGAGCATGGCTGTTACCTCCGCCGTATCCCGGCGATGTCCGGGTGCTGAAGGGCCTTGTCGAGCGCGTCGCCGGTGGCGCCACGCAGATGGGTGTCGAGGAACGCCGCGGTGACCTCGGCGAGTGCCGCCCGGGTCGCGGCCGGGTCGGTGGTGGCTTCGAGGTCGAGGAACGCGCGGGCAGCGGTGTCGTCGACCGGGTGCACGATCCCGAAGTGGTTCGCGCCGGAGAAGGTGACCTGCACGTTCTCGCCGCCCCTGTTGGGCAGCGCCTCGTCGAAGGTGCGGCTGATCGGGTCGCGCCGGGTCGCGGCGTCCTCGCCGTACCGGTCGGCGGAACCGTTGATGACCCCGTCGTTCTCGCCGTTCATCAGCAGCACCGGGCAGTCCACCTGCGCCGGCAGCACGGTCCCGGCCGGCCAGCCGAGCATCGTGGCGACCATGGTGTGCGTGCCGTACGCCGCCACCGCTTTCACGCTTGGGAAGAACCGCGCGCTCTGCAGGATGACCGTCCCGCCGGCCGAGTGCCCGATCAGCCCGACCCTGTCGAGATCGAGCAGGCCTTCGACCGGCCCCGTCATGGTCGCCAGCGCGTCCAGGACCGCCGGCACCGACGGCGTGGTCGCCCGCGTGCCGTAGGCATCCGGCCGGGCGGCCGCCAGCTCGACGCCGGGCGTGATCCCCCGCAGCCCCCCGAACAGCTCACCCACCCAGTCGTACGTGACGGCGACGAAGCCACGGGACGCCAGCTCCACAGCCAGCCACCGATACGCCTCCTGACCGACGTTGACGCCGGACACGATCACGGCCACCGGGTAGGGAGCGAGCGACGGGTCGGCGGGGAAGACCCCGGAGAGCCGTTCCTGATCCGAACCGGTGGGGCGAGCGGGGTAGAAAACCCGTAGATGGGCGGTGTCGAACGGCGCCGCGGCCCCGGGAATCGTCGCGGCCCACCACACCGACCGGACGCTCATGACCCGGTCCCCGGCCGCGGCAGTTCCCGGTCGCCGCCCCACAGCGCCCGGACCAGCTTGTTCGTCGTCTCCTCGCCGAAGAAGCGGACGCCCATCACATTCGCCGGGTCCCGTTCGGCGATGTTCCGGCGGATCGTCTCGTCGGTGGCGGCCAGCGCGGCCTGCTCCTCCTGCGGAACGGCGTCGGCCTCGTCCACCCAGCGCAGCCACCGGTCCACGTGCGCGTGCGCCCGCGCCGACACGATCTCCAGGTTCCGCTGCGACCGCTCGAACGAGTAGCAGTACGCCGTCGGCGACAGGCTGGCCCGGATGAACCCGGCCCGGCTCACGAAATACTCGAACTGCGGATCGGCCCGCAGCTCCAGCCACTCCTCGTCCAGTTCGGCGTAGTACTTGTCGAAGTAGCCGGCGTCCTCGACCATGTTCGTCCGCGGCACCGAGTCCAGGTAGAACCAGCCGCCCGGCCAGACCAGCAGCGCGATGCCCAGGTGCGGCACCTTCACCTGCGGGCCGAGCCAACAGGTCAGGTGCAGGTTGGCGAAGCTGGCGCCGGGGTTGCCGATCCAGGAGTGGACCAGCCAGTCGACCTCCGGTCCGGCGTACGCCTCCAGCGAGCCGCCCGGCCCGTCCGGATAGGTGCCGTAGGTCTGCAGGTCCAGCGTGGAGGGATCACGGGAGGTCTCGAACCGGGCGTCGATCTTCGCCTTCAGATCGGCGAGCAGCTGCCGGTAATAGTTGAACGTGTCGTGCACGTCGACGACCGGCGAACCGTCGACCATGTCCTCCACGTGCTGGATCGTCTCGGCCACTATGGGGCACCCTTCTTATCTGATAAGGGCGTCGGCCAGCCGCCAGGGACGGCCGTCGACGAGATCGGTGTTGCGCGACACCAGGCGGTTCGCGGCCTGGGCGGGAGCGACGCTCGCCGTGCCCACCGGATCACCGGCCGGCACGTCGAACCGGACCGGTGTGGAGATGCGCCCGGTGAACGGGCCCTCCCACTTGGTCCAGAGGGTGAAGTCCGGGGTCATCGCGAAGATCGCCGCGGGCTGGTCCAGCGGCGTGCTGACCACCAGGTTGAGCCGGTTCTCGGCGGCCCGCTCGGGCAGGCCCAGCGCCAGCTCCCAGGGCTCCTGCGCCTGGTAGGGCACCGCCACCACGTCGGCGTCGAGCAGCGCGGCGAGCCGGAAGGTCTCGGGGTAGAGCGCGTCGTCCCCGGCGATCACCGCAAGGCGGCCCCAATCCAGATCGACCGGGATGATCTCCTTGCCCGGCCCGCCGTGCAACCGCGGCTGCCGCGCGACGATCCCGGCCGCGCTGATCACGAAGCTCTCGTCATCGGCCGCGATGACGGCATGAGCTTCGGTGCCGACCAACATTTCCGAAATTTCGGAAATGTGCCCGCTGGTGGCCGCGGCGGCGGTGGGCGCGGCGGCGGTGGGCGCGGCGGCGGTGGGCGCGGCGGCGGTGGGCGCCGCGGCGGCGGCGTGGGGCGGCAGCACCAGCAACTGCACGCCGGCCAGTGCGGCGTCCCGGACGGCGGACAGTGAGCGGACCACAGCGACCGGCAGCGTCGGTGCTCCGGGTGGCCGCTGCCGCCCGACCGGCGGCGCGGCGATCGGCCCGTAGAGCGCCGGCCGGCGGGTGGCGAAGATGTCCGTCCCGTCCGGGCGCCGCTTGTCGTCGGCGAGCGAGGGGTCGATGTCGGCGACGATCACGGCCTCGCCGGTGCGCGGCGCCTTCGCCACCACGGTGCCGTCCGGCGCGACGATCTGGCTCTCGCCGGCGCCGTGCAGCCACTCCGGCGGCACGCCCAGACCCTCCGCGATCGCCGGCAGCGAGTCGCGCGGCAGCAGCGGCCCGACCTTGTTGGCGGCCACCACCCACACCTTGTTCTCCGCGGCCCGGACCGGGATGTGCAGGTCCGACTCGTCCAGGGCGAAGCTGTTCAGGCTGTTCAGCAGCACCTGGGCCCCGCGCAGCGCCAGCCCGCGGGCCACCTCGTTGACCACGCCTTCCATGCACGCGTACATCCCGAGCCGTCCGAGCGGCGTCTCGATGACCGGGCCGACGGTTGGCGCCGGCTGCAGGAAGTCGTTCTCCGCGCCCATCAGGGTCTGCTTGTCGCACTGCGCGACGACGACGCCGGCGGGGTCGAAGAGCAGGTTCGTGCCGCCGGTGCGCGCGTCCGCGTACGCATGAGTGACGTTGATCTTGATCCAGATGCCGTGCCGGCGCGCTCGTGCCGAGATTGCGCTCAGGAAGGCGTCGCCGGGGCGGGTGGCCAGCTCGTGGGCCTGCTCGCGCGACGCATACCACGACAGATGGTTGCAGAACTCGGGGAGCACCACGAGCTGGGCCCGCTGTGCGGCGGCTGCGTCGATGACGCGCAGGCAGGCGGCGAGGTTGGCGGGCACGTCCTGACCGGCTTCGATCTGGGCGGCGGCGACGCGTAGAACACCGGACATCCGGTTCCCCCTAGCGAAACGGCGTTTCCCAAAACTACACTCGGGTGCCGCTTTCGCAACAGGGGTTCTCTTGATGATGAAGATATTTTTGGGGGCGGGGAATGCTGGTTCACGTCGTTCTGATGAAGTTTTCTGATGCCGGCGATGCTGCCAAGGCCAAGGTGCGTTTGGAAGAGCTCGGCGATGCCGTTCCCGAGATCCGTTCGCTGACCGCCGAGATCGACGAGCTGCGCACCGACGTCTCGTGGGACCTCTACCTCCGCACCGAGCACCACGATGTGGATGATCTGCGCGCATACCAGGCACACCCGGCGCACCTCGAGCTGGGCACGTGGTTGCGCCCGCTGCTCAGCGCCCGCGCCGTCGTGGATTACACCACCTGATCGGTACGGTCAGCCGGGGGTCGGGAGGGTGTGCACGGTTCCGGTGGTGACCGCGCCCAGCTTCTCCGGGTTGGCGACGTTGTGGATCGCGACGATCCGGCCGTCCGGGCCGAGTTCGACGGTCATCGTGGCCAGCACCCGGTCCGCCGCGTGGAAGACCAGGCCGGCCGCGCCGTTCAGCTCGGCGATCTCGACGCGCATGTCGGCCGGCTCGACCCCCTCGTACGCCCGGCTGCCCACCCCGGCCAGCCAAGCCGCCACCCGTTCCGCGCCGATCACCGGGCGCAGCGCCTGGCGTACCCGTCCGCCGCCGTCGGTCCAGAGCGCGACATCCGGAGCGAGCAGTTCCATCAGGGTGTTGATGTCGCCGCCCCCGGCGGCGGCGAAGAACCGCTCGGTGACCTGCCGGTGCCGCGCCGGCGTGGCGGCGAACCGGGGCCGCCGGTCCTGCACGTGCCCGCGCGCCCGGTGCGCCGCCTGCCGCACGGTCTCCTCGGAGCGCTCCACGGCCGCCGCGATCTCCGCGTAGCCGAAGCCGAACGCCTCCCGCAGCACGAACACCGCACGCTCGAGCGGGCTGAGGCTCTCCAGCAGCATCAGCAGCCCGGCCGACACCGACTCGGCCACGGCCACGTCGTCGGCGGCGTCGCTGCTGGTCAGGATGGGTTCGGGCAGCCACGGCCCGACGTACGTCTCGCGGCGCGCCCGGGCCGACCGCAGCCGGTCCATCGCCACGTTGGTCACGATCCGCACCAGGTACGCCTTCGGCTCGGCCACCTGGGAGCGGTCCGCCGCCGACCACTTGACCCAGGTGTCCTGCACCGCGTCCTCCGCGTCCACGGCCGTGCCGAGGATCCGGTAGGCCACCGAGAACAGCAGGTTGCGGTATTCCTCGAAGGGGCTGCTCATCGGGTGTACCGGCCGCCCCGCCGCCACGAGAACAGGCCCACTGCCGGGGTCTTGAGGAGGCGCTGGAACGACGGCCACGGCGAGGAACTCACCGTCTCCTTGTACCAGACCGCCGCCCGCCCGGTGAGCGCCAGCCGTTTGGGGCTGCCGTCCGGCCGGCTGAACTGGATGACCGCGTCCCGCCGGCCCAGGCTGATCGGCAGGTGCACGTACCCGAACCGGAACCGCTTCGGCTCCCGCCCGTCGAGTTCCCGCGCGATCGAGTAGGCCGCGTGCACCGCGCTCGGTATGCCGCCCTGGCAGGTGCCGTGCATGACGCCGTACTTCTGGCGGATCGCGGCGGAGTCGCCGACCGCGTAGACGTCGGGGTGCGATACCGAGCGCAGCGAGCCGTCCGTGACGATCCGGCCCCTGTCGTCGACGGTGAGGCCGGCCGTGGCGGGCAGCGCCGGGACGCGTACGCCGCCGGTCCACAGGATCACGTCGGCCGCGATCGTCTCGCCGGAGGTCGTCTCGACGGCGTCCGGCAGCACCTTGGTGATCTCGGCGCCGGCGAGCACGCGTACCCCCAGCCGGGCCAGCGACCGGTCCAGATAGGTCTTGGCGCGCCGGCCCAGGTCCGAGCCGGGCGCGCTGCGGCCGATCAGCAGCACGTCCAGGCCCGGGTGCTGCTCGGCGATCTCGGTGGCGGCCTCGATCCCGGTCAGCCCGGTGCCGCAGACCGCCACGGTCCCGCTGCCCAGACGGTCCAGCCGCCGGGCGAGCGCTTCCGCGTTCTCCAGGGTGTACGCGTTCTCGTCCGCCCCCGGAACAGCGGCGGTGTCCGTGACGCCGCCGAGCGCTAAGACCAGCGTGTCGTAGTGGATCTCCCGCTCGTCGTCCACCCGGACCACCCGCGCCCCGGTGTCGACCCGCGTCACCCAACCGGTCACCAGCCCGGCGCTGGTCCCGGCCAGCAGATCCGGGATGCGCAGGTCGGCGAGCCGCTGCCCGGAAGCCGTCTGGTGCAGCCGGAGCCGCTCGGTGAACCGTTCACTGCCGTTGACTACGGTGATCCGTACGTCGTCGCGGCCCCTGGTCAGGCCGGCAAGCGTGGTCGCCGCGCCCATCCCGGTGTAGCCACCGCCCAGAATCACGATCTCGTGCATCGCCCTGCTCCTCTCCCATGCCGGTTGACATGCACGAGACGGGGAGCAGTCATCGGACGTGAACTGGAGTGGCCTGGATCACATCACCCGGTGGGATACGCCGACGGACTGCCGGTCGACGCCGCGCCCGGGCGGAACGCGGCCGGGGCGTGGATCACGCAGGTCTGGGCGTACTCGGCGAGGCCCTCACCGGCGTACTCGCGGCCCCAGCCGGAGCGTTTCACCCCGCCGAACGGGGCGCGCAGACTCATGCCGGTCCGGTTGTGCGTGTTGACGAAGGTGAAGCCGGCCTCGAACCGCCGGGCGAACACGAACGCCCGCTCCTCGTCGGCGCTCCACACCGAGGCGCCCAGGCCGAGTTCGCCGGCGTTCGCCGCGGCCAGCACCGACTCCTCGTCGTCGTAGCCGAGGACCGGCACCACCGGCGCGAACTGCTCCTGCACGACCAGCGGGTCGGCCGGGTCGGGGTCGACGACCAGGGCGGGGCGGACGAAGTAGCCGGTCGCCGGGTCCGCGTCGAAGTGGCCCAGGTCGTGCCCGGCACCGCGGCGGAGATGGGCAGCGGCTCGCTGCGCGGCCGCGGAGATCACCGGGCCCATGGTCACCCCCGGCTGAAGAGGGTCACCGGTGACCAGGACCCGGCCTGCGGCAGCGAGGTACGCGTCGACGAAGTCCGACAACCGCCCACGCGGGACATAGAGCCGTTTCGCCGCCATGCACACCTGCCCGCTGGTCGCGAAGCTCGCCATGACGAGACGGTCCATGGCGTCGTCGCCGAACGGGGCGTCGTCGAGGAACACCGCCGGATCGTTGCCGCCGAGCTCCAGCACCGTCGGGGTGAGCCGGTCACCGGCGAGCGCCGCGACCGCCCGCCCACCCGCGGCGCCGCCGGTGAACGCCACCTTCCGCACCAGCTCGTGACCGACCAGCGCGGCCCCGGTCGCCGGACCGCCGTGCACCACCCGGACCGGCGCGTCGAACAGGCCGAGCACCCGGTCCACGGTGAGCGGGGCGAGCGGCGACGGCTTCACCACGACGGCGTTGCCGGCGGCCAGGGCGGGGCCGACCTTGAGCAGGGTCAGGATGATCGGCGCGTTCCACGGCGTGATCGCGGCGACCACCCCGTACGGTTTCCGCTGCACGACCAGTCTGCCCAGGTCGTCGTCCTGCACGCTTTCGGCGTACGCCGCGGGTGCATGCGAAACCACCCACCGCAGGAAGCGGACCGCGAAGCCGATTTCGCCGCGGCAGTCACCCACCACCTTGCCGGACTCGCGCGCCAGCAGCGTGCCCAGCTCGCCGATCGCGTTCTCCATGGCGTCCGCCGCGCATGTCAGCGCGGCGAGCCGTTCCGGCAGCGGCCGGGCCGCCCAGGCCCGTTGCTCGGCGTCCGCCCACCGCACGACCTCGTCGACCGCCTCCGGCGCTGTCTCCGGCACGGTGCCCACGATCTCCGCGAACCGCGCAGGATTTTCCCGGCTGGTCGACAGGGCTGTTCCGGGGGCCCGGGAACAGCCTTGAGAACCAGCCGAGGGGGTGTTCATGCCGGGACCGGGCGCAGCGAGGCGATCATCGAGCTGCGCAGCAGTGACGCGCGGGCCTTGGCCGGGTCGGCGGCGATCGCGCGCAGGCTGTTCAGGTGGGCCTCACGGGCGTCCGGGTCGGTGGCGCGCAGCCGCTCGTAGTTCTGGTGGGAGACGCTCTGCACGTATTCGAGCGCGATGCGGCGGCGATCGGCCGCCGCGGTCCAGACCGCGGCGTCGTCACCGGAGTCAAGAGCGGCGGCGTACGCGACCGCGTCGTGAATACCGGAGTTCATGCCGAGCCCGCCGAGCGGGTTGTTGACGTGCGCCGCGTCCCCGGCCAGCAGGACCCGCCCGGTCCGGAACGAGGTGGCGACCCGCTGGTGGACCCGGTACATGCTGGCGTGCGCGATCCGCCACGGCCGGCCCGGGTCGTGCACGCCGCGCAGCCGGGCGTCCAGGCGGGCGTACTCGTCGGCGTCCGGCGTGTCCGACGGCGTCGGCAGCAGCACCCGCCAGTGGTCCGGGGTGCGCAGGAGCACACACCACTCGACCGGGTCGAAGACGTAGTTCACCGCGGCCAGGTCGTCCAGCCACCCGGTCAGTTCCTCGTCCACCGACGCCACCAGGAACCGCTCCGGATAGGTGATGCCGTCGAACGTCACCCCGGCGGCCCGCCGTACGGCCGAGTGCGCGCCGTCCGCCCCGATAAGCCAGTCGCCGGATTCCCTTCGCCCGTCGGCACAGACCGCGGTCGTCTTATCTAAATCGGATATAACGTCCGCTACCGGCCAGGAGAACCGGACCTCGCAGCCGTCGTGCCGCATCAGGTGATCGAGCAGGATCGGCGTGAGCTTGGACTGCTCGCACTGCACCCGGTACGGATACCGGGTGTCCCCGGCGAGCACCGCCAGATCCAGCATCGCGACCAGGCCCGCACGCCGGTCCCGGTAGGCGAAGGCCGGCGAGATCAGCCCACGTTCCTGCAGCTCCGCGCCGACCCCGAGATCGTCGAGCATCTCCAGGGTGGGCGGATGGAACGTCGAGGCACGCGACTCGGCGGCCAGCCCGTCGCCGGCCTCCAGCACGGTCACGCGATGCCCGCGCCGGGCCAGGGCGAGTGCTGCGGTGAGTCCGACCGGTCCGGCGCCGGCCACCAGGATGCGGTTCACGTCTGCAATCTCCCCGGTACGTAGCGGGCGTCGAGGTCGAGCGCCTCCTCCTGGCCGACCAGCGCGGTGAACGCCGCCCACGGCATCCGGTCGACCGGCTCCGCCGAGCCCTCCTCGGCGATCGCCCGGTAGGCCAGCGACGCGGCACGCATGGCGGCGAGCAGCGCCGAGACCGGATGCAGGACGAGACGTACGCCGACCGCGGCCAGGTCGGCGTCGGAGAGCACGGGACGGCTGCCGCCGGCCTCCGAGCGGTTGATCACGATCGGTACGCCGGGCAGCTCCTTGTGTAGCTCGGCCAGCTCGTCGAGGGAGTCGACACCCTCGGGGAAGACCGCGTCCGCGCCGGCCTCCGCGTACGCCCGGCAGCGCGCGATCGTCTCGGTCAGACCGTGTCCGGCGTACGCGTCGGTCCGCGCGATCAGCGCGAGATGCGGCACATGGTCGGCCAGTGCGGAGACCTTGGCGGCCGCCAGTTCGGCGTCGATCAGCTCCTTGCCCGCCAGGTGCCCGCAGCGCTTCGGGTTGACCTGGTCCTCCAGGTGCAGCCCGGAGATGCCGGCCCGGGCGTACGCCAGACCGGTCCAGACCGCGTGCAGCGGATTGCCATACCCGGTGTCCGCGTCGGCCAGCAGCGGCACCCCGCCCAGCGCCGGGACCAGGGTGGACGCCCGGTCGGCGATCTGTGTGCCGTGCACGTAACCGAGGTCGGGGCGGCCCAGCGCGATCGCCGAGACGGCCGCGCCGGACAGGTGCACCGCCCGGTGGCCGGCCCGCACCGCGAGCGCGGCGGTCACCGGGTCGTAGACGCCCGGCACGTGCGTGACTTGGTCGGAGGCGAGCAATGCTCGCAATGCGGTGGCGGTCATGAGGGAGTGTGTAGCGCGAACCCGCCCTCGACGCCTACGACGCGCGGGTTGGTGAAGAACAACAATGTCTCCGCGGTGCCCTCCTCGGAGTATCCGGAGAGGCCCCAGGCCGGGCGCGGCGTGAACAGGTGCAGGCTCATGATCGACGAGCCGTTGACCTTGACCTCGCCGGCCCGGACCCGTTTCGCGACGGCGAGCGCGGCCTGCTCGTCGGCGCCGATCACGTAGCCCTCGAGCCCGTAACGGGTGCCGTTGGCGAGTGCCACCGCCTCGTCGACGCTGGTGTAACCGTGCACGGCGGCGACCGGCCCGAAGATCTCGTCGGTGGTGCCGGCCGGGTCGGCGCCGACGACCAGCGCCGGTGCCAGCGTGTTGCCGGGCCCGGTCAGGGTGGCCTCGTGCACCGCCCCGCCGAGCTGGTCGCGGGCCTTCACCACGGCCGCCCGGTGTCCGGAGTGGATCAGCGGGCCGTAGTCGGTGGTCTCCTCGGCCGGGTCGCCGGTGCGCAGCCCTTCGACGCGGTCCAGCACCGCCCTGGTGATCGCCTCCTCCCGCCCGGCCGGCACGATCAGTCGGCCCAGCGCCCGGCACCACTGACCGTTCAGCGTGGTGAGCAGGTCGGCGGCGGCGCGGGCGGCGATCGCCTCGTCGGCGTCCGGCAGGACGATCAGCGCGTTGTTGCCGCCCAGCTCCAGCTGGACCGGCTTGATGTCGTAGGCGCAGGCGGCCGCGACGGCCCGCCCACCGGCCAGGCCGCCGGTGAAGCTCACCGCCCGGATCCGCGGGTCGGCGACAATCTGGGCGCCCACCTCGGCGCCACCGTGCAGCAGCTGGAACAGCGCGGGCGGGGCGCCGGCCGCGCGCAGGGCGGTGTCGATCGCCACGGCCAGACGTTCGGTGCCGTAGGGGGCGTACTCGCTGGGCTTGAGGATCGTGGGGCAGCCCGCGGCGAGAGCGTTGGCGACCTTGTGGGCGGCCATCGGGGCCGGGGCGTTCCACGGGACCAGGCAGGCCGCCGGGCCCCAGGGGAGTCGCTCGACCAGAACCTCGCGGCCGTCCTCACGGGTGGCCGTCGAGGTCAGCAGGCCGGAGCGGAGCTGGGCGGCGGCCAGCGCGAACGCGCCGGACAGGATCATGCCGAGCGGCGTGGTCTGCCGGATCGGCACGCCGGTGGCGGCCGCCTCCAGCCGGACGATCTCGGCGACCGCCTCGCCGACGGCGGCGGCCACTCCGTCCAGGATGTCCGCCCGGACGGCGGCCGGGGCATCCCAGGCGCCGAGCGCGTCGGCCGCGGCGAGGGCGTCCCCGACCCGCTCGGGGGAGGAGCCGAGCGCCGGGCCGGTGACCTCGCCGGTGGCCGGGTCCTCCAGGTCGAGGCCGACCGGGGTGAGGCAGGGGGCCCAGGCGCCGGCGACGAGATCGTTGACGCCATGCTCGCCCGCGATGCCGGGCGAACTCACTGGGCCACGCTCGCGAACAGGGCGTTCGCCTTGTTGCTGGTGATCACCGAGGCGGCTTCCAAGCGGCCGCGCTCCGGCGGGAACGTCATGACCAGGCCCATCGCCAGGTCACGCAGGGCCCGGCCGACCACCCCGTTCATCGTCGCCCCGGACGTGCCGGACGCCTTGAACGCGCCGAGCGCGACGTCGAACGCCGCCTGGCAGATCGAGCCCTTGGCGATGCGCCACTGGGCGTACACCTCGGTCTTGGTGGCGATCGGCGGCTCGCAGGTCTCGATCAGCAGCTGCCGGCGCAGCCACAGATATGCCGTCTCCAGGCTCTCGGTCATGTCGCCGATGATCACCTGATGCATCGGTGATTCGGCGACCGGCCGGCCCGTGTCGGCGAACGTCTTGCGGGTGAGCCGCTCCAGGGTGTCGTCGTAGACCCCCTGGGCCGCGCCGACGTAGACCGCGGTGATCGCCAGCTGGTTGCCGACGAAGCTGCCCCGGCTGCACTGCAGCATCTTCACGAACGCGCCCGGCACGGTCAGCGCGTCCTCCTGCGGGATGAACACCGCGTCCAGCTTGATGCCGTGGTTCGCGCTGCCGCGCATGCCGAGCCCGTCCCAGAACGGCCGCTCGGAGACGCCCGGCGCCTCCCGCGGCACCAGGAACATGACCAGCCCGTCGGCCGTGTCGTAGCCGTCGAGTCGCGCGGTGACCAGGTAGTAGTCGGCGATCCCGGTGGCGCAGCCGAACGACTTCTCCCCGGTGATCTCCCAGCCCGCGACGCCGTCACGGGTGGCCGGCACCGCGGTGGTGGCGATCGAGATGTTCGCGCCGCTGCTCTTCACCGACTCGCTCGCGAAGTTCGCCAGCCAGGTGCCGCCGGCCATCAGCCGCAGCACCTTCTCGGCGAACGCTCTGACGACCGGCACGTCCTCGTCGGCGAACAGCCCGGACTCGATCGCCTCCAGCGGCAGCAGGCCGCGCGACGCGGAGGTGTTGTGGAAGAAGAAGGCCAGCGCGGTGGACGGGCAGGCGCTGCCCATCGCGTAGGTGGCCGCGGCCAGGTCCCGCAGTGTCCCGCCGAGCCCGCCGTACTCCTCCGGGACGATCAGCCCGAGCAGACCGGCCTCGCGCAGCACGTCGATGTGCTCGCGCGGGAAGGCGCCGTCGCGGTCGGCCTGCTCGGCCCGGGCCCGCAGCGCCGGCAGGACCTGTTCGACGAGCGCCGCGCGGGCTTTCTCGTCGACGGTCATGTCGTCGACGAGTTTCTCGCCGATAAGTCTGTCGGCCATGGTGTCACTCCCTAAGCAATGCGAGGTCGGCGGCGATCGGCCCGGCCACCTCCAGTTGGCGGGACAGGTGGAGCAGGTCGTCCAGCGGCAGCCCGGCCGAGCCGGCGCCGGGTGCGACGACGTCGAAGTGCGTCACCCCGCTCTTCATCGCGACGAGCGCGTTGACCAGGGCGAGACGGTTCTGTCCGGAGAGCCGGACCCGCAGCACGGCCGGCCGGACCCGGACCACGGCGTCCTGCAGCACCCGGCGCACCTGCAGCGGCGACGCGGGCGTGCGCTCCGACTCCATGCAGCCGACCTCGTCGCAGCCGAGCGCGTGCAGGGCGCTGATGGTGGCGAGCACGTCGTCCTCACGGTCCGGGTCGAAGGCGTCGGTCACGTAACCGACCACGGTGTGCCCGGCCCGCTTGGCCGCGATGATCCGCTCCGGTGAGGGCAGCGCGGCGGGACCGTCGGCGAGGAACTCGTAGCAGCGGCCGTCGTCGCGGATCCGGGCGCCGCTGCGGCGCAGCTCGTCGGCGAGCGGGCCGCCGGCCGGCACGTCCACGGTGAGCTGCACCGAGGCGGGCAGCGGGTCGGCGATCTGCATCCAGTTGCGCGAGTGGAACAGCAGCGGCGAGATGATCCGCGGGGTGGCGGCCGCGGTGACCTCGCCGACGAAGATGGTGTGGTCGCCGCCCGGGTACGCGTGCGCGACCCGGCAGTCCAGCCAGGCCACGGCGTCGGCGAGGACCGGGCACCCGTTCGGCGTGGTGATCCAGTCGAGCCCGGCGAACCGGTCGGTGATCCCGGGCTGCTGCCCGGCGAACCGGCGCCCGATGTGCGCCTGGTCCTTGCCGAGGAAGCTGAGCGCGAACTTGCCCGCCTCGCCCAGGAGTGCCCGGCTGGGCAGATGGTTGCCGAGGCACACCGAGACCAGTGGGGGATCGAGGCTGACGGAGGAGAATGAACTGGCGGTCATCCCGTGTGCGCCGCGCGGGCCGGCCGTGGTCACCACGCAGACCCCGCTCGGCCACTGGCCGAGGACGGTTCGGAAAGTCTGGCTGTCCACCGAGCCTCGTTTCGCGTATGGAAACACCGTTACGCTGAACGTAACGAGGTCATCCGGTCGTGTCAACCGCGCAGCGGTACAGCGTTTCCCAGGGCGGAATGGCAGGCTAGGCTTCGCCCGAATCAGTTGTCGTTCCTGTTCCGGGGGTGTTTCCTAGTGCCGACCCGATCCGTGCCGCCGGCACCGGCCGAGGACGAGAGCCAGTCGCGGTCCATCGCCGCCGTCGAGCGCGCGATGGATGTTCTGCTCTACTTCGGCCGTACTGATCAGCCTGATCTCGGGGTCACCGAGATCGCCACCGCTCTCGGGCTCACCAAGGCCGCCGTGCACCGCATCCTGACCGCGCTGCGCAGCCGGGAGCTGATCACCGTCGACCCGGCCACCCGCCGCTATGCGCTCGGGCACGCCGCGGTGGCGCTCGGCCGGGCGTACCTGGCTCGCACCGACGTGCGCGCGATGGCCGCGCCCGAGCTCAAGCACCTCTCCGAGCGCACCCACGAGACGGCGACCCTGTCGCTGCGCCGGGGCGACACCCGGCTCTATGTCGACCAGGTGGTGCCCGACCAGGAGCTGCGCCTGGAGGTGAGCCTGGGCATCCCGTTCCCGCTCAACGCCGGCGCCTCGTCGAAGGCGTTCCTGGCCTTCCTGCCGGACTTCGAGGTGGAGGCGTACCTCGGCAGGCACCCGCTGGAGTCGGTGACCGACAAGACCATCACCGACCCGGCCAAGCTGCGCAAGGATCTGGCGGCCATCCGCAAGCGGGGGTACGCGACCTCGCTCGGCGAACGTCAGGCCGGGGCGGCGTCGGTCGCCGCGCCGATCTTCGACCACGACGCCCGGGTGGTCGCCGTGATCAGCCTGGCCGGGCCGGCGCTGCGGTTCAAACCGGAGTCCGACGAGCGGGGCCTGGCCGACCTGCTCGAAGCCGCCGCCCGGATCTCCGCGCAGCTCGGGTACCAGCCGATCGACTAGAGCTACAGGTCGGCCAGCGGTTTGGCCACGCCGAGCAGGCCGGCCAGCAGCACCGATCCCCAGATCGCCCAGACGTACGGGAGGCACCCGTTCACGCTGCGCTTGAGGACGCTCTCGGTCTCGCCGCCGGCGGTGCCGGCCATGACCGCGCCGAAGGCGGGGCCGAACGGGCGCAGCGTGCGGCGGATGCCCAGCCCGGCGGCGATCGCCAGGGCGTAGAGCAGCACCTTCCCGCCCAGCCACTTCGGGTTCGTGTCGACGCCGAACGGCGCGGTGGCGACCAGGGTGTAGACGCCGGTCGCGGTCATCCCGGCGACCACCGCGATCCGGATGCTCCAGTCCACCCGGCGGACCACCGGGTGCTTTCCCGGCGCGTGATGGTCGGTCCACATCAGCCAGAGCCAGACGAACGCGCCGAGCCAGGCCGGCACCAGCAGCCACCAGGGGATCAGTTCGATGCCCCAGAGCGAGCCGCCGTGCGCGTCGAGCGCGATCAGGGTGAGGCCGCTGGGCAGGAAGAGGATCAGGCAGATCTTCGGCCCGAGGTCCAGACCGGACATGATCTTCAGCGCGGTGAGCCTGGCGGCGGGGGTCAGCGTGGGGTCGATGACGTACCGGCTGGAGTAGAAGACGCCCAGGTCGCCGCCGAGCCAGAAGACCATCAGGACGATGTGCAGATAGAGGAACACCTCGAGCATCGTTGAATGGAAACACCTTTCCACTGTGCGAAACAAGTGCTAGCTTCGCCGCATGCTCGGCCGCTATTACGAAGACTTCACCGTCGGCGACACGTACCGCCACCCCCTCGGGCGCACCATCTCCGAAGCGGACAACACGTGGTTCACGCTTCTGACGATGAACACCAACCAGAGCCACTTCAACGCCGACTACGCGGCCGGGACGCCGTACCAGAGACTGCTGGTCAACTCCACCCTGACGGTGGCGATCGTGACCGGGCTGTCGGTTCCCGACGTCAGCCAGCACGCCTTCGCCAACCTGGGCTGGGAGCGCATCGACATGCCCCACCCGGTCTTCGTCGGCGACACCATCTACGCGAAGTCCACCGTCCTTGAGCTGCGCGAGTCGAAGTCCCGGCCGTACGCGGGGATCGTCAAGGTCTTCACCACCGGCTTCAACCAGGACGGCGTCGACGTGATCACCTGGACCCGGACGATGCTGGTCTACAAGCGCGGCCACGGTCCGGGCGCCGGCCGATGAGGCTGGACCTGCAGCCCTGGGGCGAGACCATGGCCGAGCTGGTCGCCGCGGCCCGGGCCGCGGAGAGCGCCGGCGCCGGAGTGATCTGGGCCCCCGAGCTGCACCGCAGCGCCTTCACCACGGCCACCGCGATGGCCGCCGGCACGCAGAAGGAATCCGGCGGCGAGGGGCGGGTGGGGGTCGGCACCGGCATCGCCCTGGCCTTCGCCCGCAGCGCGATGCTCACCGCCATGGCCGCCGCCGATCTCGACGAGCTGTCCGGGGGCCGATTCCGGCTCGGGCTCGGCACCGGCGTGGCCCGGCTGAACCAGGACTGGCACGGCGTGCCGTTCGAGCGCCCGCTTCCCCGGCTGCGCGACACCGTGGCGATCGTCCGGGCCGTGCTGGCCGGCGGTGACCCGATCAACCACCGCGGTGTCCGGTCGATCCGGGTCCGCGGCTGGCGCCGGCCCTATCCGGGGGTCCGCGAGCACATTCCGGTCTACCTGGCCGGGGTCGGGCCGGCGATGGTCGCGCTCGCCGGCGAGGTGGCGGACGGCTGGATCGCCCACGAGCTGTGCCCGCCCGCGGAACTGCGGGACCGGGTCTGGCCCGCGCTGCGGTCCGGCCACGTCCGCCGCGCCGGGAGAACTGACTTCGACGTGGTCGCCGCGGCGTGCTGCTCGGTCGATCCCGACCCGGCCGTGGCCCGCCGCCGGGCCGCGAACGTGGTCGGCTTCTACGCGTCGGTCCGGTCCTATGCGCCGACGTTCGCGGCGGCCGGTTTCGGGCAGGTCTGTGAGGCTGCCGCCGCCGCCCTCAAAGCCGGCCGGCCGGCCGACGAACTGGGCGGGCTGGTCCCGGACGCGATGGTGGACGCCTTCGTGATCGCCGGCACCCCGGGGCAGTGCGCCGACCGGATCGCCGCCTACGACGGGCTGGCCGACGCGATCAAGCTGTCCCCGCCGTCCTACGGCCTGCCCGCCGAAGAGACCCGGGAAGCACAGGAGCGTCTGCTCGAACTGGTGGGGAGCCTGCGGTGAGACCTCTCGAGGACATCCGGATCGTCGCGGTCGAACAGTACGGCGCCGGCCCGTTCGGCTCGGTGCACCTGGCCGACCTGGGCGCCGACGTCATCAAGATCGAGGAGCCGGGCACCGGTGGTGACGTGGGGCGCTACGTGCCGCCGTACCAGGAGGGCGAGGACTCGCTCTTCTTCGAGACGTTCAACCGCGGCAAACGCTCGCTCTCGCTGGACCTGGGCAGCCCGGCCGGCCGGCAGGTCTTCGAGGACCTGGTGGCGAACTCCGACGCCGTCTGGTCGAACCTGCGCGGCGACGTACCCGCCAAGATCGGCATCACCTACGACCAGCTGAAACACCTGAACCCGGCGATCGTCTGCTGCTCGCTGACCGGCTTCGGGATGACCGGGCCGCGCGCGAAGCAGCCCGGGTACGACTACATCCTGCAGGGCCTGGCCGGCTGGATGGAGCTCACCGGCGAGCCGGGCGGCCCACCCACCAAGTCCGGGCTCTCCATCGTGGACTACTCGGGCGGCTTCGTGGCCGCGATCGCCCTGCTGGCCGGCGTGCACGCGGCCCGCCGCGACGGCGCCGGCATGGACTGCGACCTGAGCCTGTTCGACACCGCGATCGGCATGCTGACCTATCCGGCGGCCTGGCACCTCAACGCCGGTTTCACCCCGTCCCGGACGCGGTACTCGGCGCACCCGTCACTGGTGCCGTTCCAGCTCTTCCCGACCGCGGACGGCTGGGTCGTGGTCGGTTGCGCCAAGGAGAAGTTCTGGCAGCGCCTGGTCGCGGTCCTGAACGTTCCCGCGCTCGCCGACGCCCGCTTCGCCACCTTCGCCGAGCGCCGCACGCACGCGGCTTCGCTGCTGCCGATGCTCGAGGAGATCTTCGCGAGCCGGACCACCGCCGACTGGCTGGCCGTGCTGGAACCGGCCGGCATCCCGTGTGGTCCGGTCAACGACGTCGAAGCGGCGCTGCGCGACCCGCACACGATCGCGCGCGGTCTGCTGGTGGAGACCGAGCATCCGCACTACGGCACGGTCCGCCAGGTCGCTTCCCCGGTCCGGGTCGGCGGTCAGCCGCCGGCTTACCGGCGGGCGCCGCGCCGAGGAGAAGATCTGGGGTACGTCGCAGAGCTGCTCGGTTATTCCGGGGACCGCCTCGACGACCTGCGTGCCGCGGGCGCCTTCGGCAAGGACGCCGGATGACGGCCGCGGTGGTGCTCGCCAGGTGGGCGGCCGGGCTGAGCTTCGCCGACCTGCCGGACGCGGTCGTCGCGGCGGCGCAGGAGCATCTGATCGACGCGGTCGGCTGTGCGGTCGCCGGGATCCGCCGGGGTGCCGCGACACCCGCGCTGACCGTCGCGCGCGGGCTGGGCGGGCCACCGGAGGCGCGGTTGTTCACCGGGGAGCGGGTCGGGGCGGTCGCGGCGGCGTTCGGCAACGCGGTCGCGGTGCACGCGCTCGACTTCGACGACACCCACGCCGGCGGGCTGGTGCACGCGAGCGCGGTGACCGTACCGGTGGCTCTCTCAATGGGCGAACAGACCGGGGCCGGCGGCAGCGAGATGGTGACCGCCCTGGTCGCGGGGTTGGAGACGGTGTGCCGGCTCGGCGCCGCGGCGCCGCACGGCTTTCATGCGCGCGGCCTGCACGCCACCTCGATGTGCGGCGTCGTCGGCGCCGCCGTGACCGCCGGCAGACTGCTCGGTCTCGACGCGCCGACCCTCGCCCACGCCATCGGCATCGCGGCCAGCGGCGCGAGTGGGCTGCTGGAGTTCCTGCACAGCCCGGCGAGCACGAAACAGCTGCACCCGGGCACGGCCGCCGCGAACGGCATCCTGGCCGCCCGGCTCGCCGCCGCCGGCGCCACCGGACCGCCCGGCGCCCTCGACGGCGAGTACGGCCTGTTCCGCGCCCTGGCCGCCCGCGAACCCGATCGTGACGTGCTGCTCGGCGCGCTCGGGGAGCGCTGGGAGACCACGCGGATCGGGATCAAGCCGTATCCGGCCTGCCGGCTCACCCACGCCTCGATCGACGCCGCCGGCGAGTTCACCGGCAGCAAGCCGTCCGCGCTCACCGTGACGCTGCACCCGGACGCCGTGCCGATCGTCGCGGGGGCGGAGAAACGGCGGCCGCGCAGTGCCTACGAGGCGAAGTTCAGCGTCTACTGGTGCGTGGCGGCGATGGTCGTGGACGGCTGGGTGGACTTGGACTCGTTCGAGGACCTGGACCGGCCCGACGTGCTCGACCTCGCCGCCCGGATCACCGTCGTGGCGCACGATCCGGGGACCGTCGCGGCCGACGCTCCCGGCATCGTCGAGGGCGACGGGCGCACCTCGCGGGTGGAGCGGTCGACCGGCGGGGGAGTGCGGACCAAGGCTGCCGCCAACCTGGGGCCGGGAGCGGACGCGGTCTTCGCGGCCGACGGTCCCGCCGCTCTGCTGGACGCTGTCGAAGGGTGCCTGAAATGACCGTTCATCTGCCGGCGGTGCCCGGCTACGACCAGCTCCCCGCGGTGTTCGCCGAGGCCGGGCTGCGGGTGCGGGATGTCGTCCACGTGACCGAGTACGTGACGGCTGCCGCGCTCGCCGAGCCGTCCACCCTGGACGAGGAGCGGGCCGCGGCGCTCGGCGATCACCGGGTGCCGGTGTCCCGTGTGCCGGTCGAGGCGATCGTCGACACCGACGCGCCCTACGCCGTCGGGGTGACCGCGCACTTCGGCGGCGGCGCCCTGCTCACCGACGGCGACGACGTGCTGCGGGTCGCCGGCGGGGTGGTCCACCTGCCCAGCGTGCACACCACCGACGGCGACTTCCGCGACCAGTACCGGTGGTGCCTGCAACGGATCGCCACCCTGCTCGCCGCCGCCGGCCTGGACACCGGCGCCCTGGTCCGCACCGTCGACTACACGGCCACCGCGACCCGCGCCGAATATCCGCGGTGCGGCCGGCCCCGCCGCGAACTGCTGCCCGGCCCGGTGCACCCGGGCGCGGCCGGCATCCTGGTCGACGTGCCGGTGACGCCGGGAGCGCGGGTGTCGCTCGACGCGATCGCCGCCGCCGGGCCGCTCACCGTGCTCAACCCGGGGTGGGCGCGTTACGACACCCTCACCTACAAGCCGGCCGTGCGGGCCGGCGACACCGTCTACCTCGCCGGGTTCGGCGCGCTCGACCCGGTCACCCAGGCGGCGCTGCACGACGGGGACCTGCTCGCCCAGGCCGACTTCGTCTACCGCAGCATCGAGACCGTGCTGGCCGAGGCCGGCGCCACCGGCGAGCAGGTCACCCACCTCGTGGAATACCTGACGCCGGCCGCGGTCGCCGACTACCCGCGCACCAGCGCCCTGCGGGAGAAACACTTCCCGAACGCGGCGGTCACCTCGGTGGTCTGCTCGGCGCTGCTGCGGCCCGAATTCCTCCTCGAAGCCGTGCCGACGGCGGTGCTGTCGTGACACTGCTGACGCCGGCATTGGCCGCCCGGATCGGGGAGGAGGTCAGCTACACCGCGCCGGAGCCGCTCGGCCGCGCGGCGATCCGCTACTTCGCGCTGGCCACCGGCGACACCGACCCGGCCCACCTGGCCGGAGACGTCGCGCCGCCCACGCTGATCTGCGAGACCAACCAGTACGCGGGACTGCCACGAGACGCCGACGGCTACGCCGGGCACGGCTGGCACCTCGACGTGCCGGGGACCCGGCTCGTCCGGGGCGGGAACGCCTACCGGTTCGAGCGGCCGGTCGGCCCCGACGACGTGATCACTGCCCGCTGGAGGCTCGCCGGCATCACCGAACGGGTCACCGGCAGCAGCAAGCGGATGCTCGTGGTCACGTCGGTCGCCACGTACACCGACCAGGCCGGCCGGGTGCTCGCCGTCAACGAGGAGACGTTGATCTATGTCGAGCGGTGACCTCTCGTTCGAGCGCAGGATCGAGCTGCCGGACATGATCGCGTACGCGGGCGCCACCTGGGACTGGCACCGGCTCCACTACGACGCCGACTACCTGCGGGAACGCGGACTCGACCGGCCGGTCGTGGACGGGCAGGTGTTCGGGGCGTACCTGGCGATCGCGCTGCGCGACTGGTTCGGGCCGGACGCGGTCGTCACCGAGTTGTCGTTCCGGTTCAAGAACCTGGTCTTCGCCGGCGAGACGATCCGCTGCGCCGGCTCGGTGCGCGGCCGGGACGCCGGGAAAGTCGAGCTGGACCTGCGCGTCGAGGTGGTCGACGACGGCCGGATCGCGGTCGCGCCGGCCTCGGCGGTGCTGACGCTGCCATGAGCGTGGCGATCGCGGGGGCCGCCGAGTGCGACCTGGGGAAGACCGGGAAGTCGATCCTGGAGCTGCAGACCCAGGCGGTCACCCGGGCGCTCGCCGACGCCGGGCTCACCCCGGCCGACGTGGACGGCCTCGCCACCAACGGGATCTCCCGCTTCTCGGCGACCCAACTCGCGGACTACCTGGGGATCCAGCCGGCCTGGAGCGACTCCAGCTTCGCTGGGGGCGCGGTCTTCGAGATGTACGTGGCACGCGCGGCCCAGGCGATCAACGCGGGACAGTGTTCGACTGTCGTCATCTCGTACGCCAGCAATCAGCGCTCCGCCCGCAGCCGCAAGCTGACCGGGACCTACGAGGAAGGGACGCCGGAGGCGGCGTTCGAGGAGCCGTACCGTCCGCTCTACCCGATCTCCTACTACGCCATGGTCGCCCAGCGTTACCTGCACACGTACGGCCTGGACCGCGCCGATCTGGCCGCGGTCGCGGTGGCCGCGCGGGACCGTGCCCAGCGCAACCCGACGGCCTGGACCTACGGTAGGGGCCCGCTGACCGTCGACGACGTGCTCGCCGCCCCGATGATCTCCAGCCCGCTCGGCGCGCTGGACTGCTGCCTGGTCACCGACGGTGGTGGCGCGGTCGTGCTGACCTCGCTCGACCGGGCCCGGGACCTGCCGAGACCGCCGGTGGTGGTGCTCGGCTACGGCGAGGCGCTGACCCACACCGGGATGGCGACCGCGCCCGACCTGCTGCGGACCGGAGCGATCGATTCCGGTCGTCGCGCCTTCGCTCGTGCGGGTCTGGTCCCGGCGGACATCGACGTGGTGCAGCTCTACGACTCGTTCACCATCTCGGTCCCGCTCGGCCTGGAAGCGCTCGGCTTCGCCCCGCCCGGCGCGGGCCTGTCCGCGACCGTGCCGCACAACACCGGCGGGGGCGGGCTCGCCTACTGCCATCCCGGCCAGTTCGGCGTGTTGCTGCTGGTGGAGGCAGTGCGCCAGCTGCGCGGGGAGTGCGGTGAGCGGCAGGTGCCGGGGGCCGCGACCGCTCTCGCCCACGGGACCGGCGGCATCTTCTCCAGCCACGCCACGGTGATCCTGAGGGCCGACCGATGATGCTCCAGCAGTGCCGCACCTGCCGGCGGTTCCAGCACTACCCGCGCGTGCTGTGCACCGGCTGCGGTGGCAGCGAGCTTCACGACGTGCCCGCCGCCGGCACCGGCACGGTGGACAGCTTCACCGTGGTCCACCGGGCCGAGACGCCCTACACCCTCGCCCGGGTCCGGCTCACCGAGGGCCCGATCGTGCTCACCCACCTGATCGACGTCGCCGACCCGCGGTGCGACCAGCCGGTCCGGCTCGTTCCCGGCCGGGAACCCCCAGTCTTCCGGAGTGACGATGGACTTTGAGCTCACCGACGAACAGCGGATGTTCCGTGACGTGCTCCGCGACTTCGTCGACCGGGAGATCCGCCCGGTCGTGCAGGAGTGGGAGGACTCCGGCCGCTACCCGGCCGAGATCGTCGCGACCATGCGCGAGATGGGCCTGTTCGGCCTGACCGTGCCCGAGGAGTACGGCGGTCTCGGCGCCGACATGGTCAGCTTCGCGCTCGTCTTCGAGGAGATCGCCAAGGGCTGGATGGGCGTCGCCGGCATCCTCGGCAGTCACTCGCTGTCCTGCTGGCTGATCGCCCGGCACGGCACCGAGGAGCAGAAACAGCGCTACCTGCCGGACCTGGCGACCGGGAAACGCCGCACCGGCATCGCCCTCACCGAACCGGACGCGGGCTCCGACCTGCAGGGCATCACCACCACCGCGATCCGCGACGGCTCCTTCTTCGTCCTGAACGGCCGCAAGACCTGGATCACCAACGCCCGGTACGCCGACCCGCTCCCGGTCCTCTGCAAGACCGACCCGACCGCTTCACCCGCCCATCGCGGCATGTCGGTGCTCCTCGTCGAGGCCGGCTCGCCCGGCTTCACCGTCGAGCGGGACCTGCCGAAACTCGGCTACAAGGGCACCGAGTCGTGCGAGGTGCTCCTCGACGACGTCCGGGTTCCGGCGGCGCAGCTGCTCGGCGGGGTCGAGGGCCGGGGCATGCAGCAGGTGCTCTCCGGCCTGGAGACCGGGCGGATCAACGTGGCGGCCCGGGCGCTCGGGATCGCCCAGGCCGCGTACGACGAGGCGCTGCGCTACGCCGGGCAGCGGCACGCCTTCGGTAGGCCGATCGGTGACTTCCAGGCGATCCAGCTGAAGATCGCCGAGATGGCGGCGCAGGTGCAGGCCGCCCGGCTGCTCGTCTACTGGGCCGCGTCCCGCGCCGACGGCGGCCACCGGGTCGACATGGAAGCCGGCATGGCCAAGGCCTTCGCCTCCGAGGCGGCGATGTTCTGCGCGCTCAACTCGATGCAGGTGCACGGCGGTTACGGCTACTCGAAGGAGTTCGTAGTGGAACGCCTCTACCGGGACGCGCCGCTCATGATGATCGGCGAGGGCACCAACGACATCCAGCGCACGGTGATCGCCCGCGCGCTGCTCAGCGGCGCGGCGGCCATCGGATGAGATCCTTTCTGTACGTGCCCGGCAACCAGCCGAAGATGCTGGCCACCGCCCTGTCCCGCGGGGCCGACGCGCTCATCGTCGACCTGGAGGACGCGGTTCCCGCAGCCGAGAAGGCAGCGACCCGGGACGCGGTGGCCGCCTGGCTGACGTCGGTGCCGCCCGCCGCACCGGTCTACGTGCGCGTCAACGCCGGGCCGGCGGGTTTGGAGGACGCGCGGGCCGCGGTCACCGCTGCGCTGCGCCCGGCGCCGGCCGCCGGCGGTGCGGCGGCGTCGACGCTGCGTGGCCTGGTCGTTGCCAAGGCTTCGCCGGAGCAGGTCACCACCCTCGGCCATCTCCTCGACGACCTTGATCCGGCGGGGGCGGTCGGACTCGTACCCCTGCTGGAAACTCCGCAGGCCATCCTCGCCGCCGCCGATCTCGCGAGCGCGCCGCGCGTCACCCGGATGCAGATCGGCGAAGCTGATCTGGCCGCCGAGCTGGGGATCACCCCGGGCGACGACTCGCTGCTCCTGGCCCGCTCCACGGTCGTCCTCGCCTCGGCTGCCGCCGGGATCGAACCGCCGGCCGCCGCCGTCACCACCGACTTCCGCGACCTGGACGCCCTGCGCCGCTCGACCCGCACCCTGAAACGACTCGGCTTCCGCGGACGGGCCTGCATCCATCCGGCGCAGCTCCCGGTCGTGCACGAGGTCTTCACCCCGTCCGCCGACGAGGTGGCCGAGGCCCGTGACCTGGTGGAACGCTTCGAGGCCGCCGGGGGAGGGGTGTGCCTGGACGCCCGCGGCCGGATGGTCGACCTGGCGGTGGTCCGCGACGCGAGGCGGGTGCTGGCTCTGGCCGGTGGCAGAATCGCCGGGTGACGTTCCGTGGCTGGCCGAGCGAGGCCCTCGAGTTCTACGACGGTCTGAGCGCCGACAACTCGAAGACGTACTGGACCGCCCACAAGGAGTTCTACGAGACCCGGGTGCGGGCGCCGATGGAGCAGCTGCTCGCCGAGTTGGAGCCGGAGTTCGGGGCCGGGCGGATCTTCCGGCCGTACCGGGACGTCCGCTTCAGCAAGGACAAGAGCCCGTACAAGACGCACATCGGCGCCTGGCTGGAGTCCGGCGGCTACCTCCAGCTCTCCGCCGACGGCCTGGCCGCGGGCTGCGGCATGTACCAGATGGCGCCCGACCAGATCGACCGCTACCGGCGTGCGGTGGCGAGCACCGCCGCCGGCCCCGAGCTGACCTCCCTGCTGGCCACCATCGAAGGTGCCGGCATCAGCGTGCACGGCCACGGCACCCTGAAGACCGCACCCCGCGGCTACCCGAAGGACCATCCCCGCGCTGAGCTGCTGCGCCACAAGGGCCTGACCACGTGGCAGGAGTGGGAACCGGCCGAGTGGATGGGCACCCCGGCCGCGCTCGAGCGAATCGTCGGTTTCCTGCGGGTTAGCCAGCCCTTGCGCCAGTGGCTAGACCACCACGTCGGCCCGTCAACTCCCACCCGCTGACCCGCCGCCACGCTGACCCGCCGCCCCTGGGCTCCGACACCGCGGTCTGCTGCTGTGCGGCGCGGGGCGGGCGCGTCGCCGGCTTGTGGGCAGAGCGCCGGCCAGCGCCGGGTGGGCCCGCCGGCCGGCCGGCAGAGCAAAGTGCGCGCGGCGGCCGGCGCTCTGCGGCGGGAGGCCTTCCGGGTGAACGGCCACACCCACAGCGGATGTGCCTACACCCGCCACGGGTGTGCCGGCGTTCGGGAACCCATATGTCACCGGAGTCAGGGAAGGTGTCTAGGCGGTCTCCAGGTAGACCTCCACGTCGTAGAGGAGGCGGACCGGCTCGCCGTTGGTGATGCCGACGAAGACCGGGTCGGCGGCCGGGGTGCGGCCGTGTTTCCACACCTGGTCGCGGGCGGCGTCGACGCTGGCGCGGTCGGCGCGGCCGGCCAGGTGCAGGTCCATTACGCGGCGAGCCGTTCTCCGGTCGCTCTCCAGCTGTATCCGCATCAGGGGCATGCCCAGGCCTCCCTTTAACGCCGGTAAGCTGACTTACCGATGTTAACCTAAGCGCCATGACGATCTGGCTTCGTGACGAGAGCTCGCGGCCACGCCGCTCGCCCCAGCTGACCCAGGAGCGGATCGTTGCCGAGGCCGTCGTGCTGCTCGACCAGGACGGGGTCGCCGGGCTGACCATGCGCAAGCTCGCACAACGGCTCGACGTCACCTCGACCGCTCTTTATTGGCACGTCACCACCAAGGACGACGTGCTCGACCTGGCCGTGGACGAGATCTTCGGGGAGGTGACGATTCCCGAGCCGGGGGCGGACTGGCGTGCTGACGTGCGTACCCTCGTGCGGGGTTGGCGGGCTGCCATGCTGGCGCATCCCTGGGCGCCCGCGCTGATCGGGCGTCCGATGCTCGGGCCGAATGTGCTGGCCCGCACCGAGTTTCTGCAGGCCGCGCTGGTGCGGGGCGGCCACGGCGGGCTGGAGCTCGCGGTGACCACCCGGCTGGTGGCCAACTACGTGATCGGCGCCGCGGTCACCGAGGCCACCTGGCGCCGGACGGCCGGCGCGCAGTCGGACGGCAGCCGGATCGCACAGGCCTATCCGACGCTCGAGGCCTCCGGTCACCTGGATCCGGCACGCTGGGATGACGAGGTGCTGTTCGACCGTGGGCTCGACACGATCCTGCGCTGAGATGATCTAAGCTCGCCCGATGTCCGACGAGGCCGTGGTGGTGGGCGTCGCCGCGTTCCGGGAGGGCGTGGAGCCGCCCGGTGACGACGAGGTGCGAGCACGCCTGCGCGCCGCCGGGGTGGAGCCGTGGCTGGCCGAGCGGCTGCTGGTGTTCCTGCCGCTGGCGTACGGCCGTCGTGTCCTGACCGGCGTGCAGTTCGCCGGCACCTTCCTGGACGGCGGCGTCGAGCGGCCGCTCGACGCCGAACCGGTCTTCGTGGCAGCGATCGCCCAGGCTGAGATCGCCGGGCGGGCGGACATCGAGCGGATCGGGCTGCGCAGCGCCGAGTTCGCCGCGGTCAACAACGCCCTGCACGCCGGCTCGAACCTGACGGACCTGGCCCTCGGCCCGGTGGCGCTGGCCGTGCCGCTTCCGGCGCCGGCGCCCGGTGACGGCGGTGTGCCCTCGCCGGCCGCGATCTTCGCCGGTCTGCTGGCCGCGCACGGGCTGCGGGTGGAGAACCTGTGTGTCGGGGACGCCGAGTTCTCGGTCCGGCTCTTCTCCCATCCGAGCCCGATGCCGGGGATGGTGATGGCCCAGGTCGACGTGGGCATCGATCATCCGGCGCTGGCCGAGCCGTGGATGGTGGAGAGCTGCGCCGGGGCCGGGTCGACCTGGCGGGAGGCGATCCGCCAGGCGATGACGATGTTCCAGCGCGGCGTGGTCCATCCGGTGGTGGAGGCGCTGCTGGCCCGCGGCGCGGCCGCCGGCCAGGTGAGCTGGGAACGGTACGAGCACCCGAGCGGCCCCTTCGACCTGTGCCTGGGCGCGCAGATCACCCTGTTCACCCCGGACCCGGTCCCGTCCGCCGGCCCGCTGCTCGACCGGCTGCTGCAGGAGCTGCGGGACGTCCCGCTGAGCGACGGCGTGCACGCGCTGCGGATCTTCACCTGTCACCGGGACGGTTCCTTGATCACCAACGAGCTGCTGCTCGACGGCGAGCCGTGGGAGGCTGGCGCCCGGGTGATCGCCGCCGCCCCGCCACCCGCGCCGGCCGGGATGATCGGCCAGCGGCTGTTCGGATTGCTGGTACCGGCCACCTGATCATCAGGAGCGATGACCCGAACGATATGGCCAACGGTCCATATAGAGCCTTGTGCATCGGTCGGTGATCCGGAGAGGGTTCGAGAGGATCCCAACGGAGGTGCTTTGTGGACCTGTCACGAACGCTGACCGGACTCGGCGCCGTGGTGCTGACCGCGGCGTTGCTCACCAACCCGGCCGCGGCCGCGCCCGGTGACTCCCCGTCGACACGCGATTTCGGCAACGGTCCGGAACGCAACGAGGTAGCCGCCGTCGCTCCGGCGAGCGCGGCGACACTGCTGCGGGCCACCGGCGAGGCGGAGACCCGGTGGACGCCGAAGACCCGCGGATACCCGAGGCAGAACACGTTGCCGGTCTACCCGGAGAACCCGGACGACCGGTCGATCAAGCTCGGGCTCATTCCGTACCATGCCATCGCTCCGAAATTGAATGCTCTGCAGGCGGCCTCCAACCGGGTCTCCGCCGAAGTGATCGGGAAGTCGGCCGGAGGCCGCGATCTCTACCTGGTCACGGTGACCGCGCCGGAGTCGGGCGCGGAAGCGGCCCGGCAGGACCGCTGGCGCGAGCTGATCGAGGACGACCCGCGGGCGGCCAAGCGGGACCGGAGTCTGGCGAAGGGCTACAAGACGCCGATCTGGATCAACGCGAACATCCACGGCAACGAGTGGGAGGGCACCGACGGCTCGCTGCGCGTGATCGAGCGCCTGGCCACCGCGACCGACGCGGCCACCCGGGACTTCCTCAAGCGCAGCCGGGTCTACGTGACCGTCACCAACAACCCGGACGGCCGGATCGCCGGCACCCGGGCCAACGGCAACGGCTTCGACATCAACCGCGACCACGCCACCAGTTCGCAGCCCGAATCGCGGGCGGTCCGGGACGTGGTGATCGGGACGCAGCCGTTCGTGATGCTCGACGAGCACGGGTACACCGGCACCACGCTGATCGAGCCGGCCACCCCGCCGCACGGGCAGAACTACGAGTACGATCTGTACATCAAGCACGCGCTGCCGAACGCGCTCGGGATGGAAGCCGCGATCCAGCAGCTCGGCTACCCCGAGACGACCCGGGCGGACATCCCGTTCCGGGACTACGCGCCCGGTGACTGGGACGACTGGCCGCCGATCTTCACCCCGATGTACGCGATGTACCAGGGCGCGATCGGGCACACCGTGGAGATCCCGCTGCAGGTCAACAACGCGGCGTACAACACCCTGCCGGTCGAGGAGCTGCGCCGCCGGTCGGCGCTGAACACCGACGTGGCGGCGGCGACCATCGAGGCCACGCTGACCTACTCCGACACCAACCGGGCCACCCTGCTGGCCGACCAGATCGAGCAGTTCCGCCGCGGCTGGGCCGGTGAGCCGTCGCCGACGATCCCGGACGGGTTCGTGCCGGGGTTCGGCCCGGAGGACCGGTACTCGACCGAGTTCCCGCGGGCGTACGTCATCCCGGCCGGCACGCCGGCGGCCGCGCGCCTGGTCAACCACCTGGTCGACCACGACGTGCGGGTGACCAGGGCGCGGCACACGTTCAGCCTGAACGGCAAGCGTTACCCGGCCGGCACCTACCTCGTCGACATGCACCAGCCGAAGCGTGGGCTCGCCAACGTGATGCTCGAGGCCGGTCGTGACATCTCCGACCTCGTCCCGCAGATGTACGACATCTCCGGGTGGAGTCACCGGCTGCTCTGGGGCGCCGCCGTCGACATCAGCCGCACGGCCGCACCCCGCGTCGCCACCTCGCCGGTCCGTAGGGCGCCGCTGACCGGCTCGGTCGACGCGCCGCGCGGTAAGGACCTCGCCCTGTCGCTGCGCGACGGCAACGACGTGCGAGCGGTCAACGAGCTGCTCGCGCTGGGCATCAAACTGCGGCGTACGGGCGCGGCCACCGTCGTGGTCCCGGCCGAGGCGCGCCCGGAGGCCGCTGCGGTGGCAGACCGGTACGGCGTACGCTTCACCGCTTCCCATGGCGCCAAGGGCGACGTGTTCGACCAGCCCGTGATCGCCGGCGCAATCTCCGCCGACGAGCTGTTCGCGCTGACCGAGATGGGCTTCGCGGTCCGGACCGTCTCCACCGCGACCCTGAACGCCGGCGCCGACCTGGACGGCGTCGACACTCTGCTCGTCTCGTCCGGCCTGTCCTACGCCACCCTGAACGCGACCGGCCGGGCCACGGTCGACGCGTTCCTGGCGGCCGGCGGCGGCGTGGTCACCCGGGGCGCCACCGGCGCGGCCTTCAACGCCGCGACCGGCCTGCTCCCGGCCACCGCGGTCGCCGGCCGAGGTGACGCGAACGGCGTCGTCACCGTCACCAACGAGGGCCCGGTCGTCGGAGCCGGCTCGCTGCCCAACTCGTTCATCTACTCGCCGCTCTGGTTCACCGGCAGCGGGTTCACGGTCGAGCAGCGCTACGGCCCCGACCCGCTGGTGGCCGGTCACTGGCTGCCCACGGAAGCCGGCGCGAACGGTCCGGCGCAGGCCGCCGGGCAGGCCGCGGTGATCTCCGGGACCACCGCGGGCAACGGCCGGGCCGTGCTGTTCGGCACCGAGCCGCTGTTCCGGGCCCACCCGAAGGGCCTGTACGCCCAGTACGCCCGCGCGCTGTTCTGGACGGCCGGCTGAGCATGCAACGTGTGCCAGACCACTTCTGGCACAGCCGTCACCATCGGTCCCGGTTGAGGCGGGAGAGGATCGGGTCAGGGGGAGCCGCGACCCGGCCGGATTCCTCATCTGTACCCCGACCGGGACCGATGGATGGTGCATGTTCCGCCGCCTCGCCACCCTTGCCGTTGCCACCGCCGTCGGGATCGCCGGCCTCCCCGCCCCCGCGCAGGCCGCGACCACCGCCTGCACCACCTACGCCGGCAGCCCGCGCTGCCAGGTGTGGACCGGCAAGGTCTCCTGGGTGGCCGACGGCGACACCCTGCGCGTGGACGTCGCCGGTGACGGCACCACGGCGCTCAAGTCGATCCGGCTGATCGGCGTGCAGGCGATGGAGCAGACCGTCTACTCACCGGACGCGGCGAAACGGCGCGGCGCCTGCCACAGCCTGGCCGCGACCGCGCGGGTCGAGCAGCTGGTCAAGGCCGGGGGCGGCAAGGTACGCCTGACCTCGATCAAGTCCTCCAGCAAGAGCGGCGGACGGCCCCTGCGCTCCGCCGCCGTGAAGATCAACGGCAAGTGGCAGGACATCGGCCTCGACCTGGTCCGCCGCGGCCACGCCCTCTGGCTGCCGTTCGCCGGCGAATGGGCGTGGGACGACGCGTACCGGCGGGCCGCCAAGGCCGCCGCCCGCGAGCACCGCAACCTTTACGACACCGACAAGTGCGGTTCCGGCCCGGCCCAGAGCGCCGGTCTGTCGCTGCGGGTCAACGGCGACGCGCCCGGCGTCGACCAGGACAACCTGAACGGCGAGTGGTTCCGGATCGGCAACCGATCGTCGAAGGCGGTGTCGCTGGCCGGCTGGTGGGTCCGGGACTCCGCGCTGCGCCGCTACACCTTCCGGTCCGGGACCGTGGTGCCCGCCCGCGGTGTCCTTTACGTGCACGTCGGCAAGGGGAAGAACACCGCCACCCACAAGTACTGGGGCCTGACCCAGCCGATCTTCACCAACTACGACCCGGCGAACCGCTCGTACGGCGACGGCGGCTACCTCTTCGACCCGAAGGGCGACCTGCGCGCCTGGATGATCTACCCCTGACCCTCC
Source organism: Actinoplanes sp. NBC_00393 (assembly GCF_036053395.1). Lineage (NCBI taxonomy): Bacteria > Bacillati > Actinomycetota > Actinomycetes > Micromonosporales > Micromonosporaceae > Actinoplanes > Actinoplanes sp. NBC_00393. The sequence goes on along the minus strand of NZ_CP107942.1, from coordinate 5,321,527 downwards.
GGGCCCACTTCGCCGTCGCGCCAGTGCCGCCGGCACAGCACGCGGTAGGTGACCTCGGCGGCGTCCGACACGTCGCCGACCGCGACCTGGGCGCCGACCCGGGCCACCCGGCCGTCCTCGATCCGCGCGTTCTGCCGGCCCGGCCGCCCGCACCAGCAGGTCACCTCGACCTGCAGCGAGACGGTGTGGTCGGCGAGCTCCAGCAGCCGCCGCGAGCCGGGGAACAGCTGCGAGCGGAAGTCGGTGGCGATCGCGTAGCAGTCGACGTCCACGCAGAGCTCGTCGACCGCCCAGGCCAGCTGCTCGACCTGCTCGATCTTGAGGAACTGCGCCTCGTCGACGATCACGAAACCGCCGGCCGGCACCTCCGCGGCGATCAGCGCGGTCAGATCGGTGCTGCCGGTCACCTCGATGGCGTCGGCCATCACACCCAGCCGCGACGACATCACCCCGGAGCCCGCCCGGTCCATGCTGGTCAGCAGGATGCCCGGGCGTCCCGCCTGCCGCCGGTTGTACGCGTTCTGCAGCGCGAGCGTCGACTTGCCGGCGCCCATGCTGCCGTGGAACAGCGTCAACTCGTGGAAGACCGGAGCCATGGTCCGGGTGCGCGGCATCGGCAGCGGGGTTGTTACCGGGACCAAGGTGAACCTTCCTCGGGTGATCAGCGGGCCGGTACACGCTACCTGGCCCGCTCCCGGCTGATCAGGACCCGGTCGGCTCGCTCTCCGCCACCGCTCGCTGATTCTCCTCGGCTGCACGGCGGAACGGGTCGCCGTACGCTCGGATGGCCTGCCGGGCGAACGCCTGCTGCTGCGTCGCCACCCGCTCGGAGCGGCCCCGGCCCAGGAAGCTGACGAACCAGTGCAGCACCGCGGTCACCCGGTTCTTGAAGCCGACCAGGTAGAACAGGTGCACGGCGACCCACACCACCCAGGCCGGGAAGCCGGACAGCCGCAGCTTGCCGATGCTCGCCACCGCCGAGAACCGGGAGATCGTGGCCAGGCTGCCCTTGTCGAAGTACTTGAAGGCCTGCCCGGTCTCCTTACCGGTGAGCCGCCGCTTGATCTGGTCGGCGGCGTGCCGCCCGCTCTGGATCGCGACCTGCGCCACACCCGGCAGTGGCCGGCCGTCCTCGCCGGCCAGGTTCATCATGTCGCCGAGCACGAAGATCTCCGGATGGCCGGGGAGCGTGGTGTCCTTCTCCACCAGGATCCGGCCGGCCCGGTCGGTCTTGGTGCCGGTCGCGTCGGCGAGTTTGGTGGCCAGCGGCGGCGCGGCCACCCCGGCCGCCCACACCTTGGTCATCGAGCCGATCCGCTCGCGCCCGTGCTCGCCCTCCACCTCGATGCCGGTCGAGTCGACCCCGACCACCTTGGTGTTCACCCGGACCTCGACGCCGATCTTCTCCAGCTGCTTCTGCGCCCGCGAGGAGAGGTGGTCGCCGAACGTGTTCAGCACCGCGCCGACCGCGTCGACCAGGATGATCCGGGCCTTGTGCGGGTCGATCCGCCGGTATTGCCCCGGCAGCGTCCGGTGCGCGAGCTCGGCGATCTGCCCGGCCATCTCGGTGCCGGTCGGGCCGGCGCCGACCACGACGAAGGTGAGCCAGCGCTCCACGGCCTCCGGGTCGGTCTGCAGGTCGGCCACCTCGAACGCGCCGAAGATCCGGGCACGCAGCTCCAGGGCGTCGTCGATGCTCTTCATGCCCGGCGCGTGCTCGGCGAAGTCGTCGTTGCCGAAATACGACTGCGAGGCGCCGGCCGCGACGATCAGCGTGTCGTACTCCACGGTGTAGTCGATGCCCGGCCCGGCCACCGAGACCGTCTTCGTCTCGACGTCCACGTCCTGCACCCAGCCGAGCCGCACGTCCACGTTCTTCTGCCGCTTCAGGACCTCGCGGATCGGCGGGGCCACCTCGCCCTCGGAGAGGATGCCGGTGGCGACCTGGTACAGCAGCGGCTGGAAGAGGTGGTACGCCGTACCGTTGATCAGGGTGATGTCGACGTCCGCCCGGCGCAGCGCCTTGATGGCGAACAGACCCCCGAATCCAGCTCCGACGACTACCACGCGATGACGCATGCTGCACTCCTCAGCTCAGGGCACCCACGAACCACACTGGTATGCCCCGGGCTGTTAGGGAAGTACACACGACCGCACTGTGGCGAATCAGATTGCCGCCGCGTGGTTGAGCCAGCGCGCCACCGTCCGCAACTCCTCCTCGGAGAAGCCCTCGGTCAGGTGCGCGTTGAGGTCGCGGACCACGATCCGGGCGGTGCCCACCGCCTCCCGCCCCAGCGGGGTGAGAGCCAGCCGCACGGCCCGGGCATCGACCGGATCCGGCGACTTCGTGACGAAACCACCCTTCTCCAGCCGGCTGATCAGGCCGCTCACCCCGGACGCCGACGCGCCCAGCGCCGCAGTCACGTCCCCGACCAGGGCATTGTCGTGCGCGGCCAGGTGGAACAGCACGCCGGCGCCGGCCGCCCCGATGCCGGTGCCGCCGGCCCGCGCATCGATCCAGCGCCGGATCGAGCGCTCCGCGCTCAGCAGTTCGAAGACCAGGCGGTTGCTCATCGCACGGAATGCTTGCGGAGCCAGCCGAGGACCTCGGGCCAGAGCGTTTCGCGTACGCCGCGGCGCAGAAAACCGTGATGCCCGATCTTCGGAACCCCGCCGTCCGCCGGTGAATAGGTGCGCCGCTCCACGCTGGCCGCGGTGAGATGGCCGGTCAGCACGTCGATCTGCCCCGGCGTGGCCCACGGGTCGTCGGTGAACCCCAGCGCGAGCACCGGCTGGGTGACCGTGGCGGCCCGCTCACTGGCCCGCATCGCCGGGTCGTCGAAGAAGTACCGCGGGAGGCGCGCCCAGCCACCCCACTGGCTCATCGCCGCGGCCGGGATGTCTTCACCCAGACCCAGGCGGCGCGCGGGCACGTAACCCAGGGCCGCTCCGAGCGCCGGGCCGAGGAGGTGCAACACCAGGCGTACGCGGAACCGCTCCATCGGATCCGGAATCGCATTGACCGTGCCCGCGTGCGAGGCGAGCAGTGCGAAGGCGGCCAGCCCGGCAGTGCCATTGCCCAGCGACAACGCGTGCCCGCCGAGGCTGTGCCCGATCGCCAGCTGCGGCAGGCCGGGGAACCGCTCGGCTGCCCAGGCGGCGACAGCCGGGACGTCGTCCTCCATCCAGTCGCGCATGCCGAGGGTGCGGTGCGTGCGCGGCGACCCGGACCGCCCGGTGCCGCGGTAGTCGTAGGTGACCGTCGCGATCCCGTGCTCGGCGAGGAACGCCGCGAAGTTGGCGTAGAACCGCTCCGGCGTCGCGGTGGCGGGATGGATGACGAGGGCGGCGTGCGGCTCGCCCGCCGGCTCCCACAGTGTGCCGCCGATCGTGCCGCCGCTCGCGACCGGCACGTTGATCTCGCTATTTCGCATGCGAAATAAAGTAGCATCGACTGTCATGGAGCCATCACCTCGCATCGCATCGATCTCGTGGGGCCACATGTCGGTCGAAGGCCTGCCCGACGGAAAGGACTACAAGCTGTACCCCGGCGGCGGCCGGCCGTGGGACTGGAACGAGACCGGCACCCGCCACTCGCCCGGCATCCAGCCTGCCGACGTGCAGGACCTGCTCGACCACGGCGCCACCACGGTCATCCTGTCCCGGGGAATGGAGAGCCGGCTGCAGGTCGACCCGGCCACGTTGGAGCTGCTCCGAGCCCGCGGCGTGACGGTCCACGAGGCCGAGACCACCGAGGCCGTCCGCCTCTACAACGACTTGGCCGGCACCGCCCCGGTCGGCGGCCTCTTCCACTCCACCTGCTGACCACCCCACTCCGGCCCAGCCCCGGCCCCGGCCCCGGCCCTAGTTCCAGCGCGGCGCCAACCCTCGCCTCGGCCCGAACCCACCCGGCCCTCGGCCCGAACCCACCTGGCCCTCGGCCCGGCCCCGAACTCGGCGCCGGCTCCAACTCCGGCGCCGATCTTGGCGGGCCGGGCCGGGCTCGGCATGATGGCGGACGGACCAGCTATCGGCCCCGCGCAGAAGGAGCCCCCTTTGACGCACGTCTGTTTCACGCTTCAGGTCGATCCGGCGAAGCTCGATGCCTACCGGGAGGCGCACGCCGCCGTGTGGCCCGAAATGCTGGAAGCGCTCGCCGCCACCGGCTGGCGCAACTACCGGCTGTTCCTCCGCTCCGACGGCCTCCTGGTCGGCACGCTGGAGACCGACGACTTCGCCGCGGCCCAGGAGGCGATGGCCCGCACCGAGGTGAACGCCCGCTGGCAGGCCGCGATGGCCGAGTTCTTCCCGTCGCTCGGCGAAGCCCGCCCCGACCAGGGCATGCTCGTCCTCGACCAGGTCTTCCACCTCGAGGAACAACTCGCCCGCCACTGACCCACCCACACCCGAAGCCGCAGGCTCGGACCCGCTCCGACCGCCCTATAGAGCTTTTGTCGTCGAGGTCCCGTCATCGCCCCGCTGACAGGAGGCAGGGAGCCGCACTCACTCTCGGCCACCCCTCCAAGGCCAACCCTCCCGCCGGCGGGCTGGCGAGCCGAATCGGCTGGCAGCCACTCGCCTAACGGCAGCCTCAGCCCCACGTCTCATCGCCAGCGGCCCGGCGACCCGAAGGAGCTGCTACCCACCCACGCTTTGAACATCGCGAAACACGTCTGAGCGGCGGCCCGGCAGCACCAGCCGCCAGCGACGCGGGTCACCTGAGCCGGGAAGCATGCGTGAGCGGCGGCCGGGCAGCACCAGCCGCCAGCGGTGCGGGTCACCTTAGCCGGGAAGCATGCGTGAGCGGTGGCCGGGCAGCACCAGCCGCCAGCGGTGCGGGTCACCTGGGCCGGGAAGCATGCCTGAGCGGTGGCCGGGCAGCCGTAGACAGCTGCGTGGTCGAGGTCCGGCAGGGGCCGTGATGCCCGCGATCGCCAGGGCGGGCCGCGTGGCCTGTTCGATCGCTTGGCCGCCAGCCGACGTTGTCTGCCGGCGGCCGGGGTAGCGCTTCCGCTACCTGCCGGCCTGTTCCGGGGTCGACGGCGCCGAGCGTGGTTGTTCGGGTGCGTCCAGGCCCACCCGAGCAGCCACGAAACCCGATCCACCACACTCGACGCTCACCCCCCGTCACATGCCGGCGGTTCCCTGGTTCTCCGGAGGCCAGCACACTCGCTGCGGATGTAGCCACACCCACAGCGGGTGTGGCCGCGTACCGGGAAGCCTCGCTCGGCGACTCCGCCCCGGCCGGTGCTGGCGGGCCACGGCGCAGACCGGTCCTGGGCGAAGAAGGATCCGCCGCGCCCGATGACCGGCCGGGAATCGAGACGGGCCGGCCGGCGCGAGCAAGGAATGGCGACAGCGGATCCGGGCGGCCCCGAAACAAGCGAGCGGCGGCCAGACCTCGACACCGAATGCTCTCTAGTCCGGTCACCCGGCCCGGTCACCCGGCCCGGCAACCCGGCCCGGCAACCCGGCCCGGCAACTCGGCCCGGCCTGGCAACTTGGTCCGGCCCGACCGGGCCAAGCGGGCGGTCGGCCGTCAGCTAAGCCGTGAAACGGAAAAATCCTTATTTGGGCTGGATAGTCTAAAAATCCAACGCAAAGGAGAGCTATTCCCATGTTTCCGCGACGTATCGCCACCGCCCTGGCCGCCGCCGCTGTCGTAGTCCTGCCCGCCGGCGCCGCCCACGCCGACCAGCCCTCGGCCCAGGACGCCACCTTCCTGCGCGCCGCATATCAGGGCAACCTTGCCGAGATCCAAGGCGGCCGGATCGCGTGGCAGAAGACCACAGACCCGGCGGTGAAGAGCCTGGCCGCCTCCCTCATGCGCGACCACATCCACATGAACGCCGATCTCTACACCGTCGCCCGGAATCTCAAAGTCACCCTCCCGATGGAGCCCACCGCCGAACAGAAGGCGCTGACCGAGCGTTACCAGGCCGCGGAGGCGACGGCCTTCGACGAGTACTACGTGTCCACCCAGTTGGCCGTGCATCGCGAGGCGCTGAAGATGGCTTCCGAGCAGATCGAGGAGGGCAGCGAGCAGTCGGTCAAGCAGCTCGCCGAGGACGCCTCGCCGATCATCACCCGGCACCAGCAGACCCTGCGGGACATCGCAGAGGCCGAGGGTATCCCCGGCTACGGGACCGGCTCCCGGGTGCCGTGACGATCGCCAGATCAAGCACCGGCCTGCTCGTCCGGTTGAAGGTCGAGCAGGCCGGCAGCGATCTCGCGGGACGGCTTCAGGTAGGCGGCCTCCAACTCGCGGAACAGCGTCTGGGCGCGGACCGCCGGCCAGTCCCGGGGTAGATGCTCGACCGGCAGGCGGGGATCACGGCGGATCGCGTCCAGCCATTCCGCGATCAGGCTGAGGCGCGCCGCCAGCGGGTCGGCGGGCGGCGCGGGCCGGTCCCACCGGGCCAGGAATTCTTCATAGCGGGCAGCAAGACCCGCCAGATCGTACGCATCCCGCACCATCCCTCCGATGTCGGTCAGCTCGTCGGCCCGCGCATGAAAGACCCGAGCATGCGCCTCCAGCCCCAGCCCGGTGACGATGTCCTGCGCGGGCACCAGCCCCGGCGCGACCCACAGACCGCCCTGGATCGGCCCGAACCCGGCCCACGCCAGCTGCGACCGCAGGTCGTGCCGTTGCCGCTGCCAGGACTCCGGTAGCGAGAAGCAGAGCAGCGTCCAGCTGCCGTCCCACCGGTCGTTGACCGCGCCGGTCCGCCAGATCCGGTCCCGGCCGTCGTGCAGGATCGCGGTGGACCGGGCGGTGAGCCCGAAGTACATCCGCCGCCCGTGCCGTTGCCGGCGCAGCAGACCGCGATTGACCATGCGGGCCAGCGTCGACCGGGTGGCGTGCGACGAGATGCCGAGCCGGGTGAAGGCGTCGATCACGCTGCCGGAGAAGACGCAGACGCCGCGGTCCAGGACGAAGTCGCCGAACAGCATGAGCATCAGCGTCTGCGGCCGGGTCGAGCTCTCGATGGCGGTGTCGGTCAACGGTACGACCTCCCGGTGAGCGGCATGAGGAAGATGTTAGGCAGTTTGTTGACGGCTGTGTATAGAACGCCTAACTTCGATGTCTCAGACCCTCATCGAGGAGGTCGTCGTGCGCAGAACCGGGCCCATCCTCGCCTCACTCACTCTTGTGACATCCCTGGCCGCCTGTGGCGGCGACGATTCCAGCGGCGGCAGCGAGGACCCGATCCGGGTCGGCCAGATCGTCTCGCTGACCGGCAATTACTCCCCACTCGGCACCGAGAACCAGAAGTCGGTCGCCCTGGCAGTCGACCAGATCAATGCCGCGGGCGGCGTCGGGGGACGCCAGATCCAGCTCACCGTGCGCGATGACAAGAGCCTCCCCGACCAGGCCGTTCTCGCGTTCAACGAGCTGAAGGGCGACTCCGACGCGATCATCGGGTCGCCGTTCTCCAACTCCGCGCTCGCCACGATCCCGCTGGTCGACCGCGAGGAGATCCCCTACGTCTCGCTCACTCCCGCGGACGAGCAGATCAACCCCGTTCATCCGTACGTCTTCGTGGTCCCCGCCACCTCGGCCACCTACGCCGAGGCCGCCCTGCAGTACTTCCAGGCCAGCAAGATCGCCAAGGTCGCACTGGCCTACGACACCAAGAGCAGCTACGCCGTGGCCGGCGCCAAGGGCCTTCAGGCAAAAGCCGCCCAGTACGGGGTGACGGTCAACCCGATCGAAGAGTTCCAGACCACCGCCACCGAGTTCGGCGCGGTCTTCACCCATGTCCGCTCGTCGGACGCGCAGGCCCTGATGGTCTGGGCCACCGGCGCCCCCGCGGTGGCGCTGACCAAGCAGTACGCCGCCTCCGGCCTGAAGATCCCACTCGTGCTGACCGGCGCCCAGGCCAGCAAGCTCTTCCTGGACCCGGCCGGCCCAGCAGCCGAGGGCGTAACCATCGCCAGCTCAGTCGGCGTAGTAGGCGACCACCTGCCACCCGGCCAGCTGAAAACCGCGGTAGACGAGCTGACCACCGCATTCACCGAGAAATACGGTTACGCGCCCCCGCAGTTCGCCCAGGACGGCTACAGCGGCGTCAAGCTCCTGGCCGCCGCGATCGAAAAGGCCGGCGGCACCGACCGCCCCAAGGTCCGCGACGCCCTGGAGGGCCTGACGCTGACCACCCCGAACGGCAACTACACCTACTCCGCCACCAACCACAGCGGCCTGACCACGGACTTCATCTCGATCAACAAGGTGCAGGCCGGCAAGTTCGTCCCCACCCCCTTCTCCCAGGAAATCCTGGCAAAGGCCGGCGGATGACCACCCCCGGCCGTGCCGACGCCGCCCGGCCGGGCCCCGAGCCGGGCGGTGCGGGGCCGGGTAATGCGGGGCCGGACGGTGCCGGGCCGGGCGGTGCGGGGCCGGGCGATGCCGGGCCTCACGGTGCCGGGCCGGGTAATGCAGGGCCAGGCGGTGCTGGGCCGGGCAGTGCCGGACGTGGCCGTGCCGGGCCGGGCGGTGCTGGGCAGGGTGGCGCGCAGCTCACGGTCAGCGGTGTCGACCGGGCGTTCGGCGGGGTCTACGCCGTGCGGGATGTCAGCCTGACCGTGGCGCCCGGGGAACTGCGGGCGGTGATCGGGCCGAACGGCGCCGGCAAGTCGACGCTGTTCGCGCTGATCGGGGGCCAGCTGGCGCCGCAGGCGGGGGAGGTGCTGCTGGACGGCGTGCGCATCGACCGGCTCGCCGCGCACCGTCGCTCTCGGCTCGGGATCAGCGTGGTCTTTCAAGGGGCCCGGATCTTCCACGGCATGACCGCGCTGGAGAACGTCATGGTCGGCGCGCACGCCACCACCCGGGCCGGCTTCCTGGCCGGGGCGCTGCGCCTGCCGGTCCATCATCGGGAGGAACGCCTGATCCGTGAGCACGCGCGGGAATGCCTGGCCCGCGCCGGCATCGCGGACTGGGCGGACCGCCCCGCCGAGGAACTGCCCCTCGGCCAGCAGCGCGCCCTCCAACTGGCCCGCGCCCTCTGCGCCCGCCCCCGCCTGCTGCTGCTCGACGAACCGGCTTCGGGCCTGCGCGCCGGCGAACGCGAACGCCTGGCCGCCCTGATCAGCGAACTGCGTGCCGAGGGCCTGACCATGCTGCTGGTCGAGCACGACGTCGCGTTCGTGATGCGCCTCGCCGACCGCGTCACGGTCCTGGACCTGGGTCGCGTCATCGCCGAGGGCACCGCCGCCGAGATCCGCGCCGACCCCCGCGTCATAGCCGCGTATCTGGGTCCGGCGACCGAAGGGTCGGGGAGCACGCCCCACCCGGCCGCGGGCAGCGCCATGTCCGACAAGTCGGACCCAACGAGTGGCCAGGCAGCACACGGCGGGCCGGAGGCGGCCAAGTCCAGTGACATGCCTGATAAATCCGGCATGTTCGGCGGCGGCAAGGCTGAAGGCGCGGCGGATCAAGATCGCGGGGTCCATGCCGCGGCAGCGGGAGATGCCGGTGAGCCGGAACGGTCGACACCGCAGGAGGACAGCCCGGCCGGCGGAAACGGGGCCGTGCGGTGAGCGGCGTGGTCAGCGGCGATGGGGCCATGTGGTGAGCGGCGCGGCCGGTGGGGAGGGCGTGCGGTGAGTCGCGCTGTGGTGGAGGTCCGCGGGTTGACGGTTCGGTATGCGGGGGCGACCGCCCTGGACAGCGTGGACCTTACGGTGGGTGCGGGAGAGCTCGTAGCGCTGATCGGGGCGAACGGGGCCGGCAAGTCCACGCTGGTCAAGGCTCTGTCCGGGCTCGTCAAGGCGGACGCCGGGACGATCACCGTGCGGGGGCGGCTGGCGCAGGTGCCGGAGGGGCGGGAGATGTTCGGGGATCTCAGCGTCGATGACAACCTGCGGCTCGGTGGGTGGCGTAACGGGCGGCACGGGCGGAACACAGCCGGCATCTACGAGCTGTTGCCGGAGCTTGCCCCGCTGCGCAAGCGGCGGGCCGGGGCGCTCTCCGGCGGGCAGCAGCAGATGGTCGCGATCGGCCGCGCGCTGATGGCCCGCCCGGACGTCCTCGTGGTGGACGAGCTCAGCCTCGGCCTGGCCCCGCTGGTCGTCGCCACCCTGGTCGAGCATCTGCGCACCCTCAACACCGAACGCGGCCTGGCCGTCCTGCTCATCGAACAGAACGCGCGCCTCGCCCTCGACCTGTGCGAACGCGCCTACGTCCTGGAGACCGGCCGGATCGCGGTGCACGGTGAGGCCGCCGAGCTGGCCCGCGACCCCAGGGTGACCGCGGCCTACCTCGGCGGGCACGTCACCACAGAGGCGGGCCGATGAGGAACGAATCCGTGGGCTCAGGCCCGACCGCGGCGGAGGTGAGGCGATGAGCGACCTGATCGGCTACCTGCTCACCGGCCTCGGGATCGGTGCCGGGTTCGCGCTGGTCGCCAGCGGGCTGGTGGCGATCTACCGGGTGACCCGGGTGGTCAACTTCGCGCAGGGCGCGTTCGCCGTGCTGGCCGCGATGCTGACCGCGTCGCTGCTCGGGGCGGGCGTGCCGCACGGGATCGCGGAGCTCGGCGGGGTGGGGCTGGGCGCGGTCACCGGGCTGCTGGTCGGCCTGGTGGCGATCGGGAAGCCCGGCACCAGCCCGGGAACGTCGCTCATCGTGACGCTCGGGCTGGGCGTTCTCGCGTACGCGATCGAGATCTTGATCTGGGGTGACCAGCCACGTTCCTTCCCGGGCGTGCCCGGCGTGGCTGAGATGGGCGGCGCCCGGCTGCAGGCGCACTATCTGCTGATCATCGCGGTGACCGCGCCGGTGTTCGCGGTGATGGCGTGGTTCTTCGCGCGCACCGATCTCGGCAAGGCGCTCTCCGCCTGCGCGTCCAATCGCTACGCCGCGCAGGTCGTCGGCATCGATGTGCGGCGGATGGGGCTGCTGGCGTTCGCGATCGGTGGCGCGCTCGGCGGGCTGGCCGGGGTGCTGACCACGCCGGTGCAGCAGGTGACGTTCGACAGTGACGTCGCCCTGATCGTGAACGGTTTCGCCGGGGCGGTTCTCGGCGGCCTGACCCGGCCGGGTGTCGCCCTGGCCGCCGGGCTGCTGCTGGGTGTCGCGCAGACGCTGGTCGCCGGCTACGGCGGTGGCGCCTACCAGGTGGAGGTCGCGCTCGTGCTGATGCTCACCGTGATGATCGTCCAGGCCGCACGCACCGGCCCGGTCGCGGAGGCGGCCCGATGAGGCGGTGGGGGCTCATCGGGCTGGCCGGCGTGCTGCTCGTCGTTCCGCCGCTCCTGCCGGAACGGCATCTCGCGACGTTTGTGCTGCTCACCCTGGCCGCGGCGGTCACCGTCGGCGTTTCGCTGTTGATGGGGTACGCCGGACAGGTCTCGCTGGGCCAGGCGTCCTTCTACGCGATCGGGGCGTACGCGGCCGGCCTCCTGGCCGTGCACGGCACCCCACCGCTGCTGGGCCTGCTCGCCGCCCCGGTGATCGCCGCGGTCGCCGCGGTGCTGCTCGGCGCCCCGCTGCTCCGGCTCCGCGGCCACCATCTGGCCTTCGCCACCCTCGCCGTGCAGCTGATCCTGCTGTCCCTGCTGGCCCAGGCTGACTGGGCGGGTGGCGCGATCGGTCTGCAGGGCATCCCCCGGTTCTCGGTCGGCGGTCTCGAGCTGCGCGACGACCTCGGTTACGCGTACCTCGCCTGCGCTGTCCTGCTGATCGCCCTGCTGATCTCGCGCAACGTGGTCGTCTCCCGCGCAGGTCGCGGCCTTCGTGCGGCCGCGACCAGTGAGGTCGCCGCGGCGGCCAGCGGGGTCCCGGTCGGCGGCTACCGGCTGGCCGTCTTCGCGCTGTCCGCCGCGTTCGCCGGCCTGGCCGGCGGCGTCTACGCCTTCTTCCTGGGCTATCTGGCGCCCGGCTCGTTCCCGGTGCTGCTCTCGATCGAGTACGTGGTGATGGCCGTGGTCGGCGGCCTCGGCACGATCGCCGGCCCGGTCGTCGGCGCCACCGTGATCGTGCTGCTGGTGCAGGTGCTGAACACGCTCGGCACGCAGCCGGGCATGCCGGACTACGCGCCCACCGTCCTGAACTACGCGGTGTACGCCCTGCTCCTCGTGGTGTGCGTGCTCTTCCTGCCGAAAGGCCTGGTCCCCGCGGTAACCCGCCGCCTGCGGGGATAGGTGCCCGGGTGCTGCCCGGACAACGCTGTCCGGGCAGCACACGGTCGACTTCGTCAGGCCTGTTCGAAAGCCCGCAGGGCCGAGAGCTCGGCTTCGGTCGGTGGCTCGGTGCCGGTCAGGCCGGGGGAGACGGCCAGGTCCCAGCCGGTCGCGGCGCGGGCCTGCTCGACGGTGACGCCGGGGTGCAGGTGGGTCAGGACCAGTTCGGACGTGCCCGGGCCGGCGGCCAGGACGCCCAGGTCGGTGATCACCTTGCGGGGAGGGCCGACCGAGGTGATGAAGTCGACCCGGTCCACGAAGGTGCGCAGGCCGTGCCGGACCACCACGATCACCTCACGGCAGGAGGCGGCGATCTCGGGCGCGCCGCCCGCCCCGGGCAGGCGGACCTTCGGGTCGGCGTAGTCGCCGCCGATCACCGTCGTGTTGATGTTGCCGTGCCGGTCGAGCTGGGCGGCGCCGAGGAAACCGACGTCGATCCGGCCCGGCTGCAGCCAGTAGTTGAACACCTCGGGCACGCTGACCACGGCGTCGGCGGTGTCGGCCAGGACGCCGTCGCCGATGGAGAGCGGCAGCCGGTCCGGTTTCGCGCCGAGGCAGCCGGACTCGTAGATCAGCACGAGGTTCGGGGCGTGGGTACGCCGGGCCAGGTTCGCCGCGGTGCTGGGCAGGCCGATGCCGACGAAGCAGGCCGCGCCGTCACGCAGCGCCCGGGCAGCCGCGACGGTCATCATCTCGTCGGAGGTGTGACTCACGCGGCGACCCCCTGCATCCAGGACAGGAACGTTCCCCGGTCCCGGCTGATCTCGTCCCAGGCCTGGTAGAACGCGTTGTCGCGGACGGTGTAGCCATGGGCGTACGAGGGATGGGCGCCACCCGGCACCTCCGCGACCGCGGTGACCGCCCAGCCGGGCAGGACCACCTGACCGGGCACCGGTTCGAGGCGGTCGACGATCTCCTCGACGGTGACCAGCGAGCGCTTCGCGGCGAGCACGGCCTCCTTCTGCACACCGGTGATGCCCCACATCTGCACCGTGCCGCTGCGGTCGGCGCGCTGGGCGTGCACGATCGTCACGTCCGGGTTCAGCGCCGGCACCGCGGCCAGCTCCTCGCCGGTGAACGGGCAGGTCACGAACCCGATGTTCGGGGTGTGCCGGGGCAGGTCGGTGCCCGCGTAGCCGCGCAGCACCGCGAACGGCAGGCCGGACGCGCCGGCCACGTACCGGTTCGCCATCCCGGCGTGGCTGTGCTCCTCGATCTCCAGCGGCACCGGCCAGCCGTGCTGGACCGCGTCGCGGAACCGGTGCAGCGAGCCGACGCCCGGGTTGCCGCCCCACGAGAAGATCAGCTTGCGGGCGCAACCCATGCCGATCAGCTGGTCGTAGACGACGTCCGGGGTCATCCGGACCAGGGTCAGGTCGCGCCGGCCCTGCCGGATGATCTCGTGCCCGGCGGCGTGCGGGATGAGATGGGTGAAGCCTTCCAGGGCGACGGTGTCACCGTCGCGCACGAGGTCGGCCACGCCTTCGGCGAGGCTGACGATCTCAGCCAAGACGATCTCCAGAGATGAACATCGCCGGTTCCTGGTCCGGGGTGGTCGCGGTCGGTCCGAAGAGCCAGTCGATGTACGTGTAGTCGTACACGTCCCGCTCCAGAAGGGTTTGGTTGCGCCAGTCCCGCTGCTCGCCGTCGTGGTGCCAGAACTCGCCCCACGCGCGGGCGGTGGTCAGTACCCGGCGGCAGTGCTCCGGGCGGACCGCGTTGTAGGCGGCGAGTGCGGCGTCCCAGTCCCCGTGGAAGTTGGCGGCGAGCACCCACGCGTCCTCGATCGCCATCACCGCGCCCTGGGCCAGGTACTGCAGCGGCGGGTGGGCGGCGTCGCCGGTCAGCGCGATCCGGCCCTGCACCCAGTTCATGATCGGGTCGCGGTCGTACATCCGCCACCAGCGGTTCCGCCACATCAACGGCAGGCCTGCCTTGACCTGGGCGCAGGTGCGGTCGAAGGCGGCGTCGAGCTCGTCCGGCGTACCCCACTCCGCCTCGCCGGCCTTGGCCTTCGGCGACTCGAAGACGGCGACCTGGTTGAACATGTCGCCGCCGCGCAACGGGTACTGCACCAGGTGGCACTGCGGGCCCACGTAGACGACGACGTCCTTGAGGTGCACGTCGAGCTCGGCGACCTTGTCGATCGGCACCGCGCCGCGGTACGCGACATACGCCGAACTGACCGGCTCGTCATCGCTGAACAGCCTGCGCGCCGTCGAGTGCAGCCCGTCCGCGGCGATCACGACGTCGCCCCGGACCGGTTCGCCGCCCTCGACGTGCGCGACCGCCCCGCCGGGAACCTGCTCGTAGCCGGTCACCTTCACGTCGGTGACCAGGTGGACGCCCGCCGCCCGGCAGGCCCGCAGCAGCGTCCCGTGCAGGTCGCTGCGGTGGATCACCAGGTACGGGAAGCCGTACCGGCGCTCGACGTCGTGCAGGTCGAGCCGGCTCAGCACCCCGCCGTCGACCGCGTCCTTCATGACGATGTTCTCGGGCAGCACGCCGAGCGACTTGATCTCGTCGAGCAGGCCCCACTCGTGCAGGATGCGGGTGCAGTTCGGGGCGATCTGCATGCCGGCGCCCACCTCGCCGAAGCGTGGCGCCTGTTCGAGCACGGTGACCCGCTGGCCCTTGCGGGTCAGCGCCAGGGCGGTGGCGAGTCCGCCGATCCCGCCACCCACCACGACCACATCGGTAGCCATGTGTAGTCCCTTCGAGAAAGTCATCCGGCTGACCGTGAGCGCTGCTATTCGCGCCGGGAGGCAGCACTGGCGGTCAGCTGGTTGGGGGTTAGAGCCAGCGGGGGAGAGCGGGCGCGTGGCGCACGCCGTCGGTAGCCCGCCCGGCCAGGTAGGCGGCGATGCCGGCGAGCGTGCCGATCACCGGCGCGGGTTCGCCGGCGCCGGTGACCGTCCAGCTGCCGTAGTGGTCGGTGGCGCTCAGCGTCACGGCCGGACCGTCGCCGGCCGCGGACCGCTTGGCCACGATGTCGTCGACCAGCGCGGCGAGGAAGCCGGACGGCAGGTCGGTGAACCGCACCCCGGCGCCCAGGTCCACCGCGTGGATCATCACCTCACGGGCCCGCATCCAGGGCACCTCGGAGGCCGGCACGGTACGCCCCTGCGCGGTGCGGACCTTCTGCTCCCAGTCCACGGGTTGCAGGCCGGTCATCGCCACCTCGAGCGCGGCCGCCGACTCGGTGACCCACGCGCGCAGTTCCCCGGCCGGCCGGCGGGACCCGGCGGCGATGTCCGCGTCACGCTGCTCCGGCGAGGTGTACATCGGGGTCTCCACCCCGGTCCGCGCCCAGGTGGTGAGGTTGATCAGCGCCTCGGCGTTCGCGGCGACGTGGGCGAGTAGATGCTTCCCGGTCCAGCCGGGCAGGGCGGTCGGTTGGTCGAGCCGCTCGTCCGGCAGGGTGGCCATGGCGCCGAGGAACGTCCGCGTGCCCTGCGCGGCCCAGCGAAGGTGGTCCGTCAGCACCGGGCGACCTTGGCCTCGGACCGGCCGAGACCCTCGATCTCGGTGGTCAGCACGCTGCCCTCGGCCAGGTAGCGGGCCGGCTTGCGGGCGTGCCCGACCCCGCCGGGGGTGCCGGAGGCGATCACGTCACCCGGCTTCAGCGTGACGATCGTGGAGATGTAGCGGACCAGCGCGACCGGGTCGAAGACCAGGTCGGCGGTGTTTGCGCGCTGCACGACCTCGCCGTCGACCGCGCCGGTCAGCTCCAGCGACGGGCGCACACCGCCGGGCAGCTCGTCCGGGGTGACCAGCCACGGCCCGAACGGGGTGCTGGCTTCCCAGGTCTTGCCCTGCAGCCACATCGGGGTGCGGTACTGCCAGTCGCGCATGGTGACGTCGTTGAGCACGGCGAACCCGGCGATGGCCGCAGCTGCCTCGTCCTCGCCTGCCCGGCGGACCGGTCTGCCGATCACGATCGCCAGCTCGGCCTCCCAGTCGACCTGGTCGGACTCGGCCGGCCGCTGGATCTCGTCGTTCGGGCCGATCAGCGCCTCGGTGTACTTCGCGAACAGCGTCGGGTGCTCGGGCAGCTGCCGGCCCATCTCCAGGATGTGGTTGCGATAGTTCAGGCCGACACACACGATCTTGCCGGGGTTCGGCACCACCGGCGCGAAGCCCGCGGCGACCACTGCCGGTCCGTCCTGCGCGGCGACCTCGGTCCAGCCGGGCCGGGCGAGCAGCTCGCCGAGGTCGGCCACGCCGAGATCGATCAGCGTGTCGCCGTCGGCGCGGACCGCGCGGGTCGAGCCGTCGAGCGTACGGATGGTGGCGAGCTTCATGCGTCTTTTCCTTCAACGGAGGAACGGTCGAGGCGCAGCGCCTCGAAGATGGGGGCGTCGTTGAACGTGAACAGGTCGAGAGCGCCCGAGTCGGAGTCCGACGCCGACGCCTCGGACCTGGCCGAGAACGGCACCCAGGACGGGACCACGAACAGGTCGCCGCGGGTGACCGACCACGACCTGTCGCCGACGGTGACCCGGCCGCTGCCGTCGAACACCTGGTAGACCGCCGAACCGGTCTGCCGGCTCGGCGCGGTCTCGGCGCCGGACCGGATCCGGTGCATCTCGGCCCGGATGGTCGGCAGCACGTCCCCGGCGGTCGTCGGGTTGGTGTAGCGGACCGCGGCGTGGCCCGGCTCGAGCACGCCCGGGTAGCCCTCGTCGGCGAGTTCGAGCTGGTCGGTGAGAGCACGGTCGGTGTCGGCCCACGCGTACCTCAGCAGCGGGCTGCCGGTCTGCGCGGCCGGCGCCGACACGGGCCGCAGGCCCGGATGTCCCCAGAGCCGCTCGGAGCGCGACCGGTCCGGCGTGATCCGCTCGGCGTCGCTGATCGCGTCGCGGCCGAACTCGAAGAACTGCGACTCGGTCAGGTACTGGAACGGGATGTCCAGGCCGTCGATCCAGGCCATCGGCCGGTCCGCGGCGTTGTGGTGAGCGTGCCAGTTCCAGCCGCCCTGCGGCAGGAAGTCGCCGCGACCCATCGGCACCGGGTCCTGCCCGACCACGGTCCACACGCCCTCGCCCTCGACGACGAACCGGAACGCGTGCTGGGTGTGCCGGTGCTCGGGCGCGTCCTCGCCCGGCATCAGGTACTGGATCGCCGCCCACAGCGTCGGCGTGGCGAACGGGCGCCCGCCCAGCGAGGGGTTCGCCAGCGCGATCGCACGGCGCTCGCCGCCGCGACCGACCGGCACCAGGTGGCCGGCCCGGCCGGCCAGCTCCAGCAGGCCGGCCCAGCGCCACAGGTGGGGGACGGCCTTGGAGCGCGGGTGCGGCGGCATCAGGTCGCCGATCTCGGTCCAGAGGGGTACGAGCAACTCCTGCTCGAATCCGCGATACAGCTCCGCCAGCTCGTCCGAGGGAGTGGGCTGGTCAGGGGCGTCGACAACGGTCAGACGCACGGGGTTCTCCACGGGGTTCGCTCCCTTCGTCGCTGCGCCAAGCTTGTAGCCTGGGGCAGCGAATGGAACAGGAGATTCTGCTGTGAAGAACGCCCCGAACTACTCGATCCGCAGCGTCGACCATGCGCTGCAGCTCGCGGTGATGCTTCAGGTGGAGGGGCCGCTGAGCGTCGGCGAGGCGGCCGAGCGCCTCGGGGTAGCCCCGTCCACGGCACACCGGCTCCTGGCGATGCTCGTCTACCGCGACTTCGCGGTGCAGCGCGAGGACCGGCGCTATGCGGCCGGCCCGGTGCTGTCGCTGGGGGCGAGCTCGCAGTCGCGTACGTCGCTGTTGCGTGGCATCGCGATGCCACATCTCGCGGCACTCACCGAGCGGGTCCGCGAGAGTGCGAACCTGCAGATCCTCAGCGGCGACCACGTGCGTTTCATCGGCTCGGTGGAGTGCACCCAGGCGCTGCGCGTCGGCAACCGCGAGGGCATGGTCTTCCCGGCCCACTTCGCGTCCGGCGGCAAGATCATGCTGGCCGACCTGCCGCCGGAGCGCCTGGACGCGCTCTACAGCGACGAGAAATGGGCGGACCGGCTCGACGAGCGGCCCGCACTGCCCGCCCTGCGCCGCGAGCTGCGCACGATCCGCGAGCGCGGCTTCGCGATCAACGCGGGGAAGACCGAGTCCGGGGTGACCGCGGTCGGGCGGGGCATCCACGACAGCGACGGGCGGGTCGAGGCGGCGATCTCGGTCTCCATGCCCACCAGCCGGTTCTCCCAGGACCGGCTGCCGCAGATCGTCACCGCGCTGGCGCTGACCGCCCGCGACATCGAGGAGCAGATGCGCGGCGCCGGATGAGCCCGGATGCTTTCCGAACCGGTGCCCGAGGGTGTCGGATAGGACTACTTCGGCTGGAGGCGACGTATGCCAACTGACTCCTTCGTTCACGAGACCCTCGGCCAGCGTGTGATCCTCGAGGCCGGCGGCGCGGGCCGGCACCTGACCGCCGAGGTCGACCGGCTCGGCGCGGCACGGATCATGCTGATCGCGGCCGAGGCCGAGGCGCCCCTCGCCGACCGGGTCGCCGCGGGCCTGCCGGTCGCGCTGCGCTGGACCGAGGTGGTCCAGCACGTGCCGGCTGAGCTGGCCGAACGGGCCCGCGAGGCGGCGGCCCGGTGCCGGGCCGACCTTCTGGTCACGGTCGGCGGTGGTTCCACCACCGGGCTGGCCAAGGCGGTCGCCCTGACCAGCCGGGTCCCGATCATCGCGGTGCCGACGACGTACGCCGGAAGCGAAGCGACCGCCGTGTGGGGGTTGACCGAGGGCCGGCACAAGTCGACCGGGGTGCACGCTTCGGTGCTGCCGGCGACGGTCATCTACGACTCGACACTGACCCTCTCGCTGCCGGTCGGTCTGTCGGTGGCATCCGGCTTCAACGGGCTGGCGCACTGCATCGACTCGATGTGGGCGCCCGGCAGCGACCCGATCAACCGGGCGCTGGCCCTGGAAGGCATCCGGGTGCTGGCGGCGGGGCTGCCCAAGGTGGTCGCCGACCCGTCCGGGATCGAGGGGCGGGACGAATGTCTGTACGGGGCATATCTGTCGGCGGTGTCGTTCGCGTCGGCCGGCTCCGGTCTGCACCACAAGATCTGCCACGTGCTCGGGGGCAGCTACAGCCTGCCGCACGCGGAGACGCATGCGATCGTTCTGCCGCATGTGCTGGCTCTGAACGCTCCGGGCGTACCGGAAAGGGGTCTGCGGATCGGCCAGGCACTCGGCGGAACCGAACCGGTGGCCGCGCTGGACCGCCTCCGCGAAGCGGTGGGCGCGCCGCGCGCCCTGAAGGACGTCGGCTTCGAGGAGGCCGACATCGGTGATGCGGCCGCGCGGATCCTGCCGGTCGTGCCCGCGTCCAACCCGGTGGCGGTCTCACTGCCGGTTCTGGAAGACCTGTTGCGTGCGGCGTGGAATGGAGGACGGTCGTGACGGATTCCCCTTCCCCTTCCCCTTTCCCTTCGCCGGCGCAGGTGGCTCGCGAGGAGGCGCTGGTCCGTGAGGTGGTGGCGTCCTTCGACGGGGCGTCGTCGGAGCGGCTCAAGGAACTGCTCGGGGCGCTGACCCGGCACCTGCACGGATTCGTGCGGGAGACCCGGCTGACCGAGGCGGAGTGGGCGGCGGCGATCGCGTTCCTGACCCGGTGCGGAGACATCACCGATGCCAAGCGGCAGGAGTTCATCCTGCTCAGCGACGTGCTCGGGGTGTCCATGCAGACGATCGCAGTCAACAATTCGTATGCCGACGCCACCGAGGCCACGGTGATGGGTCCGTTCTTCGTGGACGAGTCGCCGCACGTGCCGATCGGTGGGGACGTCGCGCAGGGGGCGTCGGGGCAGCCGTGCTGGGTGGAAGGGACGGTCCGCGACACCGACGGGAAACCGGTCGCCGGGGCCCGGATCGAGGTGTGGGAGGCCGACGAGGACGGCTTCTACGACGTTCAGTACGGGGACGGGCGGGTGTCGGCGCGCGGGCATCTTTTCAGTGACTCCGCCGGGCGGTACGCGTTCTGGGCGGTCACGCCGACGCCGTACCCGATCCCCGACGACGGGCCGGTGGGGGAACTGCTCCAGGCGGTGGGACGGTCGCCGATGCGGGCGTCGCACCTGCACTTCAAGGTCAGCGCGCCGGGGTTGCACACGCTGGTCACGCACATCTTCGTCCGGGGCTGCGAATACCTGGACCGGGACAGTGTGTTCGGGGTCAAGGAATCGCTGATCCGGTCCTTCGAAGAGCAGCCGGCCGGTGCCGCCACGCCGGACGGGCGGGCCGTCGAGGGGAAGTGGTCCCGCACCCGGTTCGACATTGTGCTCGCTCCTGATCGAGGCATGTAACAACGGCGATGTAGGTTTACCGATCGTCGAATCGATCAGGGGAGTGGTAAACGTGACGACCTCCGTGGAACGGACATCGACCGCGGAGATCGCGGCCTTGTCGTTCACCGCACGCGAGCGCTGGGTGCTGCTGGTGGCGAGCGCCTGGCTGGTCATCGGGTTGCAATTGGACGCGTACGCCCACGCCACCACACCCGAGCTCGAGACGTTCTGGACCCCGTGGCACGGCGTGCTCTACTCCGGCATCGCCGCCTCCGGGTTCACCCTGCTCTGGATCATGCGGTCGCGGCTGCCGGGCGTCCCCACGTACCGATCACTGCTGGCCCTGCCCAACGCCCTGCGGATCCCGCTCGCCGGCATGGCATTTCTGCTGGTCGGTGGGGGTGTGGACACGCTCTGGCACAACGTGTTCGGCATCGAGCGGGACATGGAGATCTTCGTCAGCCCGAGCCACGAGTTCATCATCCTCGGCATGGTCTTGGTCGCCATGGGCCCGGCGCTGATGCTGGCCACCGGCCCCTCGCCCCGGCTGGGCCTCGGCGGCGCCTTCCTGGTCGGCATCTCCACGCTGTTCGCGGTGCTCCCGGTGCACATCTACTCGCTGCACGCGTCGTCGATCGGCTTCCGTCACCTGGGCAGCGGCGCCGACCCGGTGCCGATCTTCTCGCCGGACGCGCAGCTCATCCACGGGTACGTGTTCAGCACCATCCTCCTGCTCCTGCCGTTCATCATCATCGGGCGGCGGTGGCCGCTCCCGATCGGCCTGCCGAGCATCCTGGTCGCGATCATCGCCGTGCTCATGCACCTGATGTTCGACTCGCAGGACGCCTGGTGGCCGGCCCTGACCGTGGCCGCCGCGGCCGTCGTGATCGAGCTCGTGCTGCGCGTGGTCACGCCGCTGGTCAGGCTCTCGGCCAACGCCGGCTGGATCGTGTTCGGTCTGGTCGCGCCGCCGGCCATGTGGGGCGCCGTGCTGCTGGTCGGCAAGCTGGAGACGGGCAGCACCGGCTTCAACATCCACATGGTCACCGGCCTGCTGACGCTGACCGCTCTGACCGGTGCGGCCACTGTGCTGGTCGCCCGCAGCGTCCAGCACCTCCCGGAGTGACCCGCCTGGCGTCGCTCGTTCGTCCGCTTGGCCGGCTGGTTTCGGTGTTGTTCGTCCGGGCGCTGGGCTGGCTGGGTGCGGTGTCGTTCGTCCGGGCGCTGGGCTGGCTGGTTTCGGTGTGGTTCGTCCGGGCGCTGGGCCGGCTGGGTGCGGTGTTGCTCGTTTCGGGTGTGGCGCTGGCCGGCGCTGCTGGGCCGGCCGATGCGCACGCCGGCGGGTTGACCGCGACCGACTCGCGTGGCCGGGTCGTCACCGTCACGCCCGCGGTGCCCGGCCTCGACGTGGTCGCGATCGAGGACGGAGCCCGGCTTCGACTGCGCAACGGCACCACCGGCCCGGTCACCGTGGTCGCCGGCGGCGGATCCGCGACCCCGGCCGTGGTCGCGCCCGGTGACGAGCTGACCTGGATCGACGAACGGGCCACCCCGGACGGGCGTGCCGTCCCGGCCGGCGAGGTCGTGCCGTGGACGGTCCCACTCGACGCGAACGGCACCTCCGTCCTGGTCACCGGCGAACTCGTCGGTGAGCAGGGGCCGGCACCCGCCCTGTGGTGGGCGGCGGCCGCGCTCACCGGAGTCGCCGTGTTCCTACTCGCGCGGCGCCTGCGCCGGGCCGACCTGCTGCTGGCCGCGGCCGGCCTCGTCGCCGCCGCAGCCTCGATCGGGCACGTGGCCGGCTCCACGATGGCCGTCGAGTCAGCGCCGCCGGCCGGAACTTTCCTCAGCGCCGCCGGGATCAACCTGCTGGCCTGGCCGCTGCTGATCGGCGGGGCGGTCACCGCACTGCGTGGCCGGGCGGCAGGTGTGCTCGCTGTGTGCGCGGGCGCCGCCCTCACCGCGGTGTTCGTCCTGCCCGACGTGACCTCGTTCCACCGGGCGGTCCTGCCGTTCGCCGGCCCGGCCGTCCTCGAACGGCTCCTGGTCGTACTCGCCCTCGGTCTGGGCGCCGGCGTCGCCGTGGCGGGCGCGGGTGTGTTGCGGGGCCTGGCCCACCAAGCCGCCGAACAGGGCCGGCCGTGAAGCTTCGGCTGGGCGGTCTCGGCCACGCGCGCGCCCGGCTGTGTTGCGGCCGTCGGCATTTCCCGGGCCAGTTCCGGTGACGCATCACACTGTCCTCCCTCGTGGCGTCCTTGCTGACGGCGTCCTTGCTCACGGCGTCCTTGCTGACGGCGTCCTTGCTCACGGCGTCCTGGCGGACGGCGTCCTTGCTCACGGCGCCTTTCCTCACGGCGTCCTTGCGCACGGCGTCTTTCTTCACGGCGCCCTTGCTCACGGTGTCGGCAGCTCGGCTGATCTGCCGCTGCCGTTCGATCTGGTGCTGCAGGCCGGTGCCGCGACCGTCGTACTGTCCTTCTTGATCTCGGCGTTCTGGTGGCGCGAACCGCGCCTCGCTGCCACCGAGCCGCGCCCTCTCCAGGCCGGCCATCTGCTGCGCGGCGCCGTGCTCGTCCTCACGCTCTACCTGACCGGCAACGCGCTGCTCGGACCGCGCGGACCGGAGAACCCGGCGGCGCACGCCCTCTTCGTCTGGCTCTGGGTAGGTCTGATCCCGCTGAGCGTGGCCCTCGGCCCGGTCTGGCGCGCGGTCAACCCGCTGCGCACCCTCTTCGGGCTGCTGCGCCGGTTGCTCGGCCACCGGCTGCCGCGTCACGGGCTACGCCCGCTTCCGCCGGGCCGCGCGATGGGCACCTGGCCGGCGGCGGCGTTCCTGCTGGGCTTCGTCTGGTTCGAGCTGGCAGCACCCCATCACGGCGATCCGGTCGCGGTCGGCAGTTTCCTCATCCTGTACGCGGTGAGCCAACTCGCCCTGGCCGCCCTCCGTGGCGAGGACTGGTTCGCCCGCGGCGACTGCTTCGAGGTCTACTCGGAACTGGCCGGCAGGCTCAGCCCGTACCGCTGGCGTCGCCCCCTCGCCGGCCTGATCGCCCCGCTGCCCTCCGGCGGTGTGGGCATGGCCGCGTTCCTGGCGGTCTGGTGGGGTTCGACAGTCTTCGACAGCGCTTCGGCCGCCCCGTTCTGGACCGGTTTCGTGCAGCGGGCCGGCACCCCGATCGCCTGGGCGACCGCCGGCCTGGTGCTGCTCTGCCTCCTGGTCCTGCTGGCGGTCCGCTGGACCTCCGGAACCCTGGACGTGACAGCCTCGCTGATCCCGATCGCCGTCGGGTACACCCTGGCCCACTACCTCACGTTGCTGCTGGTGGAGGCACCCCGGGGCGTGCTTCTCCTGATCCAGCAGTGGGGTCTCGTCACCGGAGCTCATTGGAACGTGACCCCGTCCCCGGTAGCCATCGCGGCGGCCCAGATCACGCTGATCCTGATCGGACACGTGTTCGGCGTGATCGTCGCACACGACCGGGCCCTGGCCGCTGATCCAGGTCGGCCTCCGCTCGCCGTCCTGGCCGACGAACTCCCCATGGTCCTGTTCATGATCGGCTGCACCTGGGCCGGCCTGTTCCTGTTGTTCGTCCGCTAGCCCACCCGGCGCCCCGCCCTCCCGCGGCGATCCTGCCCGGCTGGCGCTCAGCGCTGTCTCAACGCCCGCCAAACAGCCCTCAGCACCAGCCCGCTCTCTTCAGCTGACGCTGAGTGTCGTCTCAGCGCTCACGAGGCAGCGCTGGGCGTCAGCTCGGGATCCCCGGCTGGCGCTGAGTGTCGTATCAGCGCTCACGAGGCAGCGGTGAGCGTCAGCCCGGGACCCCGGCTGGCGCTGAGTGTCGTATCAGCGCTCACGAGGCAGCGGTGAGCGTCAGCCCGGGATCCCCGGCTGGCGGTGAGTGTCGTTTCGGCGCTCACGAGGCAGCGCTGGGCGTCAGCCGACGGGGTTGAGAAGAACTCTTTGCATTGATATCTTCTCAACATGCCGGAACCCGCGCCCCGCCTTCTCAGTGATGTTGATGCGCTCAAAGCTCTCGCCCACCCGCTGCGGCAGCAGATGCTGAGCTGGCTGCAGCGGTACGGGTCGGCGACCTCCGCCGAGCTGGCCACCCGCTATGGCGCGGATCGTGGCGCTACCAGCTATCACTTGCGGCAGCTCGCCCGGTACGGGTTCATCGAAGAGGACACGGGGCGGTCGGCGGGGCGGCGGAAGTACTGGCGGGCGATCGCGCAGGACCTTCGGCTGCCGCGGGCGTCGGCGGATCCCGAAGTGGCGGCCGCGGCGGACGAGATCGGCAAGCAGTGGCTGGAGCAGTCGCAGCGTGACCTCGTCGGCTACCTCACCGATCGGGGTGCCCACGGGGAGTTCGCGGCGGCGGCCATGCACTCGTTCGGCGCGACGCTGTTGACGGCGGAGGAACTGGCGCGGTTCGGCGAGGAGTACATGGCGTTGCTCAAGCGCTGGAACCGTACGCCGGTCGACGCACCCGAGGGCAGCAGGCCGGTCACCGTGCTCTTCCACGCCTTTCCGACGCCGGGGGACGCGTCGTGAGCACCACGACGGAGCCGGTCTCGCTCTGGCGCAACCGGGACTTCACCCTGCTCTGGAGCGGTCAGGTCGTCTCGAACCTGGGGGCCGCGATCAGCGGTACCGCGATGCCGCTGCTGGTGCTCGGCGTCACCGGCTCACCCGCCGACGCCGGACTGGTCGGTGCGGCCGGCACGCTTCCGCACCTCATCGCCAACCTTCCGGCCGGGCCGCTCGTCGACCGGTGGAACCGGCGCCGGATCATGGTCGGCGCCGAGGCTTTCGCTGGTTTGGCGCTGCTCGGCGTACCGATCGCTCTCTGGTCGGGGGTGGTCAGCACTGCGCTGCTCTGCCTGGTGGCGTTCGTGCAAGGCCTGTGTTTTGTCTTCTTCGGCCTGGCCGAGCGTGCGGCGCTGCCGATGATCGTGCCGGTTGCGGCGCTGCCCACCGCGATCGCGCACAACGAAGCGCGCAGCCGCGGCGCGGCGCTGGCCGGTCCGCCGCTGGGTGGCGTGCTCTTCGGCGTCGATCGGGCGCTGCCGTTCCTCGTTGACGGGCTGTCCTACCTGGTCGCGGCCGGCGCTCTGATCTTTCTGCGCAAAGATTTGCAGGTCGAGCGTACGCAAGCAGCTGAACCGCTGTGGCGATCGGCGGCCACCGGCCTGCGGTACCTGTGGGGGCACCGGCTCGTCCGGGCGGCGATTCTGCTGCTGGCGGTCGGCAACCTGGTGTTTCAGGCGCTGGTGCTGGTGATCGTGGTGCTGGCCCGGCAGCAGGGCGCGAGTTCCACGGCCGTCGGTGTGATGCTCGGTCTCTACAGTGTCGGCGGGCTGCTCGGGGCGCTGGCCGCGGGACGGTTCCATCGGCACTTCGCGCCGCGGACGGTGATCATCGGGATCAACTGGATCTGGGCTGCGCTGTTGCCGTTGATGGCGTTCACCACGCATCCGTTGCAGATCGGGGCGATCGGGGCGGCGTGCGCGTTCGTCGGGCCGCTGTGGAACGTGGTGATGGTCACCTATGCGAGCGTGCTCGTGCCCAACGAGCTGCTCGGGCGGGTGACGAGTGCGGCCATGACGTTGACCTGGGGTGTCATGCCGATCGCATCGTTGGGGGCCGGATTCCTGCTGACGGCGATCGGGCCGGTCGGGTCGGTGTGGGTGCTTGCCGCGATCATGCTGGGCGCCGCAGTTGTGGGGACGGCCAGCCCGGCGGTCCGCAACGCTCCGCCGATGCCGGTTGAAGTCCCGCCTGCACGCCCTTGATGCCGCTGGGTCGTGGTGGCTGGTTCTGAGGGCTGTTTCGGGCGTTGCGAAACAGCCGTGAGGGCCAGCTGGGTTGGTTTGAGGGTTGTTTCGGGCGCGGTGAAACAGCCGTGAGGGCCGGCTGGGTTGGGGGTGGCTGAGCGGGTCAGACGATCGCGGGGCCGAAAGTGTCGGCCATGGCGGCTATGCCGAGGGTCAGCAACGGGCCGGGGAAGACGCCGTAGGCGGTGACGGTCTCGTCGTCGATGTCGGCCAGGTCGTGCCACTGGCGGACCACCGGGTCGGGGGAGTGGCGGTGCAGCGAGCGTACGCCCGGGTCGGGAACCTGGTGGCCGGCGGCGCGCAGTAGGGCGGCCAGATCGGACTGCTGGCGCCGCACCGCGATGGTGACCTCGGGCGACGTCGGTGGCACGCAGGGAACCGCGTGGTCGGCGGCCCAGGCGGCGAGTTCGGCGGAGGTGACTACGTGGTCGTGCCGGCGGGCGGCAAGACCGAGAACGATCAGGGCGGTGGTCTGCACGAGCACATGGTGCACCGGCATCCGGTGCGGCAGCTCGAGCACCGGGCGGGTCGGCGCGAGCAGGATCGCGGCGCGGCGGGTGGCGTCGTGCCACCGGCCGGTGTCGCCTGCGGCGAGTTGCTCGGCGTAGGCCCAGATGGTCGGCATCGGACGATCTCACCAGCGTGAACGCGGCCCGGCAATCCGTCTTTGGGGGTATCGCGTCCGTCCCCCGAACGTGCGGTTTCGGTCGCGATTAGTACACCTGATCTAATTTTCGGGTAGGGTGCGGGTCATGAGTATCGACAGCGGTGAGGGCGCCCCTCGTCCCATCACCGCGAGGCAGGAACGCATCCTCGCCGTGATCCGTGATTCGGTCCGTGACCGCGGCTATCCACCGACTGTGCGGGAGATCGGGGCGGCCGTCGGCCTCGTCTCGCCGTCCTCGGTCAGTCACCACTTGAAGGTTTTGGAGCGGCACGGGCTGCTCCGGCGCCGGCCCAACGAGTCGCGCGCGGTCGACGTGCGGCCGAAGTTCGCCGAGCGGGCGGTCACCGTGCCGGTTCTCGGTGACATCGCTGCCGGTGCGCCGATCCTCGCCGAGGAGAACGTCGAGGATCATCTGACCGTCCCCCGGGAGATGGTCGGGTTCGGCACGTTCTTCGCCCTCAACGTCAAGGGTGACTCGATGATCGACGCCGCCATCTGTGACGGCGACGTCGTGGTGGTGCGCAAGCAGCCGGTCGCGGAGAACGGTGACATCGTCGCGGCGATGCTCGACGGCGAGGCCACGGTGAAGGTGCTGCGCCGGCGCGGTGGGCGGGTGGAGCTGGTTCCGCGCAACCCGCTCTACCAGGTCATCCCGGGTGACGAGGCGGTCGTGATGGGCAAGGTGGTGTGCGTGATGCGCCGGGTCTAGGAGCGCGCGACGCGGAAGCTGACGTCCTCGATGCGCAGGTCGGGGTGGCTGCGGCGGCGGACCGAGGCGCGGCAGCTCCAGTGCTCGTCGAACCAGCCGCCGCCGCGCAGCACGCGGTAGGTGCCGTAGACCTCGGCGTCGTAGACGTCCCAGCACCAGTCCCAGGCGTTGCCGAGCATGTCGTGCAGGCCCCAGGCGTTGGGCAGTTTGCCGCCGGGTTCGTGGATGCGTTCGGCGGAGTTGCCGCGATACCAGGCGATTTCGTCGAGCGGGCCGTAACGGGCCTCGGTGGTGCCGGCGCGGCAGGCGTGCTCCCATTCGGCCTCGGTGGGAAGGCGGAAACCGTCGGCGGTGCGGTCCCAGAGGACGCCGGGTTCGTCGGCGGAGGGGAGCAGGCTGCCGTCGGGCTGGAGACGGCCCTCGTTGTCGACCCGGCCACCGGGGGAGAAGCGGCCGTGCGCGGGGCGGACGGGAGCGGCGGCGCGGGCAAGGCCGGCGGATGCTGGACGGTCGGCGGCGCGGAGGTCGCCGGCCGGGAGGAAGTGGTAGGCCGGGCTGAGGCCGTGCCGGGCGGAAAGGGCGTTGCAGAAACGGAGGGCGTCCCACCAGGACACGCCCGTGACCGGAAGCCGGGCGTTGCCTGACTGGGACGCGGCCGGAGGTCGAGCGTTGCCTGGCTGGGACGCGGCCGGAGGTCGGGCGTTGCCTGGCTGGGACGCGGCCGGAGGTCGGGCGTTGCCCGGCTGGGACGCGGCCGGAGGTCGGGCGTTGCCCGGCGGGGGCGTGATGGCCGGGAGTGGGGCGGCACGGTCCGGTGACTGGCTGGTCAGGTCGGCGTAGAGGGCCTCGGTGACCGGGACCGCCGCCAGCTGGAAGGAGGCCACCTCGACCGGCCACCGGCGATCGGTGCGGCGGTCGGACAGGGTGATCGAACCGGCCGGCACCGGGATCAGGTCGAGGTTCGGCTCCACGGGAAGGCGATGCTACCGGTGTGCAGCGACCCCGGTGGCGCGGCGGGCCGGATGGCGGCCAGGATCAGCAGGATCCACATCAGCCGGGCGTCGTAGTAGTCGCCGGAGAACAGGCTGGTTCCGCCGATGAAGATGCCGCTGTAGGCGGCCGCGCGGGCTTCCGGGCTGCGCTGGGCGCGGGGTGACCTGACGTAGGCGTGCCAGAGGGTGAACCAGGCCAGACCGAGCAGGGTCAGGCCGGCGAAGCCACCCTCGGCGGCGATCGACAGCGGCAGGTTGTGCACGTAGAGCCCGGCGTCGCCCAGTTCGGTGACGAAGCCGTTGATGCCGGTGCCGAACAGCGGCCGTTGCCAGAACAGCCGCAGGGCGTAGGCGAACAGCACGTCCCGCTGCGAGAGGTAGCCCTGCTGGAACGTCGCCTCGACGAACCGGGTCTGGACGAACTCGGCGATCGTCGGGCCGGCGGTGACCGCCACGATGATCGACAGCAGGGCCAGCAGGCCGGCGGGTTTGGCGAGCTGGTCCCAGCGGGGCCGGGGCCGGAACGCGAGCAGCGCCACCCCGGCCGTGATGGCGAGCGCGGCCATGCCACCGCGGGATCCGGAGGCGATCGCGCCGAACAGGAACAACGGGATCGGTATCAGCCAGCGCAGTTTCGCGTCGCTGCGGGCGTAGAGGTACAGCGACGTGATGACGCCGAGGATCATGATCCGGACGAACACGTTGGGCCCGCCGCCGAGCGCCGCCCACCGCCCACCGGAGGCGTGGCCGCGGCCGGTGGAGGCGGCCAGGAAGTAGACCCAGGCCGCGGCGTGGAAGCAGTACAGGGTGATCCGGGTGACGTGGTCGCGGTCCCACCGGGCCATGACGTAGTAGGCCGCGATCAGGAACACGACCGCGGCCAGGTCGCCGATCACCGGGCCGATGACCGTGCCGGGCGGGGTCCAGGTGGCGGAGATCGCCTGGTACCCGTGCAGGCCGATGATCGGCAGCACGCAGTAGCCGCCGGCGGCGGCACGCGGGCCGATCCGGTGCGCTTCCAGCAGCAGGCACAACCAGAGAGCGATGAACAGGGGTACGCGTACGTCGTTCAGGATCGGGATCTCCAGGCCGGCCCGGTCGAGGGTGAAGCGGCCGGCCAGAGCGGCGACGAACGCGACGACCACGACGAGTCCGGGCCGGGCCGGCTCCTGCCCGGGCATGCTCAGTGCGCCGGGCAGGGTCACTGCGGCCCACCGCGCAGGGCACGCACCACCAGCCGTTCCGAGCCGACGCCGAGCACGACGGCCGCGGCGCAGAAGGCGAGGACCGCGGCGTACGGCGGGGTGAGCAGGGACTGGGCCGCGTGGGTGAGCAGGACCTCGACGGCCAGGCTGACGAGCAGCAGCCGGCTGATGACCGGGGTCTCCAGCAGTGCGTCCAGGGTGGGCCGGGCGGCGTAGAACATGGCGAGCGGGACTGCGGCGACGACCCCGGCGCGCAGCACTCCGGTGGCCGCGGCGAACTCCGGCCCCAGGAAGCCGCGGATCAGCACCGGCGCGAGCAGGGCGAACAGCGTGGCGGCCACGGTGGCCAGGCCGGCCGCGAAGACCGGCAGGCTGGTCAGCATCCGCAGGGTGGCGCTGTCCTCGCCGGGCCGGTGGAAGAGGCGGCTCAGGCG
The DNA here is from genome assembly GCF_036053395.1 of Actinoplanes sp. NBC_00393. Lineage (NCBI taxonomy): Bacteria > Bacillati > Actinomycetota > Actinomycetes > Micromonosporales > Micromonosporaceae > Actinoplanes > Actinoplanes sp. NBC_00393. The sequence goes on along the minus strand of NZ_CP107942.1, from coordinate 5,291,215 downwards.
GGGCAGCAGCACCGGGGTGAGCATGCCGAAGAACGAGCAGATCAGGGTGACCGCGGAGGTGGCGAACCCGACGTAGCCGGCTTCGGGGCCGCCGGGCAGCACGGCGGCGACCGTGAAGGTGGGATAGGTGAACAGGGCCGGCAGCGCCATGTCGCCGGGCAGGCGGCGTACGCCGTACCGGAGAAGGGTCTGCATCGTCGGCTCGCCGACGTGGTGCGGTGCCGGCGGCGCCGGACGCTGGCGGCGGACCGAGGCCGCGCCCCAGACCGCGACCACTGACATGCCCGCGCCCTGGATGATCAGGAAGGTGTCGATCCGGTCGGCCAGCGGGAAGGCGATGAGCGGGATCAGGCCCAGGCCGACCGCGGTGATGATGTTGGCGTGCGTGACCTGGTGTGTGCCGCGCAGCGCGGAGGCGGCCAGCGAGCACAGACACGTGCCGGTGATCATGACCAGCACCGCGCCGACCGCTGCCGCCCCGCCGCCGAGGCCGAGGAAGCCGGCCAGCCAGGGGCTGAGCGCGAGACCGCCGAGCGCGAAGACCCCGACTATGCACACCTCGGTGAGGAATGCCTGGCGGGCCAGTCGTTCGGTGCCGGCGTGCGTACGCGGCAGGTAGCGCTGCAGACCTTGGCCGAGACCGGCGGTGACCAGCGGCTGGAAGGAGCTCACCGCCCCGCGGGCGATCTGGTAGTACGCGAACCCGTCGACGCCGCCCCGCGCCGCCACGAGGTGGAACAGGAAGAGACCGGAGCCGAGGACGAACCACTGCGCCAGCAGGGTGCCGGCGTAGTCGCGCCGGACGGCGGCCGGAACGGTGCGCAGCAGCGATCCGAGCGTGCGGCGGTCACCGCCGGACATTCGCCGGGTCGACCGGGACCATCGCCTGCTCAAGCACCTCGCGTGCGGCCATCAGTTGTCCCCCTCGCTCGGAGCCTAGCCAGCGAAGATCGTCCCGGTGGGCGGATCGGGCGAAACCAGGCGCACCCCGATCAGCTCGGGGATCAGCATCGTGCGGCTCCACCAGCGCGGTTTGCGCTTGTCCGACGGCGGCGGGGCGACGTACTCGTCGAAGTGCGGGAAGGCGTCGGTGGCCTTGCGCGGGACCATGTTGAGCACGCAGCCGAGCAGCGTCGCGTTCACCCCGTGCAGGGCGCGCACCGCGGCGGTCACCTGGGCGCCGGTCGTCTTGCTGAACCGGACCACCAGCAGGGTGCCGTCGGCCCGGGCCGCGACCACCTCACCGTCGGTGACCGGCAGGAGCGGCGGGCAGTCGAAGATCACCACGTCGAAACGGCGGCGGACCTCATCCACCACCTCGGTCATCCGCGGCGAGCTGAGCAGCTCGCTCGGGTTCGGCGGCGGATGCCCGCCGGCCAGCAGCCACAGCCCGGCGCCCCAGGGCTGCAGCGCCTGATCGACGGTCACCGAGCCGTTCAGTACGCTGCTCAGCCCGGCCGAGTCGTCCCGGCCGAGAAACTTCGCCAGCCGGGGCCGGCGCAGTTCCGCGTCGACGACCAGCACCCGCTGCCCGGTCTCGGCGAACAGCAGCGCCAGACTGCAGGTGGTCGCCGAGCGGCCCTCCCCGGGCACCGCGCTGGTGACCGCGAGCGTCTTCAGCGAGGTGCCGGCCGCGGCCGACTGCAGCAGGGTGCGGACCTGGCGCAGCGCCTCGGTACGCGCGGAGTTGTGATCCGAGACGAAGGGCCCCGGACGTGACGGCGCCCGCCCGTCGGACGGCACCCGCGCCAGCACCGGCGCCGTGGTGAGGGTCTGCAGCGACTCGGCGTTGCGGACGGTGGCGTCGGAGACCTCGCGGAGCACGGCCGACCCGGCGCCGAGGATCAGCCCGGCCATCAGGGCGAGGGCGAAGGTGTTCAGCGGCTGCGGCGCGACCAGGTCGTCGTCCAGGTAGGGGCCGTTGACGATCTCCACGCGTACCGCCGGGCCGTCGGTGTCTGCGCTGCGTTCCAGGCTCTCCACCGTGCTCTTGAACTGCGCGGCGAGTTTGGAGGTGAGCATCACGGCTCGATCCGGCGACCGGTCCTCCACGGTGACCTCGAGCATGACGGTGTCGGCGACGGCCTCGGCGCTGATCTGCTCGCGCAGCTCGGTCGTGGTCAGGCCGGTGCCCAGCGAGCGGGCCAGCGGCACCACGATCTCGTCGCTGTCCAGCAGTTCGGCGTAGGTGGCCATCCGGCTCGTGGAGAACATGCTGCCGGGATAGAGGTCAGCCGCGACGTCGGACGGGGTGCTGAAGAAGAACGTCACGTGGGCGGCGTACACCGGGGTGGTGCGCATGTTGACCACCTGGGCCCCGCCGAGCGCGAGCAGGATCGAGCCCACCACCAGCCACCAGTGCCGCTGGGCGACAAGGAGGTAGTCGCGTAGGCCCATGCAGACCTCCCCGTTCCGTGGCCACTGCCACGATATGGCGCGATCCACCCCGGAGAGCCCGTATAAGAAAAGTCCCCTTTAGGATGATATAGATTGATAAGCTGGCGGTGACCGGGCTGGCGTGGCTGGAGGACGATCATGTTCTCGTGGGACGACGTACGGGCCCGGACGATGCGCCACCGCCGTCTGATCCCGCTGCTGGTGGACAGTGTGGCCTGGGCGGCCGGCCTGTTCGCCGCAGTGCTCACCCGCTTCGGCGGTGACCTGAGCAGTAAACGGCTCGCCGGGACCGCCGCTGCGGTGCTGCTCGCGGTCGTCCTGCAGGCTGCGATCGGTCACACCCGGCACCTCTACCGTGGCCGCTATCGGTACGCGAGCTTCGACGAGATCCGTGCCGTCGCGGTCACCACCGGCGCCACCGCCGTGGGCCTGCTCGTCGTGGACGTCCTGCTTTCCCGGCACCCCGTCCCGGCGAGCGCCCCGGTGGTGGGTGGTGCGGTCGCGCTGGTCGGCATGCTCGCCGTCCGGTACGCCCACCGCAGTCTCCGCCACCGCAGCCGCCGCCCGGACGTGCGCACCGCCGCGCCGGTCGTGCTCTTCGGCGCCGGTGAGGCGGGCGCTCTGCTGCTGCGCTCGATGCTGCACGACCCCGGCGGGCGGTACCTTCCGGTCGGGCTGATCGACGACGACCCGCACAAGCGCAGGTTGCACGTGCTCGGCGTACCGGTGCGGGGTTCTCGTCACGACATCGGCCCCGTGCTCGCCGCGACCGGTGCGTCCGTGCTGGTGTTCGCCGTGGCGAACGCCGAGGCCGAGCTGGTGCGTGACATCCGGGACCGGACGCTCGCGGCCGGCGCCACCTTCAAGGTGGTGCCGTCGGTGAGCGAGCTGATGGACCATCCGGTGGCCGTCGAGGACATCCGGGACGTGCAGGTCACCGACCTGCTCGGGCGCCACCAGATCGAGACCGACCTGGACGCGATCGCCGGCTATCTGACCGGCAAGCGGATCCTGGTGACCGGAGCCGGCGGGTCGATCGGCTCCGAGCTGTGCCGGCAGATCCACCACTTCCGGCCGGCCGAGCTGATGATGCTGGACCGTGACGAGAGCGCGCTGCAGGCGGTCCAGCTCTCGATGGACGCGCACGGCCGGCTCGACGACCCCGCGGTGATCCTGGCCGACCTGCGCGACGCCGAGCAGATCCGGGCCATCTTCCGCACCCGGCGGCCGCAGGTGGTGTTCCACGCCGCGGCGCTCAAGCATCTCGCGCTGCTGCAGCGCTACCCCGCCGAGGCGGTCAAGACGAACGTGCTCGGCACCCGCAACGTGCTGGACGCGACCGAGCACGTGGAGCGGTTCGTGAACATCTCCACCGACAAGGCGGCCGACCCGACCAGCGTGCTGGGCTATTCGAAACGGATCACCGAGCGGCTCACCGCCTGGACCGCGCGGCACCGCGAGGGCAGCTTCCTGAGCGTGCGCTTCGGCAACGTGCTCGGCAGCCGCGGGTCGGTCTTCACCACGTTCAGCGCGCAGATCGCCGACGGCGGGCCGGTCACCGTGACCCACCCCGAGGTCAGCCGGTACTTCATGACCATCCAGGAGGCCGTGCACCTGGTCATCCAGGCGGCGGCGATCGGCGGGGGCGGCGAGGCGCTGGTCCTGGAGATGGGCGAGCCGGTCAAGATCGCCGAGGTGGCCCGGCAGATGGCGCAGCTCGCGCCGGCGCCGGTGGACATCCGCTACACCGGGCTGCGGCCGGGGGAGAAGCTCACCGAGACCCTGTTCGGCGCCGGCGAGGTGGACCGGCGGCCGTTCCATCCGCTGATCTCGCACGTCGAGGTGCCGCCGCTGGACGCGGCGCAGGTGGCCCGGCTCCAAGTGGACGGCGAGCCGGGCGAAGTGATCGCCCGGCTCGCCGGTCTGTGTGCTGCGGAATCAGCCGCTGATCGCCTTTACCGCGCTGCTTCCTGAGGAGTGTCGTTCGGCATCAGCCGCTGATCGCCTTTACCGCGCTGCTTCCTGAGGCGTGCCGTTCCGGCAGGGTGCTGCGGCCGCCGATGGCCCGTTCGATGGCCGCGCGCAGCCGGGCCTCCTCGCCCTCCCGGTCGCGGTACCAGGCGATCGACCAGATCCGGTGCAGCGTCCAGCCGAGGCCGAGCAGCACCTGCTCGCTGAGCCGGTCGCGGTCGCGGGCCGCCGGGCAGTCCCCGTACGCGGTCCCGTCGCACCGGATCCCCAGGGCGTACCCGGCGTCCGGGCGGTCCGGCGGCCGCACACCCAGGTCCACCCGGCCGCCCGCCCAGCCCAGCGCCGGGTGCACCGGGTAACCCCAGGACCGGACCGTGGCCAGCACCGACTCCTGGAACGGGCCGTCCGGCTCGCCGGCCGCCCGCTCCGGGATCGACCGCTCCAGGGCGGCCGGACCGCGCTCGGCGTAGTCGAGGTAGGACGCGAGCAGGCGTACGCCCTCGTTGTCGGTCTCCGGGACGTCGCGCGCGGTGATCGAGGTGACGATCTCCACCCGGTAGCGGGCCCGGGTGATCGCCACGTTGAGCCGGCGCCAGCCGTTCGGCCGGTTCAGCGCCCCGAAGTTGGCGCTGATCTTGCCGGTCTCGTCGAAGCCGTACCCGATCGAGAAGATCATCACGTCGCGCTCGTCGCCCTGCACGGCCTCCAGGCTCTTCACGAAGAAGCCGTGCAGCCGGTCGTCGTCGAGGATTCGCTCCAGTTCGGGGCGTCCGGCCGCGACCCGCTCGACGGCCCGTTCGATCGCCTCGGCCTGCGCCACCGAGAAGGTGACCACGCCGAGTGACAGGCCGGGCCGGCTGGTGAAGTGGTGCACGATCCGCTCGGCCACCCGCTCCGCCTCGACCGGGTTGTCCCGGCCGCTGCTGCGCCGGTACACCCCGCCGGCCGGCAGCAAAGCGACACCGGTGTCCGGCCCGCCCGCCCCGGCGCTCGGGAAGACGCTGAGCCGCCCCTGGTAGAACTCGTGGTTCGAGAACGCGATCAGCGCCTCATGCCGGCTGCGGTAGTGCCAGTTCAGACCCAGGCTGGGGAACGCGCCGCAGCCCTTCGCCAGCTCCAGCACCGATTCGAAGTCGAGCACCGCCAGCTCCGGCTCGTCCTCGTCGACCGCGCTCAAGGCCCGGTCGAAGAACGTGGTCGGCGGCAGCTGCCGGTCGTCACCGGCGGTGATCAGCGCGGTGCCGCGGTAGATGCAGTTCACCGCGTCGGCCGGGGTCACCTGGGACGCCTCGTCGAAGATCACCACGTCGAACCGCAGGTCCGGCGGCAGCGACTGGCTCACCGTCAGCGGCGACATCAGGAAGCACGGCCGCAGCCCGAGGACCAGGTCGCGGGCCTTGCCGATCAGCTCCCGGACGGGCAGGTGCCGGCTCGCCTTCATCGCCTCCCGGCGGACCAGGTCCGCCTCCGGGCTGTCCGAGGGCGGTCGGCGTGCGGCCACTGCCTCGGCGATGTCGTCGACCGCCGAGGCGGACAGCCGGCCGTCCAGGGTGCGGAACTCGGCGACCAGCCGGTCCCGGTCGGCGGCCCGCCACGGGCGCAACCGGTGGTCGGCCTGGATCACCGCGTCCGCCCAGGCCCGGAACAGCGCCCGCTCGACCGCCGGGCGGACCTGTTCAGCCGCCACCCCGCGGTCGGCGCAGAAGTCGACGGCGCCCTCCAGGCCGTACCCGCTGAGCACGGCCCGCGCGTCCTGCGCGGCGAACCACTCCTCCTGGCCGCCGGCGTCGGCGCGGATCCGCTGCAGGAACGCGCGCGCCCGGTCCGGATCGGCCAGTTCCTCGCCGAGTTGCGCGCGCCGGGCCGGGGCGAACGCCTGCAACACCGCCTGCCGCGCCTCGGCCCACTGCTCGGCCAGCTTGGCCAGGCCGGTGACCGGTCGCAGGTTACGCAGCGCGGTGGCCTGGGCCGCGGTGAGCGCGGCGTCCGAGCCGGTGAGCAGGGCGCGAGCGGTGCCGGCCCAGGCGACAGCCGCGGCCAGGGCCGCTTCGTCGGTTTCCGAGCCCCGGTACGCGTCACCGAACACCTCCGCATACCGGGCGGCGCCCGTGGACAGTCCCGCCTCCGCGTCGGCGACCTCCTGCCGTAGCCGTCCGAGCAGGCTGACCTCGGCGAAGTCCAGGGTGCGCCCGGTCGCCACGTCGTACGCGTGCACCACGGCGGCCACCGCGGCTAGGGCGGTGGCGTGTGCCCGCAGCCAGGCGACCGCGGTCTCGATCGGGCCGGAGAGCAGCTCGGGACGGTCGGCGGCGTACGGGCCGGGCTGATGGGCCAGCACGGCGTCACGGGCGGCAGTGGCCAGGCGGATCAGCTCGGGATCGGGTTTCGCGGCGCAGGCGTACGCGGCGACGGCGTTCACCGCGGCCGGCGGCGCCGATCGCAGCCCCTGCTCGACGACCTGCAGAGCCTCCTCGATCGCCGGGAAGTCGGTCCCCGGTCCCTGCCAGTACCGGCCCAGCGCGGGACCGTACGCCTGCTCCGCCGCGCTCAGGTCCTGCCGGGCCCGCTGCCAGGCCACCGCGGTCTCCAGCCGGGGTAGCGCGTCCCGCACCGCGGCCGTGGGCAGCACGAACGCCGCTACGATCCGCCGGTCGTGCCGGTACGCGCCGAGCAGCTTGCGCCACCCGCGGTGCACCCGGGCGAACCGGTCGGCCAGCTCCTCGACCGGCTGGGTGAGGATCGCCTCGGCGAAGAACGGGCGGGCGCGTACCTCGGCCGCGACCAGGTTCTCCAACGCCCGCCGCAGCGCCTGCACCCCGGTCGTGACGGTGGCCGCCGCGCCCGGCGTGAACCAGAACTGTTCCGGCTTGTTCTTCCGCGTACCCAGCTCGGCGATATCCGCGATCCGCCCGATGTCGGCGACCGTTACCGCCTTGGGCAGCCCCAGCTTCGCGGTCACCTTGTCGATCGCTGCCCGGTGCCGTTCCAGCTCGTCGGCGGCTTCGGTGCACTGCTTCGCCTGCCGGTCCGCCTCGGCGGCGGTCAGCGGGTCCAGATCCACCGCCTCCGGGGTCAGCACGCTCAGATCCGGCACGCCGGGCAGCTCGGCCGGCACCGGCAGCGCCGACCAGGCCGCCCCGGCCCGCCGGGTGGCCGCCTCCCGCGCCGCCCGGACCGTGGTGAGATCCCGGCCGAGAGCCTGCGCGGCCTCCCGGACCGGGTCCAGGCCGGGGCCGGTCAGCCACTCGTCGCGGACCTGCGGCGGGCGCTTGCCGGCGTGCGCGGCCAGCCGGGCCAGGGTGCCGGCGTCGTCCGGGCTGCCCAGCCCGAAGGCGGCGGCCGGGGCCTTGTCGTCCTTGACCGTCCGGGTCAGGCCGGTCAGCGCCCGCTCCGCCTTGGACAGGATGGCGTCGAGCGGCTCCCGCTTCATCACGTCGCGCCACGGCAGGTCGTCCCGCTCCACCGCGGTACGCCAGGACGCGGCCAGACGGTCGGCGGCTTCCCGGACCCGGCGTACCGACTCCGGCGTGACGGTCGCCGGCGGCACCACCGGCACCGGGGCGGCGGGCGCCTCGGCGAGCTGGGCGCAGAGTCCGAGGACATCGTGGAGACTGCGGTTGAGTGGCTGGCGTACCTCGTTCATCGCCTCGGCGTACGTGCTCAGCTGCTCGCGCCGCTCCCGGGTGCCACGCCGGTCCGGCGCGCTCGCCGTGCCCCGCGGAGCGTGCCCGTCGTCCAGCGCGGCAGCCAGGGCGGTCGCCACCTCCTTGCGCCCAGCCTTGTGGCCGTGCAGCTCCAGCACGTACCGGTCCAGACCGGCCTCCACCAGCCGGTGGTGCACCACGTCGAGCGCGGCCGCCTTCTCCGAGACGAACAGCACCCGCTTCCCGGCGTGCAGCAGGCAACCGATCATGTTGGCGATGGTCTGCGACTTGCCGGTGCCCGGCGGACCGTCCATCACGAAGCTGCGGCCCGCCACCGCGGCCGCGATGCAGGCCCGCTGCGACGCGTCGGCGTCCAGGACCAGCGGTACGTGCTCGGGCGCCGCCACCCGGTCGATGTCGGTGGCCGCGATCGGGTTGAACCGGAACGCGTCGGTCTGCCGGCCGGTGCCGGTCGAGGCCAGCGCCTGCACCACCGGGTGTCCGAGGATCCGGTCCTCGTTGACCAGCAGGTCCCGGTAGATCGCCTCCTTGTGGAAGGTCAGCAGCGACAGGAACACCGTCCGCTCCACGTGCCAGCCGCGGCGGCGCGCCACCGCGCCCTGCAGCTCCGACCAGACGCGGGTGACGTCCTCGCCGCCGGCCGGTGGCTCGATCCCGAGACGGCGCAGCCGGATGGCCAGGGCCGGGTTCAGAATCGGGTCGTCGTCGCGCAGCCGCAGCCGGGGCGGGTCGCCGGGGCCGGTCGCGACCAGCTCCACCGGCAGCAGCAGGACCGGGCTCGCGGACGGCTGATCCGCCTCGTCCCGCCAGCGCAGCAGGCCGAGCGTCAGATGCAGCACCGACACGCCCCGGTCCAGATACTCCTGCCGGGCCTTCTTCATCATCCGGCGCAGCGTGGCGTCCAGCGACGCGTCAGGCAGTTCGGTACGCAGCACCTGATCCGCCGCGGCGTGCCGGTCCGGGTCGGCGCCGGTGCCGACCAGTCCACACTCGCGCCCGGCGTGCAGGGCGGCGAGCATGGCCTCCGGTTCCGGGCCGACTATCTCCACCAGGTCCGGGTGGTCGGTCGGGAAGCTGATCAGCCGGTTCGTGTCGCCCAGGTCGACGAGGCTGTCCCGCCAGGCGTGCAGGGCTGCGCGTACCTCGGCGCTGTCTCTCATGTCCCGATTGCACCAAAGCGAACTCTTTTTCGCTGGCGATTCGGGATCCGCTCACGTTGCGACGTCCGATCGTTTTCGGCCGGCATGGCTCGGCGCGCCGGCCGTCGACCACGCCTTATCCTCAGGCGGCCGCGCCTCGTAGTACCGCGTCGACCAGGGTTTCGGCGAACCCCTCGTCCGGGACCCGCGGGCTCCACAGCATCGACTGCATCATCGACGGCGCCGACAGCATCAGCAGGGTCAGCTCGACATCCAGGTCGGCCCGCAGCTCGCCCGACTCCATGCCGCGCCGCAACACCTGCCGCATCACGTCGCGGCGGGGCTCGACGACCGCCTGGTGCATCCGGCCCAGCTCCGGATCCCGGATGAACTCGGGCAGCAGACACGCGGTGATCTTGCCGTTGCGCCGGGCGTGCGGCGTCCGGTTCGCCTCCATCAAGGCGATCAGGTCGTCGCGTACCGATCGGCCCTCCAACTCGGGCAGCGGCCCTTTCATCGACCGGACCGCGTCGATCAGCAGGGCCTCCTTGTTGGGCCAGCGCCGGTAGATGGTGGCCTTGCCGACACCGGCCCGGGCCGCGACCGCTTCGATGGAGATCGCGGCCGCGCTCTGCCCGTCGCTGAGCATGGCCAGCACCGCGTCGAGGATCGCCTCGTCGGCCTGGGCGTTGCGCGGCCGGCCAGGAGTTTTGCGCTCCTGGCCGGCGCCGGGTGCGGTGTCCGCGATGGTCATGGGGTTCATTGTTACCGAGGCGTTTACGCGTCGACCAGTTCCCCGTCAGGCCGCTCCGCTGCGGCCTGACCGAGGGTCTCGGCGCGCCGCCGGCCGGGCAGCCAGATCGCCGCGACCAGCGCGCCGAGCACCGCGAACACCAGGGTGCCCACCGCGGCGTAGTGCATCGCGGTGATGAACGCCGCGTTCGCCTGGCTGATCAACTCGGCGCCGGCCGGGCCGGCCTGCGCGGCCACCGCGTACGCGCCGGCCACCGACTCGCGCGCGGCCTCCTCGGCGGCTGCGGGCAGGTTCGCCGCGGCGTCGCCGAGATGCCCCCGGTACGCCGAGGACACCACCGCGCCCAGCACAGCCACCCCGAGCGCCCCGCCGAGCTGCCGGATCGTGTTGCTGACCGCCGAGCCGACGCCCGCCTTCTCCCGCGGCAGCGCGGCCATGATCGCCTCGGTGGCCGGCGGCATCACGTTGGCCATGCCGACGCCCTGCACGAAGAACGCCACCGCGACCACCCAGATCGGAGTGCCGGCGCCGATCAGCAGCCAGGTGGACAGCGCCGCCGCGACCAGCAGCAGACCGGCCGTGCTGACCGCCTTCGGCCCGAACCGCTTCACCATGCCGGAGCTGAGCGGCGCGAACACCATCTGGCCGACCGCGAACGGCACGAACAGCGCGCCGGACGCCAGCGGACCGTAGCCGCGGACCAGCTGCAGGTAGAACGCGCCGAAGAACATCGCCCCCATGGCCGCGAAGAACACCAGGCCGATGATCCCGACCGAGGCGGAGAACTGCCGGCTCTTGAACAGGCGCACGTCCAGCGACGGGAACTCGATCCGGCTCTGGTACAGCACGAACGCGCCCAGCACCAGCACACCCGCGACGATCGTGCTCCAGGCCGCGGTCTGACCGAAGCCGTCCTCGCCACCCTTGATCACGCCATAGGTGAGCAGGGTCAGACCGACGATCGACATCAGTACGCCGAGCACGTCGATCCGGTTCGGCTTCGGATCCCGCGACTCCGGCACCAGCACGAACACCAGGACCACGCCGACGATCACGATCGGCACGTTGATCAGGAAGACCGAGCCCCACCAGAAGCTCTCCAGCAGCAGGCCGCCGATCACCGGGCCGATCGCCACGGCCAGGCCGACCGCGCCGGCCCAGACGCCGATCGCGCGGGCCCGCTCACTCGGGTCGAAGACGTTCGCGATGATCGACAGGGTGGCCGGCATGACGGCCGCCGCGCCGAGGCCCATCACAGCGCGGGCCGCGATCAGTTGGTCGGGCGATCCCGCGTACGCCGAGATCAGCGACGCCACCCCGAAGACGATCAGCCCGGCGACCAGCGTGATCCGCCGGCCCAGCCGGTCGGCCAGGATGCCGGCGGTGAACAGCAGCCCGGCGAAGACCAGGGTGTACGAGTTGATCGCCCACTCCAGCTCGCTCTGGGTGGCGCCCAGCCCGCGCTCCGGGTCCGAGATGGTGCTCAGCGCGACGTTGAGCACGGTGTTGTCCAGAACGACCACCAGCAGGCTGATGACCAGCACGCCCAGAATCGCCCAGCGCCGGGGATGCCCGGCCTGCACCTTGTCCATGTCTACCCCCCCGATTTCGAAACGGAACGGTTCCGTAATCCCCGCCGACACTAAGCCTCGGCCCGATGAAACGAAACGGTCTCGTATCGAAATGTGCCCACGGTCACGCCCGCCTCCCGCCCCGGCGGCCGCAGGCCCGGTAGGGCGCGTGGGTGGCGGCTCGCGGGCGCGAGCCGCCCGTCAGGCGGGTTATGGCCTGGCGGTAGGCCGCGTGGGTGGCGGCTCGTGGGCGCGGGCCGCCGGTCAGGCGGGTTTCGGGCTGGCGGTAGGGCGCGTGGGTGGCGGCTCGTGGGCGCGAGCCGCCCGTCAGGCCGGTTTTGGGCTAGCGGTAGGGCGTCTGGGTGGCGGCTCGTGGGCGCGAGCCGCCCGTCAGGCGGGTTATGGCCTGGCGGTAGGGCGTCTGGGCGGCGGCTCCCGGGCGCGAGCCGCCCGTCAGGCAGGTTTGTTTGGCGTGGCCCTCGGCGACGCTGGGGGTCAGCCCGGGGTGGGGTCAGGCGGCGGTGGGGACGGCGGGCATCAGTTCGAGCAGGCCGGCGGCGTCGACCGGGTGAGCGAGGAGGAAGCCCTGGGCGTACTCGCAGCCGAGCTCGCGCAGGACGGCCAGGTCGGCGGCGTTCTCGACGCCCTCGGCGACCGACTCCATGCCGAGGGCGTGCGCCATCCCCACCATCGCGTCGACCAGGGCGCGGCGGGCCGGGTCGCGGGAGATGCCGCTGACGAAGGACTCGTCGATCTTCACGACGTCCCAGCCGTGGTCGGCGACGCGGGCCATCGACGAGTAGCCGGTGCCGAAGTCGTCGACAGCCACCCGCACGCCGGCGAGACGCAGCGGGCCCAGGGCGGCCTCCACGGTCTCCGGGGTGGCCAGGCCGGTCTCGGTCAGTTCCAGGGTGAGCGCGGACGCCGGGGCGCCGGCCCGGGCGAGGGCCGCCAGCACCACCTCGGCGGTGGTTCCGTCGAGCTGGCGCGGGGACAGGTTCACCGCGACCGGGATCCATCGGCCGGTGCGGTTGTACCAGGTGCGCTGCTCGTACAGGGACTGCTCCAGCACGACCGCGAACAGCTGGGCCACCGTGCCGGTAGCCTCGGCGACCGGCACGAAATCGGCGGGCGGCAGCACGCCGTCGACCGGGTGCTGCCAGCGGGCCAGGGCCTCGACCGAGCTGAGGCTGCCGTCGTCGACCCGGAACACCGGCTGGTAGACGCAGAACAGCTCGCCCGGGTGGCTGAGCGCCCGGTGGAAGTCGGCGTCGCGCCGCAAGCGCTGGGCGGCTTCGGCCCGGCTCTGCTGGTCGAAGCGGACCGTCCGGCCGCGCCCGGCCGCTTTGGCCTGGTACATCGCGGTGTCGGCGTCCTGCAGCAGCGACTCCGGGTCGGCGGCGGGGTCGGCGGTGGTGCGCAGGCCGACGGAGAGCGACGCGAAGAACTCGCTGCCGTCGGCGAGGCGCATCGGCCGGCCGAGGTGTTCGGCCATCCGCTCGGCGACCGCGGCGGCCTCGTCGTCGGTGACGTGCGGCATCAGGATCACGAACTCGTCGCCGCCGAGCCGGCAGACCACGTCTCCGGGGCGGACCGAGTCGCGCAGCCGTTCGGCGATGGCGACCAGGAGCTGGTCACCGGCGTCGTGCCCGAGGCTGTCGTTGACGGTCTTGAAGTGGTCGAGGTCGCAGAAGAGCAGGCCGACCCGGGCCGGCCCGCCGGCCGGCAGCGAGCTGAGCGCCAGCGCCAGCCGGTCCATCAGCAGGCCGCGGTTGACCAGGCCGGTCAGGTCGTCATGCCCGGCACGCCGGGCCAGCTCATGGATGGGGGAGAGGAGGCGTACGGCCACCAGCGCCACGGAGACCCAGCCGCCGATGACGAGCGGGGCGTCCGACCGCGGCTCCCAGAACAGGTGCAGGGTCGGCAGCAGCAGGGCCGCCCCGAAGAGGATGAGCGCACGCTGCACGGTGAGCATGACCAGCATCGACCGGCGCGGCGTGGTGGTGACCATCGACGGGTGCAGGCCGGCGGTGGCGATCAGGATCGGCATCGCCATCCAGCCCAGGTCGATCAGGTTGCCCTCGGTGTACGTGCCGGTGAGGCCCTGGTGGGTGTAGAGCGCGTCCGACACGAACCAGGCGACCAGGCCGATCAGCAGGGCCCGGACGCCGGGGGTGCGCAACTCCACCCCGAGTGCCAGGGCGAGCGCGCAGTAGACCACGAAGAGCGTGCTGATCGGGGCGGCGACCGCGACGAACTGGGCGGTCAGGCTGCCTCCGGCGGCCGCGGTGGGTTCGACGACCAGGATCCACGCGATGCTCGCGAACGGGGCCAGGATGACCGCCGAGTCGATGAACGCGGTGCGCCCGGCCCGCGCGGCCAGCACGGCGGTGCCGGCGGCGATGCTGAGGTGGCCGAGCAGGTAGAGGGCGTCCGCGACGGACGGGAACGGCGGTTCCGCGCCGCGGGCGGTGTGACTCGCGAAGATCACGTCGCCGATCCCGGAGGCGGCCAGGCCGGCCACGATCACCAGCCAGCCGAGGCGCCGTTGCGGGTCGTGGCGCTTCAGGCCGTACCAGCAGGCGAGCGGCGCGGTGCAGTTGACCAGCACGTACACCCAGCGGGTGGCCGGGGTCAGCGGTACCGCCACGTAGCTCACGGCGGTCGCCGACGCGAGGACCAGGTAGATCCACCAGAGGTGACGGGTCACGGCGGATGTATCGGCTGTCCTGGCCCGGACGCGAGGGGTCGCCCGGTTCTTAGTCGGCATGAGTATCAAGAAGCTACTGGTGAACAGCGCGCAATTAATAGTTGATTTCCAGGATTGACAATCTATGGCCCGGGGCGGAAACCTGAGGCGGTCGCCACACTCCACCGGGCCGAGCCTCCCGGGTGGTGCTGCGACCTCGTGTCCCAGTCCAGGGAGAGATATCGATGTCCATTCATAGAGTGATCGCCTCCGCCCTGATCGCCGGCGTCGCGCTCGCGGGTTGCTCCGCCGGCGGCGAGTCCGGATCGGCGAGCGCCCCGAAGATCGAGCTCGTCGAGACGACCCCGGCCGCCACCGGCGAGGTGGCGAAGGTGACCTGGGCCCTGCCCTCCGGCGAGCCGGCCTCCCTCGACCCGGCCCGCACCGGCGACTACTCGGCCAACACGGTCGGTACCAACCTCTGCGAGAGCCTGCTGCGCCTGCGGACGGACTACTCCACCGCACCGGGCCTGGCCAGCGAGGTGACCCAGAAGGACCCGGCCACCGTGGTGATCACCCTGCGCGACGGGGTGACGTTCTGGGACGGTTCCGCGCTCACCGCCGACGACGTGGTCTACAGCCTGAAGCGCAACATGGACCCCAAAATCGCTTCGTACGCGGCACACGTCTACGCCAACGTCAGCGCCATCGAGAAGACCGGCCCGCTCGAGGTCACGGTCCGCTTCAAGATTCCGGACGTGCAGTTCGTCCCGGACCTGGCCGGCGTCCCCGGCGCGATCATCCAGCAGAAGTTCGCCACCGAGGCCGGCCCGGCGTTCGGCACCCCGAGTGGCGGCCTGATGTGCACCGGCCCGTTCAAGCTCGGCGCCTGGCAGAGCGGGCAGCGGATCACGATCGAGCGCAACGACTCGTACTGGGACTCCGCCCGCAAGGCCAAGGCCGTCGCGATCGACTTCGTCCCGCTCACCGACAGCAGCACGCTGACCAGCGCCCTGCTCTCCGGCGAGGTGGACGGCGTCTACGGCGCCCCGGTCGGCAGCATCGCCGCGCTCCAGCGCTCGGAGACCGGCAAGCTGTACTTCGGCCCGAGCACCGAGACGGTCAGCCTGGGCGCGGTCGCCGCCGAGGGCCCGGCCGCCGACCCGCGGATCCGGCAGGCCCTGGACCTGGCGATCGACAAGGGCAGCTTCGTGACCAGCGTGCTCAAGGGCGCCGGGGAGCCGCTGAAGACCTTCACCCCGCCGCTGGCCTGGCAGGGCAGTCCGGCCAAGGCCGTCTACGACGCGGGGTACGCCGCCCTGCCCGACACCAGCAGGGCCGACCTGGACGCCGCGAAGAAACTGGTGACCGAGGCCGCGCCGAGCCGCACCGAGCTGGTGATCGCGACCCCGGCCGGTGACCAGTCACTGCTGCAGACCGCCACGATCGCCCAGGCCGCCGCCCAGCAGATCGGCCTGACCCTCACGATCAAGCAGCTGCAGCCCGCCGAGTTCGCCGGCCTCTTCTACGACCCGGCGCTGCGCAAGGGCATCGACCTGATCGCCACCACCGGCTACCTCGAGGTGCCGGGCGCGCTCTACTACGCGCCGGGCTTCGTCTTCCCGGGCGCCGCGTTCAACTGGACGAACTACGAGAACCCCGAGGTCATCGCGAACATGGCGGCGGCCACGTCGGCCACCGACCCGGCCGTGTCGGCGGAGAAGTTCGTCGCCGCCCAGGCCGTGTTCGCGCCGGCCAAGCTGCAGATCACGCTCGCCGGCTCGTACAACCGGCTGTTCCTCAACAAGCGCCTCACCGGCGCCCCGGCCTCGTTCTCCTACATCAGCTCCGCGTGGGCTGCCGAGGTGGGCGCCCCATGATGTGGTTCCTGGCGCGGAAGGCGGGCGCGCTGGTGGCCACGGTCGCGGTGGCCAGCCTGGTGATCTTCGGAGCGCTGTATCTGGCGCCCGGCGACCCGGCGAGCCTGCTCGCGGGCGGGCACCAGCCGAACCCGGCGGCGCTCGCCGAGATCCGGGCCCGCTATCACCTCGACGAGCCGTTCCTCGCGCAGTACTGGCACTGGCTCTCCGGTCTGCTCTCCGGCAACCCGGGCGACTCGATGGTCCTGAAGGAGCCGGTGACGAGCCTGATCGGGGCACGTCTGGCGAACACGGCGCTGCTCGTCGCGTACGCCGCACTCTTGATCCTGATCGTCGGGGTGGCCGCCGGGATCGTGGCCGGCGTCGCCGGTAGGGCGGTGGACGGCGCGCTCACCGTGACCACCACGGTCCTGATGGCGGCCCCGGCATTCGTCGCCGCGATCCTGCTGATCTGGATCTTCGCCACCAAGCTCTCCTGGTTCCCGGTGTACGGCTCCGGAACCGGCTTCTGGGACCGGATCCACCACCTGACCCTGCCCGCGCTGGCGCTCAGCGGCGGCTACCTGGCCTACGTCAGCCGGATCACCCGGACCGAGGTCCGCGCCGAACTGGCCGCCGACCACGTGGCCGCCGCCCGGGTCCGCGGGCTGCCGCGCCGGACCGTGCTGCGCCGCCACGTGCTGCGCAACGCCGCCCCGCCGATCCTCGCGGTCTCCGGCGTGACCGTGGCCGGGCTGTTCGCCGGCACCGCGGTCGCCGAGCAGGCGTTCGGGGTGAGCGGGCTCGGCTCGCTGCTGGTGCAGAGCGCCGCCCGGCAGGACCTGGTCGTCGTGCAGGCCCTGTCGCTGCTGCTGGTCACCGTGTTCGTGGTGGTCAACACGCTGGTCGACGTCACCAACGCGGTGCTCGACCCGCGCCTGCTGAAGGGGAGCGCCCCATGACGGCGATGATCATGCGGGCACCGATCAAGCGCCTCGCCGGTGTGCGCTGGGTGCCCGCGACGGCCGGTGTGGTCTGCGTGCTGGTCGTCTGCGTCGCCATCGCGGCACCCTGGCTGGCGCCCTACGACCCGAACGGCGTGGACCCGCTCAACGCCTACGCCCCGGCCTCGCCGCAGCACTGGCTCGGCACCGACGACCTGGGCCGCGACCTGCTCTCCCGGCTGATCCACGGCGCCCGGACCAGCCTGGCCGGCCCACTGATCGTGGTGCTCGCCGCCGGCACCGTCGGCAGTACCCTGGCGATCACCGCGGCCTGGTTCGGCGGCTGGTTCGACAACCTGATCTCCCGCGCCCTGGACGTGCTGTTCGCGTTCCCCGGCCTGGTCCTGGCGATCACCGTGGCGGCGCTGTTCGGCACCGGGTTCGTCACCCCGGTGGTGGCGTTGTCGCTGGCGTTCGTGCCGGTCATCGCCCGGGTGATGCGGGCCGCGGCGCTGCGCGAGCGGTCGCTGCCCTACATCGAGGCGCTGCGCGTGCAGGGCTTCTCCGCCTGGCACATCTGCCTGCGGCATCTGCTGCCGAACCTGGCGCCGCTGCTGGTGGTCCAGGCCGCGATCGGATTCGGGTACGCCATGATCGACCTCGCCTCGATCTCGTTCCTCGGCCTCGGGTTGCAGCCACCGGCAGCGGACTGGGGGCTGATGATCGCGAACGGTCAGCCGTCGATCCTGGCCGGCTTCCCGCAGCAGTCCCTCGTCGCCGCCGTCGCCGTGGTGGTCACGGTGGTCGCGTTCACCGCCCTGGCCGAACGCCTGGCCCTGCGATTCGGCGGTGACGTGCGATGACCTCACCCCTTCTGGAGTTCGACGGGCTCGCGATGCGGATCGGTGATCGGCCGATCCTGCGGGACGTCACCCTCGCCGTGCACGCGGGGGAGGCGGTCGGCCTGGTCGGCGAGTCCGGCTCGGGCAAGTCGATGACGGTCAAGTCGGTGGTGCGGCTGCTGCCGGACGGCGCCACGGTCAGCGGCAAGGTGACGTTCGGCGGCGCCGACGTGTACGCGCTGAGCCCCGCCGAGCTGCGCCGGATGCGGTCGCGGGACGTCGCCATGGTCTTCCAGGATCCGCGCGCCACGGTCAATCCGGTGCGCACGGTCGGCGACTTCCTCACCGAGGTGCTGCGCGACCAGGGCCTCGGGCGGGCCGAGGCGACGCGGCGGGCAGCCGGGTTGCTGTCCGAGGTCGGCGTCGACCATGTGCCGCGCAGGCTCACCCAGCGGCCGTACGAGTTGAGCGGCGGCCTCCTGCAGCGGGTGGTGATCGCCGCGGCCCTGGCCACCGAGCCGAAACTCATCCTCGCCGACGAGCCGACCACCGCCCTCGACGTGACCACCCAGGAGGAGGTGGTGGCGATCCTCAACGAGCAGCGGCACCGGCGTGCGGCCGCGCTGCTGTTCATCTCGCACGACCTGGAACTGGCCGCCGCGGTCTGTGACCGGATCGCCGTCATGTACGCCGGGGAGATCGTCGAGATCCTGCCGGCCGCTCGGCTGCACACGGAGGCGCGACACCCGTACACGAAGGCGCTTCTGCGGTCCCGGCCCGGAACCGTGCCGCCCGGCACGCGCCTGGAGACCGTGCCGGGCACGCCGCAGTCCGCGGCCGACGCGCCCGCCGGCTGTGTCTTCGCGGACCGTTGCCCACACGCCGGGGACCGCTGCCGATCGGTACGCCCGGCACTGCTGACCATCGGCTCCGGTTCGGTCGCCTGTCACCTGGAGGTGCCGTGCTAGAGGTTCGTGACCTGCGGAAAGTCTTCAAGGGCGGGTTCGTCGCGGTGGACGGCGTCAGCTTCTCGGTGCCGGCCGGCGGCTCCCTGGCGGTGGTCGGCGAGTCCGGCTCCGGCAAGACGACCTGCGCCCGGATCATCACCGGTCTGGAACGGGCCACCTCCGGAACAGTGCTGCTGAACGGCGAGAGTTCCCCCGGTGACCGCAGGCGGCGTGCTTCGGTCGTACAGATGGTGTTTCAGGATCCTTATCAGAGCCTGGACCGCAGGCAGACCGTGCGCGGCTGCCTCGCGGAGGTGCTGAAGCACCACACCGCGCTGGACCGGCCCGGCCGGGACGCGCGCGCCGCCGAACTGCTGGATCTCGTCGGCCTGGACCGCCGGCTGGGCGAAGCCCTGCCGCGGGCGCTCTCCGGTGGGCAGCGGCAGCGGGTGGCGATCGCCCGCGCGCTGGCCGCCGACCCGAAACTGCTGGTCCTGGACGAGGCGGTGGCCGCACTGGACGTCTCCATCCAGGCGCAGATCCTCAACCTGCTCGTCGACGCGCGGGCGGCCACCGGGGTGGCCTACCTGTTCATCACCCACGACCTGTCGGTGGTGCGGCACGTCTGCGAGGACGTGGTGGTGATGTCCCGCGGGCGGGTGGTCGAGTCCGGCCCGGTCGAGCAGGTGCTGACCGAGCCGTCCGCCGACTACACCCGCAAGCTCATCGGGTCGGTGCCGCGCCCGGGCTGGGTGCCGTCCCGGGCGGTCAGTCGTGGCTGAGGCGTTCCAGCAGCGCCTCGCCGGCGGTGCGGACCAGGCCGCCGGAGGCGACCGGGAGCTGGAGCTCGGCCATCATCGAGTTGCCCATCGCCAGACACCACAATCCGTACGCGGCGGAGCGGCGGGCGCCCGGAGAAGCGGCCGGGTACTCGGCGGCCAGCGCGTTCTCCACCGCCTGGATGGCGAGCGTGTAGTGGCCCTGCATGGTGGTGCGGATGCTCTCGTCGGCGACCCCGGCCGTGATGAGCTCGCGAATCACCGTGTCGTCGTCGCTGATCGGCAGGAACCCGCTGCTGAACAGGTAGTCCATCGCGATCGGCAGCTTCTGCGGCGCGGGCGCGGCGGCGATCCTGCCGATGAACTCGGCCTCGCATCCGGTGTAGAGCCAGTTCGCGAACTTGCGGAGCAGGTCGTCCCGGTTGCCGACGTAGTGCCGGACGTGGCTGCGGCTGAGCCCGGACTCCTCGGCCACCCGCTCGAGAGTGGTCCCGGCCAGGCCGTTCTTCTGCAGGCAGCGCGCGGTGGCCTGCATGATCTGCTCGGTCCGTTCCGCGGCCATGCTCGGACGTCCCATCCGGCCCTCCCTCTCGGCGCTCCCAGTCTGCGCGCCCACAGCCTAATTGATTGTCATTTCGGAAAAGAAAACGAGGAGCCTCATGCCTGAGCTGCCCGACCCCCGTCTGGTCTTCGCCTTCGAGGCACGGGTCGACGTGGCCGAAACCCTGCACGTGGGCCGCGGGCCGGAGGAGGTGCTGATGTTCACCCCGATCACCGGCGGCACGGTCTCCGGTCCCCGGCTGTCCGGCAGCGTCCTGGCCGGCGGTGGGGACTGGTCGACCACCCGTGGTCAGGTGACCGAACTGGACGCCCACTACCTGCTGCTGGCCTCCGACGGCGCGGTGATCGACATCCACAATCGCGGGTTCTGGCGGGCCACGCCGGAGATCGACGCGCGGGTCGAGGCGGGGGAGGACCTGCCGGAGACGATGTACTACTACCGGACCAGCCCGGTGTTCCGCACCGACGCGCCGGCGCACCGGTGGCTCGCCGAGTCGGTCTTCGTGGGGCTGGCGCGCGGGGAGAACGGCCAGGTCTGCATCCGCTTCTTCGAGGTGCTCTGATGATCCCGGTGCAGCGGACGGGGCCGGGGCCGCTCTCGCCGGACGCCCGGCAGCACATGGTGCGGATGCGCGACGGGGTACGCCTCGCCACCGACGTCTATCTGCCCGCGGGTCCGGTGGGGCCGGGGCCGGTGGTGCTGACCCGGCTGCCGTACGACAAGTGCGGCGAATACACGTTCATGCCTCGGGTGGCGGCGTACTTCACGGCGCGCGGCTACACGATGGTGGTGCAGGACGTGCGCGGGAAGTTCCGATCCGAAGGGGAGACGCTGCTCTTCGTGAACGAGGCGTACGACGGGCACGACACCCTCGACTGGATCGTCCAGCAGGAGTGGTCGGACGGTGTGGTCGGGATGTGGGGCGACTCGTACTACGGGTTCACCCAGTGGGCGGCCGCGTCGACCGGGCACCCGGCGCTGCGGGCGATCGCCCCGCGGGTCACCGGCACCCGCCTCGGTGAGCTGCCCGGGCCGGTGCCGGGGCAGCGTACGCACGACGTCGAGATGGGTGTAGCCCGGTTCTATCCGCTCAGCATGTTCCACGACCGGGACATCCTCGAGTGGGAGCTGGACTGGACCCGGCGGCCGTACGCGGCCCGCGTCGAGGAGTTCTTCGAGGCGGTCGGGAGCCGGTCGGCGTCCTACGACGTGTGGTTCCCGCACCCGGTGAACCTGCGGCGGTTCCCGGCCGGGCATCCGTTCGACGCGCCGGCCGTGCCGGTGCTGATGACCATCGGCTGGTGGGACAACTGCGCGCCCTGGCAGTGGCACGATCACCGGGAGCTGCAGCGGCGGCCGGCCTGGGCCCGCAACGAGTACCTGCTGCTCGAAGCGATCGATCACGAGAACAACAGCCACTTCTCGCTGGGCGTGCCGAACACCGACGCGTCCTTCCTGCCGCGGTACCTGGATCCGGCGGTCGAGTTCTTCGACGTGTTCCTGCGGGGGAAGGACACTGTGCTGCCGCGTGTGCGGTGGCAGCTGGCCGGATCCGGCGACCCGTCGTGGCGCTCCTGCTCGAGTTGGCCGCCGGTTTCCGCGTACGAAATCGTGGTTCATCCGGCGGGTGCTGCTGCGGCCGTGAGTGACGTGCCCGGCGGAACCCTCGGCTCCGAGCCCGGGCCGGCGGAGACCGCGGTCTGGACGCACGACGCTGCCGACCCGGTGCCCTCGCCGGCCGCGGACGCCTTCTCGTTCCTGGCCGAGCATCCGGACGAGCGCTTGCTCGGCAACCGGCCCGACGTGCTGGTCTTCACCGGCCCGCCCCGGACCACGCCGCTCGACCTGGCCGGGCCGATCCGCCTCGACACCGCGGTCGGCTCGGACGGGCCGGAGATGGACCTGTTCGCCCGGCTGCTCGACGTCGCGCCGGACGGCAGCGCCCGGCTGATCGCTCGCGGACAGCAGACGATCCTCTCTCCCGGCACGTCGTGCCCGGTCACGCTCGACCTCGGGCACACCGGTTACCGGCTCGCCGCCGGGCACGCGCTGCGGCTGACGCTGAGCAGCAGCGATGCGCCGGAGTTCGTGCCCGCCCCCGGCACCGGCGAGCACCGCTGGCTGGCCGTCAAGACCATCCCGAACCAGCAGCGGATCCACCTCGGCGACACCCGCCTCACCTTGACCGCCCTTGCCGCTTCGAAAGGCGATTCATGATCAACTTGACCGCGACCGAGATCGCCGCCCAGGTCCGCGACGGCCGGCTCACCGCGACCGCCGTCGTCGATGCCCACCTGGATCGGATCGCCGCGGTGAACCCGAAGGTCAACGCCGTGACCGTCGTCCTCGACGATCAGGCTCGTTCCGCGGCCGCCGCCCTGGACGCCCGGATCGCCGCGGGTTCCGACCCGGGGCCGCTGGCCGGGGTGCCGATCACCGTGAAGGAGAACATCGACCTGACCTGGTCGGCGACTACCTCGGGGCTGCCGTTCGCGACCGGGAACGTCCCGCCCGCGAACGCCACGTTCGTCGACCGGCTCCTCGCGGCCGGGGCGATCCCGGTGGGGCGCGGCAACATGCCGGACATCGGCCTGCGCTGGGACACCGACAACGATCTGTACGGGCGGACCGTCAACCCCTGGGACCCGGACCGGGTGCCCGGCGGGTCGTCGGGCGGCGACGCGGTGGCGGTGGCGACCGGCATGGCCGCGGCCGGGCTCGGCAACGACTACGGCGGGTCGCTGCGGCTGCCCGCCCACGCGGCCGGGATCACCGCGCTGCGTCCCTCGGCCGGGCGGGTGCCGGCGCCGTCCCGGACCGTCGAGCCGCTGCCGCTGTCCCTGCAGCAGATGGCGGTGAACGGGCCGCTCGCCCGCTCCGTCGACGACCTCGACCTGCTGTTCTCGGTCATGCACGGCGCTGACTCCTACGACCCGCTGTCGCTGTCGGTGCCGCATCCGTCCGGCTACGACGGGCCGCGCCGGGTAGCGGTCACTGTGGACCCGGCCGGCTGGGGAGTCGATCCGGCGGTTGCCGGTGCGGTGCGCGCGGCCGCGTCGGCGCTGGCCGCAGCGGGCTGGGAGGTCGAGGAGGTGTCGCCGCCGGCGGTCGACCGGTGCGCCGTCCTCTGGCGGCAGCTCTCCTCCACCGAGAACGCGCCGATGCTGATCAACCCGGGCGTCTTCCCGGGGCCGCTGTCGGCCGGGACCGTCCAGTACTTCCGCGACAACATCGCCGACGTCACCCTCCTGGACACGTCCGCTGCCTACCAGGGCGCCTGGGCGGAGCGCTTCGTGCACGCCGCGGCGTGGCGTGAGTTCCACTCCCGCTATCCAGTCGTGCTCGGCCCGGTGACCACTCAGGAAATGCCGCAAATCGGGTACGACCTGAGTGGCCCCGCCGCGACCACAGAACTCTGGCGTGCCCACCGCCTGCTCGTGACGGCCAACTTCCTCGGCCTGCCCGCCGTCGCCGTCCCGACTGGTCTTTCCGGCCGCCGCCCGCTCGGCGTCCAGGTGATCGCCCGCCAGCATGCCGATCACATCGCGCTCGCCGCCGCCCGCGACATCGAGGCCGCGTTCCCACCCGTCACCCCCATACCGGCTGGTTAACACGGCTGTTCCCGCCCCTCCGGAACAGCCCTGAGAGCCAGCCGACCGACCCGGGCTGACGGCCACCGCTGCCTCCCGGCGCGGGAAGCAGCGCTGGCCGTCAGCCGGTTTCCTCAGCTGACGCTGAGCGCTGCCTCCCGGCGCGGAAAGCAGCGGTGGCCGTCAGCTGGCCGGTTCGGCTGACGCTGAGCGCTGCCTCGCGGGCCGGGAGGCAGCGGTGGCCGTCAGCTGGTCGGCTCGGCTGGCGCTGAGCGCTGCCTCGCAGGCCGGGAGGCAGCAGTGGGGGTCAGCTGGACCGGCCGGGCTGACGGTGAGTGTTGCTTCGGGGGCCGGGAGGCAGCAGTGGGGGTCAGCTGGCCGGCTCGGCTGACGGTGAGTGTTGCTTCGGGGGCCGGGAGGCAGCGCTTGGTGTCAGCTGGACCGGCGGGCTGGTTCTCACGGCTGTGTCAACGGGGTGGCTGGAACCGCCGGGTTAACCAGCTGGACTGGTGGTTTGCGCGGTACCGGCGCGCCGGCGGTGCGTGTGAAGCTCAGCCCCGTGCTGTTTCCCGGCGGCCGCGCTGGGGCCCGGCCTGGCTGCCGGGCCGCGTCGTGCGGCGGGGAGGTGTGGATTGTGGGGGACGGCCATTGCCCGTACGAAATCAGGTCAAAGACTGCCACGCGCTCACCAGGGAGTGACGGAATTCGGCGGCCTGCGCCGCCGTGAGTTTGCCGATCATGCGGTCTTCCAGTTCGCGGACCGGGCCGGCGAACGTCGTCAGCAGCGAGCGGCCCTCGTCGGTCAGGCGGATGAGGAGTTCGCGGCGGTTGCCGGCGTTGCGTTCGCGGCGGATCAGGCCGCGGGTCTCCAGGGTGCGGACCATGTCGGCCATCGACTGCGCGGTGACGAACGAGTCGCGCGCGAGTTGGGCGGCGGAGAGGCCGTCGTGGCGTTCGAGGACGGTGAGCGCGGTGTATTGCAGGGCGGTGATGCCGGCGGAGCGCACGAGGTCGTCGAGGTGGCTGCGCACCGCGAGTTCGAGCTGTTTGACCAGGTAGAGCAGGGACGGCATCACGATGCTCCTCGGTTTCGCAGGGGACGCCAGATTACCCCATTGACAGGAAACCTGATCGTCAGGTTGACTCGAGATCAACAGGATTCCTGTTAATGACGCGGCGGTGTGCCGGATCGACGGCTGCGGGGCCCGGGCCGGTGCACCGCCCGCATCTTCTGTGAGAGGTTGATGAGCATGGATCTGACTGGCAGGGTCGCCATCGTCACCGGCAGCGGGCGCGGGCTGGGTCTGGCCTACGCCAAGGCGCTCGCCGCGGCCGGTGCGTCGGTGGTCGTCAACGACGTGGACCAGGCTGTCGTGGACGCAGCGGTCGCCGAGATCCCCGGAGCCGTCGGTGTGGCGGCGGCGGTCGGCAGCACCGAGACCGCGGACCGGCTGGTCGCCGCGGCGGTGGAGAGCTTCGGCCGGCTCGACGTGCTGATCACCAACGCCGGCATTCTGCGCGACCGGGTGCTCTGGAAGATGTCCGACGACGACTTCGACGCCGTGGTGAACGTGCACCTGCGTGGCACCTTCACCTGCGCCCGGGCGGCCGCGGTCCGGATGCGCGAGCAGGGTTTCGGTGGGCGGCTGATCCTGATCTCGTCGCCGGCCGGGCAGCGGGGCAACTTCGGGCAGACCAACTACGCGGCGGCCAAGGCGGGCATCGCGGCGATGGCCCGGACCTGGGCGCTCGAGCTCGGGCGGGCCGGGATCACGGTGAACGCGGTGGTGCCGGTGGCGGCCACCGAGATGACGAAGACGATTCCGGCGTTCGGTCCGGTGATCGAGGAGGCGGAGCGGACCGGGCAGCCCTATCCGGCCTGGCTGCGCCGTGATGAGGGGCTCGGAACGGTCAAGGATGTCACCGGGCTGATCACGTTCCTGGCCTCGGACGCCGCGAAGGACATCACTGGGCAGGCGATCGGGATCGGCGGCGACAAGCTCGCACTCTGGTCGCACCCGGCGGAGAAGACGGTCAAGTTCGCCGACGGGGGCTGGACGGCGGACGCGATCGAGGCCGCCTGGGACTTCGCGCCGGAGACCTACGGCATTCCGGCCCCGCGGTCATGAACCTCGACCAGCTCACCGCCATCGACGTGCATACGCACGCCGAGGTCAGCCGCGACGGGCGCAGCTCGCTCGACCCGGCGCTGCTCGGCGCCTCGGCCGACTATTTCAAGGCGCACGACCACCGGCAGCCGACCATCGACGAGATGGCGTCCTACTATCGCGACCGCAACATGGCCGCCGTCGTCTTCACCGTGGACGCCGAGCACGCCACGGGGCATCCGCGGATCGCCAACGAGGAGATCGCCGCGAACTGCGCGGAGCATCCGGACGTGCTGATCCCGTTCGCCAGCATCGACCCGCACAAGGGCCGGGCCGGCGTCCGCGAGGCCCGGCGACTCGTCGAGCAGTTCAAGATCAAAGGCTTCAAGTTCCACCCCAGCCTGCAGGGCTTCGCCCCCGACGACCGGCTCGCCTACCCGCTGTACGAGGCGATCGAGGAACTCGGGGCGGTCGCGCTGTTCCACACCGGACAGACCGGCATCGGCGCCCGGGTCCGCGGCGGCGGCGGGATCCGCCTCAAGTACTCCAACCCGATGCTGGTCGACGACGTCGCGGTGGACTTCCCGGACCTGCGGATCATCCTGGCTCACCCGTCCTTCCCCTGGCAGGACGAGGCCCTCGCGGTCGCCACCCACAAGGAGCACGTGCACATCGATCTCTCCGGCTGGTCGCCGAAGTACTTCCCGCCGCAGCTGGTCCGGTACGCGAACAGCCTGCTGCAGGACAAGGTGCTCTTCGGCTCCGACTACCCGGTGATCACCCCGGACCGGTGGCTCGCCGACTTCGCGAAGCTCGACATCAAGGACACGGTCCGGCCCAAGATTCTGCGTGACAACGCGGCCCGCCTTCTATTCAGGGAGAACGCCAAATGACCACCACCGTGAACGGCCTCGACGGACTCAAGGCACTCGTCGGCCAGGACCTCGGTTCGTCCGAGTGGCTGGAGATCACCCAGGAGCGGGTGAACACCTTCGCCGACGCCACCGACGACCACCAGTGGATCCACGTGGACGTGGAGCGGGCCAAGAGCGGACCGTTCGGCGGGCCGATCGCCCACGGCTACCTGACGCTGTCGCTGGTCATCCCGCTCTTCTCGTCGCTGCTCAAGGTCGAGGGCGTCAAGATGGGCCTCAACTACGGGCTGGAGAAGGTGCGGTTCCCGAGCCCGGTGAAGGTGGGTGCGAAGATCCGGCTGAACGCCAAGGTGGTCAGCGTCGAGGAGGTGGCCGGCGGCGGGGTGCAGAGCACGTTCGACTTCATCGTCGAGGTGGACGGCTCACCGAAGCCCGCCTGCATCGCACGTCCCGTCTACCGGCACTATGCGTAACTCCGGCATCGGATCCTGGCCGGCGCGCCGGGCGGCGATGTCGCCCGGCCGCACGGCGCTGGTCTTCGAGGATCAGCCGATTTCGTACGCCGAACTGCACCAGCGCATTCTCCGGCTGGCCGCGGCTCTGCGCGGTTCCGGAGTGCGGCCCGGCGACCGGGTCGCCTATCTCGGGCCGAATCATCCGTCGTTCATCGAGACGATGTTCGCGACGTACGCGCTCGGTGCGATCTTCGTGCCGCTCAACTTCCGGCTGACCGCGCCGGAGATCTCCTACCAGATGCGCCACAGCGGGGCGATCGCACTGATCACCGCGCAGCCCTTCGAAGGCGACATTCCAATCAAAGTGGATTTGTCGGACTTCGAGGGTTTTGTGGGGAGCGGTGAGCCGGTCGAGCTGGACGAACCCGTCAGCCACGATGATGTCGCCTGCATTCTCTACACCTCGGGGACGACCGGGAACCCCAAGGGCGCCATGCTCACCCACGGCAACCTGATCTGGAACACGTACAACCTGCTGGTCTGCGTCGACGTGGCGAGCGACGAGGTCACCCTGGTCAGCGCCCCGCTCTTCCACGTCGCCGCGCTCAACCAGTGCCTGCTGCCCACCTTCCTCAAGGGCGGCACCTCGGTGATCATGCCGGGCTGGAACGTCGACGGCTGCTTCGACATGATCGCCAAACACCGAGTGACCTGGATGTTCGGGGTCTCGACGATGTTCGCCGGCCTGGCCCAGTCGCCGCGCTGGGCGGACGCAGACCTGTCCTCGGTGCGCAACCTGATGACCGGCGGCGCGTCCGTGCCGGAGGCGCTGATCCGCACCTACCAGGACCGGGGGCTGGCGTTCTGCCAGGGCTACGGGATGACCGAGACGGCGCCGGGCGCGACCTTCCTGGAAGCGCGGGAGAGCCGCGAGCACGTCGGGTCGGCCGGGCTGCCGGTCTTCTTCACCGACGTCCGCGTCGAAGGGGGAGGCGGGGAGCCGGGCGAGGTCCTGGTCCGCGGCCCCAACGTCACGCCCGGCTACTGGAACGACCCGGCCGCGACGGCGGCGTCCTTCGTGGACGGTGACTGGTTCCGCACCGGCGACCTGGCCGTGGTTGGCGACGACGGGCACTTCCGGATCGTCGACCGGACCAAGGACATGTTCATCTCCGGCGGCGAGAACGTGTATCCGGCCGAGGTCGAAGCCGCCATCTTCGAGCATCCGGCGGTGGCGGAGGCCGCGGTCGTGGGGGTGCCGGACGAGAAGTGGGGTGAGGTGGGGCGGGCGTTCGTCGTACCGGTGCCCGGTTCCCGTCTGGAGCCGGCCGACGTGCCGGCCTTCCTCGCCGGGCGGCTGGCCAAGTACAAGATCCCGGTCTACGTCGACGTGGTGGCGGAGCTGCCGCGGACCGGGTCCAACAAGGTTCGCAAGGGGCCGCTGCGGGACCTGCCGCTGCCCGGCCGCCTCAGTCCGGCCAGGCCAGGCTGACCAGGTCGGGCAGGGTGCCGGCGGCCGGGCCGTGCAGGTTGACGGCGGCGATCCGGTCCAGCGGCGTGGGCTGCGGGTTCACCTGGATCACCGCGGCGCCGGACCGGGCCGCCAGCCGCGGGATCTCGGCGGCCGGGTAGACCAGTCCCGACGTACCGATGGTCAGCAACACGTCGGCGTCGGCGGCCGCCCGGACCGCCGCCTCCAGAGCCGCCTCCGGCAGCGACTCGCCGAACCACACCACCCCTGGCCGGATCATGCCGCCGCAGCTCGCACACGACGGCGGTGCGAGACGCCGTCCGCCGTCCGGTTCACCGGTGAGCGCGGGCAGCACCGCCGGTTCGGCGCAGATGGTGCAGCGCGGCGCGAACAGGCTGCCGTGCAGGTGGACGGATTGCGCTGAACCGGCTCGTTCGTGCAGGTCGTCGACGTTCTGCGTGATCACCGCGGTGTGCGGGGCGTGCGCCTCGATCGCGGCCACGGCGTCGTGACCCGCGTTCGGGCGGACGCTGGTCACCCGGTGGCGGCGCCACTCGTACCACCCCCAGACCAGCTCCGGATCTTCCTGGAACGCCTGCGGCGTGGCCAGTGACTGCGCGTCGAACCGTTCCCACAAACCGGTGAGCGCGTCCCGGAAGGTGGGCACGCCACTCTCCGCCGAGATCCCGGCGCCGGTGAAGACGGCCACCCGCTGCGCCTGGGCCAGCAGCTTCGCGGCCTCCCGCAGGTGCTCCATGCGATCCCCTCCCGGCGATGATCCGTACCTAGGCACGGAAGAGTGTCGCAGTGCCACACCCGGCGCCGCATCACTGTTCCGCCCATGGGTCGTTGACCGGTCGAGTGAGGCGGTGCCTGGAGGTGTGGTCATATGTCCGGACTGGACTCCCCAGCGGCTGGTCGATCACGGCGGGCTCGCCGCTCGTGACCGACGATCATGCCCTCCTCCGCCGGCTACGCCACGCCGGCTCGCGCGTGCTCACCACGGTCGGCAACCTGGCCACCCCGGTCGACCGCCCGGCCCGCTCCGAATCCGGCGTGAGCACCCTGGTAGCCACCGTCACCGTCGTGTCCAGCGTCCTCTTCCTGCTGATCATGCTGGTCACCTGGCTCACCCGCTAGCGTTTCTCCGGCTCACCCCGCACGGCACATTCCAGCCCCGGCTGACCGCCAACGCTGCTTCCAGCACCAGGACGCAGCGCTCACCGTCAGCCGGCTCGCGTGCCGATGCTTCTACGTGCGTGCCAAGGCGGCGTGCCGAACCGCCGATCTGGTAACTCTCGCGCGCACCGTTCCCGGGCAACTCCGCAAGATCGAAGAGGCGGAGGTAGCCGCAACCACCCGCATGGCCTAGCGGCCGCGAAGAGCTTGCCGAATGCGGTCGGGCCCGGCTGACGGTGAGCGTCGCTTCGGGGCGGGATGCAGCGCTAGCGGGTCTCCGGCGTCGGGGTCTCGCCCATCGGTCCGGATTCGGCGGCCGTCTACCGAGCCGCCAACCGCCCCCGAGCCACCCGGCCGCTCGCCTCGATCGCGAGATGTGCCGGGTGGGCCGGCCGGGTCGCCGTGCAGGCGCTCACCAGCCCGCCCTCCCTTCGATCCAGCCGGACCCGCCCCGGCAGGCAGGGCACATCGCGCGGCGGCCGGCGCTCTGCGGCGGGAGACCTTCCGAAAGCGGCCACACCCGTGGCGGGTGTACCTACACCCGCCACGGGTGTGCCGGCGTTCGGGAACCCATATGTCATCGGGGCCGCCGTACCTCCCCGCCGGGTGGCGCCGAAGGCGAACTCTCAGACGCTCAACCGGCCCCGACCCAGGCTCCGACCGGGATGAGACGTGGTCCGCCTCCGGCCGGCCGGGCCACCTCAATGAAGAACCGCCTCTGTGTCTAGCCGTCAGCTGGGGTGAGTGGGCTGACGGTGAGTGTCGTTTCGAGGGCTGGGAGGCAACGGTTGGTGTCAGCTGGGGTGGGTTGGCTGACGGTGAGTGTTGTTTCGGGGGCTGGGAGGCAGCGGTTGGCGTCAGCTGGGGTGAGTGGGCTGACGGTGAGTGTTGTATCGGGGGCTGGGAGGCAGCGGTTGGCGTCAGCTGGGGTGGGCTGTGGCGGTCATGGGTGGCGGAGCAGGAGGGCGGCGCAGCGGGTGGGGTTGTCGGCGAAGGGGAGGTGGCCGCAGCTGGGCAGGCGGACGTGGCGGGCGGTGGGCAGGACGGTTCGGGCGCGGCGGGCCTGGGTGCGGTAGGGGAGGACGGCGTCTCGCGTACCCCAGGCGATCGTGACCGGGATGCGGGTCAGGGCGCCGGTGTTCGTCCAGCTCCACGGTGGCAGGTCGGCGAAGGCCCGGCGGGTCGGGGCGAAGCCCGGGGCGGCGGCCAGGGCGCGGGCCGCGGAGAGGCCGTCGGCGGCCGGCAGGCGGGCCGGGTGGGCGAAGAAGGGCGCGCAGAACGCGGCCCGGCCGGCGCGGGAGTTCATGATGCCGGGCAGGGCTGGTTGGAGGCGGACCGCGCCGGTGCGGGCGGCGCCCACGACGGTCTGGCACCAGCGGCGGCCGGCGCTGCTCCAGAAACCGACCGGGGAGAAGGCCGTGACGGAGCGGGCTACGCCGCGGCGGCCCAGTTCGAGGGCGATGCCGCCGCCGAGGGAGTTGCCGCCCACCTCGGGATTCTGCACCCCGAGCCGGTCCAGGAAAGCGGTGACGAGGTCGGCGAGGTGAGCGACCGATCCGGGTGGTGGCGGGAGCGCGGACTGTGGAATGTCGGCGGCGGTTGGGGTCGCGGCGGGCGGTGGCCAGGGTGGGGAGGCGCCGAAGCCGGGGAGGTCGAGGGCTATCACGTCGCGGTGGCGGGTCAGCTCGTCGAGGACCGGCGACCACACCTGCCAATGGCTGCCGATGCCGTGAATCAGCACCAGGGGCGGGCCGCTGCCCTGCCGGAAGTGGGAAAGCTCCGTCATCCGTACAGATTGGCACTGCTAGCCAAGACCGGAAACCCGTTGTTGACATGTTGCCAATAAGGGTGTGATGGTACGGCGATGTCGTACGACTACGACGTTCTCGTCATCGGCTCCGGCTTCGGCGGAAGCGTCACCGCGTTGCGCCTGACCGAGAAGGGCTACCGGGTCGGCGTCCTCGAAGCCGGTCGCCGGTTCACCGACGAGCAGTTCGCCAAGACGTCCTGGCGGCTGCGTGACTATGTGTACGCACCGGCCCTGGGCTGCTTCGGCATCCTGCGGATGACCCTGCTCAAGGACGTGCTGGTGCTCTCCGGCGCCGGGGTGGGCGGCGGCTCACTGGGCTACGCCAACACCCTGTACGAGCCGCCGGACGCGTTCTTCGCCGACCCGCAGTGGTCCGCGATCACCGACTGGAAGTCCGAGCTGGCGCCGTACTACGCGCAGGCCAACCGGATGCTCGGCGTGACCGTCAACCCCGTGGAGACAGCTGCCGACCACGCCCTCAAGGCCGTCGCGGACGATCTCGGGGTGGGGGAGTCGTTCCGGCGTACCCCGGTCGGGGTTCTGTTCGCCAAGGAGGGGAGCAGACCCGGCGCCGAGGTGCCGGACCCCTTCTTCGGCGGGGTGGGCCCGGCCCGGCGCAACTGCACGCTGTGCGGCGCCTGCATGACCGGCTGCCGCCGCAACGCGAAGAACACCACGGTGAAGAACTATCTCTACCTGGCCGAGAAGGCCGGCGCCGAGGTGCATCCACTCACGACGGTCCGCACGGTCACCCCGCTGCCCGGCGGCGGCTACGCGATCGACACCCGGCGCACCGGCGGGCGCAGGAAGCGCCGGTTCACCGCGGAGCAGGTCGTCTTCGCCGCGGGCGCGCTCGGCACCCAGCGGCTGCTGCACCGGATGCGCGACGGCGGCCCGCTGCCCGCGATCTCGGCGCGGCTCGGCGAGCTGAGCCGCACCAACTCGGAGTCCATCCTGGGCGCCCGCACCCGCCGCCGGGACCGCGACTACAGCCACGGCGTCGCGGTCACCTCGTCGATCTACCCGGACCCGGTGACCCACGTCGAGCCGGTCCGGTACGGCCCCGGCAGCAACCTGCTCAGCCTGCTCGCGACCGTGCTGGTCGGCGACACCGGCGGCCGGTCCCGCTGGCTCGCCGCCGGCAAGAAACTGGCCCGCGCCGGGAAGGACCTGCGGTTGTACCTGTCGCCGCGGGACTGGTCGCGGCAGACCGTGGTGCTGCTGGCCATGCAGCCCCTGGACAACTCGATCACGGTTTACCGCAAGCGGGGCCGGCTGACCAGCAAGCCCGGCATCGGCGAGCCGAACCCGGTGTGGAACCCGGCCGCGCACGACGTGGCCCGCCGCACCGCCGAGAAGATCGACGGCGTGCCGCTCGGGGCCTACACCGAGCTGGCCGGGCGGCCGGTGACCGGGCATTTCATCGGCGGCTGCGCGATCGGCGCGGACCCGGACGGTGGGGTGGTCGACCCGTACCAGAGGCTGTTCGGATATCCGGGCCTGCACATCGCCGACGGTTCGGTGGTCGCCGCGAACCTCGGGGTGAATCCGTCGCTGACGATCACCGCGCTCGCCGAGCGGGCCATGTCGCTCTGGCCGAATGTGGGCGAGCCCGATCCGCGTCCGGCGGTGGGCGAGGCCTACCGCAAGGTGGAGCCGGTGGCGCCGAAGAACCCGGTCGTCCCGGCCGACGCACCGGCGGCGTTGCGGCTATGACGCGGGTGGCGATCATCGGGGCCGGGTTCGGCGGCGTGGCAGCCGCGGCCGAGCTGCTCAAGCAGGGGTTCCGCGACATCGTGCTGCTGGAGAAGTCGGACCGGATCGGCGGGGTGTGGCGGGACAACATCTACCCGGGGTGCGCGTGTGACGTGCCGGCGCCGCTCTACTCGTTCTCCTTCGCCCCGAACCCGGACTGGTCCCGGCGCTACCCGCCGCATCAGGAGATCCTGGCCTATCTGCAGCGTTGCGCCGGCGAGCTGGGCGTGACCGATCTGGTCCGGTTCGGCGCCGAGGTGGCCGAAGCGGCCTGGGACGGGACGCGGTGGCAGCTCACCCTGACCAGCGGTGAAGTGGTCACTGCGGACGTGCTCGTCCCGGCGGTGGGGCAGCTTTCGCGGCCCAGCACCCCGGTGCTGCCGGGGGCGGAAACCTTCCGCGGCATCCAGGTGCACACCGCCCACTGGGATCCGGAGATCACGATCGCCGCGAAGAGGGTCGCCGTGGTCGGCACCGGCGCCAGCGCGATCCAGCTCGTCCCGGAGATCGCCGGGAAGGCCGCCCATGTCGCCGTCTTCCAGCGGACCGCGCCGTGGACGCTGCCCAAACCGGACCGTCGTTACGGGCGGGTGCGGCGTACCGCGTACCGGAAGATCCCGGCCCTGATGCAGCTCTCCCGCGCCGCCACCTGGGGGTTGACCCTGATCCAGGGCGCCGCCGTCGGCGGCAACCGGGTGGTGAACCCGCTGGTCCGCGGCTACTCGCGGGCGCAGCGACGCTGGCAGGTGCGCGATCCGGAGCTGCGTGCCAAGGTCACCCCGGACGAGCCGCTGGGCTGCAAGCGGGTGCTGTTCACCAACGGCTGGCTGCCCGCGCTGGCCCGGCCCGACGTCAGCCTGATCACCGAGAAGATCATCGCGGTCACCCCGGACGGGATCCGGACCGCGGACGGCGCCGAGCACCGGTGTGACGTGCTGATCTACGGCACCGGGTTCGCGGCGACCGAGTTCCTGGTGCCGATCCGGGTGACCGGCCGCGACGGCGTGCGGCTCGAGGACGAGTGGCGCGACGGCGCGCGCGCCCACCTCGGCATCACGGTGCCCGGTTTTCCCAACATGTTCCTGGTCTACGGACCGAACACGAACACCGGCAACACCTCGGTGATCTATTTCCATGAGGCCCAGGCGCGATACATCGCGCAAGCGGTGCGGTTGGTCGCCGATCAGAGCAGACCTCTCGAGGTACGCGCGGAGCACGCGGCCGCCTACGACGAGGAGATCCAGGGGCGCCTCGCCGGAAGTGTCTGGACCGGGTGCCAGAGCTGGTATCGGACCGCCACCGGCCGGGTCGTCACGAACTGGCCGGGGAAGGCCGTCGAGTACCGCCGCCGCACCGCCCGTCTGGTCCGCTCCGACTTCCACTGACGTCAGGCGGCCGCCGGGACCGGTCGGCACGGGCTGAAGTGGGCCGGCAGGGCCTCCGGCGGCTGCGGCCGGTTGAGGTGGTAGCCCTGCAGCAGGTCGACGCCGGCCACCGCCAGGTCGGCGGCGGTCGGCTCGTCCTCCACCCCTTCGGCGACCACGATCATCCCGAGGGACCGGGCGATCGCGATCACCGAGTCGATGATCGTGGCGTGCGCCGGGGAGTCGTGCACCCGGACCACGAACGAGCGGTCGATCTTCAGCTCGTCGATCGGCAGCCGCGGCAGCAGCCCGAGCGAGGTGTAGCCGGTGCCGAAGTCGTCGATCGCGGCCCGGACGCCGACCGCGCGCAGTTCGGCGAGCTGCGCGGCGACCAGGTCCGGCCGGGTCAGCACGGCGGTCTCGGTGATCTCCACAGTGAGCAGGGACGGCGGCAGCCGCTCCAGGTCGAGCAGGGTCTTGATGGTCGGTACGGCGCGGTCCTGGGCCAGGTAGGCGGGCGGCAGGTTGACCGACACCGGTACGTGGTGACCGGCCCGATGCCAGACCGCGGCCTGATGCAGCGCCTCGGCGAGCACCCAGTCGGTCAGCTCCAGGATCACGTCGGAGCGCTCGGCGTCGGGCAGGAAGACCCCGGGCGGCAGCAGGCCACGCTGCGGGTGCTGCCAGCGGACGAGCGCCTCCACGCCGTGCAGCTCCCGGGTGCGCGCGTCGTGCAGCGGCTGGTAGTGCAGCCGCAGGTGACCGGCGCGCAGCCCGGCCCGCAGTTCGGTGAGCTGCCGCAGGTCGACCCGCTGGTTGGTGTCCAGGCCCGGCGACCACTCCACCACGCCGGTCCGCTCGTGCTTGGCCCGCCGCATCGCCGCGGCGGCCCGGCGCATCAGCACGGTGACGTCGTGGTGGTCGGCGAGGCTGATCCCGACGCTGGCCTCGACGCTGATCGGCAGCCCGTCGACCGGGTGCGGGCCGCGGATGCCGGCGGCCAGGCGGCGGCCGATGCTCTGCGGGGTCTGCCCGGGCGGTAACTCGGAGACGAGCACGACGAACTGGTCGCCGTCCAGGCGGGCGGCCAGCTCACCCGGTCCGCGGGCGTCGCTGAGCGCGCCGGCGACCAGGTGCAGCAGGGTGTCGGCGCCGTGGTGGCCGAGCACGTCGTTGGCGTCCTGGAAGCGGTCGAGTCCCAGGTGGATCACCGCGGTCAGCTCACCGGCGTCGAGCCGGCGCTGCCCCTCGGCGTGCACCATGGCGCGGTTCGGCAGTCCGGTGAGCGGGTCGGTCCGCGACAGCCGGGTGAACCGGCCGGCCATCCCGGCCAGCAGTTCGATCATGGCGACCGCGCCGTACCGGCCGTCGGTCCAGCTGATCAGCACCGGTTCCTCGCGCTCGGTGGCCGGGCGGGCCAGCGCAGCCTCGGCGGCGAGGTCGAGATCGGTGCCGGCCGGCACCGGCGGCACGTCGGCGCCGGGCAGGTCGGCGGCGGTGGGGCCGAGGCCGGCGTGCGCGGCGCGGGCGGCGGCGGCCCGGCTGATCAGCCGGAATCCGGTCGCGGTCCGGATGACGACGCCGGGCGCGAGCGGATCCGCGGCCAGCACGGCTTCGATCTCGGCGAGCGGGGTGCCCGCCGGCAGCGGCGTCAGCGGTACGCCGATCTCGCCCAGCTTGTGCGGCAGCCGCGGGCTCGGACCGGTGGCCGTCGTCGTCACCGCATCCGCCCGAGTTCGAAGCAGGCCACGCCGACCTGGGTACGGGCGCCGTCGCGACGGGCCCGCATCCGGATGTGGACCGGCCCGCCGGGACCGGTGCGCCCGGCGTCGACCCGTTCGCCGCGCACGGCGGCCGCCCACAGTTCGTCCAGGCCGGCGCGTTCCTCCGGGACCACCAGGGCCGCCAGCGCCGCCACCGGCTCCGAACCGCCGATCGCGTCCGGCTCCACGGTGACGACGAACGAGGTGCTGGCCAGCCGGTCGACCAGGTTGTCCAGGTCGCCGCGGACCGCGGCGAGGTCGAGTTCGGTGTCCCGCTCGCGGGTGCGGTCGAGCAGCATGCCGTCCCAGACGGTCGCGCCGCCGGGCTCGCGGTGCGGGCGGGAGACGCCGTACAGCCAGCGGCGGCTGCCGTCGCGGCGCAGCACGCTGCCCCGCCAGTCCCACGGCTCCAGGGTGCGCGCCGACTCCAGCACGCTGGCGACGAAGGACTCCCGGTCCTCCTCGGCGATCATGTCGATGGCCCGGTTCGGAGTCTGGATGATCTCCTCCGGCTCCAGGTGGTAGATGTCGCGGCAGCCGTCGGAGACGAAGGTGAAGGCCGTGCTGCCGTCCGGTTCCATCCGGAACTGGTAGAGCATGCCGGGCGCGTTGTTGACCGTGTTCCAGAACCGCTGCTCACCGGCGGCGATGACGTCCTGGCTGCGGCGCCGCGCGGTGTCGTCGATGGCGATCATGCAGACCCCGTAGACCGAGCCGTCCGGGTCGGTCAGCGGCACCCGGGTCACCACGTACTGGCGGATGTCGTCGCCGAACGGGACCTCTTCGAGGACGGTCTTGGCGGTTCCGGTCTCGGCCACCTCGATGTCGTGGGCGCGGCCGACCGCGGCCACCGACGCCGACACCATCTCCGACTCGGCCCGGCCGACCATGTCCGCGGCGGTCACCTGGAAGATCCGCTCGAACTCGCCGTTGACGAACAGGTACCGGCCGTCCAGGTCCTTCGCCGAGATCATCGCGGTGGTGTGCTGCAGGATCGCGCCGATCAGCGCGTTGCTGCGCTGCAGCTCCTGCTGCGCCAGGTACCAGTCGGTCTGGTCGGAGACGAACGCGGTGAAGCCCTCGTCGCCCAGCTGGTCGATCATCATGGAGACGCGCAGCTCACGCCCGTCGCGGTGCAGCGCGGGCATCTCCACCCGGTGCCCGATGGCGTCACCGTCGCCGCCGGTCACCAGTCGCCGGGCGAAACCGGCGCTGTGCGCGGCCCGCAGCGCCGGCGGCACGAGGGTGTCGGCCAGCGGCTGCCCGAGGATCTCCTCGCGTCGCCAGCCGAAGAGCCGCTCCGCGGCCGGGTTCCAGTCCCGGATCAGGCCGGTCCGGTCCACGTGCAGGAACGCCAGGCCGGCGGCGTCCACGGCGCGATCACGGACGGAGGCCGCCGGCGGGGCGCTGATCTGAGGTGCGTCGACGGTCAACACGCCCCGCTCTATCGTCCCGGCGGCGGCCCACTTGAGGGGTCAGGCGGCTGCCGGGACCGGCGCCGGGCGCCACTGCTCGGAGCCGAACACCTCGTAGCGGATCCGCTCGTCCGGGATGCCGCGGCGGTGCAGGCCGGCCCGTACCGACTGCATGAACGGGACCGGGCCGCACAGGTACACCTCGGCGTCCGGGTGCACGGGGATCAGGTCGGTGTCGATCCGGCCGGTGTAGGTGTCCGGTTCGGCGGTCGGCTGCTCGTACCAGGAGAGGCTGCGGAAGGTGCGCAGCCGTGCGCCGTTGCCGCTCATGTCGGCGCGCAGCGGGTGCCGGTCCGGGGTGCGGTCGGCGTGCACCGCGATCACCTCGCGGGTTGGCTGGGTACGCGCCACGTGCTCCAGGATCGCCGCCATCGGGGTGATCCCGACCCCGGCGCTGACCAGCAGCAACGGGCTGTCGCCGGTGCGCAGGGTGAGGTCACCGTACGGCTTGCTGATCCGCAGTCGATCACCGGCGGACACGTGGTCGTGCAGGTGCCCGGAGACCACTCCGTCGGGGGCGCCGCCGGTGCCGCGTACCCGCCGGACCGTGATCCGCAACGTGCCACCGGTGGCGGCCTGGGACAGCGAGTACTGCCGCAGCTGGCGCCCGGCGCCGGGCAGTTCGGCGGCGACCGTCACGTACTGGCCGGGGGTGAAGTGCGGCGCCGGCCCGCCGTCGGCCGGGACCAGCACGAACGAGACCGTGTCGTGCGCCTCGGTGATCTTCTGGGCCACGGTGTAGAGCTGCCACGGGTCGGCGCCGTCCACCCCGGCCTCGCCGTAGATCCGCGCCTCCCGCCCGATCAGCCGCGCGGCGAACAGCCAGTAGACCTCGTCCCAGGCGGCCGCGATCTGCGGCGTGACCGCGTCACCGAGCACGGTGCCGACCGCGCCGAGCAGGTAGCGGCCGACCATCGTGTACTGCTCCGGGCGGATGCCGAGGGCGCAGTGCCGCTGCGCGATGCGCTCCACGATGTGCTCGAAGGGCACGCCGTCCGGCCCG
Source organism: Actinoplanes sp. NBC_00393 (assembly GCF_036053395.1). NCBI lineage: Bacteria > Bacillati > Actinomycetota > Actinomycetes > Micromonosporales > Micromonosporaceae > Actinoplanes > Actinoplanes sp. NBC_00393. Next base: position 5,252,248 of record NZ_CP107942.1, on the reverse strand, counting down.
GCGCCGATCAGGTGGGCGGCGTACGCCGCGACCGCCCCGCCGAGCGCGCTGCGCTGCTCACCGGTGGCCTGCGCGCTGCGGCTGAACAGGTTCAGCAGCTCCGGGTTCTCGCCGATCATCGTCTGGTAGAAGACGCCGGTGATCTCCTCGAGGTGTTCGCCGACGACGGGCAGGGTCGCCTCGATGACCGGGGCGCTGGATGCGGACAGCATGATTCCTCCGAGTTGCACGGGGTTCGTCCGGCTGACGCCTGATGCTGCCTCCGGCGCACGGAGGCAGCGTTCAGCGTCAGCCGAGTGGTCGGGCTGACCCGGGTGCTGCTTCAGGGGCGCGGAAGCAGCGCTGGCGGTCAGCCGGATCGGCCGAGGGTGAGCAGGACCTGGCGGACCGGTGGGGCGGCCAGGTCGCCGACGGTGATCGGGTCGAGCGAGGCGTAGAACGCCTCCTGTGCGACGCGCAGCGCACCCCGCAGCCGGCAGTTACCCGTGCTCAGCGGGCACGGCTGCGCGCCGGCGCAGTCCACCACCTCGGTCTCGCCCTCGAGATCGCGGATGAGCCTGCCGACCGACGCGTCCGCTGCCGCGGTGGCGAGCCGGACACCGCCGCCCCGGCCGCGAACGGTGTCGAGCAGGCCGAGGTGCTGCAGCCGCTGGACCACCTTGGCGAGGTGGCTGCGCGGGACCGAGACGCCGGCGGCCAGCTCGTCGATCGTCAGCAGATCTTCCGAACGGGCCGCGGCGAGCATCAAGATCCGGAGCCCGATGTCGGTGGAACGGTTCAGTCGCACGAGTCGAACCTACTAAAAGAGGAGTATCAGAGTCCTCTTTTAGTGATGAGATCACCGACACAACCCGAAGGCTGTGCCGGTGATCTTTCAGCTGAGCTTGAACACCGTGGCCTTGTCACCGACGGTGATCTGTCCGGCGGCGTGCCGCAGATAGCCGCCGGTGGTGACCCGGATGGTCACCCCGTCCCGGGACGCGGCCCGGACCACCGGGGTTCCGGTGGTGCTCAGCGACACCGTGCTGCCGCTGACCGTGACGAACTTCGCCGGCTGGTCCACCGACTGGATCGTCTCGGTGCCGTCGGCGGCCGCGACGAACCGGAACTGGGTCAGCTCCAGCTCCCGTGGCGCCCGCTCGGCGATCACCGCGTCACCCTCGTGCTTGACGAACGAGCGCGGCGAGTCGCTGGGGGAGAGCCGGACGATCGGCCCACCCGCACCCACCGGGATGCCGAACAGCGGCGTGCCGTCCTCGTGCCAGTAGAGCTTCTGCACTCGGGTGTGCCGGTTCGGGTCGTACAGCGGGTCGCCGGTGATCGCCTCGTAGTCGCGGGCGTGGTAGACCAGCACGTCGGTCTTCCCGTCCTCGGCCACCGTGAACGAGTTGTGACCAGGGCCGAAGCGCGAGGTGGCCCGGTTGGTGACGAAGATCGGGTCGGGCGTCTTGGTCCAGCTCGCCCGGTCGAGCAGGTTGTCGGAGGCGTCGGCGGTGAGCAGGCCCATGCAGTACCGGGCGTCGGTGGCGCTGGCCGAGAAGGCGATGAACACCTTCCCGTTGCGGATCAGCACGGCCGGGCCCTCGTTCACCCGGAAGCCCTGGATCTCCCAGCTCTTCGTGGGCGTAGCGATCCGGGTGGGCTTGCTCCTCAGCGTCCACGGGTTCGCCATCTCGGCGATGTAGAGGCTGGTGTTGACCGCGATCTCCGGCTCGCTCTGCGCCCACACCAGGTACTGCCTACCGCGGTGGCTGAAGGTGGTGGCGTCGAGCGTGAAGCCTTCCCACTCGGTGACCAGCTTGCCCTTCAGCGTCCAGCCGGAGGCGTCGCGCGGGTCGTCGAGCGCCGACTCCATCACGTAGGTGCGGATCCGGAAGACGTCGTCGGAGTCGCCGGCGGCGAAGTAGATGTACCACTTGCCGCCGATGCGGTGCAGCTCCGGCGCCCAGATGTGCCCGGCCATGGTGCCGCTCGCCGGGCGCCGCCAGATGACGGTCTCCTCGGCGTCGGCCAAGCCCGCGATCGTCGCGGCGCCGCGCACGACCAGGCGGTCGTACTCCGGTACCGAGCCGGTGAAGTAGTACATGCCGCCGACCGGGCGGGTGATGAACGGGTCGGCGCGCTGGGTGATCAGCGGGTCGACGGTCGGCACACCATAGATTTCAGCATCGCTGCGCAGCTGGGGCGCGCCTTCCGCGCCGCTGGCCGCGAGCGCGCCCAGCGCGCCGGCCGCGCTCACCCCGAGAGAACCCCGCAGCAGGGTACGACGATTCATGTGCTCCACCTATCGGGTCTTGATGCGCAGGAAGGTGACCGAGTTGGCCGGGAACTCCCGGGTGAAGGTCGAGGAGATGCCGCTGACCGTGCTGGTGACCGGCTGGATCGGCTCGGCGGAGCGGGTGTTCTGCTCGCCCGGGTCACCGGTGATCACGGTCATCCGCGCGGTCCGGGCCACCCTGCGCCCGGCCAGGTCGATCTTCGTGACCGCCGCGCTGTCCTGCGCGTTGACGACCTTGACGATCAGCTCGCCGGACCTGGTGTCCTCGGTGATGACCTGGGCGAACGGTTCGCTCACCTTGTTGTCGTCGAAGCTGCCCCACTCCTGACCGTCGAGGATCAGGGTGACCTTCGTACCGCGTACCTGGATCTTGAGGTCGTAGGTCTTTCCGGTCTCGACCGAGTTCGGCTTGGTGAGGATCTGCTCCTTGGCGCTGGTGACGCCCTTCTCGACGGCGCCCTGGGTGTTGTTCCAGCCGCCCAGGTTCCACCAGTAGAACTGGCCGGTCTCCTGGATGCCGAAGGCGACCAGGAAGCCCTCCGCGCCGGCGGTCTTGGTGGCCTTCAGCGTGTAGTCGTAATCGGTCTCGCTGATCGTGGCCGCCTTGACCATGGTGTCCTCGGACGCCGTGTCGGTCTGGGTGTACGCGTTGTTCGTGACCGTCCACGTGCCGCGCGGCTGCACCGGGGTCCAGCCGTCCGCGTCGCCGTCGTTGAAGTCGTCGCTGAACAGCACGGTGCCGTCCGGCCTGGTGACCTTCACGTCGTCGTAGACCGCGGCGGTACGCCAGGTGGAGAGCCCGATCGCGCCGGTGATCGGCTTCGGCTGCAGCACGTTGCCGCTGGCCGTCGACGGCACCACCCGGTCACCGACGTTGTTCATGAACAGTTTCTGCACCTGGTAGCTGGTCGAACCCCACGACTCGTCGTTGTCGAACCAGATCATGTCCGGCCGCCACTGCACGTTGTCGATGTTCGCGAGCAGCGGCGCGTACGAGGCCATCTTCACCACGTCGGCGTTGCGCTCCAGGCCGGTCATGTACGCCGCCTCGGCGAGCGAATTGAACAGCTTGTTGTCCAGCGAGGCGTACTCGCCCAGGAAGACATCGGGGCCGTTGCGGTCGTACGCGTCGTAGCGCGCATTGTTCTGCAGGAACCAGCTCGGGCTGTTGTAGTAGTGCTCGTCGACCATGTCCGAGCCGTGCGCCCGGTTCTTGGCCCACAGGTTCTCGAAGGTGGCGCCCTGGTCGTCCGGCCCGGAGTTGCTGATCACGGTGATCCCCGGATACGCCGCCTTGATCGCCGCCTCGAACTTGAGGAACGCCGCCCAGTACTCCTCGGGCAGGTTCTCCTCGTTGCCGACCCCGACGTGGGTCAGGCCGAACGGCTTCGGGTGGCCCATGTCGGCGCGCAGCTTGCCCCAGGTCGAGGTGACCGGGCCGTTGGCGAACTCGATCAGGTCGAGGGTGTCCTGGATGTGCTTCTGCAGCAGCGCCTCGTCGTCGGTCGCCCGGTTCTGGCCGCAGCCGACGACCATGGCCGGCACGACCGGCAGCGGCATCGCGCCGATGTCCTCGGAGAACTGGAAGTACTCGTAGTAGCCGAGACCGTAGGACTGGTTGTAGCCCCAGAAGTTCGCGTTGGTGGCCCGCGTCTCGACCGGCCCGACGGTGTCCTTCCACTGGTAGGACCGGGCGCGCGGGAAGTTGTTCGCCGCGTCGTACGGGTAGTGGCTGCCGGTGTTGACGAGGCAGCCGCCGGGGAAGCGTACAAAGCCCGGCTTCAGCGCGGCGACCTTCTCGGCCAGATCCTTGCGCAGCCCGTTGGCCCGGCCCTTGTAGGTGTCCCGCGGGAACAGCGAGACCTCGTCGAGCCGCAGCGTGCCGGTGCCGTCCGCCTGCACGCTCAGCCGGGCCGCGTCGCTGGTGGCCGTGGCCCGCAGGCTGCCGGTGTACTTCGTCCAGGTGTCGTTCTTCACCGCGACCGTGATCGGCGCGGCCAGCGCCGTGCCGTCAGCGGTGTGCAGCGAGACCTTCAGCGGGCCGGCGGCGTCGGAGCGGGCCCAGACCGAGAAGTCGTAACGCTCGCCGCGCTCGACGGCCAGTCCCGTGTTGTAGCCGGAGTTGGTGATCTGAGCCGGGGCGGTGAGCCGCAGGTAGGTGCGGTTGCGCTCGTTGAGCCGCTGGTCGTCGTTTACCGTCGTAGCCGTGCCGGTCACGGTCCAACCGGTCAGGCCGGTGTACGCGCGGTTGTCGGCCGGCAGGAACTCGAACGAGCGGTTACGGACCAGCTCGGCGTAGAGGCCGCCGTCGGCCGCGTAGTTGATGTCCTCGAAGAAGACGCCGTACATCGATTTCGGGATCGCGGCGCCGGTCGCACCGGGCTTCACCGTGATGGTGTAGTCCGGCTCGACCGCGGCCGCCGAGACGGGCGGGGCGACCGCGAGTGGGAGCGAGACCAGGACGGCCGCCGCGCCCACGAGGCGGGTGGGGATTCTGGGCATGAGGGTCCTCCGGTGCGGGTCCGGGCGGTATGTCGGGGATGTTTCCGGTGGACGAGCTCAGCAATGTGTACGCAAACATCGACAGTCCTGTCAAGAGCTCAGCGTCGATGTCTCAGCTGCTAAAGAGCCTTTACCGTCGCGAGCCGCGCCTGTTGTTAACGTTCACCAGGGAGAATCGGCGGCGATCCTTGCAGCGCTGCACAGAAGCGGACGTTCATGTCGCGTTCACTCGGTCGGCACCTCGCCTGAGTGGAAGCCACATCTGCGCTGCTTAGCGTCCGGTCAGCCCGTCACCGAGTGCGGTGACGTGAGACCGAGGAGATCCACAATGTCCGACAAGATTCGCCGTTTCCTGCCGGTGCTGGGACACAGCGGCGGCAGCCGGGACGCGATGACCTGTCTTTACCGCTGTGGCAACGCGTGTGACCACCCAGTTCCGAACAAGTCCGACAACCCGTACCTCGGCGACATCGTCCACGCCGAGATGAGCCGCCGTGGCGTGGTCCGCGCCGGCGCGGTCGGCGCGATGGTGCTCGGCTTCGGTGGCGCTGCGGCAGCGGCCGCGGGGCCCGCTGCGGCCGCCCCCGTTGAGGCCGCGCCGGTCGGTGAGGCGCTGCTGGGCGCCAGCCACTGGCAGAAGGCCGGCAAGCTGAGCTTCGAGGCCGTCGAGCCGAACACGCTGGACGCCGTCACCATCCCGGCCGGCTACCGGACCGAGGTCGTGATCCGCTGGGGTGACCCGGTGGTGGCCGGCGCCCCCGCCTTCAACCTCGCCAAGCAGACCGGCAAGACCCAGTCGAAGCAGTTCGGCTACAACAACGACTTCGTCGGTGTGATCCCGCTGCCCGGCTCCAAGAACCGGGCGCTGCTCGTGGTCAACCACGAGTACACCAACGAGAACCTGATGTTCCCGAACTTCGTCAGCCAGGACGCGCTCACCCTCGACCAGGTGGAGGCGGCCATCGCGGCGCACGGCCTGTCCGTGGTCGAGATCGAGCGGGTCGGGCGTACCGGGCAGTGGGTGCCCGTCAAGGGCCGTCGCCTGGCCTACAACCGCCGGATCACCGCGCTGGAGACCGAGTTCAAGCTCACCGGCCCGGCGGCCGGCACGGCGGCCCTGAAGACCGCGCTCGACCCGCGCGGCACCACGGTCATCGGCACCCTGAACAACTGCGCCGGCGGCGTCACCCCGTGGGGCACCGTGCTCTCCGGCGAGGAGAACTTCAACCAGTACTTCGTCGGCGGCGACGGCGTCCCGGCGGCCGACAAGCCGAAGCTCAACCGCTACGGCATCAACACCACCACCCGCTACCCGAGCGACTCCCGCAAGTGGGACCGCGCGCAGGAGCGGTTCGACCTGGCCAAGCACCCCAACGAGGCGAACCGGTTCGGCTGGATCGTCGAGGTCGACCCGCTCAACCCGGACGCCCCGCCGCGCAAGCACACCGCGCTGGGCCGGTTCAAGCACGAGGGCGCGAACGTCATCGTGGCCCGCAGCGGGCACGTGGTCGCGTACATGGGCGACGACGAGCGGTTCGACTACCTGTACAAGTTCGTCTCGGACAAGAAGTACATCGACAGCGACTCGCCGTGGGCGCGCAAGCACAACCTCTCGCTCCTCGAGTCGGGCACCCTGTACGTCGCCCGGGTCACCGGCGACAGCCCGGCCACCGAGATCGACGGCACCGGCAAGCTCCCGGCCGACGGCAAGTTCGACGGCAAGGGCGTCTGGATCAAGCTGGTCTCCGGCAACAAGTCGTACGTGCCCGGCATGACGGCCGCCGACGTGCTGACCTTCACCCGGCTCGCCGGTGACGCGGTCCTCGCCACCAAGATGGACCGGCCGGAGGACGTGCAGCCGAGCCTGCGCACCGGCAAGATCTACGCGGCGATGACCAACAACACCAACCGCGGTGTCGGCACGAACGCGCCGGCCGACGAGGCCAACCCGCGCAACGCCAACAAGCACGGCCACATCTTCGAGATCGTCGAGGACCGGGGCGACCACACCGGTGACTCGTTCCGGTGGTCGCTGCCGATCGTCTGCGGCGACCCGAAGGCGGCCGACACCTACTTCGGTGGGTACGACAAGGACGCCGTCTCGCCGATCTCCTGCCCGGACAACGTCGCCTTCGACAGCGCCGGCAACCTCTGGATCTCGACCGACGGCAACGCGCTGGGCACCAACGACGGCCTGTTCGCCACCCCGATCGAGGGCAGGGAGCGGGGCCACCTCAAGCAGTTCCTCACCGTGCCCAAGGGCGCCGAGACCTGCGGCCCGTTCATCACCGACGACGACCGGTCGGTCTTCGTCGCGGTCCAGCACCCCGGCGAGCTCAGCGGCGCGTCGGTGGAGAAGCCCGCGTCGGTCTGGCCGGACGGCGACTACGCCAAGCCGGGCGTGATCGTGACGTGGCGTACCGATGGTCGCCCGGTCGGTAGCTGACCCTTCTCTCTCCAGGAACGGCCGCGGCGTCACGCCGCGGCCGTTCTCCGTCGGCTCCCACCCGACCTCGTTCTGATGAATTCGCTCACCAATCCGATCCGTAGCGGCCTGATCTGCGTGCAATCAATTGCCGAGGCGAGCCTCCGGAGGTGACAGGTGACCGAAGTGCTGACCACGAACCGACCGAGAACCAGCAGGGTGACGGTCGCGGTCGCCCCGCCGCCTGCCCACCGGTTCGTCCGTTTCCTGCCCGCGGCGCTGTCCGGGGCGACCATGCTCGGCATCTCCCTGGTCCAGGCCGGCCGGCCCGCGCTGAGCTGGGACGAGGTGACCTCCGCCGAGGTGTCCCAGCGGACCGTCCCGCAGATCTGGGAGATGGTCCAGAACATCGACGCCGTCTTCGGCTTCTACTACGTCTTCCTGCACTACTGGAGCGCGCTGGCCGGAACCTCCGAGCTGATGCTGCGACTGCCGTCGATCCTCGCCATGGCGGCCGGCGTGGCGGTCACGGCCGAACTGGGCCGGCGGCTGTTCACACCGATGATCGGGCTCACCGCGGGGCTGATCCTGAGCGTGCTGCCGAACACCTCCCGATATGCGGCTGAGGCTCGCCCGTACGCCTTCGCCTGCTTCTTCGCGATGCTCGCTGTGCTGTTCCTGGTCGTGGCGGTGCGCCGCGGTGGCGCGTACCGATGGGCCGGTTATGGCCTGAGCGTGGTCCTGCTCGGCCTCTTCCACCTGGTGGCCCTGACCACCCTGGCCGCGCACGCCGTCCTGGTCGGCCTCTTCGTGCGGCACACGCGGCGCCGCCGCGTCGCCATGGTCTGGACCGGCACCATCCTCGCCGCGATGGTCCCGCTGCTGCCGGTCGCCTACCTCGGCCTGCACCAGGAGGACACCCAGCTGCACTGGGTGCAGCCGATCACCGTGGCCGGCATCCGTGCGATGCCCGGCGAGATCGTCGGCTCCCGGGATGCGGCCTGGCTGCTGATCGGCATCGCCGTCCTCGCCTCCTGGCGGCCGTTGCGCCGGCTGGCCCCGACCGCGGTCCTGGCGCTCGGCCCACTCGCCGTGCTCGCCGTGGTGTCCGCCCTGATCTCGCCGATGTGGGTGGCCCGCTACCTCCTCGTCGTCCTCGCCCCGCTGGCGATCCTCGCCGCGGTGGCCCTGGCCGGTGGCCGCCGGCACCGGGCCGGAGCGGTACGGATCGTCGCCGTCCTCCTGCTGCTCGCCGCCGTCGTGATGCCCGCCCAGCGCGCCGTCCGGACGCCCAGCGCGAAGAACGGCCCCGACTACCGGGCCGCCGCGCGGATCATCGGCGACCGGCAGCAGCCCGGCGACGTGGTCGTCTACACGCCCGAGAACCGGGCCATCCGCGCCGGCATGGACTACTACCTGAGCCGGCTGCCCGCCCAGCCGGCCGACCCGCTGATCCGGGTGCCGTCCGCCGCATCAGCCCGGCTGATCGCCGAGGAGTACCCGGACGACGCCGTACGCGTGACCGGCACCCGCCGGATCTGGCTGGTCCTCGGCGACCAGCGCGACGACCCGGTCACCGCCCGGCCCACCCTGCGCGAACTCCTCGACCGCGAATACCGGCGGGTCGGCTTCTGGCAGCCGAAGCGGGCGACCCTGGCGCTCTACGAACGGACTCGGGCAAGCTGACGCTCATGAAAGTCCTGCTGCCCGACACCGTTGAACTCGACCCGCGACTCCCGGCCGGCACCACCGCGGTCGTCTACGACGTGCGCCGGCCCGTACCGGACGAGCACACCGACGCCGAAGTCCTGGTGGTGTGGGGCAACCCGGCGGACACGCTCAGCGACGCGGCCACCCGGCTCAAGAGCCTGCGCTGGGTGCAGACCCTGGCCGCCGGACCGGACGCGGTGCTGGCCGCCGGCTTCGCGCCCGACGTGCTGATCACTGCCGGTCTTGGCTTGCACGACCGTACCGTCGCCGAACACACCCTCGCCCTCGCCCTGGCCGCCGCCCGCCGGCTCAACCTGCTGATCCGCGCCCAGATCGGGCACCGCTGGGCGACCGAACTCGGCGGGCTCCAGCCGGTCCACGAGGCCGGCGCGTTCCGCACCCTGCGCGACGCCAAGGTGGTCATCTGGGGCTTCGGCGGGATCGCCGCCACGCTCGCGCCGCTGCTCACGGCCCTCGGCGCGCAGGTCACCGGGGTCGCACGGCAGGCCGGCACCCGGCACGGCTACCCGGTCGTCACCGAGGAGGCCTTCCCGGAACTGCTGCCGCACACCGACCTGCTGATCTCCATCCTGCCCGCCACCCCGGCCACCGAGCGCGCCCTCAACGCCGGCGTGCTGGCCCAGCTGCAGCCACACGCTTGGGTGATCAATGTCGGTCGCGGCAGCACCCTCGACGAGGTAGCCCTGCTCAACGCCATCCGCTCCGGCCGCCTCGCCGGCGCCGCCCTCGACGTCTTCGACACCGAGCCGCTGCCCCCGAACTCGCCCCTCTGGGACGAACCCAACATCATCATCAGCCCGCACGCGGCCGGCGGCCGCCCGGTCGGCGCCGCCGACCTGATCACCGCGAACCTGCAGGCATTCCAGGAGGGGCGCCCGCTGCGCAACATCGTCGAATAGCGGGGGTACGGGCTACGCACAGGTCTTGCCCTACGACGCGACGCAGCCTCGACGTCGCGGCCCTCAACGCGCCCGCCGGGCTTAAGCAATCCCCCCAGCCCCGCCGCCCCCTCCCGCCCCGCCGCTCCCTCCCGCCCCGCCGCTCCCTCCCGCCCCGCCCGCTCCCTCCCGCCCCGCCGCTCCCTCCGGCCCCGCCGCTCCCTCCAGCCCGCCGCTCCCTCCTGCTCCGCCGCCCCCTCCAGCCCGCCGACCGCTCGTGCCCTCCGGCCCCGCCGACCGCTCGTGCCCTCCGGCCCCGCCGACCCCTTCTGCCCGCCGACCCCGCCTGCCCGAATTGCCCGGCTGGCGCTCAGCGTCATTCCCCGCCCCCGCAAACAGCCGTGACCGCCAGCCGGTTCGCCTTGGCTGGCGCTGAGGGCTGTTTCCCGGCCGCGCAAACAGCCGTGAGAGCCAGCTGGGATCGCCCGGCTGGCGGTGAGGGTCGTTTCTCGGGCGTGGAAGCAGCCGTGGGGGTCAGCTGGTTTGCCCGGCTGGCGGTGAGGGTTGTTTCCCGGGCCCGGAAGCAGCCGTGACAGTCAGCCGGGTTGCCCGGCAGATGGGCCGACTGGCCGGATGCGGCAGTGGCGGCGACGTTCTGCCGGTTGCGGATCATCATGGCGGCCGTAGCTCCCAGCCGGGTGGTCTATATGGCCGGTTCTTGGGGGTGGGCTGGGAGATGCGGCTGTCTCCGGCGGCTTGAAGGGTGCGCAGCTCCCAGCCGGATGATCGAAAAGCTCGAAGAAGTGGGCTCGGCTGTGTCTTACGGCTGTCGCCCGCACTCATCCCCTGCGGCTGAGTGGTCAAACAGGCCGAAATGGCGGTCTCGGCCGCGCGGTAGCGCTGTCACCCCGCCGGCCGCCGGCCGCCGGCCCGGGAAGCCCGCTGGCCCGGGCAGCCCGCTCGCCCGGCAGCCCGGCAGCCCGGAAGCCCGGTGGCCCGGGCAGCCCGCTGGCCCGGCAGCCCGGCAGCCCGGCAGCCCGGTGGCCCGGTGGCCCGGTGGCTCGCTGGCCCGGTGGCCGGGCAGCTCGGCAGGTCGCAGACCCGGTGGCTTGGCCGGGCCTGGTGGTTCGGTTGGCCAGGGGTGAGAGGGTGCGTGGGGCTTGCGTTGCTAGCGGGTGGTGGAGCGGGCGCGGACGTGCAGGCGTTCGCCCTGGGGGCCGAAGATGTTGATGATCTCGGCGGGTTCCGAGCCAGGGTTGAGGACCAGGTGGGGGAGCCGGGTGTCGAACTCGGCCGCCTCGCCGGGGGTCAGCGTGATGTCGTGCTCGCCGAGCAGCAGGCGCACTCGGCCGGACAGGACGTAGAGCCACTCGTACCCCTCATGGGTCTTCTGTTCCAGGTCGCAGCCGGCCGGGTCGGGCGGCAGGATCTGCTTGAAGGCCTGCAGGCCGCCGGGCCGGCGGGTGAGTGGGATGTACGTGCGGCCGCCGCGCTCGATCGGCCGGGCCCGCACCCGTGGATCGCCGGTCTCCGGGGCGTCGACGAGCTCGTCGAGCGTGACCTGGTAGGCCTCGGCGAGCGGCAGCAGCAGCTCGAGCGTGGGTTTGCGGGTTCCGGACTCCAAGCGGGACAGGGTGCTCACCGAGATGCCGGTGCTCTCGGACAGCTGGGTGAGGGTCATGTCGCGCTGCTGGCGCAGTTCGCGCAGTCGCGGGCCGACGGTGGTGAGCGCTTTTGCCATAACAGCAACTTTAGTTGCTGCTTCGCGGAACGCTGGGGCACGGTGGGCGGGAACGACGCGGCACGGAAGGGGAGAGGCTGTGGAGCAGCAGACGTACGACGTGGTGGTTATCGGTGGCGGCGCCGCCGGACTGAGTGGGGCGCTGGCCCTGGCCCGCTCGCGGCGGTCGGTGCTCGTGGTCGACAGCGGGGAACCCCGCAACGCCCCGGCCGCGCACATGCAGAACGTGCTCGGGCACGACGGCAAGTCGCCGGCCGAGCTGTACGCCGCCGGGCGCGCCGAGATCGCCGGCTACGGCGCGGAGCTGCTGGACGGGCGGGCCGAGTCCGCGGTCCGGGACGGCGACGTGTTCCGGGTGAGCCTCGACGGGGGCCGGGAGGTTCGTGGCCGGCGGCTGCTGGTGACGACCGGACTGGTCGACGAGCTGCCGGACGTTCCGGGTCTGGCCGGGCGGTGGGGCCGGGACGTGGCGCACTGCCCGTACTGCCACGGCTGGGAACTGCGTGACCAGCGGATCGGCGTCCTGGCGACCGGGCCGCTGAGCCTGCATCAGGTGCAGATGTGGCGGCAGATCAGCCCGAACGTTCTGTTCCTGCTCAACGGGCAGGCGGCGCCGGGCGTCGAGCAGTCCGAGGAGCTCGCCGCCCGCGCGGTTCCGCTGGTGGCCGGCCGGATCGCCTCGGTGGAGGTGAGCGGCGACCGGCTGACCGGGGTACGGCTGGAGTCCGGCGAGGTGGTGGCCCTGGACGCGATCGCCGCCGGGCCGCGGTTCGTGGCGCGGTCCGCGGTGCTGGAGTCGCTCGGCCTCAAAGCGGTCGACTTCGAGATGAACGGGTTCGCGCTGGGCAGTCACATCCCGGCCGACCCGATGGGCGCCACCTCGGTCCCCGGGGTCTGGGTGGCCGGGAACGTCACCAACCTGGGCGCGACCGTCGCGGTGGCGGCCGCGGGCGGGCAGACGGCGGGTGCGGCGATCAACATGGACCTGATCGCCGAGGACACCCGGCTGGCGGTGGCCGAGTACCGGCACCGGATCGCCACCATCTTCGAGGAGGACGCCTGGGAGGAGCGGTACCGCAGCAAGTCTGCGGTGTGGAGCGGCAAACCGAACCCGCAGCTCGTGGCCTCGGCCTCCGATCTCGCTGCCGGTCGTGCGCTGGACGTCGGCTGCGGTGAAGGCGCCGACGCGGTCTGGCTGGCGCAGCGAGGCTGGCAGGTGACCGCGGTGGACATCTCGACGGTCGCGCTGGGCCGCGCCGCCGGGCACGCCGCCGAGGCCGGGCTGGCCGAACAGATCACCTTCCGGCACGCTGATCTGCGACGCGAAGCTCCGGAGCAGCGCTCGTACGATCTGGTGTCCGCGCAGTTCATGCACCTGCCGCCGGAGGCGCGCCAGGAGCTCTACGCCCACCTGGCCGGCGCGGTCGCCGTCGGCGGCACCCTGCTGATCGTCGGTCACCACCCGTCGGACCTGGTCAGCGGGGTCGGCCGGATGCACTTTCCGGACATGCTGTTCACGGCCGAGGAGATCGCGGAGTCGCTGCCCGCGGCCGAGTGGGAGATCGTCGCGGCTGAGGCGCGGCCACGCCCGTTCAAGGACCCGGACGGCCGCCCGATCACCATCCACGACGCTGTCCTACAGGCCCGCCGCCGCGCGTGACCCCGGCCCGCGCTGGCCGGCAGCCACACAGCCGGCTGACGGTCAGCGCCCCTTCAACGGCCGCGAAGCGACGCTGCCGGTCAGCCCGAGCCCCGGGCTGACCGGCACCGCTGCTTCAACGGCCGGGAAGGAACGCTGGGGGTCAGCTGGAGGGGTCGGGCTGACCGGGAGTGCTGCTTCAACGGCCGGGAAGGAACGCTGGGGGTCAGCTGGAGGGGTCCGGCTGACCGGGAGTGCTGCCTCAACGGCCGGGAAGGAACGCTGGGGGTCAGCTGGAGGGGTCGGGCTGACCGGGAGTGCTGCTTCGGCGGGTGGGAAGGGACGTTGGGGGTCAGCCGAGGGCTGGGTGGCGGAGTGGGATAGCAGGGTTCGGCGGGTGATATGGGGGAATTGCCCGCGCGGCCCCGATCGCCTTGCTGGAATGGGCTCATGCGGCCGGATGATGCTGAAGGACCCACCGGCCCGGGGGATGACGCCCGGGCCGCGCTCGCGGCCTGGCGTGACGGGATCGCTGACCCCGGCGCGGCCAACCGCCTCATCAACCTGCCGCGTGGCGGCGCCGACCTGGTCGAGATCGTCGGCCCGGACCCGGCCGGCGTCCTCGAGGCGCTGAGCCAGGGGCGGGACTGCACGCTCGGCGCCGGCGGGAAGGGCAAGCAGCGCCCGGCGCTGCGGACCGAGTTGCCGGACGACGTGCTGCATCCGCTGCTGCGCAGGCTGCGCCGGCACGCCCAGCAGGAGCAGGCCGACCGCGGGGTCGATGTTCTGCACCTGGCGATCGGTCTGTTGCACTGGCAGGACGAGGACGGCACCGGGTACGCCAGCCCGCTCCTGCTCGTCCCGGTGGAGCTGGTGGCGCTCGGCCCCGGCGACGTTCCGCGGCTGCGGGCCGGCTCGGGCGACCCGGTGTTCAACCCGGCTCTCCGGGCCCGGCTGCGGCGCGCCGGCGTCGAACTGCCGCAGGTCGACGGAGCCCTGGCCGCGGTGCGCGGTGCGAGGCCCGGCGAAGAAGCGGCGCGCGATAAGGCGGCCGGCGAGAGCGCGGCGCGTGAGAACGTGGCCGGCGGGACAGGCGTGCGGGCCGCAGTGGACGCGGCGATTGCGGGACGGCCCGGCTGGCGGACCGCGGATGTCGTGGTGCTGGCGCGGCTGGATCCGGCGACCGAGGCGATCCGGGAGGATCTGCTGGTCAACGAGGACCGGATGGTTGCGCACCCGGTGGTCCGGGCGCTCGCCGCCGCCGATGGCACGGCCGGCGCCTTCAGCTTCGAGCCGGTCACCCCCGACGAGATCGATGTGCTCGCGCCGCCGGATGACACGCCGCTGGTGCTCGACGCCGACGCGGAGCAGCGCGCCTGCGTGGCGGCCGCCCTGGACGGCCGGAGCTTCGTGATCGACGGCCCGCCCGGCACCGGCAAGTCGCAGACCGTGGCCAACATGATCGGCGCGCTGGCGCACGGCGGGAAGCGGGTCCTGTTCGTCTCCGAGAAGGCGAATGCGCTCGACACCGTTCAGCAGCGGCTTGCGGCCGTGGGGCTCGGGAACTACCTGCTCGACCTGCACGGCGCGAAGTCCTCCCGCAAGCAGGTGGCCGCCGCGCTGGCCGCGGCCCTGGAAGCGGTGCCGCTGCCGGGACCCGGGATGGACGAGACCGACCGGCAGATGCTGCGGGAGCGGCGGGAGCAGCTCAACGCGTACGCCCAGGCCGTTGCCGAGATCAGGGAACCGCTCAGCCGCAGCCTGCATGACGTGCTCGGGGATCTGGCCCGGCTGGCGGAGGTGCCGCAGGCACCGGCGCCGGGGCTGCAGACCGCGGCCCTGACCTCGGACGCGATGGAGCGGATCCGTGCGGCGAGTGAGCGCCTCGCCCAGGCCTGGCGGCCGGCCACCGAGCGCAGTGGTTTCCGCTGGCGGGAGGTGGTGGAGCGGGAGTCGCTCGACGACGCGCTGTTCCTGGCTCAGCTCACCCTGGAGGATCTCGCCGAGGCCGGCGCGCCGAACGCCGACCTGGCCGCCGCGTTCCATCTGCGGCTGCCCGCCGACGCGCCGGCCCTCGACGAGATCACCGCGCACGCCGCCCGGCGCCCGGACGGCGTACCGGACAGCTGGCTGACCGCGCCGACGCTGCGGCCGGTCCGGCTGGCCGCCGAGGAGCTTGCCGAGCATGTCAAGGCGGTGGGCCGGGCTGTCGACCACGTGCGCACCCGGATCGGCGTCCCGTTCGAGGCCCTGGCCGCCCCGCTGGAGTCGGAGAGCATCCCGGAGCTGCCGCGGCTCGACCCGCCCGCGGTCCGCCTGGAGGCGCTCACCGCGGCCGAGGCGAAGGCGCTGGCCGGCCGGTTCGCCGCGGACGCCGACGAGCTCGAGCACCAGCAGCGCAACCTGGACCGGGTGACCACCCGGCTCGGCCTGCCCGACGTGATCACCTTCTCCGACGTGGAGCTGGTGAACCTGATCGCCGACCTCGGTGGCCGGCCGGACAAGCCGGAGCCGGCCTGGTTCGCACCGGGCGCGCAGAGCGCCGTGCACAACGCCGCGGCCTCGCTGCGCCGGCACGTGGAGGCGGTGGCCGTCGCGCGTGAGCAGGCGCAGGAGGTCTTCACCGACGCGGTGCTGCACGAGCCGGTCGAGGAGCTGGCCGAACGGTTCGCGACGGTGCACCGCGGGGCGCGCAAGCTGCTGGCCCCGCACCGCCGGGACAAGGAGACCGTGGCCGGGCTGACCGCGCCGGACGTGGCGGTCGAGGACGCGATCGCCAACCTGACGCTGGCGGTGGCCTGGCGGCGGGCGTACGAGGGACTGCTCGCCGCCGAGCGACAGCACGCCGGGACGCTCGGGCACTACTGGAAGCGGCTCGACACCGACTTCCGGGCGATCGGCCGGGCCCTGCAGACCGTCGACGAGGCGCTGCGGGTCACCCCGCCGGAGGCGCTGCCGGCGGTGGTCGAGTACGTCAGCACCCGGCATCCCGACGAGCGGCTGCTGCACGCGGTCACCGAGGCCCGCGACGTGTTCCGGCACTGGCGGTCCACGCTGGCCCCGGAACCCGACCCGGCGGCCCGCCCGGAACTCGGCCAGGGCAGCGTGCACGCCGCTGTCGCCTGGATGCGCGCCCAGCTCGGCCCGCTGCGTGCGGTCGCCGCGCTGCTACAGCAGCTGGACGACGCGCTGGGCCGGCAGTTGAACGCCGCCGAGGCCACGAACGTGCTGGCCGCCCGGCGCGCCGCGATCGACGCCGAGGAGGCGTTCGCCGCTGCCGCCCCGACGTACGAGTCCCTGCTCGGCCCGCTCTACCGGGGCCGGGCCACCGACCAGCGGGCCCTGGGCGACGCGATCGACTGGGCGGCACAGGCCCGCACGCTGCGCACCGGCACCGAGGCCGCGTTCAGCAACGAGCAGGCGCAGACCCTGGTCGCCGGCCGCAGCGCCCCCGACCTGGCCCCGCTCATCGACGCCTGGCAGGACGCCCGGGAACGGATCATCGAGGCGTTCGGCCCGGCCCGCCAGGTCCGGCTGGCCACCGCGCTGGACCGCTACGAGACCGCCCGTGACCTGCTGCGGGATCTGCGCGACGACGCCGGCGGGCAGCAGGAGTGGTTCGACTATCTGGCCGCGCGGGAGGCGCTCGCCGAGTTCGGTCTGGACACCGTCGTCGACTACTGCGCCGACCATGTCGTCGACGCCCGGCGGGTGGGTGACGTGATCGCGCGGGCCGCGTACCGGGCCTGGGTGGACGAGGTGATCGCCGAGGACGAGCGGTTGCAGCCGCTGGCCGCGGCCGAGCGCAACGAGCTGATCGAGGAGTTCCGCCGACTCGACGCCGATCTGCTCCAGGACGCCGCGGCGAGCGTGATCGAGGCGGTCAACACCCGCCGCCCCGCGGTCACCGCGGACGGCGGGCCCGGTCTGATCCGGGCCGAGGGCCTCAAGCAGTCCGGGCATCTGCCGGTCCGCGAGCTGCTCGCCGGGGCCTGGGAGACAGTGGCCGCGCTGAAGCCGTGCTTCGTGATGCCGCCGGCCGCGGTCAGCCGGCTGTTGCCCGCCGAGGCCCGGTTCGACGTGGTGATCATCGACGAGGCGTCCCGGATGACCCCGGCCGCCGCGGTGGCCTGTGCCTACCGGGGCACCTCGCTGATCGTGGCCGGCGACGACGCGCAGCTGCCGCCGGCCGGTGACCAGCCGTCGGTGCTGGTGGTGGCGAACGACTGCGGCGCGTTCACCCGCCTCGGCCTGACCTGGCACTACCGCAGCCGGCACGAGAGCCTGATCGAGTTCGCCAACCAGGCGTTCTACCAGGACCGGCTGATCACCTTCCCGGGTGCGCACCCGGTCGGCCCGGACATCGGCGTCGAGCTGTTCTCCGCGGACTCCGAGGCGGAACTCGTGGCCGCCCGGGTGCTGCACCACTTCAGCACCCGGCCGAACCTCTCGCTCGGCGTGGTCACCCTGACCGCCGGGCAGGCGGACACCGTCGCCGACGCCGTCGAGGTGGCCCTGGCCGGCCGCCCCGATCTGGAGCGGTTCCTGGGTGACTTCTTCGTCCGGTGCGCCGAGGCGGCCCAGGGCGACGAACGCGACGTGGTGATCCTGTCCACCGGCGCCGACCTGGCTGCGGCCGGTGGTCCGACCGGGGCGCGCCGGCTCAACGTGGCGATCACCCGGGCCCGGCAGCGGGTCGAGGTGGTCACCGGGATCCCGGCCGGTCAGCGCGAGGAACCCGCCGCCGAGGGCGAGCGCCGGCTGGCTGCGTACCTCGATCACGCGGAACGCGCCGCCGATGCCGGCGGCGGACCGCATGATCCGGCAACCTCTTTCGAGGACTGTGTCCTGCAGACCGTGACGGGCTGGGGTTACGAGGTGAACGCCCAGGTCGGCGCGGGTCGATGCCGCATCGAGGTCGGGGTACGCCAACCCGGCCGCGAAACCGGCCCCTACGTGCTCGGCATCCGGTGTGACGGCCCGGTTTACCAACTGTCGCCGGTGGCCCGCGACCGCGACCGGGTGCACGACCAGGTCCTGCACGGGCTCGGCTGGCACCTGCACCGGGTGTGGAGCGTCGCCTGGCACCACGACCGGGCCGAGGAGGAGTCCCGCCTGCGGGTGGCGATCGAGAACGCGCTGGCCACCCCGGACGTCTTCGCCGCACCGGACGAGGAGGTGCTCTCCGCCCGCCCGGCGCAGCCCCCGGAGTGGGCCCTGCCGTACGAGCGGGCCGAGGTGGACCCGCTGCCGGAGTCGGCGCGGGTCAACGACGCCGTGGTCCGCGACCTGCTGGTCCGCACGGTCGCCCGGATCGCCGAGGTGGAGGGCCCGGTGCACGTCGCGACGGTGATCCAGCGGATCCGCGAGGCGTGGGAGATCAGCCGGGTGACGCCGCCGATCCGCGGCGCGATCGAGGACGCGATCCGGGCCAGCGGCGCCGGTTTCGACGGCGCCTTCGTGACCGCGCCCGGCTCGCCGATGACGGCGGTACGCGTGCCCGGCGACGGGGTGACCCGCAAACCGGAGCAGGTCGCCGACGCCGAGTTGCAGCTGGCCCTGGAGTACCTGGTGCTCGACGCGGGCCTGGTGGAGAGCGAGGACCTGCTGGCGGCGGCCGGCCGGCTGTTCGGGTGGAGCGGCAACAGGGCCGGGGCGAGCCGTCTCGCCGGGATGCTGGACGACCTGGTGTCGGTGGGCCGGCTGATCGCGCACCGCAACGGCCTGATCGCCGCGCCGGTCGACGACGACCTGCTGGACCTGCCCGACCCGGTGACCCTGCCGCACCGCGACGACGCCGGGGTCCGCCGGCCGGAGGCTCAGCGGGCGTAGTCGGCGTGCGGGACGGCGACCCGCCACAGTTCGTCGCGCACCCGGCGGCAGTGCGCGATGATCGCCCGGTCCCGGGTCTCCGCGCCGCCGGCGAACGAGCCGTCCACGGCGAACAGGTTGAACACCACCCGTTCGTCGTCGAAGAGCCAGAAGTCGTCGGCGGCCACCGGCAGGCCGTTCACCCGGTCCCGCCCCAGCCAGCGGATGTCCTCGCCGGCCTCGATGTTCAGCGAGGAGATGGCGAGCAGCCAGCGGGTGTAGTCGCCGTGCGGCACGGAGACCACCCGCAGCCGTTGCACCCGGCGGCCCTCCGCGGTGGCCTCGCGGATCAGGTCGAGCCAGGGTCTCGTCCAGGCGAAGTCGTCCGGTTCGCCGGCCAGGAACCGGCGCAGCGGCTCGGACTCCTCCGGCAGGTCGTACTGCTCGGCGACCTCCAGGTGGAACGCCGAGCGTTCGAACGTGTGGAACATTTCCTTGTACTCACCGTTCAGCAGCAGCCGCATATCGGCCTCCCCGCACCAAGAACACACCGCGTATCACGATGGTCACTCAGGGTGCGGAAGGTCCAGTCGGGCGCTGCAAACGTGCAAGTTGCGGAAAACTCGAGATCAACCGTTGCGCCAGTCGCCCGTCTGCAGGTGCGAACCCGCCTGCGGGCCCATCAGCAGCATGCCGCCGTCGACGACCCAGGACGCGCCGGTCACGTACGCCGCGTCCGGCCCGGCCAGCATCGCCACCACGGCGGCCACCTCGTTGGCGTCGCCGGGCCGGCCCACCGGAACGCCCGGGCGGTCCACGGTGTGCGGATCGACGTCCTCGTTGCCGGTCATCGGCGTCGCGATCTCGCCCGGTGCCACCGCGTTCACCGTGATCCCGTTGCCCGCCAGCTCCTGCGCCATCACCTTGGTGAGCAGGCCGAGGCCGCCCTTCGCCGCGCAGTAGGCGCCCGACCCGACCCGGGGCGCGTGCTCGTGCACGCTGGTGATGTTGATGATCCGGCCGCCCCGGCCGGCCTGCAGCATCCGCCGGGCGGCCCGCTGCGCGCAGAGGAACGGCCCGTCCAGATCGACCGCCAGAACCTCACGCCACTGCTCGTACCCGGTGTCGACGACCGGGGTGGAGATGCCGGTGCCGGCGCAGTTGACCAGGACACCCAGGCCGCCGAGCGCCTCGGCCAGGTCGTCGATCACGTCGGCCGCGCCGGGCAGGCGGGCCAGGTCGATCTGCCGTACCTCGGCGTTGCGGCCGGTTGCGCGTACCTTCCCGGCGGTCTCCTCGGCCCCGGCCTTGTCGGACCGGTAGGTGATGCCCACGTCGAAGCCTGCCCTGGCCAGCGCGACCGCGCCGGCCTCCCCGATACCGGAGTCCGCACCGGTGACGATCGCGATCCGGTCGTAACTGTCGTAGCGCATGCCGCGTGCTTACCCCGGCACGTCCCGGGGTAACTCGCGGGCCAGCACCTTGCCGGTGGCGTTGCGGGGGAGCGCGTCCAGGAAGATCACGTCCCGCGGGACGCTGAACCGGGCCCGGTGCCGCCGGACGTGCTCGCGGACCGCGTCGGTGTCCAGTTTCTCGCCGTCGCGCAGCACCAGGTAGGCGGCGAGCCGCTGACCGAACTCGTCGTCCGGCACACCGATCACGGCCACCTCGCGGACCTGCGGCAACGCGGCGAGCAGATCCTCGACCTCGCCGGGATAGACGTTCTCGCCGCCGGAGACGATCATGTCGTCCTCCCGGCCGTCCACGAAGACCCGGCCCGCCTCGTCGAGATGTCCCAGGTCACCGGTGCCGAGCAGACCGTTCGCCATCCGCGTGGCGGCGTCGTTGGTGTAGCCCTCGAAGAGCATCTCGTTCACCACGAACAGCCGGCCCACCTCACCGGCCGGCACCGGCCTGCCGTCGGCGTCGAGCACCGCGACCCTCGTGCCGTGTGGCGGGCGGCCCGCGGTGGCCGGGGCTCTGCGCAGGTCGGCGGGAGTGGCGATGGAGACCCAGGACGCCTCGGTCGAGCCGTACAGGTTGTAGAGGACGTCGCCGTACCGGTCCATGAACCGGGTGGCCAGGCCACCCGGCAGAGCCGAGCCGCTCACCGCGGCCACCCGCAGGCCGGGCATCTCCGCTTGCGCGGGCAGTTCCATCAGCTGCTGCAACATCACCGGTACGCCGATCAGCGCGGCACAGTTCTGCTGAGTCAACGTCGCGTGCGTGGCGGCCGCGTCGAACCGGCGGCGCAGCACGATCGTGGCCCGCAGCGCCAGGGCGATCTGCAGGCCGGCGAAACCCCAGGTGTGGAAGAGCGGCGCGGCGATCAGCACCCGGTCGCCGGCGCGCAACGGAATCCGGTCGATCACCGAGCAGAGCGGCCGGAACCCGCCGGGCGTGGGGCGGCGGGCGCCTTTCGGCACACCGGTCGTGCCGGACGTGAGCACGATGGTCCGGCCCGGCCGCTCCGGCGGTGTCGCCTTCCCCGACGGGGTCTGCTCGATCAGGTCGGCGATCCGCTGTTCGCCGAGAGTGTTGCCGACCCCGGCGACCTGCGGGGCGAACTCGTCGTCGTGGATCAGCGTCTGCAGCTTCTGATCGGCGACGACGGCTGCCAGCTGGTGCGCGGAGAGGCCGGTGTTCATCAGCACCGGATCGGCGCCGCGGCTGGTGACGGCGATCAGCGCCTCGATCATCCGGGCCGAGTTGCGGCACAGCAGCCCGACCCGGTCGCCGGCCTGCACCGGCAGGGCCCGGGCCAGCCGGTCGGAGCGGTCCAGCAGTTCCGCGTACGTCACCTCGCGCTCGTCGTCGGCCACGGCGATCCGCTTCGGGCTGCGGGCAGCGGCCTGCCGCAGCTCACCGGCGAGCCCGAACCCCCACCGGCCGAGCGCGGCGAACTGCCGGACGATCCGCACCGGGTTGCCCGGAGTGAGCAGACCCCGCCGGGCCATGGTCGCAGCGATGAAAGCGGCGTCCACGGCGGTCAGCGGATCTGCATGCCGGAGATGGCGCGGGCGATGACCAGGCGCTGGATCTCCGAGGTGCCCTCGAAGATGGTGTAGATCTTGGCGTCCCGGAACATCCGCTCCACCGGGTGCTCGCGCAGGTAGCCGGCGCCGCCGAGGATCTGCACCGCCTTCTCGGTGACCGCCACCGCCACCTCGCCGGCCTTCAGTTTGGACATCGAGCCCTCACCCGCGGCGAACGGCCGCTCGTTGCGGCCCATCCAGGCGGCCCGCCACACCAGCAGGCGGGCGGCGTCGATCTCCATCCGCATGTCGGCCAGGGCGAACGCGATCGCCTGGTTCTCGATGATGGGGCGGCCGAACTGGACCCGGGTCTTGGCGTATTCGAGCGCGTACTCGTACGCCGCCCGGGCAATGCCGATCGCCTGCGCGCCCACCGCCGGCCGGGAAAGCTCGAACGTCCGCATCGCGGCCTGCTTCGAGGCCCGCTGTCCCTCCCGGGCGCGGGCCAGGCGCTTGTCGAGGGCTTCCTTGCCGCCGAGCAGGCAGCTGCCCGGTACGCGTACGTCGTCGAGGAAGACGTCGGCGGTGTGCGAGGCCCGCAGGCCGAGCTTCTTCAGCTTCTTCGTGCCGGCCAGCCCTTTCGTGCCCGGCGGGACCACGAAAGCGGCCTGCCCGCGCGACCCCAGGGACGGGTCGACACTGGCCGTGACCACGTGCACGTTGGCGATGCCGCCGTTGGTCGCATACGCCTTCTGCCCGCTCAGCACCCACTCGTCGGTGGCCTCGTGGTAGACCGCCCGGGTCCGCATCGACGCCACATCGGAGCCGGCCTCCGGCTCGGTGCTGCAGAACGCCGCCACCTTCGGATCGTCAGCGTCGCCGAAACACTGCGGCACCCACTCGACCAGCTGCTCCGGCGTGCCCGACCCGTAGATCGCGGCCACCGCCAGCGAGGTGCCGGAGATCGCCATGCCGATCCCGCCGTCACCCCAGAACAGCTCCTCGTTGGCCACCGGCAGACTCAGGCCGCTCGTGTCCGACCAGGTGTTGACCAGGAACTCGAACCCGTACAGCCCGATCTTCGCCGCCTCCTGCAGCACGGGCCACGGGGTCTCTTCCCGCTCGTCCCACTCCGCAGCCGCCGGCCGGATCACCGACTCGGCGAAGCCGTGCACCCACTCGCGCAGCTCCTGCTGCTCCTCGTTGAGGTCAAGCCAGAACTCCACGCGAATCAGCCCTTTCCGCCAAGCAGGTTAACTCGCCGGTAACTTTAGGAGCGGGCTACCGCACTGACAAGGCCTGTCGATGGGCCGGCGCTCTCACGAGCACCGGCAGGTCCCCAGCGCGGACGGCACCACACCGCATGACGGACAGCCCGCGGACCGCGGTTGGCGATCTCGCCGTTCCAGACGCTGAAACGCGATGAGTTCGTCGTCGCGCAACGTGTCGACCTCCTCGGACCGTCCGCCGGCCCGGCCGGCCGGTTGCCGCCGGCGAGGCGGCGACTTTACAGACGTGCGGCGCCCCGCGGCCGCGGTGGGCTTCGGGGCTCTGCCGCCTGTGGCCAGAACCGCGTCGATGTCCTTCCCGGTCACGCTCGTCCAGCCGAGCCGGTGCAGATTCCCCGCGATCGTGGTCGCCGACATCCACGGCATCGCCGCGCGCGCCACCCGGACCGCGAGGGCGAGATTCGCCTCGGTCGTTCTCGCGCTGGTCCTGCCGGGCAGTCCACTGAGTGTGCGACCCACCGTGGCGGCATCGATCCCCGGCCAGTCGCATTTCCTCAGGTACCTGCACATGCTTTCCTTCGTGAGCCCGGGCGCGAAGGCGCGGAGGACCTGAAGCGCAAGCAGGAGGTCGGCGTGCGACACCGGGCCCCTACGCGCCGGGGTCGTGGCCATGGACCGGGCCGGGGCGGCTGCCTTCGGCGCGGGTGCCGGGCGGCGCGTGACGGCAGCGGCCCGGCGGGTCACGGGTGGCCGGCCATCGCCGCCGGCGCGGTGGGTGACCAGGTCCCAGAAGTCCGCCGCGAGTTCGGCGGGGTCGTCGTTCTCGTGGTCGAAGCGGAAGGCGTCGCGGCCGCGCGCGGCGTCCGAATAGAAGTCGTCGATCGATCTCGCCATGCCGATCCCCGTTCTGAGCACCCCATTTGCCCGGATGTTAGGCCGGGCACGGGTGTGGGGAGCGGCAGGCGCGAGGGGGTCAGGACGTGATCGAACCGAACAGATGAGGGCGCTTCGACCGGAGGGCGAAAGACCACCCGTCGCTGGTCGGAGTGGCGTTGAACTCTGCCCGGGCGGGCAGCAGGACTGGCTGCTTGAAGGCGACCTCGACCGTGTAGGTGTCCGGCAGGCGGCCCTCCAGCGCGGCCAGGGAGCGGGCCTTGGTCCACATGCCGTGGGCGATCGGGCGGGGGAAGCCGAACAAGCGGGCGCCGAGCCGGGAGGTGTGGATGGGGTTGCGGTCGCCGGAAACGGCAGCGTAATCGCTGCCGACCCGGGCCGGCACTCGCCAGATCGAGCCTGCGCCGGGCGAGCCAGGGGCGGCGGGCGAGCCAAGGGTGGCGGGCGAGTCGGGGCCGGGGGAGGTCGGCGGGTTTTCGGTGGAGCGGCGGGACTCGATGCGCAAGTACGTGGAGACGCTGTGCCAGACCTCCTCGCCGTCGATGGAGGCGGTGGCGATGGTGTCGAACTGGCGGCCGCGAGGGTGGTCGCGCAGCGCGGCGACGCGGACGGCGAGGTCCAGGGGAGTGGTCGCGGAGACGGGACGGCGCACCGTGATCCGGTTGGTGATATGCACCAGGCCGATCAGGGGCAGCGGGAAGTCGGGGGCCGTCATCAAGCGCATGGCCAGCGGGAACGCCAGGACGTGCGGATAGGTGGCGGGCAGCGTGTCGGACAGCCGGAAGCCGCACACCCGGTCGTAGGCGGCCAGGTGCGAGCGGTCCACGACCACACCGCGCTGGACCATCTCCACGTCCGGCAGGGTGGTGCCGCGCCGGGTGCCGGGGAGCAGGCCTAAAGCGGCCCGGGCGTACGCCGCACCGACACCCGGCCCGGAGCTGAGCTCGACGACCGCGACCATCTCAGGCCCCCAGCAGACTCTGGCCGCAGACGCGGACCACGTTCCCGGTGATCGTCGCCGAGCCGGGCGAGGCGAACCAGGCGATGGTCTCGGCCACGTCGATCGGCAGGCCGCCCTGGGACATGCTGTTCAGTCGCCGCCCGGCCTCGCGCAGCCCGAGCGGCATCTTCGCGGTCATCGCCGTCTCGATGAAGCCGGGCGCCACCGCGTTGATCGTGATGCCGCGTTCCAGCAGCAGCGGCGCGTGCGACTGCACCAGCCCGATCACGCCGGCCTTGCTGGTCGCGTAGTTGGTCTGCCCCCGGTTCCCGGCGATGCCGGCGATCGACGCGACCCCGACGATCCGGCCGCCGGACGGGATCAGATCCCGTTCCAGCAGCACGTCGTTGACCCGTTCCGGGGCGGTCAGGTTGACCCCGAGCACCGAATCCCAGCGGGCCTGGTCCATCCGGGCGATCGTCTTGTCCCGGGTGATGCCGGCGTTGTGCACGACGATGTCCACCCCGGCGTGCGGGCCGGCGGCCAGATAGCCGGCGAGCCGGGCCGGGGCGTCGTCGGCGGTCAGGTCGAGCTGCAGGGCCCGGCCGCGGGTCTCGTTGGCCACGTCGGCGAGCGCGTCGCCCGCGGCCGGCACGTCCAGCGCGATCACGTCGGCGCCGTCGCGGGCCAGGGTCCGGGCGATGGCCGCGCCGATGCCGCGGGCCGCGCCGGTGACCAGCGCGAGCTTGCCGTCCAGCGGGCGCTCCCAGTCGCTCACCGCCGGCACGCTGCCGGCGCCGACCCGGATCACCTGGCCGGACACGTACGCCGAACGCCCGCTCAGCAGGAACCGCAGCGTGGACTCGAGCGTCGCCTCACCGCCGGGCGCCACGTAGACGAGCTGGGCGGTGACGCCACGCCCGAACTCCTTGCCGATGCTGCGGGTGAGACCTTCGAGCGCCCGCTGCGCGGTCGCTTCCTTCGGCCCGGCGGTGGCTTCCGGTGGGGTGCCGAGCACGATCACGCGGCCGGAGACGTTCACGGAGCGGGCGTACGGGTGGAAGAAGTCGAACAGACCCCGCAACTGGCCGGAGTCCCCGATTCCCGTCGCGTCGAAGACGAGCGCGCCGTACCGTACGCCATCGGTGCCCTGATCAGTGACCTCGGCACCGGCCGCTTCCACCTGCTTGCGGACCGGCTCGGAGAGCCGGCCGCCCGGCGCCGCACCCAGCAGGACCGGCCCGGTGGTCAGCGGCTCCCCGGGCTGGAACCGGCGCAGCCGGGGCGGATCAGGCAGCCCGAGGCGCTTGACCACGGTCCGGCCCAGACCGGAGTTGGCGAAGTTCGCGTACCTGTCAGCCATGCGAGTAGCCTACCGGTGAGTAGCCTCTGGGCTCATCGATGCTCCGTTTGATCGGGAGGAAGTCGTGCCGAACGTGCGCCGTGTTGCCGTCCTGGGTGGGAACCGGATCCCGTTCGCCCGCTCCAACAGCCGGTACGCCCAGGCCTCGAACCAGGACATGCTGACCGCCGCGCTGGACGGTCTGATCGCCCGGTTCGGGCTGGCCGGCGAGCAGCTCGGCGAGGTGGTGGCCGGTGCGGTGCTCAAGCACTCCCGCGACTTCAACCTGACCCGCGAGGTGGTCCTCGGTTCCCGGCTGGACCCGCGCACCCCGGCGTACGACATTCAGCAGGCCTGCGGCACCGGTCTCGAGGCGGCCATCCTGGTGGCCAACAAGATCGCGCTCGGGCAGATCGACTCCGGTGTGGCCGGTGGTGTGGACACCACGTCCGACGCGCCGCTGCAGCTCAACGAGGACATGCGGAGGGCGCTGCTGCAGCTCAACCGGGCCCGTTCGCTCGGCGACCGGTTGAAGGCGGTGGCCAAGCTGCGCCCGCAGCAGGCGCTCAAGCCGGAGCTGCCGCGCAACGCCGAGCCGCGGACCGGCCTGTCGATGGGTGAGCACGCGGCGATCACGGCGCTGCGCTGGCACATCGACCGGGCCGCGCAGGACGAGTTGGCTCTCACTTCGCATCAGCGGCTCGCGGCGGCGTACGAAAGCGGCTTCTTCGATGATCTTCTGACGCCCTATCTGGGGCTGACCCGTGACCAGAACCTGCGGCCGGACAGCAGCCTGGAGAAGCTCGCCAAGCTCAAGCCGGTGTACGGCAAGGAGAACGCGACGATGACGGCGGGCAACTCGACGCCGCTGACCGACGGCGCCTCCACCGTGCTGCTGGCCTCCGAGGAGTGGGCGTCGGCGCACTCGCTGCCGGTGCTGGCGTATTTCGCCGACTCCGAGACGGCCGCCGTGGACTACGTGCACGGGGACGAGGGTCTGCTGATGGCGCCCGCCTACGCGGTGCCGCGGATGCTCGCGCGCAACGGGCTGACCCTGCAGGACTTCGACTACTACGAGATCCACGAGGCGTTCGCGTCGCAGGTGCTGGCGACGCTGGCGGCCTGGGAATCGCCGGAGTTCTGCAAGGAGAAGCTCGGGCTGGACGCGCCGCTCGGCTCGATCGACCGGGCCAAGCTCAACGTCAACGGGTCGTCCCTCGCAGCCGGCCACCCGTTCGCCGCGACCGGCGGCCGGATCGTGGCGTCGCTCGCCAAGCTGCTCGCCCGGAAGGGCTCCGGCCGGGGCCTGATCTCCATCTGCGCGGCGGGTGGCCAGGGCGTCGTCGCCATCCTGGAGCGCTGACGGTCCGGCTGTCACGCAGTGCTGCTTCCGTGCGGTTGAGGCAGCACTGGGCGTCAGCCGGTTTGCTTGGCTGTCACGCAGTGCTGCTTCCGGGCGGTTGAGGCAGCACTGGGCGTCAGCCGGTTTGCTTGGCTGTCACGCAGTGCTGCTTCCGGGTGGTTGAGGCAGCACTGGGCGTCAGCCGGATCACGTGGCCGAGGCCAGGGCTTCGGCCACTGCGGCGGCTGCGGCTTCGGCGTCGTCGCCCTCGGCGTGCACGGTGACTGTGCTGCCGGCGTCGGCGCCCAGGGACATCAAGCGCAGGGCGCTGGTGGCGGCCGCGGACCTCTCGCCGTACCGGATCTCGATCTTCGCGGTGAAGCCGGCGGCGGCCCGCACCACCGCGCCCGCCGGCCGGGCATGCAGGGCCGCCCGCAGCACGACCGTGGTCTCAGAACTTGGGGACATCGCGGGCCTCCCGGGCAGCGCCGGCCACGGTCTCCAGGTCGGCGCCGGTCGAGGCGAGCACCGCGGCGGCCACCGCGCCTTCCACGAACGGCGCGTCCACCAGCTGCGGGCCGGGCGGCAGATCCTCCAGCACGGTACGCGCGGTCAGCACCGCGCTGCCCAGATCGGCCAGGACGACGACGCCCGCGCCGGTGTCGGCCCGCTTCACCGCGGCTTCGATGCGGTCGGCCGACGTGCCCAGGTCACCGTCCTCGGTGCCGGCGGCCGGCTCGATGCGGACCTCATCGGTGGCGACCTGCTGGAGCAGATCCCGTAATCCGTCCGCCAATTTCTCGCTGTGTGACACCAGCACGATCCCCACAAGCGCCATGACTGTGGATGTTAACCACACAAAGTCTTGGCTGGATCGCTCAGCGCGACAATGCTGAGGGGCGGAGGCACCGTCGCCCCTGGAAGGAGCCGGTCGTGAAGAAATTCATCAACGATCCCGCCGACGTGGTGGCCGAGGCGCTCGCCGGAATCGCCGCCGCCCACCCCGGCGAGCTGCGCGTCCACACCACCGAGCAGTACATTGCGCGTGCCGATGCGCCGCGCCCCGGCAAGGTCGCGCTGGTGTCCGGCGGCGGCTCCGGCCACGAGCCGTTGCACGGCGGTTTCGTCGGCGCCGGGATGCTCGACGCCGCCTGCCCCGGCGAGGTGTTCACCTCCCCGGTGCCGGACCAGATCCTCGCCGCCACGAAGGCCGTCGACGGCGGCGCCGGGGTGGTGCACGTGGTCAAGAACTACACCGGCGACGTGATGAACTTCCAGCTCGCCGCGGAGCTCGCCGCCGACGAGGGGATCACCGTGGAGTCGGTGCTCGTCGACGACGACATCGCGGTGGAGGACTCGACCTGGACGGCCGGCCGCCGCGGCACCGGCGCCACCCTGCTGGTCGAGAAGATCGCCGGGGCACGCGCCGAGGAGGGCGGCAAGCTGGGCGAGGTCGCGGCGATCGGGCGCGAGGTCAACACGGCGTCCGCCTCTTTCGCGTACGCGCTGACCGCCGGAACCACCCCCGCCGCCGGCCGGCCCGGTTTCGACCTGCCGGCGGACGAGATCGAGGTCGGCGTCGGCATCCACGGCGAGCCCGGCCGCCGCCGCGAGAAGCTGCGCCCGGCGAAGGAGCTGGTCCGTTCGGCGCTCGACGCGATTCTCGAGGCCAAGCCGGTGGATCGCGGCGACCGGGTGATCCTGCTGGTCAACGGCCTGGGCGGCACCCCGCTGCTGGAGCTCTACCTGGTCTACGGCGAGGTCGCGAAGGTGCTGGAGGAGCGCGGGATCACGATCGCCCGCCGGCTGGTCGGCAACTACGTGACGAGCCTGGACATGGCCGGGCTGTCGCTCACCGTCACCCGGGTGACCGACGAGATGCTCCGCCTGTGGGACGCCCCGGTGCGTACCCCCGGCCTGCGCTGGGGTGCGTGACGTGGACGTCGCTCTCGCTCTCGCCTGGCTGCGTGCCTCCGCCGGCGCTGTCGCCGCCGAGTCCGACCGGCTCACCCGGCTGGACTCGGCGATCGGCGACGGCGACCACGGGGTGAACCTGAACCGGGGGTTCGCCGCGGTCGTCGCCGCCCTCGACGGGACCCCGCCGGACGCGGTCGGCGCCGTGTTCGTGAAGGCCGGCACCACGCTGATCTCCAAAGTGGGCGGCGCCTCCGGCCCGCTGTACGGCAGTGCCCTGCGCGCCCTCGGCAAGGCGCTGCCACCGGGGACCGAGGTGGAGTTGCCCGCGCTGGCCGGTGGACTGAACGCCGGCTTGGAGGCGGTCCGCAAGCTGGGCGGAGCGGAGCCGGGCGACAAGACCATCGTGGACGCCTACCGGCCGGCGCTCGACGCCTTCGAGGAGGCGGTCTCGGGCGGTGCCGACCTGGCCGAGGCGGCCGCGGCGGCGGCCCGGGCGGCGGACGAGGGCGCCCGCGCGACCACGGCCATGCAGGCTCGTAAGGGCCGGGCCTCCTATCTCGGTGAGCGCAGCGTCGGCCACCAGGATCCGGGCGCCACCTCCACCGCACTGATCTTCCAGGCGCTCGCCGACGTGACCGGATGAGGGTGGTGGGGCAGGGGAGCCCGGTTGGGGTTCACGAGCCCTGCGAGTCTCGCCGAGTCCGGCCCATCGGGGTCCCGGTGAATTCACAATCGCAATATGGGAGCCGGTTCCTCAACCTGACCGAGGTGGTGCCGATCCTGCGGCCGTAGCGAGTCACCGAGGTGAGCAGGAAGGCATGGAAATGGGTCTGGGCGGGTTGTTCGACAACCGATCTCTACGGACGAAGATCGGTGCGGCGGCGATGACCGCGACGGCCAGTGGTCTTCTGGTCGGCGGGCTGGCCATCAGTACGGTCTACGACCTCAACCGGGATACCGCGGCTGCCCAGCGGCAGTCGCTGGCGATCGAGTCGTCGGTCGGCACGTACAACACGAACATCGAGTCGTTCAGCGCCAACACCTCTTCCCTGCGGCTCTACCCGAGCCTGGCCGCGGATATCCAGAAAAACATGGCGGCCAACCAGAAGGCGATCACCGCGGCGCTCGACACGTTGAGCACCAACCTGCCGGGCGATGCCACCGTGGCCAAGGCGAAGAAGGACTGGGAGGCCTACGTCGCCTTCATGAGCGCGACCGAGGGTAGCTCGGCCACTCCCGAGGAGCTCGCCGCGGGCGTGAAGAAGTACAACGAGTTGCGTGCGGCCCTCGCCGAGGACCAGGCGGCTCTCAAGGCGCATGCCGCGCAGCTCGCCGAGCAGAGCATCACCGACGCCAAGGACGCCGGCAACCGGGCCACCTGGACGATCGGCCTGCTGCTCGCTGCGGGTGTGCTGCTCAGCACGCTGATCGGGTTCCGGGTCGCGTCCCGGGTGAGCCAGACCGTCCGCAGCGTCTCCGACCTGGCCGAGCGGCTGGCCGACGGCGACCTGACCCGTACCTCCGGGGTGCAGAGCGAGGACGAGATCGGCAAGATGGCGGCGGCCCTGGACCGCGGCATCGGCCGCCTGCGCGAGGACGTCGTGCAGCTCGCCGGCAGCGTCAGCACGCTGCAGACCGCGGCCGGCCAGCTCAGCTCGGTCTCGGTCGCCGTCGACGACGCCGCCAACCAGGCCTCGGCGCAGGCCGGCACGGTCGCGGCCGCCGCCGACGTGGTCTCCAACAACCTGCAGATCGTCTCGGCCGGCTCGCAGGAGATGGGCTCGGCGATCCGCGACATCAGCGTCTCGACCTCCGAGGCGACCGAGGTCGCCGCCCAGGCCGTGCAGGTCGCCGAGGCGACCAACGCGATCGTGTCCCGGCTCGGCGACTCGTCTGCGGAGATCGCCACCGTGGTCAAGGTGATCACCAGCATCGCCGAGCAGACCAACCTGCTCGCGCTGAACGCGACCATCGAGGCGGCCCGGGCCGGCGAGCTGGGCAAGGGCTTCGCGGTGGTGGCCGGCGAGGTCAAGGACCTGGCCCAGGAGACCGCGAAGGCGACCGAGGACATCTCCCAGCGGGTCCAGGCGATCCAGGCCGACACCAGCGGCGCGGTCACCGCGATCGGCGAGATCTCGACGATCATCGAGCGGATCAACGGCCTGCAGCTGACCATCGCCTCGGCGGTGGAGGAGCAGACCGCCACCACGCAGGAGATGAATCGTACGCTCACCGAGGCCGCGGACGGCGCCGGCAACATCGCCGCGACCATCACCACGGTCTCCGACGCGACCCGCCGGACCACCGACACCGTCGGCGACACCCGGCACGCGGCCGAGGAGCTCACCGTCACGGCCGGCCAGCTTCAGGCGGTGGTCTCCCGGTTCCGGTACTGACCGGCGCACAGCTTCTGGTGCCGGCCGTCGACAGCTGCCAATGTGTAGCTAGCGATGCCGGCACCGGAGGTCCGTGAGATGTACCCGCCCGAACCGTGGCAGTTGCGCGGTCAGATGTTCCTGTCGGTCTTCCTGATTCCCCGGGGGCGGCTCCCGCAGCTGCCCCCGGTTCTCGATGCCGCGGTCAAGCCCCTCACAGTGGGCGGCCGGGTCGCGGTCGGCGCCGCCTGGGTGAAGTACGAGCCCGGCGGCGTCCTGCATTACCAGGAGCTGCTCAGCGCCGTCCTGGTGCACCACCACGGCCGTCCGCGGGTGAGCATCATCGACATCTGGGTGGACAGCGTCGCCTCCCGGGAGGGCGGCCGGCGGCTCTGGGGCATCCCCAAGGAGCTGGCCGAGTTCCGGATCGACGCCGACGACGAGCCACTGGTCGACGCGTCGGCCACCCTGCCCGGCCCGGTCCCCCCGCCCGGCCTGCCCGGTGCCGCCCCGGAGCCGGCGGCGCCGTTCGCGTCGGCCCTGGTCCGGCTGAAGGGCCGGCTGCCGGGCCGGTTCCCGCTGGGCTTCTCGGTGGCGCAGGCGCTCGGCGAGCAGGTCCGGCACACCCCGGTGCGCGGCCGGGCCGGATTGCGTACGGCGAACGCGGCCTGGCGGCCGGATCCGGACGGCCCGCTCGGCTACCTGGCCGCCCGCCGTCCGGTGCTCAGCCTGGCCGTCACCGACTTCTGGCTGACCTTCGGCCGGACCGCCACCGACCGGGCCCGCTCCGGCTCACCGAAGGGTCGCGCTGCTTCCTGATCCGTGACTCCCTGTACGGTTCGGCGGATGAAACACCATCACCACGCGCCGGGCGCCGAACCGGCGCTGCCCCAGGCACGCCGGCTCACCCTGCTCGTGCTGATCCCGGCGCTGCTGATCACCGTGGTCGGCATGCTGCTGCTCTGGCCGCGGGACACCCCGCAGGCCACCGAGGGCGAGGGCCCGGCACGGGCGTTCGGGCAGGTCGTCACGGTCGCCCCGGCGGAGTGCCCGCCGGTGCCGGAGGGCGAGACCCCGCAGGAGGACTGCGGCACCGTCACGGTGAAGCTCGACGACGGCACCGAGGTCGTCACCGAGATGCCCGGCGGCCCCGGCGCCCCGGAGATCGCGGCCGGCGACGACGTGGTGATGCTGGTCCTGTCGAACCAGGACGGCACCCTCAACTACTCGATCGCCGACCACCAGCGGTCCAACGCGCTCTGGCTGCTCGGGGCGGCGTTCGCGCTGGCGGTGATCGCGTTCGGGCGGTGGCGTGGGGTGACCGCGCTGGCCGGTCTCGCCGTCACGTTCGGCATCCTGCTCTGGTTCATCGTCCCGGCGATCCTGGACGGCCGCTCACCGGTGGCGGTCGCGGTGGTCGGCGCCGCCGCGATCATGCTGGTGGTGCTGTACCTGACGCACGGCTTCTCCACCACCACCACGATCGCGGTGGCCGGCACACTGGTGAGCCTCGCGATCACGGCCGTGCTGGCGGCGCTGGCGACCGGGGTCGTGCACCTGTCCGGCGTGGCCGACGAGACCTCGAACTACCTGACCATCACCCAGGGCGACGTCAACATGCAGGGCCTGCTGCTGGCCGGCATCGTGATCGGCTCGCTGGGCGTGCTCGACGACGTCACGGTCACCCAGTCGGCGACGGTCACCGAGCTGGCGGTGGCCAACCCGGCGTACGGCTTCCGGCAGCTCTACGGCGCCGCGACGCGGATCGGCCGGGCGCACATCGCCTCGGTGATCAACACGATCGTGCTGGCGTACGCCGGCGCCTCATTGCCGTTGATGCTGCTCTTCGCGGCCGGCAACACCCCGGTCGGTGAGCTGCTCACCTCGCAGCTGATCGCTCAGGAGCTGGTCCGCAGCGCGGTCGGCACGATCGGCCTGGTAGCCGCGGTGCCGATCACCACGGCACTCGCCGCCTATCTGGCGTCCCGTTCGGCCCGCCCGGAACCCGGCGGCGCCGCACCCACCGTGGAAGAGGTACGGCGCCCGCCCGAGGACCCGTGGGCCGCTTTCGTGGAACGCTGAGGGTTACTTCTTGCCGCCGCACTTCTTCCAGGCGACCCGGTAGACGGTGTTGATCGCGGCGTCGGTGGAGTCCATCGAGATGAAGCTGGTGTGCTTCTTCGCGTCCGAACTGCCGCGGTTCACCCGCAATTCGGTGTTGATGTTCAGATAGCGCCGTTCGCCGCACGGCAGGAAACTGAGCGAGGTGACCCCGACCTTGTCGGTGCGCTGCCAGTTGTCGTCCATCGGGCCCTTGAAATTGTGCTGGACCCGGGTGGTCTGGGAATGGCCCTGGAAGTAGTAGTTGGCGGCCTCCTGCGCCCAGGCCCCCTTCTGCAGGTTCGCGTAACCGCGGTAGTCGGCGCTGGCGATCGCGAAGGTGAATCCGGACGGCACCTTGATGTCCAGGGCGAGCTGACAGTTCTTCCGGAAGTCCAGCGGCGTGGCCTCCGGGCCGACCTGCGCGGTGTATTTCGAGTAGGTCACCGTGAACGCGGTGTTGTCCGGCGAGACCGCGATCTCCGCGCTCTTCGGCGGGCAGCCCGAGCCGTTCGCGTTCACCACGTCGATGATCATCATCTCGTCCGGCGCCGGCAGGGGTGTGGCCTGAGCCGGAGCAGCCACGGCCAGGGCGCCCAGAAGGGCCGCGCCGGCAGTCATCGAACGCAACATGAGAATTCCCCCCGTTGGGTTTCCGCTAATCCATTCACTGAACCGGAAAAAGGTTCGGAAAATGGAGCTCCCTAATCTTTTCCATTGCTCACCCTAGCGATCTCGCCAAAGTGTGTGCGGAGCCCGATGAACAGCAGTACGGGAGTTTGGGAAAGGCGGCCATTCGGTCCGAATTCTCGAATGGCCGCCCTGCGGTGTCCGGCTTGTGCTATCAGCCGGCGCGCTCGGCGACGAAACTGCTCGCGTCGTCGAGGAACTGGTTGTAGTTCAGATGTGCGGCGAGGCTCGTCCCGCCCTGGCAGAACCGGTCGTTGCGATTGCAGAACGACTGGGTCCGGTCGGCCACCGCGGCCAGCCGGTTCCGGCCGCGCGGGAAGATCCCGGACCGGTTGCCGTCGGTGACGTTGAACGGCTCCCCGGCGGTGAAGCTCGGATCACCGAAGAGCAGCACCGCGGCGACGTTGTCGAGGTCGCCGGCGAGCGGGCCGGTCACCGTGTCGCCGACCACGTCCGCGCCCTGGGAGTAGCCGGCCAGCACGACCTTCGTCTCCGGGCACGCGGCGGCGGTGCGCTGAACCTTCGCGGTCAGGTCCGCCACGCCCTGCCGTACGCTCGCCGTGTAGTTGAACGACGCCGGGTAGTCGACCGCCGTCGTGCGTACCGTCTGCGGCAGCTCCCGGGTGATCCGCTGAGCCAGCGGGGTGAGCAGCACGCCCAGCCCGGGCCGTTCGGTCGTCCCGCGCGCGCCGAGCACCTCCACATCAGCACAGCCGTTCCGGGGCGCCTCCGCGGCGAAGGTCAGGGGTGCCACAGCCATCCCACCGATGACCACCGCACCCGCCGCCACGAGTGTCACCATCCTGCTCCTGCGCATGTTCGACGTCCTTTCGTCGGTTGCCCACGTTCTGGCACCCGGTACGCAGGAACCGCCCCGGCGGGATCTGCGACGGCGATCTCACATGCTGAGGCGCCGGGTCAGCGCGGTGTGCCGGCGGCCCGCCCCCACCGTCCGGACCGCGGCGGCCAGCGCCCGGCGGGAGCCGACAAGGACGACCAGCTTCTTGGCCCGGGTGATCGCGGTGTAGAGCAGGTTGCGCTGCAGCATCATCC
Source organism: Actinoplanes sp. NBC_00393 (assembly GCF_036053395.1). Classification (NCBI taxonomy): domain Bacteria; kingdom Bacillati; phylum Actinomycetota; class Actinomycetes; order Micromonosporales; family Micromonosporaceae; genus Actinoplanes; species Actinoplanes sp. NBC_00393. Next base: position 5,216,386 of record NZ_CP107942.1, on the reverse strand, counting down.
AGGCGCTGGTGGTCAGCGGGATGACCACGGCCGGATACTCCGAGCCCTGCGAGCGGTGGATCGTGATCGCGTACGCGTGAACCAGCTCGTCCAGTTCGTCGAACTCGTAGTCGATGAGTTCGTCCTCGTCCGTGCGTACGCTCAAGGTCTGCTCCTCGGGCGACAGCCCGGTCACGACGCCGACCGTGCCGTTGAAGACTCCCGCAACCCCCTTGTCGTAGTTGTTGCGGATCTGGGTGACCTTGTCGCCGACCCGGAACACCCGCCCGCCCATCCGCCGCTCCGGCAGGCCCTCGCGGCCGGGCGTCAGCTCCTGCTGGAGCAGGGTGTTGAGCGCGCCCGCGCCGGCCGGTCCGCGGTGCATCGGGGTGAGGATCTGGACGTCGCGGCGCGGGTCCAGGCCGAACTTGCGCGGGATCCGGGTGCAGGCCACGTCCACGGTGAGCCCGGCGGTGGCCTCGGTGTCGTCGCACGGGAACAGAAAGAAGTCGCGCATCCCGTCGAACTTCGGCGGGCGGCCCTGGTTGACCCGGTGTGCGTTGGTGACCACGCCGCTCTCCGCCGCCTGCCGGAAGATCTGGGTGAGCCGCACCCGCGGGATGACGTCGGCGGCGAGCAGGTCGCGCAACACCTCACCGGCGCCGACCGACGGCAACTGGTCGACGTCGCCGACCAGTAGCAGGTGCGCGCCCGGCGGGATCGCCTTGACCAGCTTGTTCGCCAGGATCAGGTCGAGCATCGAGGCCTCGTCGACGACCAGCAGATCGGCGTCCAGCGGATTGTCCCGGTCGAAGGTCGCGTCGCCGCCGGGCTGGAGTTTGAGCAGGCGGTGGACGGTGGCGGCGGGATGGCCGGTGAGTTCGGCGAGCCGCTTCGCGGCCCGGCCGGTGGGGGCTACGAGCTGGATCCTGGCCTGTTTGGCGGCGGCGAGTTCGACGATCGAGCGTACGGTGAAGCTCTTGCCGCATCCCGGTCCGCCGGTGAGGACCGCGACTTTCGAAGTGAGCGCGAGTTTCACCGCCTGTTCCTGCTCGGGCGCGAGGGTCGAGCCGGTGCGCTTGTGCAGCCACGCCAGAGCCTTCGTCCAGTCGACCCCGCCGAAATGCGGCATTCTGTCCGATTCATCTTCCAGGAGCCGGCGCAGCGTGCCGGCGAGCGACTGCTCGGCCCGGTGGAACGGCACGAGGTAGACGGCGTCCTCCTCGCGCACGACCCCCTCCTCGGTGACCAGCTCGTCGAGGCAGGTGGGGACCAGGCCCTCCGGCACGTCGAGGATCTTCGCGGCTTCCTCGATCAATTGCGGGGCGGGCAGGAAGCAGTGGCCGTTGTCGGTGGCCTGCGACAGCGTGTACTGGAGGCCGGCTTTCACCCGCTCGGGGCTGTCGTGCGGGATCCCGACCGCCTGCGCGATGGTGTCGGCCGTCTTGAAGCCGATGCCCCACACGTCCGCCGCCAGTGAGTACGGCGAGTTCTTGACGACGGAGATGCTGGCATCCCCATATTTCTTGTAGATCCGGACGGCGATCGACGTCGAGACGCCCACCCCCTGCAGGAAGACCATCACCTCCTTGATCGCCTTCTGCTCGGCCCACGCCGAGGTGATCTTCGCCGTCCGCTTCGGGCCCAGCCCGGCCACCTCGATCAGCCGCTCCGGCGACGTCTCGATGATGTCGAGGGTGTCGAGTCCGAAGTGGTCGACGATCCGCTCGGCGAAGACCGGCCCGATGCCCTTGACCAGCCCGGACCCCAGATAGCGGCGGATGCCCTGGATGGTCGCCGGCAGCACGGTCGTGTACGAGAGCACCTCGAACTGCCGCCCGTACTGCGGATGCGACGACCACCAGCCGCTCATCCGCAGACTCTCGCCGGGCTGCGCGCCGAGCAGCGCCCCGACCACGGTGAGCAGGTCCGAGCCGCTCTTCGGCGTGGCGACCCGGGCCACGGTGTAGCCGGTCTCCTCGTTCACATAGGTCAGCCGCTCCAGCACCGCCTCCAGGACGTGCTGGGCTTTCTGTGGACTGCCGGACACGCCGCCCATCGTGCCCGGCCCCTTGGAGGACCCGCACGGCAGGGCCTAGCGTGATCAACATGGCGCTCTTCGACCTCCCGCTGCCCGAGTTGCGTACCTATCGAGCCTCGACCCCGGAACCGCCCGGTTTCGACGACTTCTGGTCGGGCACGATCGCCGCGGCCCGCCAGGCCGCCAGCCCGCCCAAAGTGGCCGAGGTACGCACCCCCTTACGTGGCATCACCAGCTACGACGTGACCTTCTCCGGGTACGCCGGACAGCCGGTCAAAGGCTGGCTGAGCCGCCCGGCCGGCGCGACCGGCCCGCTCCCGGTCGTCGTCGAGTTCATCGGCTACGGCGGCGGCCGCGGCCTGCCGATCGAATGGCTGCTCTGGCCCAGCGCCGGCTACGCCCACCTGGTGATGGACACCCGCGGGCAGGGCGGCAACTGGCGCGGCGGCGACACCCCCGACCCGGACGAGCACGGCGCCGGCCCGTCCTCGCCCGGCTTCCTCACCCGCGGCGTGCTGGCCCCGGAGACGCACTACTACCGCCGGCTGATCACCGACGCGGTCCGGGCCGTCGACACCGCCGCCGAACTGCCCGACGTCGACGCGTCCCGGCTCGTGGTGACCGGCAAGAGCCAGGGTGGCGCGCTGTCGCTGGCCGCGGCCGGGCTGAACCCGGAGAAGGTTTCCGCGGTCGTCTCCGGCGTACCGTTCCTCTGCGACATCCGCCGGGCCGTCACGATCACCGACAGCGACCCGTTCCAGGAGGTGGTCCGCTTCCTGCGGGCCAACCCCAACCTGGCGCCGCAGGTGCTGGCCACCCTCGACCACATCGACGTGGTGCACTTCGCGAAGCGGATCACCGCCCCGGCCATCGTGTCGGTGGCGCTGATGGACGCGGTGTGCCCGCCGTCCGGGGTGTTCGCCGCCTACAACGCGATCCCGGACGCCGCCGGCAAGCAGATCGAGGTCTTCGAGTGGGACGGCCACGAGGGCGGCCGCGGCTTCTTCGACACCACGGCGCTCGAGTTCGTCGCCGGCCGGCTGGCCTGAAACGCACTCCGGCCCCGGCATCAGCCGGGGCCGGTGAGCTTCACGGGTCAGATCAGGGTGCGCAGCACACTGATGCCGAGGAACAGCACGATGAACGCCAGGTCGATCGAGACGCCGCCGACCCGCAACGGCGGCAGCACCTTACGGACCGGCGCCAGGATCGGCTCCGTCACCTTGGTCACGCCGACCGTGGCCTTCGACCGGAACGAACCCGGCATCGCCGGACCGGCCAGGGCCACACTCCAGTCGAGAATCGCACGCGCGATCAGCAGGAACTGCACGGCGAGCAGAACCAGGTTGACCAGGGCGAGAAGACCCATCAAGAACCTCCAGCTGCGGGATGTGCCTCAACTATGCGGCGGATTCCTGTGCGGTTGCTGGGTCCGTGATCAGTTGAAATGGTCCGGATGCGGCCCGGTGCGCCCATCGCGCTCCAGTGCGTCGATCGCACTCATCTCTTCGGCCGTCAGCTCGAAGTCGAACAGCGCCAGATTCTGCCGGATCCGGTCCGGCGTCACCGACTTCGGAATGACGATCCGGCCCTGCTGCACGTGCCAGCGCAACACCACCTGCGCCGGGGTGCGGTCGTGGGCGTCAGCGATCGAAGTCACCGCCGGGTCGTCGAGCACGCCGGCCTGGGCGAGCGGGCTCCACGCCTCGGTGATCACGCCGAGCTCGGTGTTCACCTCCTGCGCGTCGCGCTGCTGCAGCTGCGGGTGCACCTCGATCTGGTTCACCGCGGGGATCGTGCCGCCGAGGTCGGCTACCGCGCGCAGGTGCTCCGGCAGGAAGTTCGAGACGCCGATCGCGCGTACCCGGCCCTGCTGATAAAGCTGCTCCAGCGCACGCCAGGAATCCAGATACTTGCCGCGCTTCGGGGTCGGCCAGTGGATCAGATAGAGGTCGAGGACATCCAGGCCCAGCCGGGCCACACTGGCGTCGAACGCGCGCAGCGTCTCGTCGTACCCCTGATCGCTGTTCCAGAGCTTGGTCGTGATGAACAGTTCGTCGCGGGCAATGCCCGACCCCTTCAAGGCCGCGCCGACCCCCGACTCGTTGCCGTAGGCCGCCGCCGTGTCAATGCTGCGATACCCCGCCTCCAGCGCGGTCGCCACGGCGGCGGTGGTCTCCGCCTCCGGGATCTGGAAGACACCGAAGCCGACCTGCGGCATGCTGACGCCGTTGTTGAGCGTGATTGCTGGCGTGTCCGCCATGCGGGGCCTCCCGAAGTGGTCGCGGTTGCGCGCCTCGGCGCGCGCTCGCTTCTACTTCTACCCCCTTTTCGGTACGCGCGACGCCGTCCCCAACCACCGTGGCCGTCCCGCCGCGCCGCGCGATCCGGCGGCCGGGTCACTGCTCCCAGCGCGGCCGCCGGGCTTAAGCAGCGGCTCACTCCCGCGAGCCCGCCAGCCCCCTTACGGCCCCAGCGCGGCCGCCGGCCCGTGCAGCGCCTCACCCGCTCCCCGCGAGCCCGCCACCCCTCACCGCCTTAGCGCGAGCGCCGGGCCATGCAGCGTCTCACCCCGACGCCCCCGCCAGCCCCCACGGCTCTAGCGCGGGCGTCGGGCCGTGCAGCGACTCATCCCCGCCGGCCCCGCCAGCCCTCACGGCCCTGGCGCGGGCGCCGGGTCGCGTCGCGGCTCGTCCTCGCCGGCCCCGCCAGCCTTCACGGCCTGGCGCGGGCGTCGGGCCGTGCAGCGGCTCGCCCGCCACCCGTCACCGCTCAGCGCGGCCCTGGCCGGCTGACGGCCAGTGCTGTGTTGCGGCGGTTGAGGCAGCCGTGCGCGTCAGCCGGGTGGGGTGGCTGACGGCCAGTGCTGTGTTGCGGCGGTTGAGGCAGCCGTGCGCGTCAGCCGGGTGGGGTGGCTGACGGCCAGTGCTGTGTTGCGGCGGTTGGGGCAGCCGTGCGCGTCAGCCGGGTGGGGTGGCTGACGGCCAGTGCTGTGTTGCGGCGGTTGAGGCAGCCGTGCGCGTCAGCCGGGTGGGGTGGCTGACGGCTAGTGCTGTGTCGCGGCGGCTGAGGGAGCGCTGTGTGTCAGCCGGGGTGGGGCGGCTGACCGCTGGTGCTGTGTGGGCCGGGGTGGTGGGCGGCCCGGGTGGTCGATCGGCGCCGGGGACGTCCTGATGGGGAGGCCGGGCCACGTCCGGATGGGTGGCGCGGCGGAGAGTGGCGCCTGCTGGGGCGTGCCCGGATACCGGGCCGGGGAAGCGGTGCCGGTGGGGCGGCGGCCGGTGGTGTCACCGGGGGCCGCGGCAGGGGGTGGGCCGCTGGTCGGCGCGGCGGCAGCGTTGTTCTGGCGCGCGGGCCGGGAAAGGGGCTCGGGGCCGGTCCGGGGCGGGACGCGGTAGGTCGTGCTGTGGACGAGGCCGGTCAGCAGGCGCTCGGTTTTTCGTGGTGGGCCGGCGCGTCTTGCGCGGATCAGGAGCTTCGGGCCGAGCTGGCAAGCGGAGCCGCGCGGGCGGTCCAGTGTGCTGGTGCTGGTGCTGGTGCTGGTGCTGGTGCTGGTGCCGGTGCCGTGTCGGCTCGGGCTCTGTGCCCAGGAGTAGGTGGCGGTCGGGAGAGGCCGGGTGGATGGGAGCGTGGGCTGGGGTGCGCGGTCCGCCGGAGCTGGAGCCGGTGGCCGCGTCGGTGGGCTCACAGCCCGACCAGTCTGCGCGTCGTGGTCCGTCTCCGGCGGCCTCTGAGGTCCAGTTCGCGGGAGCGGGTCTCCAGGTCGCGCGAGCGGGCCTCCAGGTCGAGTGAGCGGGTCTCCAGGTCGGGGCTGCGGGTCTCCAAGTCGCGGCTGCGGCCGTCGAAGCCGGGCGCCGACGGGCGAAGCGCCGCGGGTAGCCCTCGCCCACCACCGAGAGCAGGCGGGCCGCCGGGAGCAGCGGCCGGGCCGCGGGAAGCAGCGGGTGAGCCGCCGGGAGCAGCGGCCGGGCCGCGGGAAACAGCGGGTGAGCCGCCGGGAGCAGCGGCCGGGCCGCCGGAAGCAGCGGGTGAGTCGCCGGAGGCAGCGGGCGGGCCGCCGGAGGCAGCGGGTGAGCTACCAGAAGCAGCGGGCGCTACGCCCGGAAAGGCGGGCTGGTCGCCGGGAACCGGGGGCGGGTCGCCGGGGGAAGTGGGCGGGCCGCTGGGCAGAGTGGGCGGGGATGTGGTGGGGAAGTGGGTGTTGACCTGCGGGGGAAGGGGGCGGCCGGCCGCCCGTGAAGTCCCCGGCGGCTCGTCGCCGCCGGGGGCCTCGGTCGTGCTCCGGGATCCGTCGACCGGCATCGCCTCGGCTCGATTCATGGCGCTCATTATTGAGGAACGTCCATTTAACGCAAGTGCCTCGTGGGTGCCTTAACGGCGTGGAAACAACTTTCCTCAGAACGGGTACGCCGGCGGCTTGTCACGGACAGTGACCCAGCGCGTCTCCGTGAACGCCTCGATGTTGGCCGCCGCACCACCGAACCGGGAACCGGTTCCGGAGGCCGCGACCCCGCCGAACGGACTGTTCGCCTCGTCGCTGACGGTCTGGTCGTTGATGTGCACGATGCCGGTCGGGATCTGGTCGGCCAGCGCCAGCCCGCGCATCACGTCGCGGGTGACGATGCCCAGCGACAGTCCGTACTCACCGGCGCCCGCCAGCCGGACCGCCTCGTCGGCGTCCCGGAACCGCAGCACCGGCGCGACCGGCCCGAAGATCTCCTCGGTGAAGGCCGGCGCATCGTCGGTGACGTCGGCGAGAACCGTGGGCGAGTAGAAGAGACCGGAGTACCGCCCGCCGGCAGCGACCCGGGCGCCCTGCGAGGTGGAGCGCGTCACCACACTATGGATCTTGTCGCGCTGCCCGGCGTCGATCACCGGCCCGAGCGCCACGGTCTCCCGGTGCGGGTCGCCGACCGGCAGGGCGTTCGCCTTCTCCGCGAGCCGGCCCACGAACTCGTCGTAGATCCGCTCGTGCACCAGGTGCCGCCCGGTGGTCATGCAGATCTGGCCCTGATGGAACCAGGATCCGAACGAGGCCGCGCCCACCGCCGCGTCGACGTCGGCGTCGTCCAGCACGATCAGCGCCGAGTTGCCGCCGAGCTCGAGGTGGGCGCGCTTGAGGTGTTCGCCGGCGAGCGCGCCGACCCGGCGGCCGGCCGCGGTGGAACCGGTGAACGAGATGACCCGCACCAGCGGGTGGGTGACCAGGGCCTCGCCGACCTCGACGCCGCCGGGCAGCACCTGCAGCAGACCGTCCGGCAGGCCGGCCTCCTCGAAGATCCGGGCCAGGGTGGCGCCGCCGGTCACCGCGGTCCGCGGGTCGGGCTTGAGCAGCACGGCGTTGCCGAGCGCCAGCGCCGGCGCCACCGACCGGATGGCCAAGATGATCGGTACGTTGAACGGCGCGATGACCGCGACCACACCGGCCGGGACACGGCGGGCCATCGAGAGCCGAGGTTCCTCGCTGGGGAGCAGTTCGCCGTACGGCCGGCTGGGCAACCCCGCCGCCTCGTAGCACTCCTGCTCGGCCACGTGCAGCGCGAACCCGGCCATCGGCGGGATCGCGCCGACCTCGCGGACGTTCCACCGGGAGATCTCCTCGGCGTGTTCGCCCCACAGTTGCGCGGCCCGCCGGAGCACCGCGGCACGGGCCGGGTGCGGGGTGGCCGCCCAGCTCTTCTGCGCCTCAGCGGCGCGCCGGGCGGCCTCGTCGACGTCCTCGGGCGTGGCCCGCCCGATCCGGCCGAGCACGTCGCCGGTCGCGGGTTCGACGACGTCGTACGCGTCGCCCCGCCCCGGCTTCCACTCGCCGCCGATGAAGATGTTGCCGGTCCAGGTTTTCTCGTCGAGGAGCATGGGCGTTCGCCTCCTGTTGTGCAGGGTGCGCTGACGCTATGCCGATGATTCCGGCAGTTCAACGAAGTGTTCGGAACACGCATATTCGCCCGGAATGCAGCCGGATGACGATCTTGAGTGACGGCAATCCGACGTGGCGGCTGATGTGATCGCGGGGCCGCGGCTTCTAGGCTGGCGCCATGCGTTTCCGCCTGCTCGGTCCGATCGAGGTCCGCGACAGCGACGGGACGCCGATCGAGGTCAGCGGGGCGAAACCGCGGGCCCTGCTCACGCTGCTGCTCGCCGAGCCCGGCCGGGTGGTCTCGGTCGACCGGATCGCGGCCGCACTCTGGGGCGACGCCCCACCGCCTGCGGCGACCGCAACCCTGCATTCGTACGTGTCACAGCTCCGCCGCCTGCTCGGCCGGGAACTGATCGTGACGCGGACGCCCGGCTACCTGGCCGCCGTCGACCCGGCCGACGTCGATCTGGCCCGGCTGCCCACCCTGATGGACGAGGCGGTACGCCTGACCGCCGCCGGCAACCACCAGCTGGCCGCCAAGCTGCTGACCGAGGCCGTCGATCTGTGGCGCGGCGAGCCCTTGGCCGGCCTGCCCGACGAGGCCGGCGTGGCCGCCGAACGCGCCCGGCTCGGCGGCCTGCTGCTGCTCGCCCGCGAGCGCCGGGCCGCCGCCTGGACCCGCTGCGGCCGCGCCGCCGAGGCGGTCACCGAGCTGGAGCTGCTCACCGCCGAACACCCGCTGCGGGAAAGCCTGTGGGCCGCCCTGATCGAGGCCCTGTACGCCGCCGGCCGCCAAGCCGACGCCCTCGACGCCTACCGTCGCTGCGCCCGCGCCCTCGCCGACGAACTCGGCATCGATCCCGGCCCGCAGCTGCGCGCCCTCGAACAGGCGGTCCTGCGCCAGGACGCCCACCTCCCCGGCATGCCGGCCGCACCGACGGCCCCCGCCGGCCCACCTCCCTCCGCGGGCCACGGCTCGTCCGCGGCGTCCGGCCCGCCAGCCGCGGCCGGCTCGTGGGCCGCGCCGAGCTCGCCCGGCTCGTGGGCAGCGCCGGGCATGCCCAACGCGCCGGCCGCGCCTGACTCGTGGGCCGCGCCGAGCTCGCCCGGCTCGTGGGCAGCGCCGGCCATGCCCAGCGCGCCGGCTGCGCCTGACTCGTGGGCCGCGCCGGGCTCGCTCGGTCAGCCGGCCGCGGCTGGTCCGCAAGCCGCGGCTGGCTCGTTGGCTGCAGCCGGCTCGCCGGCGGAATGGGAGACGGAACGGCCGCTGGTCGGGCGGCGGGCCGAGCAGAGCCGGCTCCGGGCGCTGCTCGGTGAGGTCGCCCGGGGCACCGGTGCCGTCATGGTTCTGGAGGGCGAGGCCGGGATCGGCAAGACCCGGCTGGCCGAGGCGGCGTCGGCGCTGGCCGGGGCACAGGGATGGCGGTCCGTCTGGAGCCGCTGCGCCGACGACGACGGCGTGCCCCCGCTCTGGCCCTGGTTGCAGGTGCTGGACCGGCTCGACGGCGGCGGGCTGCAGGCCGCCGCGGCCGGTGATCCGGATCAGTCGACGTTCGCGTTGTTCCAGGAGCTGCGGCGGCGTCTCGGCGCGGCGGCCGGCGGGGCGCCGCTGCTGATCGTCCTGGACGACGTGCAGGCCGCCGACGCCACCTCGCTGTCCCTGCTCGCCATGCTGGCCCGGCACCTCGACGGCGTCCGGCTGCTGCTGGTCGTCACCGTCCGCACGGTCGGCGAGGAACTCGCCCCGGAAGTGGTCGACTGCCTGGCCGCCCTGGCGCGCGAACCCCGCGCCCAGCGCCTCCAGCTGACCGGCCTGACCGTCGCCGACGTCCGCGAACTGATCACGGCGCGTGACGGTGCGGCCCGCCCGGACACGGCCGCCGCGCTGCATGCGCGGACCGACGGCAATCCGTTCTTCGTCGGTGAGCTGGTCGAGCTGCTGCACGCCGACGGTGACATCACCGCGCTGCCGCCTTCGGTGCGTGACGTGCTGGACCGGCGTCTCACCCGGCTCGGCGACGGCACCGTGGCCCTCCTGCGGCTCGCCGCCGTGATCGGCCGCGACGCCGACCTGGGCCTGCTGCAGGCCGCCTCCGGCACCGGCGCCGAAGAGGTGATCACCCGGCTGGAGCCGGCCGTCGAGGCCCGCGTCCTGCGCGCCGACGAGGCGAGCTGGCGCTGGCGGTTCAGTCACGCCCTGGTCCGGGAGACGCTGCTGGCGGGGCTCAGCCGGATCGAGTCGGCGCGGCTGCACGCCCGGGTCGCCGAGGCGCTGCCGTCGCCGGCCGACGTGGAACGACTGGCCCACCACTACTTCCACGCCGTGCCGGTCACCGGGATCGGGCCGGCCGTCGAGTACGCGGGCACGGCCGCCGCCGTCGCCCGGGAACGGCACGCGCACGCCGAGGCGGCCACCTACGCGCGGCGGGCGCTCGCCCTGCTGGGGCCGCACGGCGACCCGGCCGAGCGGCAGCGGCTGCTGGTGCTGCTCGGTGAGGACTTGCTGCGGGCGGGCCGGCTCACCGAGGCGCAGGAGGTGGTGGCCGAGGCCATCGAGACCGCCCGCCGGCTGGGCGACCACGAGCGTCTCGCCCGGGCGGCCAGCGTCTGGGGCGGCGTCACCCTGTGGAACTGGCGCGGGTACGGCGTCGTCGATGAAGCGCTGGTCGGCCTCCTCGAGGACCTGGCCCGGCAGGCCGGCGACCACGACCGGGCCCTGCGCGCCCGGCTGTTCGGCACGCTCAGCGTCGAGCTTGCCTACAGCGACCGCCGCGACGACCGGGTCCGGTACGCGGAGACCGCCGTCGAACTGGCCCGCGACCTCGACGATCCGGCGCTGCTCGGGCACACGCTGAACAACTACGTGATCGCCACCTGGGGCTGCGACGACCGGGAGACCCGCTGGCAGGACGCCGTCGCGGAGACGCTGCGGCTGTCCGGGCGGGGACTGCCGGTGCGGACCGAGTTCGTCGCCCGCCTGCACCGCGGTCCGTTGCTGCTGCACCTCGGCGACGCCGCCGGGTTCGCCGCCGACCTGGCCGCCGCGACCCGGCTCGGGGCCCGGCTGACCGGGCCGGACGTCCAGCCGCACCTGTTCTACCAGGAGACCGGCCGGGCCATGCTCGCCGGCCGCTGGGCCGAGGCCGAGCGCCTGTCCGTGCAGGTCTACGAGCTGTACCGGACGACCAGCCTGTGGGGCGCGCAGTTCTGCCGGCTGCTGCACCAGTTCACCTTCCGGCGGCAGGACGGGCGGATCGGCGAGGTCGTCGACCAGCTCGTGGCCGGCGCCGGGGAGCTGGACATGCCGATGCTGAGGGAGCTGGCCGTGGTGGCCGCCGCCGAGTCCGGGGACGTGGACCGGGCGCGGCGGCTGCGCTCCGGCTGGCCGGACACGCTTCCGCTGGACTGGACCACCGACACGCTGGTCGCGGTCCGCGCCTGGACCGCGCTGGCGCTCGGCGAGGACCTGACCGCCCGGTACGAGCAGCTGCTCCCGTACCGCGGACGGCAGCTCGTCGTCGGGACCGCCGGGGCGTGCTGGGGTTCGTACGATCTGCTGCTCGGCCGTCTCGCCCATGCGATGGACCGCCGCACGGAGGCCGCCGACCACCTGGCCGCCGCCGCCCGCCAGGGTGAGCAGGTCGGCTCCCCGTGGCAGAAGGCCACGGCCGAGAGCCTTCTGACCAGGCTCTGAACCGGCCCCGCGCAACCCCCTGCCCTTTCCCGGCGGCCGCGCTGGTGCCTGAACCGGCACGCACATCGCGCGGTAGCCGAGGGACGGCGTCGGCTGGGGCGGAGCTATTTAGGCGTACCTCAAGAGCTTCACAAGCCGAACCACAGAAGACCGCAAGGCCGCCGTCGCAGAGTGAGGGTGTCTTCGAATGAGAGCGGAAGGAAACATCGATGAGCTCCACCCTCGAGGTGTTGCGGCGCCGGCTGACCGGCACGCTCGCCCTGCCCGGCGAGCCGCGCTACGCCCAGCTGACCACCGGCTTCAACGTCGCGGTCGTCGCGACGCCGGCCGCCGTCGTGGAGGCCCGTGACCCGCAGGACGTGGCCGAGGCCGTGCGGTTCGCCGGCGAGAACGGCCTGGCCGTCGCGGTGCAGGCGACCGGACACGGCATCGCCGAGACGTTCGACGGCGCGCTGCTGGTGCACACCGGCCGCCTCGACGAGTGTGTCGTGCACGCCGACGGCTGGGCCCGGGTCGGCGCGGGCGTGCGCTGGCAGCAGGTTCTGGACGCGGCCGCACCGCACGGTCTGGCGGCGCTCTGCGGCTCGGCGCCCGGCGTCGGCGTGGTCGGGTACACCACCGGCGGCGGGCTCGGGCCGGTCGGCCGGACCTACGGGTGGGCGTCGGATCGGGTACGCGCGGTCGAGCTGGTCACCGGCGACGGCGTGCTGCGCCGGGTCACCGCCGAGCAGGAGCCGGACCTGTTCTGGGCGGTCCGCGGCGGCAAGGGCGCGGTCGGCATCGTGACCGCCATGGAGTTCGACCTGGTGCGGCAGCCGACGCTGTACGCGGGCGCGCTCTACTTCGCCGGCGCCGACGCGGCCACCGTGCTGCACCGCTGGCGGGACTGGTCGGCGACGCTGCCGCGCGAGGCCACCACGTCGGTCGCGCTGCTCCAGCTGCCTCCGCTGCCGGGCGTGCCGGAGCCGCTGGCCGGGAAGTTCACCGTCGCGGTCCGGTTCGCCTGGACCGGCGACGACCAGGAGGGCCAGGCGGTGCTCGCGCCGATGCGGGCGGCCGCCACGCCGCTGATCGACGCGGTGCAGACCATCCCGTACGCCGCACTCGGCATGATCCACGCCGACCCGGTCGACCCGATGCCGGTGCACGAGGCCACCGATCTGCTCCGCGAACTGCCCGCCGAGGCGATCGACGCCCTGCTCGCCGTGTCCGGCCCGGACGCCGGATCGCCGCAGGTCATCGTGGAGTTGCGGCAGCTCGGCGGGGCCCTGGCCGAACCGGCCGCGCAGCCGAGCGCGCTCGACCACCGCGACGCCGCGTACAGCCTGATCACCATCGGGGTGCTGGTGCCGTCGGTGGCCGGCGCGGTGGCGCCGCACAGCGAGCAGGTGCGGGCCGCGCTGAAGCCGTGGGCGACCGGCGGCGCGCTGCCCAACCTGGGCGCCGGCACGGGCGCGGAGCGGCTGGCCCGTTCCTACGACGCGCCGACGCTGGCCCGGCTCACCGAGGTGGCCCGCCGCTTCGACCCCGCGGGCGTGCTGCGCGCCGGTCAGGTCCCGGTGCGCACGCGGTAACCTGCCGCGCGTGACGCACGAGATCGAGATCGTCGAACCGGTGGATCTGTGCCTGCCCGGCGGCCGGCTCAACCCGGCCGCCGTCGGCTGGACCCGCCGGCCGCTGCACCGCGCCAACCTGCGCGGATGGGGCCGCACGAAACGCTGGGAGTACTGGGGCGTGACCACCCCGACGCACGTGATCGGGGTGGTCGCCTCCTCGCTCGACTACGCCGGGGTGCACGGCATCTACGTCCTCGACCGGGCCACCGGCCGCGAGACCAGGGCCGACGCGACGGTCCCGCTGGCACGCGGGACGGTCCTTCCGGACCGCGCGGCCTCCGGCACGGTGCGAGCCGGCGGCGGCGGCCTGAGCATCGAGATCATTCAAACCGATGCCGGTACGGGCATTCGCGCGCAATCCCCCACGATGGATATTGATCTCACCGTCCCCGCCGTCCCGTCCCGCGAGGCCCTCGGCGTGGTCGTCGCATGGAGCCCTTCGCGTTTCCAATACACGGTCAAGGACGTCGGCCGGCCGGTGCGCGGCCGGCTGATGCTCGACGGCGTCGAACATCCGGTGCCCGAGTCCGGCTCCTTCGCCACCCTCGACCACGGGCGGGGCCGCTGGCCGTACTCGATCACCTGGAACTGGGCGGCCGGCGCCGCGCCCGGCCGCGCCATCCAGCTGGGCGGCAAGTGGACCGACGGCACCGGGACCACCGAGAACGCCCTGCTCGTCGACGACCGCCTGCACAAGATCGGCGAGGAGCTGACCTGGGTCTACGACCGCAACGACTGGCGGGCGCCGTGGCGGATCCACGGGTCCCGGGTGGACGTGCGGTTCACCCCGTTCCACGAGCGGGTGGCCCGGACCAACCTCGGCGTGCTCGCCAGCGAGACCCACCAGTGCTTCGGCACCTTCACCGGCTGGGCGCTCACCGCCGACGACCGCAAGATCGACCTCGACGGGCTCACCGGCTGGGCCGAGGAGGCCCGCAACCGCTGGTGAACGGCTGCGGGCCGGTTGCTCAGGCAGCGGCCGCGGCCGCCGCGTTCCAGTTCGTGATGATCAGGCAGAGCACGAAGATCTGCACCGGCAGCGGCAGCCCGGGCAGCTCGGCGTCGAAGTCCCCGCGCCACGAGCTGGTCCGCCGGACCCGGCCGACCACGGTGTCGCCGTCCATCAGCTGCTCGGCGCTGCCCCGCATGATCGAGTCGCGGGTGAACTCGTAGGTCCGGCCGCCGGTGACCACCTTCCAATGCTTGCGGCCGGCCCGCTCGGTCTCGGCGACCACCATGTCGCGCTCGTCGGTCATCTTGTAGCGGGTTCCCCAGCCGTTGGCCCGCACCCGATACTGGTGGCCGTCGAGCTCGAACTGACCGCCGATCGACCAGTTGGCGCCCTCCCACACCGTGATCGGTGTGTCGCCGTCACTGATCTCGTACCGGGACTTCCACATACTCGTGCGTCGTGCCTTCAGCATGCCGCCAGCATAGAAGCCGCTCGCTCCCCGGCCAGGAACTCGGCCAGGCGCGCCGCCGCGACGGCCGGCGTCGAAGAGGTCTCCCGGGCGGCCCGCAGAACCTTGGCGAGGGTGTCGCCGATCCCCTCGATCCGGGCGGCGATCTGCGCCTCGGTCTCGTGATGCAGTTCGGCGGCGGTGGCATGCACGATGCCGCCGCCGCTGACCACCACGTCCGGCGCCCACAGGATGCCGCGTTCGTGCAGCAGGTCGGCGGTCTGCGGATGATCCAGCTGGTTGTTGGCCGGCCCGGCGATCGCCGAGCAGGCGAGCTGCGGCACGACGTCGCGGGTCAGCACTCCGCCGAGCGCGGCCGGGACCAGGACGTCGACCTCGGCGGTCAGGCAGTCGTCCGGGGTGGTCCAGGTGGCGCCGTGTTCATCTGCCACTGCCCGGCGGGCCGGATTCACGTCGGCGGCGAGCAGGTTCCCGGCGCCGGCCTCGGCGAGCAGGCGCAGCACGTGCGCGCCGACGCGGCCCAGGCCCAGTACGGCGAAGCTGCGGCCGGCCAGGTCCGGGGAGCCGAAGCGCTCGGCGGCGACGGCGCGCAGGGCGGCCAGGAC
This sequence comes from Actinoplanes sp. NBC_00393, assembly GCF_036053395.1. Lineage (NCBI taxonomy): Bacteria > Bacillati > Actinomycetota > Actinomycetes > Micromonosporales > Micromonosporaceae > Actinoplanes > Actinoplanes sp. NBC_00393. The sequence goes on along the minus strand of NZ_CP107942.1, from coordinate 5,201,173 downwards.
GCCGGCCGCGGTGTGCGGTGAGGAGTCGCCGCTGGCGTCGGGGCGGCAGAAGACGTACGGCGTACGCGCCCCGATCGTCACCATGTCGGCCGGTCCGGTGCCGACATCCGGGCCGGTCGCATAGATTCCCTGCAGCCCGTTGATGACGTCACCGGCGTCGTGCAGCGCGTCCCGGCGTTCCACCGGCGACAGAGCCTTGTCCGGCGGCAGCGCGATCACGGTCTTCCCGCCGCCGTGTGGCAGCCCGGCCAGCGCCGCCTTGTCGGTCATCGCGGCGGACAGGCGCAGGGCGTCGTCGAGACCGTCCCGCCAGTCCGGGTAGGAGACCATCCGGCAGCCGCCGATCGCCTGGCCGAGGACGGTGGAGTGGACCGCGACGACGATCGGCAGGCCGGAGCGCCGGCCCCGCTCGACGACGACACGCCGGTGGTTGAAAGACATCGTGGCCTCCCGTACATCTGCTGCTCGGTCGGCCTTGACGCTAGGACGCTGCGCGGAGTGGAAACGATCTCGCCGAACGAAATTCGGCAACAGTGCGAAGATGGCGGTCGTGGACGAGATTGATTCGGCGCTCATCAGGGAACTGCAGACGAACGCCCGGCAGACCAACCGGGACCTGGCCCGCGCGGTCGGCATCGCGCCGTCGACGTGTCTGGAACGGGTCCGGCTGCTGCGCGACCGGGGTGTGATCACGGGTTACCACGCGGAGGTCAGCCTCACCGAGCTCGGCCGTGACGTCCAGGCGCTGCTGCACGTGCAGGTCCGGCCGTTGACCCGGGCGGTGATCGAGGGCTTCAAGGCGTACGCGGCCGGCCTCCCCGAGGTGCTCTCGGTCTTCGTCCTGGCCGGCGGTGACGACTTCCTGGTGCACGTCGCGGTCCCCAGTGTGGACAGCCTGCACGCGTTCCTGATGGACCGCTTCTCCGACCGCCGCGAGATCGTCGGTTTCCGCAGCTCGATCATCTACCAGCACGCCCGCAACCGCCTCGTCGAACGGCTCGACTGAAATCCGGCTGGTTGACACGGTCGTTTCCGGGCCCCCGGAACAGCCGTGAGAGCCAGCCGCGTGGCAGGTTGGGTGGCATGGACTATCGGAGAACGTATCGGTCCGCGGCCATCGCCTTCGCCGACCTGGTCTCCCGGATCCCGCCGGACCGCCTGGACGGACCCGGCCTCGATGACTGGACGCTGCGGGACCTGCTCGGGCACACGGTCAGCTCGGCGCTGCGGCAGGTGCCGGCGGTGCTCGCGGAGAAGGCGCCCGCGCTGCTGGTCGGCTCTGCCGCGGGGTACTTCGCGGTGGCCCGCAGCGCGCCGCCGGAACTGGTCGCGGCCGCCCGGACGGCCTCCACGGACGACGCTCGCGACACCGGAAAGGCGCTGGGTGACCAGCCGGCCACCGCGGTCAGCGACTTCATCGGCCGGGCGACGTCCGCGCTGGCCGGTGCCGGTGACGACGATCTGGTGGCTACCCCGGCCGGCGGCATGCGGGTCCGGGACTGGTTGCCGACCCGCACATTCGAGCTGGTCGTGCACGGCTCCGACGCCGCCGTGGCGGCCGAGGTGCCGATCACGTTCGACGTGGACGTGCTGGCCGAGGCGGCCGCGCTCGCCGCCCGCACCGCCGTCGAGATCGGCGACGGCGCCACGGTTCTGCGCGCTCTGACCGGGCGCGGGCCGCTGCCACCCGGATTTTCGATGGTCTAGGGCGCGCAACCCCCTGCCTGAGCCCGGCGGTCGCCGGGCGGCCGGGACCAGGCAGGGGGATCGCGCTGCTGGGCGGGACTGGGGTAGCTCGTACCGTTAAAGCACCTGCTGAGCCAGAGGCAGAGCGTTACCGAAACGGTGAGCGGTGATGCTGACCGCCTGCTCGCGCAGAAACGGCAGCAGCTCCACGTGCCCGGCCTCGGTCACCGGACCGGACCAGACCGCCAGGTCGGGCCGTCCGCCGGTGGCCTCGGCCACCGCCGTGGCGTCGCCACCGATGAGCCGCAACCGCCCGGCGCCGAGCTTCGCGGCGAAGGCCGCGTCGTCCTCGACCACGGCGTCGGCGAGCCCGGCCGGCAGCGGGACAGCTGTCGACACGTGCATCTCGGCGCCGGCCAGGGTGCCTGCGGCGAGGACCCGGACCAGGTCGGCGAGCGAACCGTCGGCGGCCAGCCGGACCGTCACCGGGGTGGGCACGTAGCGCAGGACGTTGCGTTCCGACTCCAGCGCGGAGACGTCCGCGGCGGCGAGCGGGAAGGCGGCGTCGCTGCGGGCGGCGCGCTGGAGAGCGGCGAACTCGTCGGCGCTGAGCAGCGGCTCGGCCGAGGAGATCAGGGCGCGCACTCCGGGGTGGCTGATCGTGGCGGTCGCGGTGGCCGGGCGGGGCTGCCAGCCGGTGAGGCCGACCAGGTAGTTCGGGCCGCCGGCCTTGGTGCCGGGGCCGACCGCCGACTTCTTCCAGCCACCGAAGGGCTGCCGCCGTACGATCGCGCCGGTGATGCCCCGATTGATGTAGAGGTTGCCGGCCTGCACCCGGTCCAGCCAGGTCCGGATCTCGTCCTCGTCGAGCGAGTGCAGACCCGAGGTGAGGCCGAAGTCCACCTCGTTGACCAGCTCGATCGCCTCGTCCAGGGTGTCCGCGGTCATGATGCCGAGGATCGGTCCGAAGTACTCGACGCGGTGGTACTCGGAGCCGCGCCGCACGCCGGCCCGCACACCCGGGCTCCACAGCTTGCCGGAGTCGTCCAGCTGCTTCGGTTCGAGCAGCCACTTCTCGCCCGGGCCGAGCTTGGTGAGGCCGTCGAGGAGCTTGCCGGCGGCTGCTTCGACGAGCGGGCCGACCTGGCTGCGCGGGTCGGCCGGGTAGCCCACCTCCAGTGAGGAGACCGCGTCGAGCAGCTGGGTACGGAAGCGGTCCGACCGGGCGACCGAACCGACCAGCACGACCAGCGAGGCGGCCGAACACTTCTGCCCGGCGTGCCCGAACGCGGACGACACCACGTCCTTGACGGCCAGGTCCAGGTCGGCGCTCGGGGTCACGATGATCGCGTTCTTGCCGCTGGTCTCGGCGAGCAACGGGAGGTCCTTGCGGAACGAGCGGAACAGTTCGGCGGTCTCGTACGCGCCGGTCAGGATCACCCGGTCGACGAGCGGGTGGGCGATCAGCTCCCGGCCCAGCGTGCCCTCCTCGACCTGCAGCAGCGTGACCAGGTCGGGGTCGGCGCCGGCGGCGGAGAGGGCGTCGCGCAGGACGCCGGCGAGCACGGTGCCGCAGCGCTCGGCCGGGCCGGCCGGCTTGAGCACCACGGACGAGCCGGCGGCCAGCGCGGCCAGCACCGAACCGGCCGGGATCGCAACCGGGAAGTTCCACGGCGGCGTGACCAGGGTGAGCCGGGCCGGAACCGGGGTGGCGCCGTCGGTCTGCTCCAGCTCGGCGGCGAGCTCGGCGTAGTAGTGGGCGAAGTCGATCGCCTCGGAGATCTCCGGGTCGGCCTGGTCGACGGTCTTGCCGGCCTCGGCGGCCATCACCTCGAGGAACATGTCCCGGTGCTGCTCCAGGGCCACGCCGACCCGGTGCAGGACGGCCCGGCGGTCGGCGCCGCCCCAGCTCGCCGCCGCGGCCTTCTCCAGCGCCTCGTCCAGGTGCTCACGGTCGGTGATCCGCGGCAGGTCCAGACCGAGCGTGGACTCCTCCACCCGGGCCAGGATCGCGCGGACCCGGTCCCGGTTGGCGGCCACCGCCGAGTCGGTGTCGGGGCTGTTCACGAACAGGCCGGGCTCGGAGCGTGGGACCGCGGCGTGCCGGTCGGCGACCCGTTTCGGCGCGGGCACCTCGTCGTCCAGGTCGGCGAGCGAGGCGAGGAACCGCTGCTTCTCCCGCTCGAACAGCTCCGCCGAGGTGTGCAGCTCGAAGACGGCGGACATGAAGTTGTCCGTGCTCGCGCCCTCCTCGAGACGGCGGATCAGGTACGCGATGGCTACGTCGAACTGCTCCGGGCGTACCACCGGGGTGTAGAGCAGCAACCCGCCCACCTCGCGGCGGACCGCCTCGGCCTGGCCCTCGGCCATGCCGAGCAGCATCTCGAACTCGATGCCGTCCCGCACGCCGCGCTCACCGGCGAGAATCCAGGCGTACGCGACATCGAACAGGTTGTGCCCGGCGACACCGAGCCGCAGGTTGCGGATCCGGTCCGGGTGCAGCGCGTAGTTCAGGACCCGCTTGTAGTTGGTGTCGGTGGCCTGCTTGCTGTCACAGGTCGCCACCGGCCAGCCGTGCAGCTCGGCCTCGACCCGTTCCATCGGCAGGTTCGCGCCCTTGACCAGACGCACCTTGATGCCGGCGCCACCACGGGCGCGCCGGGCGGCGGACCACTCCTGCAGGCGCATCATGGCGCTCAGCGCGTCCGGCAGGTAGGCCTGCAGGACGATGCCGGCCTCCAGGTTGAGCAGGTCGGGGCGGTCCAGCAGCCGGGTGAAGACGGCGATCGTCAGGTCGAGGTCCTTGTACTCCTCCATGTCCAGGTTCACGAACTTGCCGGTGCGTGCGGCGAGGGTGAACAGGGGAGTGAGCTCCTCGACGATGTCCGCGACCGCCTCGTCGAACGCCCACGGGTTGTGCGGGGCGACCGTCGAGGAGACCTTGATCGACACGTAGTCGACGTCGTCGCGGGCCAGCAGGCGCTCGGTGCTCTTCAGCCGCTGGGAGGCCTCGCGGCGGCCGAGGACCGCCTCGCCGAGCAGGTTGACGTTGAGCCGGACGTTGCGCTTCTTGATGCGCTTGATGGCTTTGCCGAGGCGGGCGTCGGTGGCGTCGACGATCAGGTGCCCGACCATGTGCCGCAGCACGCGGCGGGCGATCGGGACGACGACGCCGGGCAACACCGGCGCGAGCCGGCCGCCGAGTTTCACCGCGGCGCGCTGGTGCACCGGCAGGAACGCGGGGACGTCCTTGGCGAGCGTGTTGAGGGCGCGTGCGCTGACCCGCAGGTCCTCGGGGCGGATCACGCCGTCGACGAAGCCGACGGTGAACGCCAGGCCCTTCGGGTCGCGCAGCACACCGGCCAGCTGCGCGGCCGAACCGCCGACGGGGACGTCCGCCGCCTCGCGCAGCCAGCGCCGGACAAGGGCGATCGTCTCTTCGGCGATCTCAGACATCGGGATGCTCCTTCCGCTTTCCGCAATAGTCTGTATGCCCGTTACCGGTTAGGAAAAGCGATGCTTTATGACTGGTGTTCTTAAGTTGAGCTAACGTGTGGCGATGCTGGAGATCCGCCGTCTCGTGCTGCTCCGCGAGCTCGCCATCCGCGGCACCATCGCCGCCGTCGCCGAGGCTCTGAACTTCACTCCATCCGCCGTGAGCCAGCAGCTCAGCCTCCTGGAGAAGGAGACCGGAACCCAGCTGCTGCGCAAGGCCGGGCGGCGGGTCCAGCTCACCCCGCAGGCCGAGGTGCTGGTCGCCTCGGTCGGCGAGGTCCTCGACACCCTCGAACGAGCCGAGGCCCGGTTGCAGGCCGCGGCCACCCGCGTCACCGGCCGGGTCCGGATCGCGGTCTTCCAGTCCGCGGCCCTGGCTTTCATGCCGGCCACGCTGCGGGCCATGGCCCGGCAACACCCGGACGTACGCGTGGAGATGGTGCAGCGCGAACCCGAAGAGGCGCTGCGAGAGACGTGGGCGCGGGACTTCGACATGGTTATCGCAGAGCAATACCCGGCACACGCCGCGCCACACCACCCCGGCCTCGACCGCCGCGACCTGACCACCGACGCGATCCGCCTGGCCCTGCCCTCGCCGGCGGCTTCCCTGCACCCCGTGGACTCACTGCCGTCGACCCGGCACATGCCCTGGGTGATGGAGCCACGCGGCGCCGCCTCCCGGCACTTCGCCGAACAGCTCTGCCGCCGCGCCGGCTTCGAACCGGACGTCCGCTACGAGACCGCCGACCTGCAGGCCCACATGCGCCTGGTGGAGTCGGGCAACGCCGTCGCCCTGATCCCGGACCTGGTATGGGCGGGCCGCTCCACGTCCTGCCGCCTGCTGGAACTCGCCGAACACCCCCGCCGCACCATCTTCACAGCCCAGCGCCTGGCAGGCTCGGGCTCACCGGCGGCTCGTGCCTTCCGCGCCATCCTGCAGCAGACCGTCGACGAGTCGTCACCCGCCGTCCAGCCGCCCAGCTAGCGGTCCGGGTTCTCCCGGGCGGCCAGCCGATGGCTCGACGGACTCAGCCGCCGCCCACGCACGCAACCGCCCTCCCGTCACGTGCCGCACCGGCGGCTCGCCGCACCCAGCCGCCGGCCAGTCACGCAACCGCGCCGCGATAACCCGCCTGGGTGGCGGCTCGTCGTGTCCGGCCGCCGGCCGGGCACGTTACCGCGGTGCGGTAGCCCGCCTGGGTGGCGGCTCGTGGTGTCTGGCCGCCGGCCGGGCACGTTACTGCGGTGCGGTAGCCCGTCTGGGTGGCGGCTCGTGGTGTCTGGCCGCCGGCCGGGCACGTTACTGCGGTGCGGTAGCCCGTCTGGGTGGCGGCTCGTGGTGTCTGGCCGCCGGCCGGGCACGTTACTGCGGTGCGGTAGCCCGTCTGGGTGGCGGCTCGTGGTGTCCGGCCGCCGGCCGGGCACGTTACCGCGCTGCGATAACCCGCCTGGGTGGCGGCTCGTCGTGTCCGGCCGCCGGTCAGGCACGTTACCGCGCTGCGATAACCCGCCTGGGTGGCGGCTCGTGGTGTCCAGCCGCCGGCCGGGCACGTTACCGCGGTGCGGTAGCCCGCCTGGGTGGCGGCTCGCGGTGTCCGGCCGCCGGTCAGGCATGTAACCGACGTCCAGGGCGGTGGTCGCCGTCCGAATTGTTCGGCTAAGACGTGGGCCCTGGGCACCAGTAGGGCGGCCGGAAGGGGGTCAGGCGGGGAGGATGGCGACGCCGGCGGTTTGCAGGGAGCGCAGGACCGGGTGGTCTGAAGGGGCGTCGGTGATCACGCCACTGACTGCGTCCGGGGTGAGGACTGTGAACGGGGACGCGGCGCCGATCTTTTCGCTGCTGGCCAGCACGTACGTGTCGGCGGCCCGCGTCGCGAGGGTGCGCTTCATGGCGGCCTCGTCGGCGTCGCCGGTGGTCAGGCCGGCCTCGTGGTGGACGCCGGTCACGCCCAGCAGGAACAGGTCGGCGGTCACCTGCTGGGCGGCCTCGGCAGCGGCGGCGCCGCAGGTCACCGCGGAATGTTTGAAGAGGCGGCCGCCCAGGACGTAGACGTCGACGGTGGGATGGGCGACCAGGGCCGAGGCCACGGTGGGGCTGTGGGTGACCACGGTGGCGACCAGATCGTGGGGGAGTGCGGCGGTGACGGCGAGGGCGGTGGTGCCGCCGTCGAGCAGGACGGTGCTGCCGGGACGGATCAGGCCGGCGGCCGCGGCGGCGACCCGTTCCTTGCTGGAGGTGGCGACGGTGGTGCGGGTCGCGTAGTCGGCGACTGCGGGAGAGACCGGCAGCGCACCGCCGTAGACCCGCTGGCACAGCCCGGCAGCGGCGAGTTCGCGCAGGTCGCGACGGATGCTGTCCTCGGCGACGCCGAGTTCGGCGGCGATTTCCTTGGCCACCAGCTTGCCGTCGGTCTGAAGCCGGGCCAGGAGGAGGTCGCGTCGTTCGGCCGCCAGCATGCGTGATTCTCCTTATTGTTGTCGACTGTTGCGCGTTTCTCAGTGTAGGTTGCCGGTCGTGACGAAGCCAATGCTGATCCTGATCGCCGGTCCCTATCAGTCCGGCACCGGCGGCGACCCCGAGTTGATCGCCGCGAACCTCGCCCGGCTGGAGGAGGCGGCCTGGCCGATCTTCCGGGCCGGGCACGTCCCGATGATCGGCGAGTGGGTGGCGCTGCCGGTCCTGCGCGGCGCCGGAGACGAGGCGGGCGAAGGGCAGGTCCTCTATCCGACGGCCGCCCGGTTGCTTGCGCACTGCGACGCGGTCCTGCGCCTGCCCGGCGAATCGAAGGGCGCGGACCAGGACGTGGCCATCGCTCACCAGCGCGGCATCCCGGTCTACACCGATATTTCGGAAATTCCGGGGTACGAGGTGAAGCTCGAAACCGGCGGCGCGAAGCCCGACGGCGACGGGGTGGTGCTCGGGAACAGCGGGACGGAACTGGTGGGCGACGGCGCCGCGGCTGGAGGTGGCGGGCTGAAGGTCGGGAGTGGCGGTGCAGCACCCGGCGGCGAGGTCGCGGCTGCAGGTGGCGGGCTGATGGTCGGGAGTGGCGGTGCAGCACCCGGCGGCGAGGTCGCGGCCGGGCATGGCGAGCTGATGGTCGGAAGCGGCGTGGCGGCAAACGGCGTGGGGGCCGGCGGCGGGGCCGGGCGGCCCGGCATCGACGTGCCGGATGCGCGCGGGCGTACCGGGCTGGATCAGGTTGGGCGGGATCTCGCCGGCAACCCGGACGTCGTGGTCCGGGATGTCGAGCTGCTGGCCGCCGCCTGGCATGTGCTGCGCCGGACCACCTTCGACTACCGGCGCCGGGATGGCAGGTGGAGCCGGGAGCAGCGGGAGACCTACGACCGGGGTGACGGGGCGACTGTTCTGCTCTATGACCCGCAGCGGGAGACTGTGCTGCTGACCAGGCAGTTCCGCTTTCCGGTCTATGTGAACGGCCACCCGGACGGGATGTTCGTGGAGACCGCGGCCGGCCTGCTCGACGGTGACGACCCCGCGGCCGCGATCCGGCGGGAGGCGGCCGAGGAACTGGGTGTCGAGGTGGGCGAGCTGGAGCCGGTGTTCAACGTGTGGACCAGCCCGGGCTCGGTGACCGAGCGGGTGCACTGCTTCGCGGCGGCGTACAGCGCGGCCGACCGGGTCGGTGACGGCGGCGGGCTGGCCGACGACGGTGAGGACATCGAGGCGGTGGAGTTGCCGTTCGCCGAGGCGCTGAAGCGGATCGACACCGGAGAGATCGCCGATGCCAAGACGATCATGCTGCTGCAGTGGGCGGCGCTGCGCGGTCCGTTCCGGGGCTTGACATCGATCTGAGCGAATCATTGGATGTTACCGGGAGGTAACGCGATGATCGCTCGCCCAGTCCTGCTCGCCCTTTCCCTGATCGCCGGGATGCTGATCGGTGCCCCGGCGGCGTCCGCCGCCGAGGTCTGCACCGCACCCACCCCGAGCACCACCCAACCCGGCTATCTGGTCGCCGACCCGGACTGCGATCTGAACGGCACCCCGTTCACCGCCCTGGCCGGCGCCCGGGTGCACACCGGAATCCGGGACGGTGCGGCCTACCGCATCGAGGTTCCGGAGAACTGGAACGGGCGGCTCGCGCTGTACGCGCACGGCTACCGCGGCACCGGCACCACGGTCTACGTCGGCAGCCCGGACCTGCGCGCGCACTGGGTGAGCAACGGTTATGCCTGGGCCGCGTCCAGTTACGCGACGAACGGTTACGACGTCGGGCAGGGCGTGCGTGACTCGTACGCATTGATCGGTCTCTTCCAGGAGTTGACCGGCAAGAGGGCGCGCAAGGTCTACATGACCGGCGACTCGATGGGCGGGCACATCACCGCGGTGGCGATCGAGGAGTACCCGCGGGCCTTCGCCGGCGCCATGCCGACGTGCGGTGTGCTCGGCGACGTCGAGCTGTTCGACTACTTCCTGGACGCCAACCTGACTGCGGCCGCGCTGGCCGGTGTCGAGACCACGTTCCCGATCGACGCGGCGACCTGGGCCGCGCAGGTGGCACAGATCAAACCGGCGCTCGGCCTGCCCGCTCCGCTCACCGACGCCGGGAAGACCTGGTCCGATGTGGTGGAGCGGCGCAGCGGCGGCGAGCGGCCCGGCTTCGAGTCGGCGTTCCGCTACTGGAACACCGCGCAGCAGGCCGGGTTGCCGTTCCTGTTCAGCGTGCACCCGGCCACCTCCGGCGGGACCGTCGGCATCGCGCCGGGCAATCTGACCGACAACCGGCGTACGTTCTACCGCTCCACCGACAAGCTGTGGCCGACCGCCGCCGAGTGGCAGCTCAACCGGGACGTGCTGCGGGTGAAGCGCACCGCGGCCGCGGACCCCGGACTGGCCGGGGTGCCGCGGATCGACGGCCGGCCGCCGGTGCCGGTGCTGTCGCTGCACGGCATCGGCGACCTGTTCGTGCCGTTCTCGATGGAGCAGGAGTACGCCCGGGAGGCCAAGCGCAACGGCCGCTCGCACCTGTTCGTCTCCCGGGCGATCCGCGATGTCGCGCACTGCGGGTTCACCCAGGCCGAGCGGCAGCGCGGCTTCGACGACCTGGTCCGCTGGGTGGAGGGCGGCCGCAAGCCGGCCGGGGACGCGATCCTCGACCGGCGCGCGGTGGCGAGCGCGAGTTTCGGCTGCCGTTTCACCGAGGGGGTACGCCCGGCGTTCGTCGCCCCGCCGTGCAGTTGATCAGGCGGCGCGCAGCCGGACCGACACGCTGTCCCCGTCCTGGACCAGGTCGGCGCGGTGACCCGGCGTGGTCACCACGACCGCGGCGAACCGGCCCCGGACCCGGCGGGCCTTGAGCACCGGCACCGGCTTGTCGTACTTCTGGCCCGGCGTCACCTCGATCGACAGGGTGGCGCCGGAGCCCAGCACCGCCTCCTCGTGGACCGTCAGCGGGGGCGCGCCGTGCGCGCGTACCGTCACCGCGAGGTTGCCGGAACTCTGCCGGAAAGCGCCACCGATGTGCACCTTCTCCGCCGCCAGGCGGAGCGTGCCACCGCTGACCGTGACGTCGCCGTCGCCGAGCGCGCCCTTCGCGGCCGCGACCAGGGTGCCCTGCGCGACCGTCGTGCCACCCCGGTAGTCGTTGTCGCCGGCCAGGGTCAGCGCGCCGGTGCCCAGTTTGATCAGGCCACCCTTGCCCACGATGTCGTTGCGCCAGATGTCGGCGGCCGAGAACCCGCCGGCGGCGGCGTCCAGGCTGACCGCGACGGTCGAGTCGAACGCGCCGTAACCGTCGGCCGCGGTGAACAGGTCGAGCCGGCCCCACTGCTCGCCGCCGTCGAGCAGCGGGTTGCCCGCGGCCAGGCCGGTGGTGCGCAGGACCTCGCGGCGCTGGGCGGCGTCCAGGTACGGCAGGCGGGTCTCGAGCAGCACCTCGGCGCCCTTCGGCACGACGAAGGCCGACCGGTTGCGGGTGCGCGGCAGCCCGTACGTCTGCTTCGGCTTCACGACGGCGGCGTTCCGCGCGCGGTCGGCGTACCGATCAGTCCCGGTCGAAGAGTGCGCGAAGGCTGCCACGTCGCCCACCTGGGCCTGGAAGAACGCGAGCGCCTGGGCGCGGGCTTCGGCCTTGAGGGTCGCGTTGGCCGCGTCGCCGAGGATCGCGGCGGCCAGCGCGGTGCCCAGGATCCGTCCGCCGATCACGTCGACCGGGGAGTGCATGCCCGCGATGATCCGGGTCTCGGCCAGGTCGTAGGCCGCGGTGATCATCTCCTGGAAGCGCTCCGGGACCGCGTACGCCAGCGCGATCGACGCCAGGTAGAGCGCGTTGGTGTGACCGCTGACGTAGCCGCCGTCCTCGGCCGGGTTGGTGCTGCGCTGGCGGAGCAGCTGCGGCACGACCACGGTGTCCGAGTCGTAGACCGGGAAGCCGAGCGCGTCCACCGTGCCGGTGTCCACCACCTCGCTGTCGTCGTTCATCCGCCACGGCCGCGGGTACTGGTAGGCGAACTTCGACGGGTTGCCGGACGAGAAGTTGCCGCGCAGCGTGTTGACCAGCGTGACCACCGTGCCGAGCGCCGAGGTGGGCGAGCCGGCGCCCAGCGCCGAACCGGCCGGTGCGCCGGCCGGGATCGCGTCGCTGACCGTGGTCGCCGGGGTGGTCTCCGGGGCCTCGGTGATCCCGGTGACGGCGAGCGCGCCGGCCTTGTAGACGTCGGCGAGCGGGCCGAGGCCGGCGATCACCGAGTAGCTCTGGTGCTGGCGGTCCACGACGAACGCGCGGGCGGCCTCGGCGGCGGTCCGGTTGCGGGTGGTCTTCACGCAGTAGCGCACGTTGGCGCGCAGGAACGCCTCGTCGAGCACGGTGCCGTTGTTCCAGGCCGTGCCGGTGGCCCAGACCTGCTGCATGCCGGCGAGGATGCGGACCGCGGCGTTGGTCTCGGCGGTCAGGTTCGCCGTGACGTTCGTCCGGTAGCTGTCCACGAAGGCGGGCAGCGCTGTGGCCGCGGTGGCGGTGGCGCTCAGGACCTGCGGTCCGGCGACCAGGCCGGCCGCTCCGGCGGCTGAGGCGCGCAGCAGGGTACGGCGGCTGAGAATCATGCGGAAGGCTCCAGGCTGGACGGGCAAGATCGCCGCTCAGCTTCCGGTCCGTCGTGGAAGGATCGGCCAACGCTTCGTATTGTGATCGTGAACATCTCCGAAATCGCCAGCTCAGGACGGTTCCGTAAGTCGACGACAATGGATACCTTGCGGTCATGCTCCGTCAGGGGTTCCTCGCGACCGGCGTGCTCGCCGCCGCCCTGCTCGTCGCCCCCGCTCCCGCCCAGGCCGCTGCGAGCGGCACCTTCGACGTGCTCACCTACAACATCGCCGGGCTGCCCGACCTGATCTCCAGCGCCGAGGTGGACCGCAAGACCGCGACCACGGCGATCGGGCAGCGGCTCGGGCCGTACGAGATCGTGCACGCCCAGGAGGACTTCAACTTCCACGCCTACCTCTACGCGGCCGACACCACGCACGCGTACCGGACGCCGACCAGCGGCGGCGCCGGGATCGGGGACGGGCTGAACACGCTCTCCACCCACCCGTACACCGACGACTTCGAGCGGGTCGACTGGGACTCGTGTCAGTTCGACTCGGGCGACTGCCTCACGCCGAAGGGGTTCACGTTCGCGCGTACCCGGCTGGCCGAGGGCGTCCACGTCGACTTCTACAACCTGCACACGAACGCCGGCACCAGCGCCGGCGACCACGAGTCCCGGGCCGACAACCTGCGGCAGCTCAGCGCCTTCATCGCCACCCACTCGGCGGGCAACGCGGTGATCGTCATGGGGGACACCAACACCCGGTATACCCGGGCCGCCGACACGATCCGGGACTTCGTCGCCGCGAACGGGCTCACCGACGCCTGGGTGCAGCTGGAACGCGGCGGGGTGGCGCCGGCGGCCGGCTCGGCGGCACTGGTCTGCGACGCGGCGGCGATCACCGACAGCTGCGAGGTGGTCGACAAGGTCCTCTACCGGAGCAGCCGGTCGGTCACGCTGACCGCGACGGCGTACCACAACGAGCATGCCGGGTTCGTCACCAGCGACGGGCGGATGCTCTCCGACCACTTCCCGATCAGCACCGCGTTCAGCTGGACGGCGAGTGAGGCGTACCAGCTCAGCGACCAGTTCGGCGGCCCGCACGGCGACCACTTCAACGACCTCGCCGCGGTGCCGGCCGGCGCCCGGGCGACCGCGGTGGGGCTGCGGACCGGATCGCGGGTGGATCAGCTGTCGGTGACCCTCGCCGGCGGGACCACACTGAGCCACGGCGGGACCGGCGGCACCGCCCGGGCGCTCACGCTCGGCAGCGCCGAGTACGTGACCAGCGCGTATCTGTGCCGTGCCAAGCACAACGGGCACACCCGGATCTTCTACGCCCGGTTCACCACCAACCTGGGCAACAGCATCGCCGGCGGAACGACGACGGCTGACTGTGTGACCCGGACCGCGCCGAGTGGCTGGCAGATCGCCGGATTCCACGGCAGAGCCGGGACCGCGGTGGACAGGGCCGGCTTCATCTACACACGTCGCTGACCGCCTCCGGGAGCAGCCAGTGCCCGCGAACTGGACCGCGACAGCCGGTGCCGGCCGCGCCTAGCGTCCGGTTCGTGGACAAACGACTCGCCGACGACCTGACCACCCTGCCCGATCTGCTGGGAGCCACCCGCGACTACGCCGCCGGGATCCTCGCCGGACTCGACGACCGCCCGGTAGCCCGGACACCCGCCGGCCGGACACCCGCCGAACTGCCCGCCGAGGGCGCCGGCGCCGCCGCGGCGCTGGCGCACTTCGACGAGCGCTGGGCGCCCGGCTTCTCCGGCAGCGCCGGCCCGCGCTACCTGGGGTTCGTCACCGGCGGCGCGACCCCGGCCGGGCTGGTCGGCGACTGGCTGACCAGCGCCTTCGACCAGAACGCGTCGAACCGGTCCGGCTCGTCGGCGGCCGATCTGGAGGACGAGACGGTCGGCTGGCTGCGAACCATGTTCGGCCTGAGCCAGGCGCACCACGGCGCGTTCGTCAGCGGCGCGACCATGTCCAACTCGGTCGGCCTGGCGATCGGCCGGGAATGGCTCGGCGAGCAGCTCGGCGTCTCGGTGGCCCGGCAGGGCGTCGCGGCGCTGGGCCCGGTCACCGTGCTCTCCGGGGCGCCGCACTCCAGCATCTACAAGGCCCTGTCGCTGCTCGGGCTCGGGCGCGACGCGGTTCGTACCGTCCGCACCCTGCCAGGCCGCGAAGCGGTCGACGTGGACGCGCTGGCCGCGGAGCTCGCGGCCCTCGACGGCCCGGCGATCGTGGTGGCGAACGCCGGCACCGTCAACACGGTCGACTTCGACGATCTGCGGGCGATCGCCGCGCTGCGGTCGCGGTATCCGTTCTGGCTGCACGTGGACGCCGCGTTCGGAGGTTTCGCGGCCCTCTCCCCGGACCACGCACACCTCGTGGACGGGCTGGACGAGGCCGACTCGGTCTGCGTCGACCTGCACAAATGGCTGAACGTGCCGTACGACTCGGCGGTCCAGTTCACCCGGCGGCGGGACCTGCAGGTGAACGTCTTCCAGAACGCGGCCGCGTACCTGCCGGCGCCCAGCGACGCCCCGGACCACTGCCATCTCACCCCGGAGAACTCGCGCCGGCTGCGGGCGCTCGCCGCCTGGTTCGCCCTGGCCGCCTACGGTGTGGCCGGCCACCGCGAGATCGTCACCCGCAACATCGCGGCGGCACACCGGCTCGGCACGCGCCTCGCGGCGCTTCCCGGGGTGCGCTTGCTGGCCCCGGTACGCCTGAACGTCGTCTGCTTCAGCATCCCCGGCGACGTCGGCGAGGCCGTCGCCCGCATCGCCGACGTCGGTGAGACGTTCCTGACCCCCACCGTCTACCAGGGCGAACCGGCGCTGCGGGCAGCCTTCAGCAACTGGCGCACCACCGGGGACGACGAGGACCGCATCGTCGAGGCCATCCGGAGTTGTGTCGCCTGAGCGACCGTTCCCATCCGCACCCGTCCGGGCCGCGAATCGGTGGCATGTCCCAACCAGACATGCGGAGGAAACAGATGAACCGATGGATCACGGCCGGGCTCGGTACGGCGGCCGCGGTCGCCCTGACGCTCGGGGCGGCCGGGGCCGCGCAGGCCGGCAGCGACGACAAGGACCTGCAGGCCGTGGGGCTGACCGCCGATCAGCGGCTGGTCACCTTCGAGGTGGACCGGCCGGGCCGGGTGAAGCCGGCCGGGCCGGTCACCGGTCTGCAGGGCGACACCCGGCTGGTCGGCGTCGACTACCGGGTGCAGGACGGCAAGCTGTACGGCGTCGGCGACGCGGGCGGCGTCTACACCCTGACCGTCAAGGGCGCGAAGGCGACCAAGGTCAGTCAGCTGACCGTGGCGCTGACCGGCACCAGCTTCGGCGTCGACTTCAACCCGGCCGCCGACCGGCTGCGGATCGTCAGTGACACCGGCCAGAACCTGCGGCACGACGTCAACATGGGCGGTGTCACCGTCGCCGACGCCACCCTGACGATCCCGCCGGCCACCACTCCGGCCGCGGGGGTGACCGCGGTGGCGTACACCAATAATGATCTCGACCCGAACACCGCGACCACCCTGTTCGACCTGGACACCACCCTGGACCAGATCGAGATCCAGGCGCCCGCCAACGCCGGCCTGCTCAGCCCGACCGGCAAGCTCGGCGTCGACGCCGGGGCGGAGGCCGGCTTCGACATCTACACCGGCCGCGGCGACGCCGCCGGATTCGCCACCCTGCAGGTGGGCGGCCGCAACATGCTGTACCGGATCTCGCTGCTCACCGGCCAGGCTGCCCAGCTGGGCCGCTTCCCGGCGGCGGTGACGGTCACCGACCTGGCCCTGCCTCTCGGCCAGCGGTGAGCCGGCGCACCCGCCGTCACGGGCGGCGGGTGCGTTCCACCAGGGCCGTGGCCACGTCGCGCAGCTTGCGGTTGGCGTCCTGCGAGGCCTTGGCGAGGATGTCGAACGCCTCGTCCGGGGTGCACCGGCGCTGGCTCATGATGATGCCCTTGGCCTGCTCGATCACCGCCCGGCTCTCCATCGCCACCTGCATCTGCTGGGCCAGGGTCACGGTGGTGTCGTAGAGGTGGGCGTTCGCCAGGGCCACCGCCGCATAGCCGGCGAACGTCTCGGTCAGCACCACCGAGTCCTCGTCGAAGGCCCGGATCGTGGTGGCGTAGATGTTCAGCGCGCCGACGACGTTCTCCTGGATGGGCAGGCCGACCGAGAGCGCGCTGCGTACCCCGACCGAGCCGGCGTGCTCGTGCCACCCCGGCCAGCGGCGTTCGGCGCTGACGTCGCCGATGCAGAGGGTCTTGTGCTCGGCCGCGGCCTCCAGGCACGGACCGCGGCCGTTCTCGTACTGCCACTTGTCGATCCACCGGGCCGGGTCACCGGTGCTGGCCACGGTCCGCGGGCGCGCCTGGCGGACCAGGGTCACGGACACCTCGTACGCCCCCGGGACGGCCCGCTTCGCCAGCGTGGCGACCTGCTGGAGGATGCCCTCCAGGTCGGTCTCGCCGAGGTTGATGCGCCCGAGCTCGCTGAACGCAGTGGTCGGGTCGAGTGGATCCGGGCTCATGTTCTCACTGTCGCATTTGCCGGCCGGCCGGCGGGAGCTAGAGTCTGACCTGGGTCAAGCCGAGTGCCCAGCCATCGCGTCGACGACGGTAGGTACTGGGTCATGCTCGTTTTCCCCGTGAGCCCCGACGGCGATGTGCTGCGCGTCCACTGCCGGCCCGTCCCGCTGGCGGACGGGACCGCCGCCGCGATCGTGTTCGTCGACGGCGAGGTCGACGCCGAGACCACGCCGGTTCTGCAGGAGGCGCTGCTGAACGCGGTCGACGGCTACCCGACGGTCTACTGCGACCTGAACCGGGTGGTGTTCTTCGGCGCCGCGGGGGCGAACTCGGTGGCGGCGGCCGGTCGCCGTGCCGCGACGGTGGGCCACCGGCTGGAGTTGTGCGGGGCGCACGGTCTCACCCGCCAGGTGCTGGCGATCGCCGGTCTGGACCGGCTGCTGACGGTGTCCGAATGAGCCGCCTACCGACGGTTCCCGGTCCGGGCGGCTTCGGTATTATCGTCGTCCTGCGGCCGGAGTCGTCCCATCGACACCGGCGAACCAGCGTCAAGCAGCGGCGCGGGTCCGTGGGCCTCACCGCCCACCGGGCAGCAACACCGGTAAACCAAGCACGGGCCGTCCCGCGACGGTTCGCGCTCCGCTGCGGGGACCTTCTGACGTTGATGGCGCACGACCCGACCGACTCGGCGGCAGCCTTCGCCGAGCTGGGCCGCATCAAGCTCGGCGAGACCGACCTCAACGGTGTCCTGCACCGGGTGGCCGGCCTGGCCGCGCGCACCCTGCCCGGCGCGGAACAGGTGTCGATCACACTGATCCGCGACGGTGGCGCGTACACCGCGGCGCACACCGGCGAGATCGCGCTGAAGCTCGACGAGCGGCAGTACGAGCAGGACAGCGGGCCGTGCATGCAGGCGGCGGCGACCCGGGCGACCGTGCCGGTGCCGGACACCGAGAACGACGAGCGGTGGAACGGGTGGGCGCGGCACGCCGCGGACGCCGGGATCGGCAGCGTGCTGTCGGTCGGACTGCCGATCGAGGAGAAGGTCGCCGGCGCGCTGAACATCTACGGCGCGCAGCCGCACGTCTTCGACAGCGAGGCGGTGGCACTCGCGCAGACCTTCGTGCGGTACGCGACGGTCGCTCTCGCGAACGCCCACCTCTACGACACCACGGCGACCCTGGCCCAGCACATGCAGGCGGCCATGGAGAGCCGGGCGGTGATCGAGCAGGCCAAGGGCATCATCATGGGCGAGCGCCGGTGCACCGCCGACGAGGCGTTCGCCATCCTCACCCGGGTCTCGCAGGACAGCAATCGCAAGTTGCGCGACGTGGCCGCGGCGCTGGTGGAGCGTACCCAGCGCGGCTGAAAGACGGGGGTGCCTGACCGCGTACGGGGGCGGTCAGGCGCTCACATCCAGCCTTCCTCCGCCGCTTCCGCCGCCACCGTGCTGGGAGAGGTATCGCAGCGCCGGCTCCAGGTACCCGTTGACCGGGTTGCGGCCGGTCGGGTTCTGGTCGTACCGCCGGGCCAGGTCCTTGAGATACAGCGCGGTGATCTCCTGGCCGGGCGCCAGCCGTCCGGAGGCCCGGTCGGCGGCGATCGCCGCAGCCAGCGAGTTGATCCAGCCCTGGTTCGTCTCGCCGGCGCGGATGCGCTGGCCGGTGGCCTGGAATATGAGTTCCCGGTCGCGGTCGGTCAGCGACGCCGCGTCCTCCCGGGCGTTCTGGTTTCGTTCCCGGGCCGGATACCGGACCGGGGCGACAGGGGGTGTCTGCTGGCTGCGGTTCAACCGGGACACGGACATGCTGGACTCCGAAGGCCGTGGTCGCTCTTCTCTCTCCTGATCGGCAACCGGGCAGCCGAGCTGAGCACTTTTCGGTGGCATCAGGCATAGCGTGGAGGTGAGACACCGGTCCCTCCGGACTCCGGCCGCTGAACGGGCGACAGCACAAGGGGACGAGAGGAAAGGGACGGACGATGACCACCTGGACCACAACCGAAGAGCGGATCGACGTCGGCACCCGCCTGGACGGGGATCTGACGATGCCGGAGCATCCCGCCGGCGTGGTGCTCTTCGCGCACGGCAGTGGCAGCTCACGGCACAGCCCGCGCAACCGCGCGGTCGCGCGGGAACTCAACCGGCGCGGGCTGGCCACGCTGCTCGCGGATCTGCTCACCCCGGAGGAGGAGGTACGCGACGCGCGTACCGGTGCTCTGCGGTTCGACATCGGCCTGCTCGCCGACCGCCTGGTCGGCATGATCGACTGGCTGCGCAACCATCCGCCCACCGCGTCGCTGTCGATCGGCCTGTTCGGGGCGAGCACCGGCGGGGGAGCGGCGCTGGTCGCCGCGGCGGCCCGGCCCGAGGCGGTGCAGGCCGTGGTGTCCCGCGGCGGCCGCCCCGATCTGGCCGGCCCGGCCCTGGTCGAGGTCCGCGCGCCGTCGCTGCTGATCGTCGGCGAGAACGATCAGCGGGTGGTCGACATGAACGAGCAGGCCCGCAACACCATGCGGATCCGTGCCGAGTTGCGGATCATCCCGGGCGCCTCGCACCTGTTCGAGGAGGAGGGTGCCCTGGACCAGGTGGCCGAGGAGGCCGGCGGCTGGTTCAGCATGCACCTGGCCGCCGCCCGTACCCCGGTGCGGTGAGGTCGATGATCTTCGCGAATCGCACCGAGGCCGGCCGGGCCCTGGCCGGCCGGGTGGCCGAGGAGATCGCCGGCGCGCCGGGCCGCCCGCTGGTGCTGGCCCTGCCGCGGGGCGGGCTGCCGGTCGCCGAGCCGGTCGCCGAGCGGATCGGTGGCGAGCTCGACATCGTGGTGGCCCGCAAGATCGGCGCGCCCGGGCATCCCGAGTTCGGCGTCGGGGCGGTCGCCGAGGACGGGCCGCCGGTCTACGACCCGCGGAACCTGCGGTACGTCGGGGTCACCGAGCAGGACATGGCCGCCACCCTGGCTGCCGAGCGCACCGAGCTGGCCCGCCGGGTCCGGCGCTACCGCGGTGACCGGCCGCCGCCGGCGGTGCGCGGCCGGGCGGTGGTGCTGATCGACGACGGTCTGGCCACCGGGGTGACCGCACACGCCGCGCTGCGCTGGGTGCGCGGGCACGACCCGGAGCGGCTGATCCTGGCCGTCCCGGTGTGCGCGCCGCAGGCCCGGGACGCCCTGGCGCCGGAGACCGACGCGGTCGTCTGCCTGCACGCGCCGGCCGAGTTCCTGGCGGTGGGCCGCTGGTACGAGGACTTTAGCCAGCTCACCGACGAGGACGTCGACGCGGTGCTCGCGCGTTTCCGCCACGCGCAAGTCTAATTCAGCATCTGTTGAAATCGGCACTTGTGCGCGCTCCGGAAACTCATCTAGCGTTGAGTTCAACACCTGATGAGTTCTGGGGAGGAACGATGGACACCGCGATCGAGGTCACCGGCCTCGTCGTCAAACGCGGGAAGCGGGTCGTGCTCGACGGCTTCTCCTGCGTCATACCGCGCGGCAGCGTCACCGGCCTGCTCGGGCCCAGCGGCAGCGGCAAGACCACCCTGATGCGCGCGATCGTCGGCGTGCAGATCGTCGAGTCCGGCACGGTGACCGTCCTCGGCCGGCCCGCCGGCTCCGCCCCGCTGCGCAGCAAGATCGGCTATCTGACGCAGGCGCCCAGCGTCTACGCCGACCTCACGGTCCGGGAGAACGCGCGCTACTTCGCCAGCCTCTACCGGCTCAAGGCCGCCGTCGCCGACGAGGCGATCGAGGCGGTCGGCCTGACCCCAGCGGCGAACCAACTGGTGGCGAACCTCTCCGGCGGCCAGCGCAGCCGGGCCTCGCTGGCCTGCGCGATCGTCGGCCGCCCCGAGGTCCTGGTCCTCGACGAGCCGACCGTCGGTCAGGACCCGGTGCTGCGCGACGAGCTGTGGGACCACTTCCGCCGGCTCGCCGCCGAGGGCGCCACCGTGCTGGTCTCCAGCCACGTCATGGACGAGGCGAACCGGTGTGATCGGCTGCTGCTGATCCGCGAGGGCGAGCTGATCGCCGACGACACGCCCGCCGCGGTCAAGAGCGCGGCCGGCACCGACGACCTGGACCAGGCGTTCCTGCGCCTGATCCGCCAGCAGGAGGTGGCGGCGTGATTCTGACCAGCACCATCAAGCGGATCCTCCGGCAACTGCGGCACGACCCGCGCACGATCGCGCTGATCATCGTGGTGCCGACGCTGCTGATCACCCTGATCTACTTCATGTACGACGAGCAGCCCATGGTCTTCGACCGGATCGCGCTGACCATGCTCGGCGTCTTCCCGTTCATCGTGATGTTCCTGATCACCAGCATCGCGATGCTGCGGGAGCGCACCACCGGCACCCTGGAGCGGCTCTTCACCACCCCGGTCGGCAAGCTCGATCTGCTCTTCGGTTACGGGGTGGCGTTCGGTCTGGCCGCGGCGGCGCAGGCCACGGTGGCGGCCGCTTTCGCCTACTGGGTGCTGGACATGACGACCGCCGGCAGTGTCGGTCTGGTGATCCTGATCGCCGTGGCCAACGCCGTGCTCGGGGTTGCGCTGGGGCTGCTGTGCAGCGCTTTCGCGCGTACCGAATTCCAGGCAGTGCAGTTCATGCCCCTCGTCGTGGCGCCCCAGCTGTTGCTCTGCGGGTTGTTCGTGCCCCGGGCGGCGATGGCGGGCTGGCTGCAGGCGATCAGCGACGTGCTGCCGATGTCCTACTCCGTGGAGGCGCTGACCGAGGTGGGCGCCAACGTGGAGGCGACCGGCATCATGTGGCGAGACCTCGCCGTCGTCCTGGGTGCGATCGTGGTGGCGTTGATCCTGGGCGCGGCCACCCTGCGGCGCAGGACTGCCTGAGCCGTACGACAAGGGAGAACGATGGTGCGACGGACCGGACGCCGGCCCGGCAACCCGGACACGCGTGAGGCGATCCTGGCGGCAGCGCGCAGCGCGTTCGCCGAGAAGGGGTACGACGGCGCCTCGATCCGGGCCATCGCGACCGGCGCCGGGGTCGACCCGGCGCTGGTCCACCACTATTTCGGCACCAAGGACAAACTGTTCCTGGCCACGATGAACTCGCCGATCGACCCGATCGACATCATCACCGAGGCGACCGACGGGGGCCGCGACGAGATCGGCGTCCGGTTCGTGCGCGCGTTCCTGACCATGTGGGACGGCCCGCGCGGCGCCGCGGCGGTGGCGCTGCTGCGCTCGGTGGTCGGCAACGAGTGGACCACGAAGCTGTTCCGCGAGTTCATCCTCACCCAGATCCTGCGCCGGGCCGTACCCAAGCTGGGTCTTGATCCGGCCGAGGCGAACCTGCGGATCACCCTCGCGGCCAGCCACCTGGTCGGCCTGGCGATGGCCCGGTATGTGATCAAGGTGGAGCCGCTGGCCTCGGTCCCGAGCGAGACCCTGGTCGCGGCGATCGGCCCGACCGTCCAGCGCTACCTCACCGAAGATCTCCCGGGAGTGTTCCCCGAGGCATGAAAGCCGGCCCGGCGGGGCATCCAGCGCCCCATGCGGCTGACGATGTTGGTGTTGCCGGTCCTGCTCCTGGCGGGGTGCGCGTCCGTCGACGAGCGTTCGTCGGCCGCGGGGGAGACCGCCGAGCGGTTCCTTCAGGCGGTCGCCGACGGTGACGGCGAGGCTGCGTGCGGCGCCCTGGCGCCGGAGACCGAGGCGGAGATCGACGCGCCCTGCGCGGAGAGCATTCTGGACGAGGCGCTTCCGGCGCCGTCCCCGGTCACCGACGCCGAGGTGTACGGCCAGCGCGCTCTCGTCCGTCTGGGCGCGGAGACTGTCTTCCTCGCGGTCTTCCCGGACGGCTGGCGGGTCGTGGCCGCCGGCTGCACGTCCCGCGGTGAGCGTCCCTACGACTGCCGGATCGAGGGGTGACCGTGATGCGAGCCCAGTTCGTGCTGCTCCTGCTGGTGGTCGTCACCGGCCTGGTCTACTTCGCCACGCTGGGGGTGCTGCACCGGTGAAACGGCTCCGGGAGAACTCACTCGGCCTCGTCTTCGGGGTGCTCTTCCTGATCGTGCTGGTCGGGCAGGCCCTCGCCGGGCACGCCGACTTCAACCAGCAGCAGATCGCCGCCGGCATGGAGCCGATCCCGCTCGTCCGTTACCTGACCTCGGCGTCCTTCGGCGCCGACGTGGCGGAGAACTGGCAGTCCGAGTACCTGCAGTTCTTCCTCTACATCTTCCTCACCGTCTGGCTGGTCCAGAAGGGCTCACCCGAGTCCAAGAAGCCGGGTGAGGAGGGCCTCGAGTCGGACCGGGAGCAGAAGGTCGGCCGGTACGCCACCGGCGACTCGCCGGCCTGGGCGCGGGCCACCGGGCTGCGCCGGACCTTGCTGTCCAGCTCGCTCGGCCTGGTGATGGGGCTGCTCTTCGTCGGGTCCTGGCTCGCCCAGTCGATCGCCGGGATGGCCGCCTTCAACGAGGAGCAGCTGCGCGACCTGCAGGAGCCGGTCTCCTGGGCGCGCTACCTCACCGAGCCGGACTTCTGGAACCGCACCCTGCAGAACTGGCAGTCCGAACTGCTCGCCGTCGCCTCGATGGTGATCCTCTCGATCTACCTGCGGCAGCGCGGCTCACCGGAGTCGAAACCGGTGGGTAGCCCGCACAGCGTCACCGGCGTGGCGGGCTGATCGCTCAGGCGTGCTGGGTGTTGAGGCCGGTCAGGAAATTCTCGATGTCGTCGCGCAGCCGGGCCGGCAACTCGTCGAACTGCACGCCGATCTCGAGCACGTCGTCGCGGGGCAGCCGGCGCGCCACCCGCGCGTCGACCGTGCCCTGGAAACCGTCGAAGGCGAGCTCCGCGCGTACCGGATCGCCGACTGCCAGGGCCGTGCCCGCCGGGACCGTACAGCCCAGGCCGTCGGCGCTGAGATCCGCGATCCGGGCGGTGATCGTCTGCCCGGACATCGTCCGCAGGGTGACCGTGCCCTGCACCGGCATGCGGTCGTGGCGCCGGCGCTCCAGGCGCTCGGCCACGTCCGACAGGTCGCCGATCTGGGTCATCGTCGCGTCCACGCTCTGGTGCAGCTGCATGACGATGCCGTGCTGCTGATCGGCGATCCCGCCCAGCTGCCGCATGGCGTCCTCGATGTCACCGACGTCGCGGATGATCGCGCTCAGCGTCTCGCCCATCTGCGCGACGTCCGCCTCCAGCGCGGCGACCGTGCTGGTGATCTGCTCGGTCGAGTCGGCCGTGGTGTTGGCCAGGCTCTTCACCTCGTCGGCGACCACCGCGAAGCCGCTGCCCGCGGCCCCGGCCCGGACCGCCTCGATGGTGGCGTTGAGCGCGAGCAGCCGGGTCTGCGAGGCGATCCCGGAGATCACGCTGGCGATCCCGGCCACCTCGTGCAGGCTGGCGTTCAGCGCGGTGGCCGCCTCGTCGGCGCTGTGCGCCCGGCGGACCAGGGCCTCCGCGGCGTCGTTGGTGACCGACACCCGCTCGTGGGTGGCGACCGCGGCGTTGCGGGCTGCGCCGACCTGCACCACGACGTCCTCCAGCTTGCCGCCGATCACCGCGGCGGTGCTGTCGATCGCCTCCTTGGCACGCCGGCGCAGCCGGTGGTTGAGCTGCCGCTGCTCGAGCTGCGCGGCCTCGGCCCGGGCGTCACGGTCGGCGCGCATCTGCTCCAGCTCGGCTTCCCGCTCGCGCAGCGCCGCGGTGAGGGAGGCGATCTCCGCGCGGGCGCCGGCGTCTCCGGCCCCGGCGCCGCGGCGGCTGCGCACGATCAGCCAGACGCCGGCGGCGAACACCAGAAGAGCAACCACCAGGAGGGCCCACACCACGGTCCGCCTCCCGTCCGGGCACATCATGGGTGAAACCGACGCTACCTTGCCCCGGTGTCCGGCGTACGCGGTTCGGGTGGCGCCACCTACTCCTTGAGCAGCGCGTCGATCTGGCCCATGGCCTGGCTCAGGCCCTCCTGCATGCCCATCGCCGCCATCCGCTCGAGCTGCTCGGCACTGACGAAGTGGGAGACGGTCGTCATCCGCGTGCCGGCGCCGGTCGCCTCGAGGGTGACCACGCCGTGGGTGGCGTCCTTCAGGTCGACCGGGTCCCCGTTGTCGTCGGCGAACCCGTCGTCGAACTCGAGGCGGTGCGGCGCCTGCACCGCGGTGATGGTCCACCAGCCGCGGGCCTTCTCGCCGTCCGGCCCGGTCATGTGGTAGCGCACCTGGCCACCGGGCTCGAACTCATACCGCTCGAAGGTGGCCGGCCAGGTCGGCGGGCCCCACCAGCGCTCCAGCTTGCGCGGATCGGCCCAGACCTGCCAGACCCGATCCACCGGGGCGTCGAACTCCGCCACGAAGGTGAGCGTGAGTTCCTCCACGTCCTTGGTCGAACTGATCACCGGCATCTCGTCACTCCTCGCTCAGGATGTCCTCGATCCGGCCGGCCCGTTGCCGCCAGATCTCCTCATACGCGTCGAGCAGGCGCGCTGCCCGGCGCAGCACCTCGACCTCTCCGGTCACGATCTGCTCCCGCCCGCGCCGGGTCTTGCTGACCAGGGCCGCGCGCTCCAGCACCGCGACGTGCTTCTGCACCGCCGCGAAGCTCATCGGGTAGAGCCGCGCCAGCTCCGACACGGACTGCCCGGAACGGATCACCCGGATCAGGATGTCGCGCCGGGTGGCATCCGCCAGGGCGTGGAACACCCGGTCGGTGCCGGCGCCGGAGAGCGAACCTACAACCATGTGGTTGTACGTTAGTGGCGGCCGGGAGCGACGGCAACCCCTTTGGAACCAAGATTTCCTGCAAGCTCATGCGTGGCGGGCCGATTGGCGGTGCACCTGACTTGATCGGAGCCCGCGATGACCATCAGCATCGGCACGTCCACCCCGTCCACCGTCCGCGAGACCCACGCCGCCTGGCTGCGCCGCCGCGAGGACAGCCGCCCCTACCCTTGGACCCAGGTGGCCGAGGCCGAGGAGCGAGAAGAGCGCGCCACCCGCGCCGAGGCGAACAGCTAGGCGTCCGGCAGGACCTCGGCGAGCACCGGGCCGACCCGCAGCACCCCGTCGTCCAGCGGCACGCAACGGACCCCGCCCCGCCGGCGCAGTGCCCGCCACGCCCCCGGGCCGATCACCACGTCCATCCAGGCGCACGGATTCGCCGGCCGGCGTACCCGCAGCCGGACCGGGCCCGACCCGGAGTCGAGGCTCAGCACCGAACCCACCAGCGCGTCCACGTCGAGACCGGCGATGAGGATATTGCGGCGTACCTGGGCCAGGCCGGCGCCGTCCGGCAGCGACTCGCGGGCGATCACCGTGATGCTCGCGTCCCGGTGCGCCGGATGCGCGAAGTACCGGTCGCCGACGATGCCGAGGCCGGCCCGGATCCGGATCTCCTCGACCAGCTCCCCCTCGGGCGCCGGTGCGGGGCCGTCGGCGGGACGGCCCTCGAAGCGGTGCACGGGCGAGGCGAGCAGCTCCACGATCTCCGGCATGGCCGGAAGTCTAGGAAGCCTCAGCGCAGCGCGGTCAGCGCCTCCGCCAGCGCGTCCGTGGCGTCCTGCACGTCCACCTCGCGGCTCTGCAACGGCCCGCCCGTTTCGGTGAGCCGGGCGGCCTTGGCGCCGCCGGCGTAGAACGGCGCGAAGCCGAGCTCACGGATGATCTGCGAGGCCGCCTCCCGGGCGTCCGGCTGGTCGGTGCAGACGAACTCGGCCAGCAGCGGGTCGTGTCCGCGCCGCCGGGTCAGCACCTCGGCCGGCATCGTGTTGAACGCCTTCACCCAGTGCGCCTCCGGCGCCCACTCGATCAGCGTCTCCAGCCCGCTCTTGCCGCCCGCGCGGGCGAGGAGCCGGTCGGCGGCCTCGTTCGGCGGCCCGGTGACGGCGGCTGCCATGACGGCCGGGCTCTTGGTGCTGGCGCCCAGGTCCTCGTCGGCGGCCAGGACGGCGCCGGAGAACGAGCCCGGCATCCCGGCCAGACCGCCGGGTCCGGGTGCGCCGGGGACGGCGTCGGCCGGGTTGGTGGCGTCGATGACCACCTTGCCCTGGATGGCGCCGAGCGTCAGGTCGACCGCCTCCTTCGCGGAGGCCCAGTTCGGCGCGAAGATCACCATGTCGCTGAAGGACGCGGCCTGCGGGACCGGCATCACCCGCATCCGCCAGTTCATCCGGTCCACCAGCTCGCGCACCCGTTCCGGATGCCGCGAGGTGACCGCCACGTCGTGCCCGCTTTCGGCGCACCAAGCCGCGAGTGTGCCGCCGAGCCGGCCTGCCCCGATCACACCGATCCGCATGATCTCAGGGTGCCTGGCCGGTCACCCGTCCGAGTGGAGAACGCGTAAATCCCCGTACAGCATCCGCAGCTCGACGGTCACCAGGTCGTCCACCAGCGCCTGCGGGTCACCGGATCCGGCGAACGCCGTGGTCCGCAGATCGTGGACCATCCCGGCCAGCACGTGCGGCTGTGGCCCGGGCGGCGCCAGGCCGGCGGCCCGGTCCCGCTCGATCCGCGCGGCGAGCCGGGTGACGTGCGCGTCGCGAAGCCGGTCGCGCCACTCACCGATCGGTGGGCAGCCGGGCGCGGCGGCCAGCGCCCCGGCCAGCAGGCGCCCATGCGTACGCCAGATCGCCGCCAGCCGCTCCAGCGACAGCCGCAGGGCCGGCTCGTCCGGGCCGGTCCCGTCCAGCCACGGGCCGGCGTCGGTGTCCAGCTCGCCGGCCAGCCCGTGCAGCAGCGCGACCACGACCGCGAGCTTCGAGTCGAAGTAGAAGTAGAAGCTCGACCGGGAGATCTCCGCCCCGGCGGCCAGCTCGTCGATGGTGATCTCGGCGAGCGGCTTGCGGGCCAGCAGCGCCCGGGCGGTGTCCAGGATCGCCTGCTCGCGCCGGTCGCCCTTGCTCGGGCCGCGACGACGGCCGG
The DNA here is from genome assembly GCF_036053395.1 of Actinoplanes sp. NBC_00393. Taxonomy (NCBI): domain Bacteria; kingdom Bacillati; phylum Actinomycetota; class Actinomycetes; order Micromonosporales; family Micromonosporaceae; genus Actinoplanes; species Actinoplanes sp. NBC_00393. The sequence goes on along the minus strand of NZ_CP107942.1, from coordinate 5,173,496 downwards.
GGGGAGGGCTCATGCGATCAACCGTAACCCTTCCCACAGCCTGGAATCGACGCGGTGTCGACTTTTTCAACGTACTGTCGAGTAGCCACGACAAGCCGTCCCCCAGGAGGTACACCATGTTGGAGATCCGCCTCGCGTCCCGTCCGACCGGCTGGCCCACCGCGGAGAACTTCGAGATCGCCGAGACCGCGACGCCCGAGCCGGGCGCCGGTCAGGTGCTGATCCGCAACCTCTACATGTCCGTCGACCCGTACATGCGGGGGCGGATGAACGACACCAAGTCCTACATCGCGCCGTTCCAGGTGGGTTCGCCGCTGGACGGCGCGGCGATCGGCGAGGTGGTCGCCTCCAACGCCGAGGGCATCGCGGTGGGCGCGGTGGTCGCGCACGGTTACGGCTGGCGGGAGTACGCGGTGGCCGACGCGAACCGGGTGCGGGTGGTGGACCCGGCCGCGGCGCCCACCCCGTCGGCGTACCTCGGTCTGCTCGGGATGACCGGGCTCACGGCGTACGTCGGCCTTCTGGACATCGCCCAGTTCCGCGAGGGTGACACTGTCTTCGTGTCCGGCGCCGCGGGCGCCGTCGGCAGCGTGGTCGGGCAGATCGCCAGGCTTCGCGGAGCGAAGCGCGTCATCGGCAGCGCCGGCTCGGCCGGCAAGGTCAAGCACCTGACCGAGGACCTGGGCTTCGACGCGGCCTTCAACTACAAGGACGCACCGGTACGCGAACAGCTGCGCGCCGCAGCACCGGACGGCATCGACGTGTACTTCGACAACGTCGGCGGCGACCACCTGGAGGCGGCGCTCGGCTCGCTGAACAAGTTCGGCCGGGTCGCGCTCTGCGGCGCCATCGCTCAGTACAACGACGTGGCCCCGCCCACCGGCCCGCGCAACCTGGCCCTCGCCGTCGGCAAGGAGCTCAACCTGCGCGGCTTCATCGTCGGCAACCACAACCACCGGATGCCCGACTTCCTCGCCGAGGTGGGAGAGTGGCTGCGGAACGGGCAGATCTCGGCCCGGGAAACGGTGGTGGACGGTCTGGTGAACGCTCCGGAGGCGTTCCTCGGCGTGCTGCGCGGCGAGAACACCGGCAAGATGGTCGTGCGACTCTGATCACTTTCGGACGGTGCGCCGGGTTTATCCACCGCTGAACGATCACTTAGTCGCTCTCGGCAAGCTGAACGGATACGGAACGTATGGTTGATCGCACTCGTCCGTACGGGTGAGGTCACTGACGGAAAGCAGACACTAGCGTTCCCGTGTGGCGAATCGGTTCCCACTTTGGGGTCAAGCGGGTTGGGCAAGCGCCGAGGTGGTCGGCGAGACGCACTACGCCAAGGCGATACGTGCGCTCTTCGGCAACGAGTTCAACCCGCAGGGAACCGAGATAGACGTACCCGTGCAGTTGATCCCGGACCGGAGCAACAAACACGACCGCAACGCGGTCGGCGTCTGGTCCGGGACCAGCCTGCTCGGCCACCTGCCGCGGCCCGAGGCCGCGCGGTACGTCCAGGTGCTCACCAACCTCACCACCCGCGGCATGGTGCCCGAGGTCAACGCCCGGATCCACGGGCGCGAGTGGGGGGAGTACGAGGGACGCCCACCCGCCTTCGTCGGCACCATCCGGCTCGACCTGGCCGAACCGCACATGCTCGTGCCGGCCAACTCGCCGCCGGCCCAGGAACACCGGGTGCTGCCCACCGGCTCGGCCGTGCAGGTGCTCGGCCAAGCTCAGTTCCTCGACGCGCTGCGCCCGCTGCTGCGCCGGGAGGGCGAGTGCTGGGCGTACGTGACCTTGCACGAGATGGCCGACCACCTGATCGAGGTGCGCGTCGGTGAGGCCCGGGTCGGCGACCTGAGCCCCAAGATGAGCGCCGAACTGCTGCCCGCCCTGCGGCACCTGGCCGAACAGGGCCTGGTCACCGCGGCGCGCGCGGTCGTCAAGGGCCTCGACGGCAAGGCCGAGGTCATGCTCTACATGGCCCGCGCCCACGACCTGCCGGACAGCTGGCAGGGCCTCGCCGCCCGCCAGGCCGCGGCCGCCTCGGTCTCCCCGGCCGGCCCCACGACGCCCGGCCGGGCCCCGGCAAGCTTCCCCCACCCGGCCGTGGCCACCACGGGACCGGCCACGACCCCCGGGGGCGCCGCACCGGGCCCGGCCGGGCTTCCGTCCCGCCCCGACCCGGCCGCCACTCCCAGCGCCCCGGCCTGGACCGCTCCCAGCGAGCCCGCCTGGACCGCTCCGGGCGAGCCGGCCCGGACTGCTACTTCGAGCGAGCCCGCCTGGACCGCTCCCAGCGAGGCCGCCTGGACCGCTCCGGGCGAGCCGGCCCGGACTGCTACTTCGAGCGAGCCCGGTTGGGCTGCGGCTCCGGGCGAACACGCTTGGGCTGCGGCGAACGAGTCTGCGCCGGCTCGGGCTGCGGCGAACGAGTCCGCGCCGGCCTGGGGTCCGTCGAACGAGCCCGGGTCCGGCCGGGCCGCCTCGAACGAGCCCGCTCCCGGCGCGCCTGTCTGGGCGGCCCCGAACGAGCCGGTGCCCAGCTGGGCCGCGACGCACGCCGAATCCGCACCGGCCTGGACCGCGCCGGGCGAATCCCCGGGAATGCCGGACTGGGCCGTGCCCAGCGGCGGCGTACCGAGCTGGGCCACGTCGTCGGCGGGCACCGGCCTGCCCACCATGCCCTCCACCGGCTCCCTGCCCGGCGGCTCGGCACCCCACCTCGACCTGCCAGTCGTGTCCACCGGCTCGGCATCGCGGCTGGACCCGCCGGTCGCCGCCGGCTCGGCGTCGCGCCTGGACCCGCCGGTCGCCGCCGGCTCGGCGTCGCGCCTGGATCCGCCGGTCGCCGCCGGCTCGGCGTCGCGCCTGGATCCGCCGGTCGTGTCCACCGGTGCGATCCCGCGTGTCGATCCCACCACCGGCTCGATGCCGCGCCCGGACTCCGGTGCGTCGGTCTCCTGGATGGACCCGGTCGGCTCGGTAGCCGTCACCGAGCCGGTCTCCTCGGTCTCCGTGCCGCGCCCTGCCCACGCCGCCCTGTCCCGGACGTCTTATTCCAGCTCATCCGTCTCCGGTTCGCCGGCCAACTCCCACTCGGGCTCGTCCTATTCGGGTTCGTCCGCCGTCTCCGGTGCGCTGCCGGTCCTGGACCCGTCCGCACTGCCGGTCAGCCCGGCCCCGGACGGCGGCGAGGCAGTCATCGCCGAGACCACCGTCATCCCGGCGCTGACCGCGGTCGTCAAGGGCAACGCCGGCCGCCGCACCGGTGTCGCCCCGGTCTCCCCGGCCGCGGACGGCAACCCCCACCCGCCGATCCCGTCCGCCCCCACCGGCATCAAGTTCGCCGTCCCGCCGGGCTGGCCGGTCCCACCCGCCGGCTGGTACCCCCCAGCCGGCTGGCGCCCGGACCCGAGCTGGCCCCTCGCCCCGGCCGGCTGGCAATGGTGGGTCCCCACCTGGGAGTAGCAGCCGGCAGCCCCCTCGATCCGAGCAGGCTCCAGTCACATGCCTGCCCGGAGCAAACCCTTCCGGCCGCCCCGCCCTGTCGCGATCGAGGTCATTCGTCCAGCCCAGCTTGATCAAGTCCAGCTGACGCTCAGCGTTGCTTCCGCGCCGCGGAAGCGACCGTGGTGGTCGGCCGGGTTGGTGGGCTGACGCTCAGCGTTGCTTCCGGGTCGCTGATGCGACGGTGGTGGTCAGCCGGGTCGGTGGGCTGACGCTCAGCGTTGCTTCCGCGCCGCTGATGCGACCGTGGTGGTCAGCCGGGAGCGTTGCTTCCGCGCCGCGGAAGCGACGGTGGTGGTCAGCTGGTGTTGGCGGGCTGACGCTCAGCGTTGCTTCCGGGTCGCTGATGCGACGGTGGTGGTCAGCCGGGTTGGTGGGCTGACGCTCAGCGTTGCTTCCGCGCCGCTGATGCGACCGTGGTGGTCAGCCGGGAGCGTTGCTTCCGCGCGGCGGAAGCGACGGTGGTGGTCAGCTGGTGTTGGCGGGCTGACGCTCAGCGTTGCTTCCGGGTCGCTGATGCGACCGTGGTGGTCAGCCGGGCTGGTGGGCTGACGCTCAGCGTTGCTTCCGGGTCGTTGACGGGACGCTGTGGGTCAGCTGGGGTTGGGGTTGGGTTGGCGCGGGAGGCGGGTCCGGGCGGGAAATGCCGGGATGGCCGGGTCGTCGGAGGATGACAAGGCTGGGTGATTTGGGGGAGTTTGGCACGAGATTTCGGCGTTTGGCGTCTAGAACGTCGGATTAACCCGGAAAATCGCCACGGTGACCCACCTCGCCTTGCTGGAATGTGCAAATGCGGTGGGATGATGCAGATGGCTTGACCGGGCGGCCGGACGCACGCGTACGTGGCGTGCTCGAAACCTGGCGGGCCGGTCTCCTGGACCTCACCGGCGCCAACCCCCTGATCGACGTCGACCCGGCCGGCCCGGGGGTGGTGCCGATCGTGAGCCCGTCCCCGCGCAGCGTCGTGGAGGCGCTGCAGCAGGGCCGGGAGTGCGGCTTCCTCGGCATCGAGGAGCAGGCCGAGGGTCCCCGGCCGCGGGCCGCGCACGTGTTCCAGACCGAGATGGCCGACGCCGACATGGACGCGGCGCTGCACGCCCTGCGCCGCGTCGCCCGGCGGGACCAGCTGGAACGCGGGCTGGCCGCGCTCTATCTGGCGCTCGGTACGCTGCACTGGCGCGACGGCGAGCAGGAGTACGCCAGCCCGATCCTGCTCCTCCCGGTCGACCTGGTGCACCCCGACCCGCTCGACTACCCACGCCTGCGGGCCCGCCCCGACGACCCGATCGTCAACCCGGCCCTGGCTGTCCGGCTGCGCCTGAGCGGCGTCGAGCTGCCGGTCGTCGACAGCCTGTCCGGGCTGGACGTCACGGTGTTCTGGGCCCGGCTGGACGCGGCGATCAGCGAGCACCAGGAGTGGCGCACCGACGAGGCGATCATGCTGTCCCGGTTCGCGGTGGACCGTGAGGTGATGTACGGCGACCTCGTCGACAACGAACGCCAGATCCTCGCCCACCCGGTGGTCCGCGCGCTGGCCACCGACCCGAAGTCGCAGATCGACGCGTTCCGGTTCGACCCGATCACGGCCCGCCGGATCGACGAGGTGGCCGCGCCGGACGACGTACCCCTGGTTCTCGATGCGGACGCCGCGCAGCGTGCCTGCGTCTCCGCCGCGGTGGCCGGCCGCAGTTTCGTGATGCGCGGCGCGCCCGGCACCGGCAAGACCCAGACCGTGGCCAACATGATCGCCTGCCTGCTGTACGCCGGGAAGCGCGTCCTGCTGGTCTCCGAGAAGGCCGCCGCCCTGGACCAGGTGAAGCAGCGGCTGGCCCGCGCCGGGCTGGACGACTACGTCCTGGAGCTGCACAGCGACCGGACCGGCCGGATGCAGGTGGCGGCCGCCCTGGCCGCGGCGCTGGACTTCATCCCGCTGCCGCCGCCGAGCCTGTCCACCGACGAGCGGGAGGAGCTGCGCGAGCACCGGCGGCGGCTGAACGCGTACGCGGAGGCGATGAACGAGGTCCGCGAGCCGCTCGGTCACCGGCTGCACGACGTGCTCGGCATGTGCGCGCAGATGATCGACGTGCCGGCCGCACCGGTGCCGCCGACCCTGCCGATCCCGCTGACCACCCAGTCGCTGCAGCACGTCCGGGACGCCGCCGAGCGTCTCGGCCGGGCCTGGCGCCCGGCTCTGCAGGGCGACGACTTCCTGTGGCGCGACGTGATCGACCGCAACCGGCTCGACGCCCGGCTGCATCAGGCGCAGACCGCGTTGGAGCACCTCACCGAGGCGCTGGCGAAGGACCCGGTCGCCGCGGCCTTCGGCGCGCACACCCTGGCCGACGCGATCACCCTGACCACGCTGATCGGGCACGCCGCGCGCCGCCCGGCCGAGGCCGCCGACGAGTGGCTGACGCTGCCCAGCCTGGAGACGGTGGCCCGGGCCGCCGAGGGACTGCTGCGGCATCTGCGCGCCCTGCACCAGGCCGAGGACGCGGTCCGGGCCCGGGCCGGGGTGACCTGGTCGGCGCTGCCCAGCCCGGCGAAGCTGCCGATCGTGCCGAGCATCGCGCACCTGAACCCGCCGCCGGTCGAGCTGCTGTCGCTGACCGCCGCGCAGTCGCGGGGGCTGGCCCGCCGGTTCGCCGACGAGGCCGACCGGCTGGAGCAGCATCAGCACAGCCTGGACCGGGTCACCGCCCGGCTCGGCCTGCCGAACGTGGTGGCGTTCACCGACATCGGCCGGGTCGCGGCCATCGTGGACCTGCTGTCCCGGCCGCACAAGCCGGAGCCGGCCTGGTTCGACAGCACCGGGATGACGGCCGCGCGGACGTCGGTGCGACTGCTGCGGCGTGCCGTCGACGTGGTGAAGTCGGCCGAGGCGCGGGCCCGGGAGCACTTCAACGACGCGGCGCTGGCCGAGCCGGTGGACGAGCTCGCCGAGCGGTTCGCCACGGTGCACAAGGGGATGCGCAAGCTGCGGGCGCCGTACCGGCGGGACAAGAAGGCGGCCGCGGAGATCGCCCGGCCGGACGTGAAGCGTTCGCAGGCGGTGGCCAACCTGGCCTCGGCGGCGGCGTGGAAGCGGTCGATCGAGGAGCTGGAGGAGGCCGAGCGGGAGCACGCGAAGATCCTCGGCCGGCACTGGCGGCGGCTCGACACCGACTTCGAGGCGATCGACGAGGCGCTGCGCACCGCCGAGGAGGTGCAGGAGGTGACCCCGCCGGAGGCGCTGCCGGCGGTCATCGAACGGGTCAGCGCACCTACCCCGAACAGCGCGATCATCCGGATCGTCACCGAGGCGCGCAAGGAGTTCGACCGGTGGACCGCGGCGCTGCGGCCGCCACCCGAGCCGGCGCCCCGGCCGCAGCTCGCCGCCGGGCCGATCCACGACGCGGTCACCTGGCTGCGCTCGCACGTCGAGCCGTTCACCGCCGCGGCCGAGCTGGCGCAGGCGTACAGCGCGGCGGCCGGGCGGGACTTCACGCTGGCCGAGTCGGCGGCGATCGGGCTGCTCCGGGAAAGCGCGTCGGACGCGGCCGCGGCACTGGCGGCCAACGCCTCCGAGTACGCCCGGGTGCTGGGTGGCGCGTACCGGGGAACCCAGACCGACGTGGAAGCGCTGGCCACCGCGATGGCCTGGACGTCGGAGGCCCGGCGGGTCCGCACCGGTGGCGACATCGCGTTCACCCCCGAGCAGGCCGAGGTGCTGCGCAAGACCCGGCCGACCGACACCCTGCCGTCGCGGGTCGGTGAGTGGCAGGCCGCCCGGGACTGGATCCTGCGGGCCTTCGCGCCGCGCCGCCACCCGTCGCTGACCGCGGCGCTGGACGACTACGAGCACGCCCGTGAGCTGCTGCAGGCTTTGCTCGAGGACAGCCGCGGGCAGCAGGAGTGGTTCGAGTACCAGGCGGCCCGTACGGTGCTGTCCGAGCACGGCCTGGACGCCGTGGTGGACTTCTGCGCCCGCGAGGACCTGCCGATCGAGCAGCTCCTGCCGGTGCTCGGCCGGGCGCTGTTCCAGTCCTGGGTGGACGCCGTGATCCGCGAGGACGACCGGCTCCCACCGCTGGACGCCGTCGGCCGGGATCGCCTGGTCAGCGAGTTCCAGATCTGGGACAGCCGGCTGCAGCGCGCCGCCGCCGCCGAGGTGATGAACGCGGTGGACGCCATGCAGCCCACCGAGGCCGCCGCGGCCGAGGCCGCCCTGCTGCGCGCGTCGGCGGCCCAGCAGGGGCGCCGGCTGCCGGTGCACGAGCTGATCGCGCAGACCCGGCACGCCACGCTCGCCGTGAAGCCCTGCTTCCTGACCATCCCGGCCGAGGTGAGCCGGCTGCTCCCGGCCGACCTCAACTTCGACGTGGTGATCGTCGAGGAGGCGTCCCGGATGCCGGTCGCCGACGCGATCACCTGCGCGTACCGGGGCGCCTCGATGATCGTGGTCGGCGACGACCGGCAGGTCACCGCGGCGAACCTGCCCGGCGGCGACGGGCAGTCGATCCTCGACCTGGCGGTGAGCTGCGGCGCGTTCCGGGTCGTCGACCTGGGCACCCACTACCGCAGCCGGCACGAGTCGCTGATCGCCTTCGCGAACCACAGCTTCTACCAGGGCCGGCTCAACACCTTCCCGGCCGCCGGGCCGCCCGGGCCGGACGCCGGGGTGCAGCTGTTCCCGGCCGGCGACGAGCAGACCCTGGCCGGGATGGTCGCCAGCCGGGTCGCGCACCACCTCGTCACCCGCCCCGACCTGACGCTCGGCGTGATCGCCTGCTCGCCGCAGCAGGCGCACGAGATCGAGGTCGCGGTGCACGACATGGTGGAGGCGCCGGACGACGACCGGCTGCGCGGCTTCTTCGTCAAGGACCTCGACACCGTGCAGGGCGACGAGCGTGACGTCGTCATCCTGGCGATCAGCGAGGACCTCGGCGGGCTGGCCGGCGCGGACGGGTGGCGGCGGCTCAACGTCGCGACCACCCGCGCCGCCCGCCGGCTCGAGGTGGTCTCCGCGGTCCGCGGCCGTGACCTGCCGGAATCCGAGGAGCTGCGGCACCTGGCCACCTACCTGGACTACGCGGTGCGGGGCGACGCCGCCCTCGGCATCGAGGACGTCCGCCCGGATCAGCAGACGCCGTTCGAGGATTCGGTGCGCGACGTGATCCGCGCCTGGGGCTACCGGGTGCAGACCCGGGTCGGCACCGGTAGCTTTCGGATCGATCTCGCCGTCCGCCGCAACGCCCGGCGCAACGCCCCGTACGCCCTCGGTATCGAGTGCGACGGCACCTCGTACGATTCCGCGCCCGCCGCGCGGGACCGGGACCGGCTGCGTGAGCAGGAGCTGCAGCAGCTCGGCTGGCGGTTGCACCGGATCTGGGGGACCGCCTGGTACCTGGACCGGCAGCACGAGGAGGAGCGGCTGCGGGCCGCCATCGATGCGGCCTTCGCCGAGTTCCCCGAGGAAGCGGCGCCGGAGCTGACGGTCACGGTCACCGACGTCCCGGCCGAGCAACATCAAGAGCCAGAGGTGTACGCCGAAACGACCGAATCCGTCGAGGAGGAGGCCGCGCCGTACGTGGTGGCGGAGGGTGGCGCCGACCCCTACCTGGAGGAGCCGCCGCCGGCCGACACGGAGTCCTACGAGGTCGTCGCGGAACAGGCCGGCGCCTACCTGGCCGGCGTGGACGACGTCGAGGAGCACGCCGCCCAGGAGGAGACCGAGCTGTACCCGGCCGAACCGGCGCCCGTGGCCGAGGAGCCGGGCACGGTCTGGCCGGCCGCCACCGGTCTGGAGTTCGACGACGACCTGGAGCCCTCGTTCGACGGGCAGCCCGACGTGGCGGCCGCGGTCGACGAGTACCAGCACGTCGCCCCGGCCACGTTCGAGCACCTCAGCAGCGCGGAGGAGGATCTCGACCTGCATCCGTACCACGCGCCCGAGCCGGTCGCGATGGAACCGGCGGCCGAGTCGGCGGCCATGGAGCCGCTGGTCACCACGTCGGTCGAGGAGCGGGTCGAGGTGGCGGTCGAGGCCGAGGCCGCGGTCGATGTGGAGCCCTCGCCTGAGCCCGAGGTCGCGACGCCGGGCCGCCGGCGCCGGTCGTCGTCCGGCAGCCGGGCGCGCAGGACGGCCGAGCCGCAGCCGGAGCCGGCCGCGAGCTTCGGGGAGTGGGCTCACCCGTACCGGAAGGCGCAGTTGTCCCCGTTGCCTCCCGGCGCCGGACTGACCGAGCCCGGCGTGCATGCCCGCCTGGTCGCCGCCGTCCGGGAGATCACCGTGGTCGAGGGGCCGGTGCACATCGGCGTCGCGCTCCAGCGGATGCGGGAGGAATGGGGCCTGGTCCGGATCAGCAAGCAGGCCCGGGTCGCGGTCGAGTCGGTGATGGAGGAGGCCGGCGTCGTCTGGGACGGCACCTTCCTCAGCGATCCGCACCTGCCGGTCCCGGTGGTACGCCACCGCACCGACGAACTGACCCGCAAACCGGACCAGGTCGCCGACTCCGAGGTGCGGGTGGCCCTGGAGTACCTGGTCCACGACGGCGGCGTGCTGACCGACGAGGAGCTGCTCGCCGCCACCGCCCGGGTGTTCGGCTGGCCCGCCCGCCGGCCGGCCGAGCTGGACGCCCGCCTCACCGGCCTGATCGAGGCCCTGGTCGCGGAGGGTGACCTGATCCGGAAGGCGGACGGGCTGACCATCGGGCATGACCTGCCCGACCCGGCCTCGCTGCCCCGGCACGAGTCGGCGCCGAAACGGCGTGCCTCGCGGCCCCGCCGCACAGCCGCCCGCAAGTGACCTGGTAGCCACCGGCGTGTGGGCCCCGGTTCACCCGGGGTCCCTATCGTCCGGCCACATGAGAAAGATCAACAAGATCCTCGCCGGGGCGGGCGTCCTGGCGCTGACGCTGGCGCTCGCCGGCAACGCCTCGTACGCGGGCGACCGCGGTAAGGTCACCACGCCGACCCTGACCGGGTTCGCCTCGCTGCCGGCCACGACGTTCGTGCCCGGCAGCGAACCGTCCGGCAGCCTCGTCACCGGCAGCACCAACGGCATCCCGGTGCCCTTCGCCGACCAGCCGATCCAGGGCTTCTCCGGCATCGCCGACAACGGTGACGGCACCTTCGACGTGCTCTCCGACAACGGCTACGGCAACCAGGCCAACTCGGCCGACTTCCTGCTGCGCGTGCAGCGGCTCGCCCCGGCGTTCGCCACGAACACCGTGGACGTGCTCGGCGGCGTCAACCTGACCGACCCGCGCGGCCTGGTCCCGTGGAAGCTGACCCGCTCCGACCGGGTGCTCACCGGCGCGGACTTCGACGTCGAGTCGATCGTCAAGGGTTCGGACGGCACCTACTGGATCGGGGACGAGTTCGGCCCGTACCTGCTGCACTTCGACCGTGCCGGGCGCCTGCTCGCGGCGCCCACCCCGCTGGACGGCGTGATCGCGCCGGAGACCGCCGCGCGCACCGGCGCCACCGCGACCCTGGGCAGCAGCAAGGGCTTCGAGGGCATGGCCGAGTCGGTCGACGGCCGCTACCTGTACCCGCTGCTGGAGGGCACGGTCACCGGCGACGCCGCCGGGCAGCTGCGGCTCAACGAGTACGACAAGCGGGCCGGGAAGTACACCGGCAAGCGCTGGACCTACCAGCTGGAGAGCCCGGCCAACGCGATCGGCGACGCGATCAGCGTCGACCGGAACCGTTTCCTGATCATCGAGCGGGACAACGGCCAGGGCGCCACCGCGGTCGTCAAGAAGATCTACGTCGCCGACAAGCGGGACCGCAACCGGGACGGGCTGCTCGACAAGACCCTGCTCGTCGACCTGATGAACGTCGCCAACCCGCGCAAGCTCGGCGGTTTCGGCACCACGTTCACCTTCCCGTTCCAGACCATCGAGGACGTCGTCATCCTGGACGACCGGACCATCGCCGTCCTGAACGACAACAACTTCCCGTTCTCGAACGGCCGCACCGCCGGCGTGGCCGACAACAATGAATGGATCACCATCGCGCTGCCGCATTCGCTGCGTTGATGATCAGGGGGTTCGTCCGTTCTCGCGGGCGAACCCCCGAACGGTGCCGCCTCGGCCGGCCTCTGATTCGCGCTCAGCGACCTGGACGCCAGGGTCAGCGCCACCGGGCTCAGCCTGCTGCGCTCGGGGCGATGGCGGTCCTCGGCGCCCGGGAGCGGCGGCCAGTCCCGGACATCGGCGGTGGCCCGTGGCTCCCTGGCATACGCTGCGTCTGAGGCCGGGCCGAGCGCGGCGGCGTCGGCCGGGTTCGTGCAGCTGCCGGAATCGTTGCGGGCGCGGACTGCCGCCGAACTGCGCTAGCTTATGGTTAGCGTTAACAATTCCTGGGCGAGGAGAAGAAGTGACGTACGGTTCCAAGGCTCTGCGCCAGGCTGTCCTGCGGGCCAACCAGGTCATCCCCGAAACCGGCCTGGCCCAGCTGACCTGGGGAAACGTCAGCGGCATCGACCGTGAGGGCGGCTACTACCTGATCAAGCCGTCCGGGGTCCGCTACGCGGATCTGACCGAGGACCACCTGGTCCCGGTCGACCTGGAGACCGGCAAGGTGCTCGCCGGCGACCTGCGCCCGTCGGTGGACAGCGAGTCGCACCGCGCGTTCTATCTGGCGTGGCCCTCGATCGGCGGCGTCACCCACACGCACTCCACCAACGCGGTCGCGTTCGCCCAGGCCGGCCGGGACATCCCGCTGCTCGGTACAACGCACGCCGACACCTTCAACGGCCCGGTCCCGGTCACCCGCGGCCTCACCGCCGCCGAGTGCGCCACCGACTACGAACTGAACACCGGCCGCGTCATCGTCGAACTGATCGGCGAAGACGAGGCCGCCGTCGACATGCCGGCCGCGCTGGTCGCCAACCACGGCCCGTTCACCTGGGGCGCCACCCCCGGCAAGTCGGTCGAGCACGCCATCATCTGCGAGGCGGTCGCCGAGATGGCCCTCAAGACCCTGGCCCTGAACCCGGCCGCGAGCATCCCCGACCACCTGGCCCAGCGGCACTTCAAGCGCAAGCACGGGCCGGGCGCCTACTACGGCAACCCGACCAAGAGCTGAAGCTCAGCGCCGCTTCGCGGGTGCCGCCCGCTTGGCTCGCGCCGGCGTGCGGCTGCGGTTGCGTTGCGGCTCGGCGCGCTTTCGCGAGTGCCGCTTGCCTTGCTTGCGCCGGCTGTGGTCGGCTCGGCGCGCTTCGCGAGTGCCGCTCGCCTTGCTTGCGCCGGCTGTGGTCGGCTCGGCGCGCTTCGCGAGTGCCGCTTGCTTTGCCTGCGCCGGCTGTGGTCGGCTTGCGGCTCAGCGCCGCTTCGCGGTGCCGATTGCGCAGGCCGCGGTCGGCTCGCGGCTCAGCGCTGCACGTCCATGAGGTGGTGTTCCACCTCATGGATGGTGTGCTGCCCGAGCCAGAGCAGCGTGCGGGCCTGCACCACCGGCCAGTTGTAGACCCCGGTTCGCTCCCACTGCTCCGGGGTCAGCCCGCCCAGGATGCCGGCCAGATCGTCCGCCGCCTGCGCCAGCTGGGTGGCCACGGCCCGCGGATCCTGCGCGGTGTAGGCGTCCTCGACGACCCGCTCCTCCCGGCCCATCGGGACGAACTCGGGCTCGTCCTCCGCCAGCGCGAGCGCAACCCTCTCCGCCTGAACGCGCAGCACGTCCCGCACGTGGCAGGCGTACTCCAGGGGCGACCACACCTCCGGCGCCGGACGCTGCCGTGGGTCCGGCCGACCTCCGAGGGCCGCGGTGAAGCGTAGGCCGGCTTCCCGCAGCCGATCCGGAACCGCCTCCCGAGAGACGTCGGCGTAGGTGAACCCGCACTCCCCGCAATGCTCCACGCCGGGCACGATAGGTGGTCGCATTGCCGGCCGGCACACCGTTTCCCGCTGGTTGAGCGGCACCGAGCCCGGGGTTCAGCTGGGTGACAGCGCCAACGTGCGGCTAAGGCCGCTGTTTCGACCTACCCGATCACTCAGCCGCCCACCAGCGCTGTCTGCCGGGTGGTAAGGCAGCCCCACCGCACGGCCGACTGATCAATTGAGCCCGAAAGGAGGCCCCAGCCGCGCGGCAGCGACGTCACCCCGTTCGGGTCGGGCGGCAGCCATGGTGGTTGGGCGGCGGGTAGCCGTGGTGGTTGGGCGGCGTGCAGCCGTGGTGGTTGGGCGGCGGGCAGCCACAACGCACAGCTGAGCCGAGCCGTCATTTCGAGGCTTCTAGATCATCCGGCTGGGAACTCTGCACCTTTCCGGTCGGCTGAGACAGCGACAGCACCCAGCCGGCGCCCGCGAACCAGCCTTGAGGGTCGGCCGGCTGTGAACTACGGCTGTCCCGGTACTGAAGGCGGGGTGATGTCGCCGCGTGGCCGGTGAGCAAGACGTTGCCGCGGCTGACGCGCACTGCGCAGCCTCGCCAGGCGACCTCGATGCAGGAAGGTGGTTGGTTGGCGCCGGGCCCGATGGGCGGCTGGTTCGGTTGGTGCTGGGAGGCTGGGCGGCTGGTTCGGTTGGGGCTGGGAGGATGGGCTGCTGGGAGGCTGGTTCGGTTGGTGCCGGGAGGCTGGGCGGCCGTTGTTCGGTGCCGGCGCTCGGGTCAGTGGCGGGCGGACTGGGTGAACACCCGGACCATGTTCTGCAACCGCTGCCGCAGACCGGCCGCCGGAGACGGCACCTCGCGTGCGTTGCCGGTCTTCGGTGCCGGGATGCGGGCGTTGCGTGGGGCGCCGGCCTGCCGTGGCCGGGGTACGCGGACCGCCGCCGGGGTCTGCTGCCAGGTGAACCGCACGCCGCCCAGCATGACCGTGGCGCCCGGTGCGCAGAGGCCGGACTCGCGGCGCTCGGGCACGCCGTCGGGTCCGTAACTGATCATCAGGCTGATGTCCGGAGACGACGCGCTGGTGTGGACGGCCCAGACCTCCCCGTACCCGGCCAGCCCGGTGCCGCCGGCGGTGAGAACCGACGCCCGCCCGCGCAGCGGCACGGTGAGCTGATGCCCGGTGGCGTCCTCGATGTGCAGCGTGCCGCGGAGCCGCGGCTGCCCGCGCCGGCGATGCCGGCCGGCTGATGCGGCTCCCATGCTCATCGCCCCGTCGCCGGGTGCGGTGTGTCGTCGTCGAACACCTCTCGGACTGTAACGGCTCCTGGGGCCGGTCCGGCCCTTCGTCACCGGGGAGAGTGAGCCCTCAGCTGTCGGATTCCGGACGTGCCAATGACCCGCGCGCCGCGGCGCTCACTCGGGGCACCAGCAGGGGAGCGACCACCACGTCCTCCGGCGGCGCGTCGCCTGGCGGGCGGCCCAGGTGCCGCAGGAGCAGGGCGAGGGCCCGGCGGCCGAGTTCGGCGAAGTCCTGGTGCACTGTGGTGAGCGGCGGTACGAAGTATCCCGAGTCCGGCATGTCGTCGAAACCGACCACGCTCACGTCCTCCGGGACCCGGCGGCCGGCCTCGTGCATGGCGCGCAGCACGCCGAGGGCGATCCGGTCGTTGGCGCAGAAGACCGCGGTGACGGCCGGGTCGGCGGCGAGGCGCAGACCCTGTTCGTACCCGGCGGCGGCGTCCCACCAGCCGGCGGTGACCGGCGGGACGACGGCGCCGGCGGCGTAGAGGGTTTCCCGCCAGCCCTCGACGCGGGCCTGCGACTCCGGCCAGTCCTGCGGGCCGGCCACGTGGTGGACGGTGGCGTGGCCCAGGTCGAGCAGGTGCCGGGTGGCGGCAGCGGCGCCGGCCCGGTTGTCGACGCGGACCGTCGGGAACGGATCGCCGTGCCCGGCGCCGCCCACCGCGACGCAGGCCAGGCCGGCCGGCGCATGAGTCAGCGCCATGATCACCGACGGTTTGGGGGCGATCGCGATGATCCCGTCGACGTCGTGCTGGGCGAGGCGGTCGACGGCTTCCAGGACCGGGCGGTGTGCCAGGTCGCGGACCGTGGCGACGCTGACCAGGTATCCGGCGGCGCGGGCGGCGCTCTCGATGCCGTAGAGCATCGACTCGGGACCGAACAGCGTGGTCTCGAAGCCGATGATGCCCAGCGTGTGTGATTCGCGGGTGGCCAGGGTGCGGGCGGCCAGGTTGCGCCGGTAGTTCAACGACCGCATGGCGGCCAGCACCCGTTCCCGGGTCTCGGCGCGCACGTTCGGATGGTCGTTTATCACTCGCGACACGGTTTGGTGGGACACCCCCGCCAGTTTCGCCACGTCGCGCATGACTGTGCCGCGCTCCTTGCCCGATCGCTGAGTTCGGGGTGAGCGTGTCTCCGGACGTGCCGGGATCTGTGTGGGCACGTGCGCGATCGCTGCTTCGTGGCCGGCCGAAACGGGGTCCGGTGTGGGTGCGGGTGTCGCCATAGGAGGACGTGTAGCAGGTGACGGCTCGATGACCATGAGCGATACCGCCGTTCTTGCAACTGATCGGAAACGTTGATCCGGATCTCTTGACTCGGGTGTTGAGAACGGTAACACTCACGAAACGCAAGCTGTGACGGTCGTCGCAGCGGTACGGCAATTCATGCGGTCCTGGCAGGTCAGCCAGCCGCTGCAAATTTTGTGAACGGTAACAGTTTCGGGAGGTAATGGTGCGCAGGAACTTGACCGCGGCCGTGCTGAGCGGCGTCCTGGCCGTCTCGGCGCTCGCCGGGTGCGGTGGCAACGGCGACGACGCGGGCTCGGGCTCCGGCGACGGTGGCGACGGCAAGATCACCCTCGGTTTCTCCCAGGTGGGCGCCGAGAGTGGCTGGCGTACGGCGAACACCAAGTCGATCCAGGAGTCGGCGAAGGAGGCCGGCATCGACCTGCAGTTCTCCGACGCGCAGGGCAAGCAGGAGAACCAGATCTCGGCGATCCGCAACTTCATCACGCAGAAGGTCGACGTCATCGCCTTCTCGCCGGTGGTCACCTCCGGCTGGGACGCGGTGCTCAAGGAGGCCAAGGACGCCGACATCCCGGTGATCCTGACCGACCGGGCCGTCGACTCGCAGGACAAGTCGCTCTACAAGAGCTTCATCGGCTCGGACTTCGTCGAGGAGGGCAAGAAGGCCGGCCAGTGGCTGGTCGAGCAGTCCAAGGGCAAGCCCGGCCCGATCAACATCGTCGAGCTGCAGGGCACCACGGGCTCGGCGCCGGCCATCGACCGGCAGAAGGGCTTCGCCGAGGCCATCGCGGCCGACCCGAACCTGAAGGTCGTCAAGTCGCAGACCGGTGACTTCAAGCGGGCCGACGGCAAGACGGTCATGGAGACCTTCCTGCAGTCCACCCCGGACATCGACGTGCTCTACGCACACAACGACGACATGGGCCTGGGCGCCATCGAGGCGATCGAGGCGGCCGGCAAGGTGCCCGGCAAGGACATCCAGATCATCACCGTGGACGCGGTCAAGGACGGCATGACGGCGCTCGCCGATGGCAAGATCAACTTCATCGTGGAGTGCAGCCCGCTGCTCGGCCCGCAGCTGATGGACCTGGTCAAGAAGACCAACGCCGGCGAGGAGATCCCGACCCGGGTCCTCACCGAGGAGACCACCTTCACCCAGGAGCAGGCGAAGGAAGCCCTCCCCACCCGTCAGTACTGATCGATAACCCGCTTGTTGCCCCGGCCGGCCCGGCCGGGGCAACAACGGGCTTCGAGACTCAGCTCGAAACGGAGCACCAATGGGCGAGCAGTCCCCGGTCCTGGAGATGACCGGGATCCGAAAAGTCTTTCCCGGCGTCGTCGCACTCGACGGCGTCGATTTCCGCCTGTTCCCCGGTGAGATCCACGCCCTCATGGGGGAGAACGGGGCCGGCAAGTCCACCCTGATCAAGGTTTTGACCGGCGTCTACGAGATCGACGGCGGCGAGATCGAGCTCGGTGGTGAGCCGGTGCGGATCTCCGGACCGCTGCAGGCCCAGCAGGCCGGGGTCAGCACGGTCTATCAGGAGGTCAACCTCTGCACCAACCTGTCGGTGGCGGAGAACATCTTCATCGGGCGGGAGCCGCGGAAGTTCGGCCGGATCCAGTGGGGCAAGATGCGGCGGCGCGCCGAGGAGCTGCTCGCCCGGCTTGACCTGCACCTCGACGTGTCGGCGCCGCTGGACAGCTACTCGCTGGCCATCCAGCAGATGGTCGCCATCGCCCGCGCCGTGGACGTCTCGGCACGCGTTCTCATCCTCGACGAGCCGACCTCCAGCCTGGACGCCTCCGAGGTGGAGCAGCTGTTCGCGGTGATGCGGCGGCTCAAGGCCGACGGGGTGGCGATCCTGTTCGTCTCGCACTTCCTCGACCAGATCTACGAGGTCTCCGACCGGCTCACCGTGCTGCGCAACGGCCAGCTGATCGGGGAGTACCGCACCGCGGAGCTCCCGCAGGTGCAGCTCGTCGAGAAGATGATCGGCAAGGAACTCGCCGCGCTGGAGGACCTGGAGGACAAGGCGCAGCGCACCCGGGCCCGCGCGGCCGAGGCCAAGCCGCTCATCGAGGCGAAGAGTCTGGGCCGGACCGGCGCGATCGCTCCGTACGATCTGACCATCCACGAGGGTGAGGTGGTCGGGCTGGCCGGTCTGCTCGGCTCCGGGCGTACCGAATTGGCTCGTCTGCTCTTCGGCGCCGACAAGGCGGACACCGGTGAGCTGCACATCGACGGCAAGCCGGCCAACCTGCGCAGCCCGCAGGTCGCGATGAAGCGCGGGATCGCCTTCTCCTCGGAGAACCGGCGCACCGAGGGCATCCTCGGTGACCTGAGCGTCCGGGAGAACATCATCCTGGCGCTGCAGGCATCGCGGGGCTGGACCCGTCCGATCCCGCGCAAGCGGCAGGACGAGATCGTCGAGAAGTACATCAAGGCGCTGCAGATCCGGCCGGCCGACCCGGAGCGCCCGGTCCGCAACCTCAGTGGCGGCAACCAGCAGAAGGTGCTGCTCGCCCGCTGGCTGATCACCGAGCCGAAGCTGCTCATCATCGACGAGCCGACCCGCGGCATCGACGTCGGCGCCAAGGCGGAGATCCAGAAACTGGTCGCCGAGCTGTCCGACGGCGGTATGGCGGTGCTCTTCGTCAGCGCCGAGCTGGAGGAGGTGCTCCGGCTCAGCCACAAGATCGAGGTCCTGCGGGACCGGCGGCTGGTCGAGGAGCTGGAGAACACCGCCGACATCGACGCGGACCGCATCATGCAGACGATTGCTAGTGGACAGACCGCCAGCGGAGCTACCTCATGACGTCCATCCTGAAGAACCGGTTGTTCTGGCCGTCCGCCATCCTGGTGGCGCTGCTGGTCGTCAACATGTTCACCTCCAATCAGTTCGTCACGGTCCGGGACGGCCACCTCTTCGGCACCCTGATCGACATCCTGCGCGGCAGCGCGCCGCTGGTCCTGGTCGCCCTGGGCATGACCCTGGTGATCGCGACCGGCGGCATCGACCTGTCGGTGGGCTCGGTGATGGCCATCTCCGGCGCCACCGCCTGTCTGCTGATCAGCGACCTCGGCAACCAGAACGACGTGGGCGCGGTGCTGCTCATCATCCTCGTCGCGATCGCGGTGTCGGCGCTGATGGGTCTGTGGAACGGCGCGCTCGTCGCGGTGATCGGCATCCAGCCGATCATCGCCACGCTGATCCTGATGGTGGCCGGCCGGGGCATCGCCCAGCTGATCACCGACGGCCAGATCATCAACGTCCAGTCCCGGCCGTACGCGACGATGGCCACCGGGTTCTTCCTGGCGCTGCCGGTGGCGTTCCTGATCGCCACCGCCGCCGTCGTCCTGATCACTCTGCTCACCCGGCGCACCGCGCTGGGCCTGCTGCTGGAGTCGGTCGGCGGCAGTCCCACCGCCAGCCGGCTGGCCGGCATCGGGGCACGGCGGATCACGATCATGGTGTACGTGGTGTCCGGCGCCTTCGCCGGCCTGGCCGGCCTGATCTACAGCGCCAACATCAAGAGCGCCGACAGCATCGCGGCCGGCAACCTGATCGAGCTTGACGCCATCCTGGCCGTGGTGATCGGCGGAACCGCGCTGATCGGTGGCCGGTTCTCGATCGCCGGCACGGTCATCGGCGCGATCCTCATCCAGACGCTGTCCGTCACCGTGGTCGCGGTCGGTGTGCCGTCCAAGGCCACCCTGCTGTTCAAGGCCGTGGTAGTGGTCGCGCTCTGCCTGTCCCAGTCGCCGACCTTCCGCCAGAAGGTGTTCGGGCGCTTCAAGTCTCGACCCGCCGTCCGGGCGGAGGTGCCAGCATGACCACTGTCGACATCACCCCGGAGACCGGCAAGAAGCCCGAGTCGCCGCTCAACCCGCGCCGCCGGGTGTACCGGCCGAACGCCAAGTACATCCCGATCCTCGCGACCCTGGCCCTGCTGGTGATCATGTACAGCAGCGCGGTGGCCAACTACGAGAACTTCGGGCAGCCGAGCGTCGTGGTCAACCTGTTCCGCGACAACGCGGTGCTGCTGGTGGTCGCGGTCGGGATGACCTTCGTGATCCTGACCGGCGGCATCGACCTGTCGGTGGGCGCGGTCATCTCGATGACCACCACGCTGACCGCCACGCTGCTGCAGGGCGGGTGGCCGCCGCTGGTCGTACTGGTGCTGGTCCTGGTCCTGGGCTCGCTGCTCGGCGCCGGGCAGGGCGCGGTGATCCACTACTTCAAGGTGGAGCCGTTCATCGCCACCCTGGCCGGCCTGTTCCTGGCCCGCGGCATCGCGCTGTTCATCAACCAGGACTCGATCCCGATCCGCGACGGGATGTGGAAGGCGATCTCGGAGTACCGCATCCCGCTCGCCGACGGCGTCGTCACCAAGCCGATCGCCATCATCGCGCTGGTCACGGTGCTGATCGCCGCCGCGGTGCTGGCCTGGACCCGGTTCGGCCGCAACGTGTACGCCATCGGCGGCAACGCCGACTCGGCGCTGCTGATGGGCCTGCCGGTGGGCCGCACCCGGATCGCCGTCTACACCATCAGCGGTTTCTGCGCCGCGCTCGGTGGCGTGCTGTTCAGCATCAACTCCACCTCCGGCTGGGCCCTGCAGGGCAGCGGCCTGGAGCTCGATGCGATCGCGGCGTGCGTCATCGGTGGTGTGCTGCTGACCGGCGGTTCCGGTTATGTGCTCGGCACCCTGCTCGGCGTGCTGGTCACCGGCCTGATTCAGACGATCATCATCTTCCAGGGCGACCTCAACTCCGCGTGGACCCGGATCATCGTCGGCGTTCTGCTCTTCGCCTTCATCGTCATGCAACGGCTCGTCACCAGAAAGGTGAAGTAACCCCGATGAGCAACGCGGAAGTCTGGTTCCTCACCGGCAGTCAGGGCCTCTACGGCCCGGAGACGCTGGAGCAGGTCGCTTCGCAGTCGCAGGAGATCGCCCGCACCCTGAACGGGCAGCTCGACGTGGACGTGGTCTGGCAGCCGGTGCTGACCACGCCGGAGCAGATCCTCGACGTCTGCCGGCGGGCCTCGTCGACCCCCGGCGTGCTCGGCGTGATCACCTGGATGCACACGTTCTCCCCGGCGAAGATGTGGATCGCCGGGCTGGACGCGCTGCGGGCCCCGCTGCTGCACCTGCACACCCAGCACAACGTGGCGCTGCCCTGGTCCGAGATCGACATGGACTTCATGAACCTCAACCAGGCCGCGCACGGCGACCGGGAGTTCGGGTTCATCGAGAGCCGTCTGGGCGTACCCCGCAAGACCGTGGCCGGGCACGTCACCAACCCGGCGGTGGTCTCGCGGATCTCCACCTGGGTGAAGGCCGCCCGCGGCTATGCCGCGATGCGCAGCCTGAAGCTGGCCCGCTTCGGTGACAACATGCGCGATGTCGCGGTCACCGAGGGGGACAAGGTCGAAGCGCAGTTGCGCTTCGGTGTCTCGGTGAACACGTACGGGGTGAACGATCTCGTCGCGGTGGTGGACCAGATCCTCGACACCGAGATCGACAAGGTGGTCGCCGAGTACCAGGACATCTACGAGATCGCCCCGGAGCTGCTGGGGGAGCGGCTCGACTCGCTGCGCTACGCGGCCCGCATCGAGCTGGGCCTGCGGCAGTTCCTCACCGAGGGCGGGTTCCGGGCGTTCACCACCAACTTCGAGGACCTGGGCGGGCTGCGCCAGCTGCCCGGTCTGGCCGTGCAGCGGCTGATGGCCGACGGCTACGGCTTCGGCGGTGAGGGTGACTGGAAGACCTCGGTGCTCGTGCACACGCTCAAGGCGATGGCTCCGGGTGGCGCCACCTCCTTCATGGAGGACTACACCTACGACCTGACGCCGGGCAACGAGGTGATCCTCGGCGCCCACATGCTCGAGGTGTGCCCGACCATCGCCGCCGGCACCCCGCGGGTGGAGATCCACCCGCTCGGCATCGGCGGCCGCGAGGACCCGGTCCGGCTGGTGTTCGACGCCGTCCCCGGTCCCGCGGTGGTGCTCGGCCTGGCCGACCTGGGGGAGCGGTTCCGCCTGGTGGCCAACGAGATCGAGGTGGTGCCGCCGACCGAGCCGCTGCCGAAGCTGCCGGTCGCCCGGGCGGTGTGGAAGCCCGCGCCGTCGCTGTCCACCTCGGCCGAGTGCTGGCTCACCGCGGGCGGCCCGCACCACACCGTGCTGTCGGCGTCGGTGGGCGCGGAGGAGTTGGCCGACCTGGCCGAGATGGCCGGCACCGAGTTGCTGGTGATCGACGAGGCGACCACGACCCGGTCGTTCGTCAAGGAGGTGCGCTGGAATCAGGCGTACCACCGCCTGGCCCGCGGCTTCGGCCGCTGATCATGTGCCCGGCGCGGCCGTGTCGGCCGCGCCGGGTGTCAGTCGGTCTCGATCAGGACGTAGTCGAGGTCGCCGGCGTAGTAGTCGCAGCCGACCTCGACCTGGTCGCAGTCGAGCTTGCCGCCGATGGTGACCGGCCATCCGTTGGCGATCGGCCCGGTCCAGCCGGTCTTCGACGCCACCAGGCGCCCGTCGATGATCAGGGCCACCCCGCCCCGGACCCGGGCGCACTTGACCATGTGCCAGTACCCGTCGTTGATCCGGTACGGCGCGAAGACCTCGACGGTGCCCGCGGAACCCCGGTACGTGCACTCCACGCGCCCGTTCGGGATCTGCAGCTTGAAACTGCCGCCGGCCACCGTGGCCTGTCCCTTCTGAACGATGTTGCCGAACTTGCCGGTGGTGCGCAGTCGCAGCGTCACCGCGAAGTTCCGGCTGCCCGGGTTCAGGGCCGCGTGGTGCGGGACGACGACCAGGTGCCCGGGGCGTGCCGGCGGGGTGTCCGGTTCGAGGCGTTCGAAGCGGTAGCCGCGGTCGGTCTCCGCGGGCGTCCCGGTGCCGACCTCGTCGCCGACCCGGCCGTGCAGGCCGTTGCCGCTGCTGTCCAGCATCCGGCTGGTCCCGCTCGGCTCGTTCATGCTCCAGAACGCGACCACGCGGTCGGAGTCGGCTTCGGCCGGTGCGGCTGCCCCGATGGTGAGGACGGTCAGGGCGGCAGTCAGTAAGACCGCGGAGCGGCGTGATCCCATGTATCGAGCCTAATGGGCGGCTTGTGGTTTTTTGTCCAGAATCACCAAACGGCTACCCCGGGTGATCGATCGGTTACCGAAGCTCTCTCGCATCCGTCCAGTTCAGCTTGGTAGCATCCGCCGATCATGGTCAGTGCTCCGGCCGGGAATTCCGGAGCGGCACCGGTCGAACCGGTGCGTCAGCCAGGCTGACAAGCAGAGAAGGATCGTGTCGAAGTGCTGCTCAATGGGACGAACGGTGAAACCTCGGAGCACGCGGTGATCGCACCCAACCCCGGCCTGCCGAACCAGGCTCTGCAAGTGCTGGCCCTCGCTCAGCGTACGGCCGAGGAGCACGTGGCCAGTGCCCAGCACCACGCGGACAAGATCCGTACGGACGCGCTGGCCGCCGCCGAACAGATCGCCCGCGACGCGCAGGCCCACGCCAACAACGTGCGCCGCGAGGCGGACCGGGTGATGGCCGAGGCGCGGGCCGCCGCCGAACAGATGGCTCGCGACGCGCAGTCGCACGCCGAGGAGGCCCGCCGCACCGCCGAGAAGATCGTCGCGGACGCCCGGTCCCGGGCCGAGACCATCGGCGCCGACGCGGTGGCCGGCGCCGAGCAGCTGCGCCACCAGGCCCAGCAGCGCTACGACGACGTCGTCGGCAGCCTGGGCGCCAAGCGGGAGTCGCTGCAGGCGCAGATCGAGGCCCTGGAGGACTTCGACCGCGAGTACCGCAGCCGGCTCACCGCCTTCATGCAGGGCCAGCTGCGCGCCCTGTGGATGGACGCGCCGCAGGTCACCGGCGACATCATCGAGGAGGAGCCGATCGCCGAGGAGCTGGAGGCCGCCCCGGCCCCGCCGCGGCACGCCCAGGCCGCCGACGAGAACTTCGACGAGGACCTCGACGACGAGAAGGACGAGCCCGCCGCCAAGTGAGGCGTCAGGCGTCCGGGGCCGCGTACACCCGTCGTCCGTCGACGTAGGTGAGCGCGACCCGGGCGTCGCCGATCTCCCGGGCCGGCGCGGCGAACGGGTCGCGGTCCAGCACCACCAGGTCGGCCCGGTTCCCCGGCCGCAGCGTGCCGGCGTCGTCGAGCCGGTTCACGTACGCCGAACCCGCCGTGTACGCCGTCAGCGCGGCTCCCAGATCCAGCGCCTGCCCGCCGAGGAACGGCTCGTAGTCGCTGCCGTGGTGCGCCCGGTTCACCGCGACGTGGATCGCCTGCAACGGGTCCGGCGTGGTGACCGGCCAGTCGCTGCCGGCTGCCAGGTGCGTCCCGGCCCGCAGCAGATCCCCGAACGGGTACTGCCGCGCGGCCAGCGCCGGGTCCAGGAACGGGATGGTCAGGTCGTCCATCTGCGGCTCGTGCGACGCCCAGTACGCCTGCAGGTTCGCCGTCGCCCCCAGCGCCCGGAAGCGGGGCACGTCCTGCGGGTGCACCACCTGCAGATGCGCCAGGTGCGGCCGGGTGTCGCGGAACCCGTTCGCCGCCCGGGCCGCGGCCACCGCGTCCAGCGCGTCCCGGACCGCCCGGTCGCCCAGGGCGTGGAAGTGCACCTGGAAGCCGAGCGCGTCCAGCTCGGTCACATAGCCCGGCAGGGCCGCCGGGTCGATGAACGACAGTCCCCGATTCGTGGTGGCGCACCCGCACCCGTCCAGGTACGGCGAGGTCATCGCGGCCGTGAAGTTCTCCGCCACCCCGTCGAGCATCAGCTTCACGGTGTCGCTGCGCAGCCGCCCGACGGTGAACCGCTCGCGCTTGGCGACCAGGTCCGGGATCTGTTCGGCGCCGAAGTCACGGTCCCACCAGAGCGCGCCGATCACGGTCGCGGTGAGCAACCCCTCGGCGGCCGCCGTCCGGTACGCGTCGGACACGTCCGGATAGCCGTTCGTGCCGCAGAGCATCGCGTCCTGCCAGGCCGTCACGCCGAGCGAATGCAGCAGCTCCTGCGCCCGGAGCAGACCCGCCAGCCGTTCCTCCGGCGTCACCACCGGCAGCAGCGCCGCGACCAGCTGCATGGCCCCCTCCTGCAGGCCACCCGCCGGGGAGCCGTCGGGCGCCCGGTCGATCCGCCCGTCCGCCGGATCGGTGGAATCCGCGGTGATCCCGGCCGCCTCGAGCGCCCGGCTGTTCACCCAGGCGCCGTGGTGATCCCGGTTGACCAGGTACACCGGCCGGTCGGGGACCACCCGGTCCAGCAGTTCCCGGCCCGGCACGCCACCCGGGAAGCTCTCCATCGCCCATCCGCCGCCGGTGATCCACTCCAAGCCGGGGTTGCGGTCCGCGTACGCCCGGACCCGTCGCAGGTACTCGTCGAGGTCGGTGGTGCCGGACAGGTCGCACTGGGTCAGCTCGACGCCGCCCAGCACCGCGTGCACGTGGGCGTCCTGGAAACCGGGGAGCAGCAGCCGGCCGCGCAGGTCCACGGTCTCGGTGTCCGGGCCGGCCAGCTCGCGTACCTCGTCGGCGCCGACGGCGAGGATCCGGCCGTCGCGGACGGCGACCGTGGTGGCGTTGGCGCGTGCCGGGTCGGCGGTGAACACCGGCCCGCCGGTGAGGATCAGGTCAGCGGAGATCATGGCCTTCAGCCTGCCCGATCCGGATGATTCTTTTGGAGGCTATCCACCGCGCAACTATGGTGGGCGAATGGCGTCGACCTCTGTCGATCTAGATCGCGACGGGAACGACGGCTTCTGCGTGGCCCTCGAGTTCGCCCTGAGCGCGGCCCGCGGGCCGGCCGGCGCTGCCGCGCGCGTTCCGGCGCAGCGTGACGCCGGTCTGGACGAGCGGATTCAGCGCGACGCCGTCGTCCGGCTGCGGGCCGGAGCCACCGTCAACCCCCGGCTGCTGCCCCTGCTCGCCGACGCCCGGTATGCGCCGGTCCCGCCCGGGGCCGCCGAGGACGACGTGGTGGGGCGGGCTCTGGGCGTACCCGATCTGGTGTGTCTTCTGGCGCCGCCCGGCGTGACCCGGACCCGGACCGTGCTGGAGATCGTGCGAGCCGCCGCGGAGCGCGGCGAGCGGGTGCTGATCGCCGCGCCCACCTCGGCGGCCCTCGACGTGCTGGTGTCCAGGCTGCCGGCCGGGCCGACCGTGATCCGCGTCGACCAGGGCGGGACCGGGCCGGGCACGCCGGCTGCCGCGGCCGCCGAGACCCAGCGCAAGATCCTGGCCCGGTCGCAGGCCGCCGTGCACCGGCTCGAACCGTGGCTCGGCGAGCCCTCCCCGGCGGCCGGCTGGCTGCGCCGGCTGACCAGCGCGCTCGATGCGGCAGCGCAGGCGCGGGAGGCGGCTGACCAGGCCGCTTCCGGGCGGGACGAGGTCGCCTCCGCGGCCCGGGAACGGCTGAGCGGTCCGGTCCGGGAAGCGCAGCGGGCCGCCGAGGTCGCGGAACGCGCCGTGGCCCTCGCCGCCGAGTCGGTGGACCGGTTGACCGAGGCGTTGCGCCGGGCCGAGAGCTCCCGCTTCGGGTGGTGGCGGGCCGGGCGGCTGCGCGGCCGGCTGGCCCAGGCGGTGCCGGCCGCGGCGAGCGCGCGGACCGCGCTCAGCCGGGCCCGGGCCGAGTTCGCGGACCGCTCCGCCGAGCTGGACAAAAGCGTGGAACAGGACGATTCGGTACGCTCCGCAGCCGACCGGGCCGCCTTCGCCGACCTGGCCGCACACCGCGCCCTGGAGTCCGCCGAACGGTCCGCCCACCAGCTCACCCGCATGCTCGACGGGGTCGTCGCGGAGCCGGAGTGGACCGCGGACGCCGCCGGGATGACCGGGTTCGCCGGCCGCTGCCGGGAGCTGGAGCCGGTGCTGCGGGGCCGGGCCGCGCTGCTGCGCGAGTGGCGGCAACGGGCCGCCCGGCCGACCCGGCAACTGCACACCGAGCTGCTGCGTTACGCCGACGTGCTGGCCGCCACCTGCCTCGGGATCGGCCGGCCGGAGTACGGCGAGCTCGAGTTCGACCTGGTCGTGGTCGAGGACGCCGGACGGGTCCCGGTGCCGGCCGCCCTGGTGCCGCTGGTCCGGGCCCGCCGGGCGATCCTGGCCGGGGCGACCGGCCGGCGGCCCGGCGCGCTCACCGGCAGCATTCTTGACCTGATCGCCACCCGGGCGCCCGCGGCGAACCGGATCAGCCTGTCGTGAACCTGCCGCTGCGCGAGGTGGCCCGGCGGGTCGACGCGCTGCCCGGCGTACGGCCCCGGCGGATCCGGCCGCTGCTGCTGCCGACGTGGGCCGCCGAGGTCACCGCGACGGTACGCGAGAGCCAGCCCTACGACGTCTTCGACCGCTACCTGTCCCGGGCGGTCGCCGAGGCCGGCCTCTCCGACGTCGCCGAACTCGCCGAGTTCCTCGGTGCGGAGCCTGCCTTCGTGGCCCGTACGGTGCGCTTCCTGACGGGGATGGGGCACCTGTCCTCCTCGGCCGAGGGCAAGATCGTGCTGACCGAGCTGGGCCGGCTGTCGGTGGCTGACGGGCGGCGCTACCAGCTGGCGCGGGGGCGGCGGATGCGACTGCGGTTCGACGGGTTCACCGGCGCGCCGGTGCCGTACCACTGCGCGACCCGGTCGTCCTGGCAGACCGCTCCGGAGCTGACCCTGCCGGACGGGACGAGTTTCCAGCCGGTGCCGGCCGTCCTGGAGCTGCCCGGCACGGCGGTCGGGGATCTGCTGCGCCGGCCGGACGTCGACGAGTTCACCGGTCCGGCGGTCCCGGTCGAGGTGGAGCCGGTGGCGGTCCGGCCCGCCTGGCTACCGGTGTACCTGGTCGAGTGCGAGGACGAGCCGCTCGTCTTCGGTGGCGAGGTGGACGGGCCGGATCCGTACCTCGCCGGGTTTATCCCTTTCCTGGCAGGGAAAACCTTCTGAAAGTGTGGGGACCACCACGGTCCCCTTCGGACCAGGTTGGTCCATTACGGTCTACGGTGGTCCTATGCCGCGCCCGACCAAGCAGCAGATCGACGACGAGATCCTGGACGCCGCCGCGAGCCTCTTCGCCCGGCACGGGTTCAAGGAGACGTCGGTGCAGCGCATCGCCGACACGGTCGGCTACTCGAAGACCGGCCTGCTGCACCGCTTCCCCACCAAGGAGGCGCTGCAGGAGGCCGTGATCGCGCGCTGCGTCGGCCAGCTCCACGAGATCGGTGCGCGCAGCGCCGAGCTGCCCACCGGGCCGGAGCGCGACCGCGCCGTCATCGTCGCCGTCGCGCAGCTCGCGCTGGCCCAGCCCGGCGTCGTCGCGCTGCTGCTCTCCTCCCTGCTCAGCGAGCCGGAGAGCGAGATGGGGACGGCGTTGCAGGCCATCGGCGAAGCCATCGCCACGGCCTTCGGCGACGAGTTCCTCTGCGACCAGACCCGTGCGCTGCGGGTCACCGGCGCGCTCGGCGCCATCGCGGTCGCCAGCGTCGCCCTGCGTGACCACCTGACCCCCGAAGCCATGGCCGTCCTCGTCGAGGTCGGCTACAACGCGCTCGGGCACTGACCCTCGGAAGGACTTCCCTCCACATGGCAACCCTGTTGCACCGCCTCGGGCTGGCGTCCGCACGGCACCGGATCGCCGTGACGATCGCCTGGCTGGTGGCCCTGGTCGCCGTCGGCGTCGGCGCGGCCACGCTCTCCGGCACCACGGCCAACACCTTCAGCATCCCCGGCCAGGAGTCGACCACCGCGCTCGACCTGATGACCGACAAGTTCGGGGCGGCCTCGGCGGGCGCGACCGTCCAGGTGGTCTTCGAGGGTCAGGACGGCGACAAGGTCACCGACCCGCAGAACGCGGCGGCGATCACGCAGGCCGTGGCGTCCCTGGCCGAGCTGCCGGGTGTGGTGTCGGCGAGCAACCCGTTCGACGAGGCCGCGCCGACGATCTCCCGGGACCAGGTCGCGGCGTACACCACGGTCACCTACGACGTGCAGCCCTCCGAGGTCACCGACGACCAGCGGGCCGCGCTGCTCAGCGCCCTCGACCCGCCGCGCGCGGCGCTGCTCACCGTCGAGGCCCGCGGTGAGGCGCTCAGCAACCCGGCCGACATCGGCGGCGCCTCCGAGATCCTCGGCGTCGTGGTCGCCCTGATCGTGCTGGCCCTGACCTATGGCTCGCTGGTCGCCGCCGGGATGAACCTGCTGACCGCCATCGTCGGCGTCGGCATCGGCGCGGCCGGCATCGTCACCCTCACCGGCTTCGTCGACCTGCAGTCCACCACCCCGATCCTCGCGGTGATGCTCGGCCTCGCGGTCGGCATCGACTACGCGCTGTTCATCGTCACCCGGCACCGGCACGAGCTGCGCCGCGGCCTCGCCGTCGAGGACGCCGCCGCGATGGCGGTCGGCACCGCCGGTGCGGCCGTGGTCACCGCCGGCCTCACCGTGGTGATCGCGCTCGCCGGCCTCTCCGTCGTCGGCATCCCGTTCCTCAGCGAGATGGGCATCGCCGCCGCGGCCACCATCGTCATCGCGGTCCTCGTCGCGATCACCCTGGTGCCGGCCATCCTCGGCTTCATCGGCGCCCGCGCCCTGCCCCGCAAGCTGCGCGGCGTGCCGGCCGCCGAGGAACTCCCCGACGGCCGCGGCTTCATCCGCGGCTGGGCGAACTTCGTGGCCAACCAGCGGGTCCTCAGCCTGGTCCTGGCGGTCGCCGCGCTCGCCGTCATCGCTATCCCGTTCTTCTCCATGCAGACCACGCTCAACCAGCGGCCGTCCGAGGGCAGCACGCAGTACTACGCGCAGGAGATTATCGACACCCGCTTCGGTCCCGGCGTGAGCAGCCCGCTGCTGATCCTGGTCGACGGTCCGAACGCGGTCGCGTACGCCGCCGAGGTCCAGAAGCAGGTCGCCACCCTGCCGGACGTCGCCCTGGCCACCCCGGCCCGGCCCAGCCAGGACCAGTCCGCCGCGCTGATCACGATCATCCCGGCGTCCGGCCCGGAAGACGAGAAGACCGTCGACCTGGTCCACAACATCCGCGACACCATCGCGGACGCGGACGGCGCCGAGGTCTACGTCACCGGCAACACCGCCATCAGCATCGACGTCTCGCAGAAACTCAACGACGCGCTCCCGGTCTACCTCGCCCTGGTCGTCGGCCTGGCGTTCGTGCTGCTGGTGCTGGTGTTCCGGTCGATCCTGGTGCCGGTCGTCGGCGTACTCGGCTTCCTCCTGACCATCGGCGCCGCCTTCGGCGCCACCGTCGCCGTCTTCCAGTGGGGCTGGGCCGCCGGCGCGGTCAACGCCGGCTCCACCGGCCCGATCCTCAGCCTCGCGCCGATCATCATCGTGGGCATTCTGTTCGGCCTGGCCATGGACTACCAGGTCTTCCTGGTCTCCCGCATGCACGAGGCCCACGCCCACGGCGCTTCGCCTCGCGACGCCATCGTGACCGGCTTCCGCCAGGCCGCCCCGGTGGTCATCGCGGCCGCCACCATCATGTTCGCGGTATTCGCCGCGTTCGTCCCGGAAGGCAACGACACCATCAAGCCGATCGCCTTCGCCCTCGCGGTGGGCATCGCCTTCGACGCCTTCATCGTCCGCATGATCGCGGTCCCGGCGGCCCTCGCCCTGCTCGGCGGCGCCGCCTGGTGGCTCCCGGCCTGGCTGCGCTGGCTCCCGGAACTCGACGTTGAGGGCGCGGCCCTGGAGCGCAAGCCCCCGGCGGTCGGTCCGGCCGCCCCGAAGCACTCCGCCACCAGCCCCGCCTGACCCGGCTGACCCGCCCGGCGCCGTCTCTCCAGGGACGGCGCCGGGCCCTTTTTCGGTACGGGCGCCGCCCGCGCCCGCCGAATCGTCCCCGTCCCCGGCTGCCGCTCGCGACCTGGGCGCGGCGCAAGGCCCCAACGCCGCCGCCGGGCTGAGCAGCCACTCCCGGCTGACCCCCACCGCTGCTTCACCGCCCCGGATACGACGCTCACGGTCAGCCCGCATGACCCGGCTGACGCCGAGCGCTGCCTCCGCGGCTGGGATACGACACTGGCGGTCAGCTCTCTGATCCGGCTGACGGTGAGTGTTGTTTCTTCGGCTGGGATACGACGGTGGCGGTCAGCTGTCTGGTCCGGCTGACGGTGAGTGTTGTTTTTTCGGCTGGGATACGACGGTGGCGGTCAGCTGTCTGGTCCGGCTGACGGTGAGCGCTGTCTCCGCGGCTCGGATACGACACTGGCGGTCAGCCGAGGCGGCTGGCGTTGGGGTACCGATTAGGGCGGCTGTTGGGTGTTTGGCTGCCGGCCGGCTTGGTCGCAATGCCACTTGGCTTAAGTCGATCTTGGAGGCTGGGAGGCCTCCGACTGAACACGCTCACCCGCCAAGATCAACATGCGGTGGAGCGTGGATCTTCCCGGCTGGCTTTCACGGCTGTTCGCGATGCCCCGGAACAGCCGTGAGAGCCAGCTGGATCTCCGTGGCTGGCCGTCACGGCTGTTCGAGCGCTCCGTAAACAGCCACGAGAGCCAGCCGGATCGTCACCTCTGCCACGCCGACCGGCTGATCATGAGGCTGAGGGCGCAATCCCTGCCAAGGGCGCCCGGCCGCACAAGATCAATCTGGGCTGAGTGGCAATGGGCTTGGTCGGGCTGGCTTTGAGGTGCCGAATAGGGCGGTCGTCAGGTGCCTGAGTGCCAGCCGGAACGAAGTTGGCTGGTGTCGTGTGCCCGATCTGGGACCGGCACGCGACGAACCCGGGCGAGCTGCGCTTGGTGAACGGATCCGACGGCGGGAGCAGGTGGGCGGTTTGGCTGCTGACCAGGAGGGCGCGCTGGGGCCGGCCTGGTGCGGTGGCCGCGGGACCACCTGCATGGGCCCGGCGGTCGCGCTGGGGCCCGGCACGGCAGAAAGATCGCGTCGTAGTAGGGGACGGCGTAGATTTCGGTGGGGCGGCGTCGCGCGTACCGGAAAGGGTGCCGGCCCGGCGCTGGGGCCGGGCCGGCGTGAAGAGGGCGAGTTATGCGGTCCAGCGGAGGTTGGGGTTGACGTTGCCGGTCCAGTCGAAGGTGGCCATGTTGTCCCACCCGTCGCCGGTGCCGTTGATGTCGGCCGGGTCCCAGCCGTTGCCCTTGATGGCGTACCAGGTGGGTTCCCAGTAGAAGACGCCGATCGCGCCGGCGTTGCGGGCGGTGTTCTGGACCCAGGTGAACTGTTGGGCCTGGCCGGCCCATGTGGCGGGGATGTTGTCGCAGAGGACGGTTCCGGGGATGGAGTTCTTCTCGCTGTCGGCGTCGGCGCTGGTGAACTGGTAGGCGGTTTCCGCTACGACGACCGGCTTGCCGTAGCGCGTACGCATGTCGGTGATGACGTTGTAGAGGTTGGCCAGCGTGCCGTGCCACATGCAGTAGTAGGAGAGCGCCGTGATGTCCCACTGCACGCCGGCCGCGCGGATGCCGTCGTAGAACCAGCGGGCGTTCGTGAGGCTGTCCGAGTTCGCGGTGTGGATCATGACCTGGGTGGAGCTGTTGCAGGCCTTGGTGGCGTTGTAACCCTGCTTGAGCAGCGACGCGAGCGGGGCGAAGTTGCTGTTCACCACCTGGCCGCGGGGCCACAGCATGCCGACGTTGATCTCGTTGCCGATCTGCACGCTGTCGGGGGTGGTGCCCTGGGCCTTCAGCGCGGTGCAGACGTCGTACGTGTAGTTGTAGACGTCGGACTGCAACTGTGTGAGGGAGTGTGCGGCCCAGGCGGCGGGCGGGTATTGCTTGCCGGGGTCCGCCCAGGTGTCCGAGTAGTGGAAGTCGATCAAGAGACGTAACCCGCGCGCTTTGATCGCCCGGGCCTGCTGCAGCACCTTGGCTTTGTTGTTGTAGCCGCTGGCCGGGTTGTTCCAGACCCGCAGCCGCATGTAGTTCGCGCCGGCCTGGCGAAGGATGTCGTAGGGGTCGGTGGCGACGCCGTTCTTGTAGTACTTGGCGCCCAGGTCGAGGCTGCGCTGCAGGGAGGACACGTCAGCGCCGAGCATGGTCAGGGGCGCGGCCTGGGCGGGGGCGGGGGTGAGTGCCACGGTGACCGCGAGGACGGCGGTCGCGAGGAGGGCACGCAGGGACGGTTTCATGGGCGCTCCAACGAAAAAGGGGGATCAGCGCTGCCAGCGGAGGTACGGGTTGACGCGGCCACCGTCGTCGAAGGTGGCCATGTTCTCCCAGGCGTTGCCGGAGTTGAGGATGTCCTCGGTGTCCCAGCCGTTGCCGTCGATCGCGGTCCAGGTCGGCTCCCAGTAGAAGACGCCGAGCGCCCCGGCCTCCCGGGCCACCTGCTGCACCTGGGCGAACTGCTGCGCCTGCCCCTGCCGCGTCGCCGGGATCCCGTCGCACGGCGCATCCGACAGGATGATGTTCTCCAGGTGGTCGAAGTTCTCGGTGGTCCACGGGTACGCCGTCTCGGCGATCACCACCGGCTTGGCATAGCGCGCCTTGACGTCGGTGAGGACCGTGCGCAGGTTGTCCAGCGAGCCGTGCCACATGCAGTAGTAGGAGAGCGCGGTGATGTCCCACTTCACGCCCTGCGCGGTGATCCCGTCGTAGAACCAGTGCGCCGCGTCGATGTTCCCGGCCAGCGCCGTATGGATCATGACCTGGGTGGCTCGGTTGCAAGCTTTTGTCGCCGCATAGCCGGATTTGAGAAGACCAGCCAGCGGCCCGAAGTCACTGTTGTTCACATAGCCGGCCGGCCACAGCATGCCGACGTTGATCTCGTTGCCGATCTGGATGCTGTCCGGCGTGGTGCCCTGCCGCTTCAGGCTGGTGCATACGTCATACGTGTAGTCGTAGACATCCTTCTGCAGCTGTTCCAGGGAGTGCCCCTCCCAGGCTGCCGGGATGAACTGCT
The DNA here is from genome assembly GCF_036053395.1 of Actinoplanes sp. NBC_00393. NCBI lineage: Bacteria > Bacillati > Actinomycetota > Actinomycetes > Micromonosporales > Micromonosporaceae > Actinoplanes > Actinoplanes sp. NBC_00393. The sequence goes on along the minus strand of NZ_CP107942.1, from coordinate 5,139,748 downwards.
TGCCGGGGTCCGCCCAGGTGTCCGAGTAGTGGAAGTCGATCAAGAGACGAAGGCCGCTGGCCTTGATCGCCCGCGCCTGGCGGAGGACGTGGGCCTTGTTGCTGTAGCCGCTGGTCGGGTCGTTCCAGATGCGCAGCCGGGCGTAGTTCGCGCCGGCTTTGCGCAGGATGTCGTAGGGGTTGTCCCGCTTGCCGCGGGCGTCGTAGAACTTCGCGCCGAGTTCGAGCGCGCGCGGCAGGGTGGAGATGTCGGCGCCGCGCATGGTGAGACCTGGTTTTTCGACTGCGGCAGCGGGTGCGGGGATGAGGGTCACCGCGAGGATGGCGGCGACCACGGTGGCGAGTTTCATTACGCTCCTTTGTGGACTAAAGGGACGAAATGTGCCGGGAGCCGGCCTCGATCAAGGGGGGAGATCGAGGCCGGGCCCGGGGGGCCCGATAAAGCTCAGGCTGGGGAGGAAGAACGGATCACCAGGCTGGTGGGCACGGTGATGGAGAGCGGGGTACGCCCAGCGATCACATCCACGAGAAGACGGACCATCTCCTCGCTGATGCGTTCCAGTGGATGCCGCACGGTGGTGAGCGGCGGTTCGGTGGTGGCGGCCAGCCCCGAGTCGTCGAAGCCGACCACCCGGACGTCGCCCGGCACGTCGCGGCCGGCCTCACGCAGCACTGGCAGGGCGGCGGCGGCCATCGCGTCGGAGGCGGCGAACACGGCGTCCACCTCCGGCACCCGGTCGAGCAGCGTACGCATCCCGGCCGCCCCGCTCTGCCGGCTCCAGTCGCCGTGCACCACGTACGCCGGGTCGACCGCGATCCCGGCCGCGGTCAGCGCGTCGCTGTAGCCGCGCAGCCGGAAGACGCCGCCGAAGGTGTCCTGCGGCCCGGTGATCGTGGCGATCCGCCGGCACCCGGACGCCAGCAGGTGCTCGACCGCCGACCGGGCGCCACCCCAGTCGTCGGCCGACACCGAGCTGATGGTGTCCTCGAAACCGAGCACCTGGCCGCAGGCCACGATCGGCACCTGCGCCTGGACCAGTTGCCGCAGCAGCGGGTCCCCGGAGTGCGGGGAGACCAGCAGCACGCCGTCGACGTGCCCGCCGTTGAGGAACTCGATGGTCCGCCCGCGCTCCTCCGGCGTCGACGCGATCATCAGGATCAGCGTCAGCTGCCGGTCGGAGAGCGCCTGCGCCACCCCGCGCAGCAGCACCGAGAAGTTCGGGTCCTCGAAGAGCAGGTGCTGCGGCTCGGTGAGCAGGAACGCGATCGACCCGGAGCGGCCGGTCGCCAGGGACCGGGCGTGCTGGTTCGTCGTGTACCCGGTCCGGGAGATGGCGTCGCGGACCGCGCGGACCGCTTCCGGGCTCACCCAGTCCCGGCCGTTGAGCACCCGCGAGACGGTGGCATAGGACACCCCGGCCTCGCGAGCGACATCGCGAATGGTGGGGCGTTTCCGGGACACGTTCGGGATCATAGTCAGGCCTTGACCCCGCCGGCGGCCAGGTCGACCTGCCAGTACCGCTGCAGCGCCAGGAACAGCGCGATCAGCGGGATGATCGACAGCAGCGCGCCGGTCACCACCGAGGTGTACATGGCCGGCTGGTTCGCGCCCTGGTTGAGCAGGCCGTTGAGCCCGACGGTGATCGGGTAGAGCTTGTCGTCGCCGAGCATGATGTACGGCAGCATGAAGTTGTTCCAGATCGCGACGAACTGGAAGAGGAAGACGGTGACCAGGCCGGTCCGCATCATCGGCAGCACCACCCGGGCGAAGGTGCGCCAGTCGCCGGCCCCGTCGATGCGGGACGCCTCCAGGATCTCGGTGGGCACCGACGCGGCCGCGAAGATCCGGGCCAGGTAGATGCCGTACGGGCTGATGAAACTGGGCAGCAGCACCGCCCAGTAGGTGTTGGTCATCCCGACCTTGGCCAGCAGCAGGTACTGCGGGATGGCCAGGATGACGCCGGGCACCAGGACGCCGGCCAGGATCACGTTGAAGACGAAGCTCTTGCCGCGGAACTCGAACTTGGCCAGGGCGTACCCGGCCATCGCCGAGATCAGCGTGGAGACGGCCGCGCCGACCCCGGCGTAGAGGGCGGTGTTCGCCATCCAGCGCCAGTACAGGCCCTCGCGGTAGCCGGCCAGGTCGACGATGTTCGCCCAGAGATGGGTGCTAGGGGCCAGGGTGAAGGTGGAGAACAGCTCGCCGGCGCTCTTCGACGAGGCGATCACCACCCAGAGGACGGGGAGCAGGCAGTAGGCGGCGCCGAGCAGCAGGAGCGTGGTGGCGAGCGGGCTGCGCTTCTTCAGAGCCAGGGCAGTCATGTCAGTCCTCCTGGTTGAAGGCCCGGCGCCCGACGAGCTTCAGGAAGCCGAAGGACAGGATGAACGTGGCGAGCGCGATGACCACCGAGGTGGCGGCGGCCGCGTAGATGTCGTTGCGGACGAAGGCGTCGCGGTAGACCTTCATCAGCGGGGTCCAGGTCGTCGAGATGGTGTTGCTCAGCGGTTTGAGCGTCATCGGCTCGGCGAAGACCTGCAGGGTGGCGATCAGCGAGAAGACGAACGTCATCACCAGCGACGGCATCACGATCGGGATCTTGATGCGCCAGGCGATGGCCACCTCCGAGGCGCCGTCGATGCGCGCCGACTCGTACAGGCTGACCGGGACGGCCCGCAGCGCGGTGTAGATGACGATCATGTTGAAGCCGGTGCCGCCCCAGATCGCGATGTTGGCGACCGCCCAGATCGTGCCGGACGAGGAGAGCATGTTCGGCGCGGTGATGCCGGCGAGCTCGAACAGGTCGGTGATCGGGCTGACCCGGGGCAGGTAGAGGAAGCCCCAGAGCAGCGAGGCGACCACGGCCGGCACCGCGTAGGGCAGGAAGATCGAGATGCGGGAGAACTTGCCGATCGACTCCCGCGTGCGGTTGGCGTCCAGCAGCAGCGCGAACAGCAAAGCCAGGCCGAGCATGGTGGGGACGACGATCAATCCGTACGCGCCGACCCGTGCCACGCTCGGCAGGAAGTCGGGGTCGGACAGCGACCGGGCGTAGTTGCTCAGCCCGGCCCACACCTCGGTCCGCGCCTTCGCGCCCAGGCCGAGCCCGCTGACCTGCACCTTGCGCAGGCTCAGGTACCCGGCGTAGACGATCGGCGCGGCCAGGAAGAGCGTGAAGAGCACCAGCGCCGGGGCGAGGAAGGCGTACGGGACGCCGGACCGCCGGGTTTTTCGGCCGGCCGCGGGCGGGGTCACCGGTGCGGCGGTGGAACTGCGAGCGGGGGTGATCAGCGACATCGCCGAATCTTCCTTTCCGAGGCCCGGGCGGGTGGGCACCCGCCCGGGCTGTCCGGTCATCCGGCGACGGTGAAGCCGCTGTTCTTCATGTCGTCGACCGTGGTCTGCTGCATGGTGACGAGCGAGGAGGTGAAAGCGGCGGCCTTCTTCGACTCGGCGGCCTTGCCGAAGGCGTCGTTGAACGCGCTGTACGCGACGTTGACGTTCGGGCCGTAGGTGAACGGCTTCGTGGCCTTCGCGGCGTCGGCGGCGATCGTGTAGAAGTCGGCCTGGTCCGAGAAGAACGCCGGCGGGGTGGTCAGCACGCTGGTGGCCTCGGTCGCGGCCGGGTAGACGTTCGCCGTCGTGGCCAGCAGCTTCAGCGCCTCCGGGTCGCTGTTGAGCCAGGCCACGAACTGGGCGGCCTGCTTCTTGTGCTTGCTCTGGGTGGTCACGCTGGTCGCCGAGCCGCCCCAGTTGCCGGTGGCCGGGCTCGCGGCGTCCCACTGCGGCATGGGCGCGGCCTTCCACTTGCCCTTGGTGTCCTTGGCGCTGCCCTCGAGCACGCCGGGCGCCCAGACCGCGCTGACCCAGCCGACCTGGGTGCCGTCGTTGAGGGCGGTGTTCCACTCCGGGGTGTACATCGGCTTGTTGTCGATGACGCCCTTCTCGACCAGCCCGCCCCAGTACGAGGCGACCTTCTGGGTGGCCGCGTCGTTGATGTTGACGGTCCACGACTCGCCGTTCACGCCCCACCAGGAGGCGCCGGCCTGCTGGGCGAGACCGGCGAACAGGCCCGCGTCGGTGGCCGAGAAGGTGCCGAGGTACTGCTTCGGGTCCGCCTTGTGGATCTTCTCGGCCGACGCGGCGTAGTCGTCCCAGGTCTTCGGCGCCTGCAGACCGTTCTTCTCGAAGACGTCGGCGCGGTAGAAGAACATCAGCGGGCCGGAGTCCTGCGGTACGCCGTACACCGCCTCGGAGCCCAGGGTGACCCCGTTCCAAGCGCCCTCGGGGAACTTGTCCTTGAGTGAGCCGGCCTCGCCGGCGATGTCGGTGATCGCGTCGGCGGAGACCAGCGTCGGGATCTTCTGGTACTCGGCCTGCATGATGTCCGGCGCGCCGCTGCCGGCCTTGATCGCGGTGAGCAGCTTGGTGACGGCCGGGTCGCCGCCGTCCTGCTTGTTGACGGTGACCTGGATGTCGGGGTTCTTGGCGTTCCAGGCGGCGACGACCTTGTCCATGTTCGGCGCCCAGCTCCAGTAGGTCAGCGAGACTGGGCCGGTGGTGCCGCTGTCGGATTCGTCGGAGCCGCCGCAGGCGGTGGTGGTGAGCAATGCAGCCGCGGTCAAAGCCGCCATGAGCGGCGCGAATTTCGTCTTCATCGATCCTCCTTGATCGGCTTCGCGGGGGACGGAAAGCCGGGGACGGGAGCCCGCCGGAAGGCATCAGCCTCGGTCGGTCCCTGTGACCGGTTACAGTGCTGCTGTTACGGCGATGTGTCAAGACCTTGCGTCGCACCCGTTACGCCTGTGTATCGTTCGGGCTCGCCGGTCTGTGACCGGTTACAGTCAAACCCGCAAGGAGCTGATCCCATGCCGCTCTTCGTTCGTCATCAACCCTGGGCGACGCCCTCGCGCCGGCCGCGGATGAGCAACGACGAGGACGTCCGCGCGGGGCTGTCGCTGACGAGCCGCTACCTGCTCCGCGACGGGCAGCCGGTCATTCCGGTCTCCGGCGAGCTGCACTTCAGCCGCGTGCCCCGGCACCGCTGGGCCGAGCGGCTGCGGCAGATGAAGGCCGGCGGGGTCACCGTGGTCGCCACCTACGTCTTCTGGCTGCACCACTCGTCCCGCCGCGGCGAGGCGCGCTTCGACGGCAACCTGGACGTGGCCGCGTTCGTGGACCTGGCCGTCGAGACCGGCCTGGACGTCGTGCTGCGGATCGGGCCCTGGTGCCACGGCGAGTCCCGCAACGGCGGCTTCCCGGACTGGGTGCAGCAGGCGCCCGTGCGGCACCGCACCGACGACCCGGCCTACCTGGAGCTGGTCGCCGAGTGGTTCGCGCAGATCGGCACGCAGATCGCCCCGAAAACGGACCGGCTGCTCGGCATCCAGTTGGAGAACGAGCTGTACGACCAGCCGCAGCACCTGATCACGCTCAAGCGCCTGGCCCGCGAGGCAGGCATGTCCGCCCCGCTCTGGACGGCCACCGCGTGGGGTGGCGCCGACCTGCCCGAGGCCGAGGTGCTGCCGCTCTACGGCGGCTACGGCGACGGTTTCTGGGTGGACGCCGACGCGCCGTGGGACCCGACCTTCCGCGACCACTACTTCTTCTCCCACATCTGGGACGACGCGGGGATCGGCGCCGACGTGCGGCGGGCCCAGGCCATCGAGGCGGCGAGCGGCGGTCCGCGTACCCCGTCCGATCTCTTCCCGGCCGCCACCTGCGAACTCGGCGGCGGCATGGCCACCGCCTACCACCGGCGGCCGCGGCCCAGCGCCCTGGACGTGGCCACCATCGCGCACTGCAAGATCGGCAACGGCTCGGCCTGGCAGGGCTACTACATGTACGCCGGCGGCACCAACCCCGGCCCCGGCATGCAGGAGTCGCACGCCACCGGGTACCCGAACGACATCGCGCCGCTCGGCTACGACTTCCACGCCCCGATCGGCGAGGCCGGCACCCTGGCCCCGAGCCACGCCGAACTGCGCCGCCAGCACGCGTTCCTCGCCGCGTTCGGCGCCCGGCTCGCCGAGATGCCGTCCAGCCTGCCGCTCGTCCGCCCCTCCGGCGTGGAGGACCGCGAGACCCTCCGCTGGGCGCTGCGCAGCGACGGCCGGAGCGGTTTCCTCTTCGTCGCCTGGCACCAGCCGCACTTCCCGCTGGCCGTCTATCGGGGTGCCCGCTTCCGGGTCGAACTCGACGGCAGTGCGGTCGAGTTCCCCGCGCAGCCGATCGACATCCCGCCGGGCACACTGGCCCGCTGGCCGATCGGACTCACCCTCGGCGGCGTCCGGATCGACTGGGCCACGGCGTCGGCGCTGACCGTGCTTCCGGGCGCGGTGCCCACCCTGGTGCTGGTCGCCGAGGACGGCATCGACCCTTCGCTGTCTGTCGGGGGCGAGGTCCGCGACATCGTTCCCGGTCTCGAGCCGGTCCGGTTCGACGGTCTCGACGTGCTCGTCCTCCCGGCCGGGACGGCCGGTTCGGTCTGGGTGGTCGAGGAGGCCGGCCGCCGCCTGCTGCTCAGCGAGGACGAGCTGCAGTGGGACGCTTCCGGGCAGGTGACGGTCAAGGCCGTCAAGACCGCGGGCGTACGCGCATACGACCCCGCCACCCGTGCGTTCACCGATCTGGCCGTCGACGTGCCGGCGCCGGTCACCGCGGACGCCGTCGTCGAGCCGGTGCGCCCGGCCGCCGCAACGGTGCCGGTCACCTACGGCAAACACGAGGGCCGACCGTCCGCCCCCGCCCCGGACGTCTTCGACGAACTGGCCGCCGTCCACCGCCTGGTGCTGCCGGACTGGGCCGCGGACCGCGACCGGGACGCGCTGCTGCGGATCCGCTGGGCCGGCGACGTCGGTGAGCTGCGGATCGACGGCCGGACCGTGACCGACCGGTACTGGGACGGGTCCGACTGGATCGTCAACCTGGCCGACGCCGGGTACTCGGCCGGCGCCGAGGTCACCCTGCACCTGCTGCCACTGGCCGCCGGGTCGCCGGTGCACGTGCCCGCCGAGGTCCGCGACCGGCTCGCCGCCGTCGAGGACCAGCTGCTCGCGATCGACGAGGTCGAGGTGATCGGCCGGGGCATCGGCGTCGAGCCGGTCCGGGAGCACCGGGTCCGCAAGACGGTCCGGACCATGGCCGACGGACGGGAGATCATCTACTTCGACGACTCGGAGCCGTACGTCTCCGGGGCCGCGGACCGTCGAGCCGTGGACGCCCGGCCGTTGCCGCCCGCCGAGGAGGTGCTGCGCGGCGGCGCCCAGGTCCGGTACGACCCGTTGACCGGCGAGTGGATCGCGATGGCCTCGCACCGCAACGACCGGACCTTCCTGCCGCCCGCCGACCAGGATCCGCTCGCGCCGACTGTGCCCGGCGGGTTCCCCACCGAGATCGCCGAGGCCGACTACGACGTGGTCGTCTTCGAGAACCGGTTCCCGTCGTTCTCGCAGCGCAACGGCGGCGCACCCGGACTGGTCGACGGCGATCCGCTGTGGCCGGTGCGGCCGGCTGACGGGCGTACCGAGGTGGTCTGTTTCTCCTCGGCCCCGCAGGGGTCGTTCGGTTCGCTGAGCCCGCACCGCGCCCGGACAGTCATCGAAGCCTGGGCCGACCGCACCGCTGAACTGGGCAAGCAGCCCGGCGTCGAGCACGTCTTCGTGTTCGAGAACCGCGGTAGGGAGATCGGCGTGACGCTGCCGCATCCGCACGGGCAGATCTACGCGTTCCCGTTCGTGCCGCCGAAGGCCGCCCGGATGCTGGAGATGGCGACCCGGCACCGCGAGGCGACCGGCGGCAACCTGTTCCGCGACATCCTGGACGCCGAACGCCGCGCCGGTACCCGCGTCGTGACCGCGACCCGGCACTGGACCGCCTACGTGCCGGCCGCCGCCCGGTGGCCGGTCGAGGTCCACCTGGCCCCGCACCGCGACGTCCCCGACCTGCCCGCCCTGACCAGCGCCGAACGCGACGACCTGGCCCGCATCTACCTCGACGTGCTCGGCCGGCTCGACCGCTTCTTCCCCGGCCCGGAGCCGCTGCCCTACATCGCCGGCGTCCACCAGGCTCCGGCCCACACCGGCCGCGACCTGTTCCGCCTGCACCTGCAGGTCTTCTCCATCCTGCGCGCCCCGGCCAAGCTGAAATACCTGGCCGGCGTCGAATCCGCGATGGCCGCCTGGATCAGCGACACCACCCCGGAACGCACCGCCGCCCGCCTCCGCGAAGTCGCCTGACGAGGCCCGGCTGCAGGATCAGGGCTGATCCTGAACCCCGGACCAGCCCTGATCCTGCTGGCCTGCCTGGGCGGCGGCTCGTGCTCGCCGGCCGTCGGTGAGACGTCCTACGGCGGGTTGGTTGGCTGCCTGGGCGGCGGCTCGTGCTCGCCGGCCGTCGGTGGGAGGTCCTACGGCGGGTTGGTTGGCTGCCTGGGCGGCGGCTCGTGCTCGCCGGCCGTCGGTGGGAGGTCCTACGGCGGGTTGGTTGGCTGCCTGGCGGGCGGCTGGTGGTTGCTGGCCGCCGGTGGGACGTCCTACGGGCTGACTCCACGGCAGGGAAGCGACCCTGACGGTCAGCCGGACGGCCGACTGACCGGCGACGCCAGCCGAACCGGGCGGCGGCGCCCCGTGGTGGACAGCCGGGGCCGTCTATCAGTCGCGAAAGGCACTAAGGCCCGGGTTGGAGGTGCCGAAGGGGCAGTGGGGGAGGATCGGCCGCGAGGGAAGGGCGTGCCCATGTTCCGGCGCTTGGCTGATCTGCCGCTGGCGGTCAAGATGTTCACCTCGGTGGTGGCCGTGGCGATCGCCTGCGCCTCGGTGATCCTGATCGCGGTCGGCGGGCTGCGGCTCGTCGAGGACCGGTCGAAGACCGTTTACGACCACGGCGTCACGCCCACCCAGCTGCTCGCCAGCCTGCATCAGGACGTGCTGCGCACCCGCATGTTCACGCTGAACTACTTCATGTCCGGCGCCGAGTTCCGGGCGAAGATCACCACGCAGGTGGCGGAACTGGACGAGAAGGTCGCGACCACCTGGCAGAGCTACGCGCCGCTCGCCGCCGACGACGGGGTGGCCACCGCGCTCAAGGCGAACTACGAGAAGTTCGTGCAGCTGCGCGACGACGAGATGCTGCCCGCCGCCAAGAGCAGCGACCTGCCCGGGTTCTGGGCCGGCTGGAACCAGGGAACCGCGGTCTTCACCGAGGTCGACGAACAGTTCGCCGAGCTGGAACAGGCGCACGCGGCGCAGGCTCTCACCGCGATCCAGGAGGTGTCCGACGCCAGGAGTTCGGTGACCACCCAGGTGCTGGTGATCGGCATCCTCGGCCTGCTGGTCGGGCTGGCCGTCGCGCTGCTCGCGGTCCGGGCGGTGGTCGGCCCGGTCCGGCGGGTCACCGACGTGCTGCAGGCGGTGGCGGCCGGCAACCTGACCCGCGACCCGCAGGTGAACAGCCGGGACGAGGTGGGCCAGATGGCCGACGCGCTGCGCCAGGCGACCACGAGCATGCGGGACGCGGTCACCGTGATCAACGACAGCGCGGCGACCGTGCTGGACTCGTCGCGCAACCTGAACTCGGTGAACGACCACCTGGCCGGCGGCGCCGCCACCGCCTCGGACCGGGCGGCCGCCGCCCAGCAGGCCGCCCAGGACGTGGCCCGGCACGTGCACACGCTCAGCGCCGCGGCCGAGGAGATGGGCGTGTCGATCCGGGAGATCGCGACCAACGCGTCGGACGCCGCCACCGTGGCCAACGACGCGGTCAACGTCGCGCAGGAGACCAGCGCCATCGTCGGCAAGCTGGGCGACTCCAGCCGGGAGATCGGCGACGTGGTCAAGACGATCACCAGCATCGCCGAGCAGACCAACCTGCTGGCCCTGAACGCCACGATCGAGGCCGCCCGTGCGGGTGAACTCGGTAAGGGCTTCGCGGTGGTGGCCGGCGAGGTGAAGGAGCTGGCCCAGGAGACCGCGAAGGCCACCGAGACGATCTCGCAGCGGGTCGAGATGATCCAGTCGGACACCGCGAGCGCGGTGACCGCGATCGAGCGGATCTCCGACGTGATCGTGCGGATCAGCGACTACCAGACGACCATCGCCTCCGCGGTGGAGGAGCAGACCGCCACGGCCGGCGAGATCAGCCGCAGTGTCACCGAGGCCGCCACCGGCGCCGAGGAGATCGCCCGCAACATCAGCGACGTGGCCGACGCGGCCCAGGAGACCACGGCCGGCCTGTCCGGTTCGCGGACCGCGGCCCACCACCTGGCCGGCATGGCCGACGAACTGACCGGCGCGGTCCGCCGCTTCGAGATCACCCGATAGGGATCACGATCGGATTTCTCTATAGAAATTCTGTAGTAGTGGGAAACCGGCGGCGGGGACTAATGTCCGGTCCATGGGCGAAGATCGATCTGCCGGTGAGCCAGCCGAGCCGGCAGCGGTGCACTACGACGAGGAGGAGCGGCCGGCCAGGCAATTGACCGGCCGGATCGGCGCATTCGTGTCGATCATTGCGTTCGGGGTCGCGCTGCTGGTCCTCTGGCAGGTGTTCCGGCCGCTCGCCCAGGGCAGTCAGTACTACCTGATCATTTTTCTGGCCGGGACGCTGCCTCTGGTGTTTCTCGCGTACAAATCGGGGGTCGGTAAAGGCCGGGACGTGCCCAGCGTGGGCGACTGGATCATGGCTGCCGTCGCTCTGCTGGTCTGTCTTTATCCGCTGAATCCGTTCGACGGTGGCTACAACGCCTTCCTGAACCGGCAGGGCCTGCTCGAGCCGATCGACGTCATCTTCGGTGCGGTGCTGCTGGTCCTGGTGATCGAGGCGTGCCGGCGGACCACCGGGTGGGCGCTGCCGATCGTGTGTCTGGCCTTCCTGGCGTACGGCTACTACGGCGGCCTGCTGCCCCAGCACCTGCCGGTCGCGCACGCCGGACTCGACTTCGCGCAGATCGTCGACGCCCTCTACAACTCGGGCAGCGGGTTCTACGGCACGCCGCTGGACGTCGCGGCCACGTACATCGTTCTCTTCACCATCTATGGCGCCGTGCTGGACCTCTCCGGCGCCAGCCGGTTCTTCGTCGACCTCTCGGTCGCCGCCTTCCGCAAGTCGCGCAGCGCGGCCGGCCGCACCGCGGTCGCCGCCGGCTTCCTGCTGGGCACGGTCTCCGGATCGGGTACGGCCACCGCGGTCAGCGTCGGCGCGGTGACCTGGCCGATGCTGCGCAAAGCCGGGTACCCGCGGGAGCAGGCCGGCGGAATGCTGGCCGCGGCCGGCGTCGGCGCGATCCTGTCGCCGCCCACGCTCGGCGCCGCCGCGTTCATCGTCGCCGAGTACCTGAACGTCTCCTACCTGACCGTCCTCGGCTGGGCGATGATCCCGACCGTCCTCTACTACCTGGGCATCCTGCTCGCGGTGGAGATCGACGTGCGCCGGTTCGGCGTCCGCGCGATCGACGCGCCGCAGACCAGCGCGTGGCGGCTGCTGGCCCGGTTCGGCTACCACTTCTCGTCGCTCGTGGTGATCGTCGTGCTGCTCGCGCTCGGCGAGTCCGCCACCCGCGCGGTGGTGTACGCGACCATCCTGGCCGGGTTGCTGTCCTTCCTGGACCGGCAGCATTGGATGACCCCGCAACGGATCTTCACGGCGTTGTCGGCGGGTGTCCGTGGGGTCCTGCCGGTCGTCGCGGTCTGTGCCGCCGCCGGCATCATCACCGCGACCACCACGAAGACCGGTCTCGGCGCGCAGCTCGCCTCCCTGCTGGTCAACGGCGCGCAGGCGATCAGCGACAACCCGACGGTGGTGCTGGCGCTGACCGTGGTGCTGGCGGCGTTCGCGCTGGCCCTGCTCGGCCTGGCGGTGCCGGTCACCGCCAGTTTCATCATCGGCTGGGTGATCATCGGTCCGGCCCTGCTCACCCTGGGCGTGCCGGCGCCGGCCGCCGCGATGTTCGTCTTCTACTACTCGGTGCTCTCCGAGGTCACCCCGCCGACCGCCCTGGCCGCGGTGGGCGCGAGCGCGATCACCGGCGGCCGGGCGATCCCGACCATGTGGCAGGCGCTCAAGTATGCGTTGCCGGCCTTCCTCGCCCCGATCGCGTTCGTGCTCACCGACAACGGCGAGTACCTACTCGCCCGTGGTCCGTTCCTGGGCATTCTCTGGACCACCGCCGCGGCCGCCCTAGCGGTGGCCGGCCTGGCCGTGGCGACCGGCGCGTGGGTGCCGGGTGTCGGCCCGGCCGGCACGGTGAGCCGGGTCCTCGCCGGGATCGCCGGGCTCCTGCTGCTCTACCTCGAGCCGATCGCGGTCGGCGCCGGCGTCGCAGCGCTGCTGGTGGCAGTGCTGTTCGCGGCAGTGAAACGTCCCCCCATGGATGAGTTAGCCCTCGCACCAACTCGTTCCCCGGAGGAAGTATGAAGAAGATATTGGGTATCGCGCTGGTCGGCTCGCTGGCGGTGGCCACCGCGGCGTGCGGCGGCCGGCAGGACAGCGCCACGAGCGACACCGGCGGCGACGTCACCTGCGAAGTCGGCCAGGCCACCCGGATCGGCATCGCGACCGGCAACGCCACCGGGGTCTACTTCGCGCTCGGCAACGCGTACGCCGAGCAGATCAACGCGGCCGGCGGCAACCTGCAGGCCACCGCCGCCGAGACCGGCGCCTCGGTGCAGAACATCCAGCAACTGGTCGCCGGCACGTACGACGTGGCGTTCTCGCTGGCCGACACGGCGGCGGACGCGGTGAACGGCACCGGCAGCTTCACCGAGAAGCAGAAGATCGCCGCGCTGGCCCGGATCCACACCAACTACACCCAGGTGATCGTCCGCAAGGCGTCCGGGATCAAGGACGTCGCCGGCATGAAGGGCAAGCGGGTCTCCACCGGCTCGCCCAAGTCCGGCACCGAGGTGATCGCCAACCGGCTGCTGACCGCGGCCGGCCTGAAGCCGGAGTCCGACGTGCAGGCCCAGAAGCTGGACCTCACCAAGACCGTCGACGGGATGAAGGACGGCACGATCGACGCGCTGTTCTGGTCCGGCGGACTGCCCACGCCGGGCATCACCGACCTGCTGACCACCCAGAAGGATCAGGTCGAGTTCCTCGACATCACGCCGTTGCTGCCCGAGATGCAGAAGATCAATGAGGTGTACGAGGAGGGCAGTATCCCGGCGACTGCGTACAAGACCGCCGCGGACGTGAAGACCATCGTGGTGCCGAACTACCTGCTGGTCCGCGACGATCTCGACGCGAACGTGGCGTGCTCGCTCACCAAGACGCTCTTCGACCGCAAGGCGCAGCTGGAACAGGCCAACGCCGCGGCCAAGGAGATCAACGTGCAGACCGCCCGCCAGACCGATCCGGTGCCGGTCCAGCGCGGCGCCGCCAAGGCCCTGGACGACCTGGGCGCACCGCAGTAGCAACGATCGCCGGGAGGCCGGGGGAAAGTTTTCCGGCCTCCCGTGCAACCCCCGCGCCCGCTCGGCTCGTGTATACCGCGACCTGACGGGATGGGAGACCAGCGTGAGCAACCGCGACGAGGCGTTCGCCGAGTATTTCGCGGCCCGGTCGTCGTCGATGCGGGCGACGGCCTTCCTGCTCTGCGGTGACTGGCACCGCGCCGAGGACCTGGTGCAGACCGCGTTCACCCGGCTCTACCTGCGCTGGAACAGGGTGCAGCGGCACGAGTCGCTGGATCCGTACGTGCGCAAGGTGCTGATCCACACCTTCATCGACGAGAGCCGGTGGGGTTGGTGGCGGCGGGAACGTCCACACGAGACCACAGCCGAGACGCCGGCCGCCGACACCGCACCGGACGACCGGGTGATGCTGCTGACCGCGCTCGCCCGGGTGCCGGCCCGGCAGCGGGCGGTGCTGGTCCTGCGCTACTGGCAGGACCTCAGTGTGGAGGAGACCGCAGCGGCCCTCGGCTGCTCACCCGGGACGGTCAAAAGTCAGGCGGCGCGCGGGCTGGAGGCCCTGCGCGCCCTGATCGCCCAGCCCGCCACCGCCGAGTGAGAGGAACGCCGTGGACGAGAACGAGCTGCGCGACGCGTTGCGCACCACCATGACCCGGGAGTCCGAGCCGCCACCGATGGGCTCCGCGGCCGCGCTGGCCACCGCGAAACGGGTCGCGGTCCGCCGCAACCTGCTGGCCGGCACCGCCGCCGCCGTCGCGATCGCGGCGATCACCGCGGCCGCCGTCATCCCGGGACAGAACCTGCTCGGCGGTCCGGGCACCTTCCCGGCCGGGGCGCCGGCCCCGGCGCCGACGGACCATCCGGTTCCGGAGCCCGACGACACCAAGCCGTCGTGGCCGCCGGAGGCCGGCGGGGACGCCACCTACGACAGCGGCGAGCATTTCGAGAAGGGCAAGCTGCTGCTGGACGAGCTGCTGGCGGTGGTCCCCGAGGGCTACACGAAGCCGGCCGGGCAGACGCCGGACGGGCTGCCGCTGCGCAGCCACCAGGCGACCGTCGAGGAGAACTTCGGGGCGTACTCGGCCATCGCGGCGCTCAGCAAGGACGGCGGGACCGGCCGGCTGCTGGCCGAGGTGTACGGTCCGGGCAACGTGCTGCCGATCGAGCCGTGCGAGCTGGCCAAGACGTTCTGGGGGATGGACGGCACCTGTCAGATCGAGAAGGTCGCCGGGAAACGGGTCGGCGTGGTGGTCAAACCCCAGCAGGACGACCGGATCGACCAGTGGGCCGCGTACCGGCACGGGGACGGCACAGTGGTCATCGTGGCGCAGGGGCGGGGCGGCGTCAGCGACGACCCGGCCTACCGGCCGTTGGTCGAAGTGCCGTTCACCGTACGGCAGGTCGCCGCTCTCGCCGCTGCGGATCAATTCCGTCTGGACTGAGATCTGCGCCGATCCTCACGTGGGCGGCGGCTCGATGTCACATTCCAGCCGTTTACCGGCGACCGCGGCCGCCACGTCGGGATGATCGATTCCCAGCAGCGCGGAGAGCCGGTCGATGGCTTCCCGCCTCGAGGTGTCCCGGTCGAGCGCCAGGTTCGCGGCGCACACCCACGTTTCCGGATGCTCGTCGCCGCGTACCCGTCGCAAGTGTTCCAGGGTCGCGGCGCCGAGCTCGACGGCGTCCTTGCGCAGGTGGTGATGTGCCAGGTCGGTGGCGAGCCCGATGGCGGTGACCAGGGTGTGCGGGTGATCCGGCCCCAGCTTGTGCAGTGTCTGCTCGTGCGTCAGCTCATCGATGTGGTACGCGTCCCGCCGCTGGCCCAGCGCCCGCAGCACGACAGCCAGATTCGTCGAGGCGGCCAGGGTGAGCGGGTTCTGCGCCCGGAAGAGCCGCCGATACCGGTCGAGCACCTCGGTCATCAGGCGCCGCGCCCCCACCGCGTCGCCTACTGTCCGCAGTGTGTTCGCATAGGTCATGATCGACGCCAGGGTCAGGTGGTGATCCGGCCCGTACCGGCTCTGACAAGTTCGGTAGTTGTCGGCGGCGATCTCCAGCGCCTCGTGCAGGCGCCCCATCTTGCGCAGCCCGACGGCGACTGCTCGCTGGGCCAGCGCGATGTCGCTGACGTTGTGCCGCGTCATGTTCCGCCGCTGAGTGTCGACAGCCTCCTCGAATCGGGCGAGCCCGAGCAGATCCCAAACCTGGTTGCGGACGGCCACGCGAGTCCGCTCGTTGTCCGGCCCGATGAGCCGGCTGAGGGTCTCGACCAGGGCCGTGTCGATGCGGTGAGCCTCCGCCGGATCACCGAGCAGCCGGAGGTTGATCGCAAGGTTGCCGAGCGCGTCGGTGGCGCGGGTGTCCTCGGACCCGTGCAGCCGGCGCAGGACCTCGACCCTTCGCTGGTCCTCCCGGAGTGCCTCCCGGTAATCTCCCGCGAACCGCAGATAGAACGCCAGCACACCGGCCGTGGCCAGGGTGTCCGGGTGATCAGGGCCGTACGCCTCGCCGGTCCGCAGCAGGTTCAGCAGATCCACGATCATCCGGTGGGACTCGTCGTACGAGCCGAGCGAGCGCAGCGCGTTGGCGAGATGGCGGGTGGCGCGGATCGTCAGTTCGTGTTCAGGTCCGAGTCCACCCGTTACCTCGTCGGCCTGCCAGGCATCGACCGCCGCGCGTCCCAGCCGGGCGGACGCCTCGAAGTCGCCGATCCGCTCCAGGTACCGGATCTGATCGAGCACGGCCACGCGGGCCGCGATCTCGGTGGAGAGGTGTGCGCCCGAGGTGACGAGGTGAGGACCGATGTCGGCATGCTGGGGCCAGGTCCGCGAGTCGTCGGGTTTGCCGGGATTGGCGACGGCCAGCAGCCGGTGTACGTCGAGGCGGCGGATGCCGGCGTCCGGCTCGCTGAGACTCTCCCGCACCATGACCTGAACCAGCCGGTGCATCTGGAGTTGCTGACCGTCGGTACTCACCAGCCCGTACCGGCCCAGCAGCAGCGCCAGTTTGGTCAGCTCCGGCGTGCGGTAGAGGGCCCGGCCCAGTGGCGGGGTGACCTCGGCGCCCCGGCCGGAGTGCAACAGGTAGATCGGTACCGGGGAGGGCGCCATGAACGCCAACAGCTCCAGCAACTGGGCCGCTGCGACCGATTCCGAGCGGAGCCGGCCGGCGGCGACCTTGACGAACGTCGCCACGGTCGTGGTCCGTGACCCCGGCCGCAGCCCTGCCGCGAGCAGTTCGTCCAGGTGCTCCGCGAACAACCGCAGGTACTCGGCCAGCGGCATGCCCGTGGTGGTCTGCATCGCGCAGACCTGGTCGACCGCGAGAGGGAGATCGCCGAGTCGCTCGGCCAGCGTGTCGCAGTCGTCAGCGGGTGCTGTGACGCCCCACTCGCGCATGAAGGCGATGCTCTCGGCCCGGGTGAAGACGCCGACGCTGAACGGGGTTCCGGTCGCCGAGGCCCAGGCGTAGTTTCGCGACGTGACCACCACATGTCCGCCGGCCGCGGGGAGGAGCGCGCTGAGATCCGACGGCTGATCGGCGTTGTCGTAGATCAGCAGCCAGCGCAACGCGCTCTCCTCGAGCGCGGTCAGCAGATCGCGGACAGTCTGCCGCATGTCATTCGAGGGACTGATGCCCAGTTGATCGCCGAGCCCCGCCAGGGCGGCCATCGCCTGTGACGGCTCCTCGGCCGGCACCCACCACACCAGGTCGTACTCGGTCGCCCACTGATTGACGTACTGCAGGGCGAGCTGGGTCTTTCCCACACCACCAAGACCCACCAGGGAGAGCGGCATCCGGTGTTGACCGGTGAGCACCGCTCTGATCTTGGCGAGCAACTCCTGACGACCGGTGAAATGCCGGGCCGGAGCGGGCACATTGGTCAGGATCGCGCCGGATGACGCCGTGGATGCCGGCGGTGGAGCGGCGGGTCGTTGGGTGACGACGAAGTCGTTGCGCACGTGGACCGGGATCACCGAGGTGGGGCCGTCATCGGCGGCGAGCCACAGTTGATGGAACCGGCGGACCTCATGATCGGGATCGTGGCCGGTCACCGACCATTCGGCGAGTTGCCGTACCACGCATTCGACTTTGACCCACTTGGGCAGACCGCTGCCCCGCAGCATCGCGCTGATCGTCTCGTGGCTGACGGTGTCTCGCATGTCCTCGCGGTCACGGATGGCCACGCTGATGCGCCGAGCCCCCGGTTTGCCGGCTGCCCGGTGGAGCTCGTGCAACGCCTGCAGAAGATCACCCAGAGGGCCTTCGGTGACAGTGCCCGGCTGCGGTGCCATCGCCACGAACCGCCCCCGCTCGTCGGAACCGAACGTCAACTACCGTCAAGTTTTGCCAGATGCCGGAAGTCCATTGGAAGGCCATCCGTCAAAAGTCGTCAACTTCTGCGGTAGGGCGGCAGAAGCGGGTTCCACACTCGCCGCGGAAACGACGATAAGGGTGTCGCCGTAAAGTGCCGCGACGGGCTCGCTCCCGTCGGAAGGAGTCCAGATGACGTTACCCGGTGCGCCGCTGCGGACACGTGAATCACTCACGCGGGAATTCACGTCGTTCGGTGTCCGGAGTGATGACATCCTGCTCGTGCACAGTTCGCTTCGCGCGATCGGCTGGGTTTGCGGTGGGGCCACCGCGGTTGTCCAGGCACTGCTCGACGCCGTCGGTCCGGGCGGGACGATCGTCGTTCCGGCCCAGACCCCGGACAATCGAGATCCCGCGCGCTGGTCACACTGGGCAGTCCCGCCGGACTGGTGGGCCACCATTCGTGATCATCTGCCCGCATTCGAACCGGAGCTGACGCCGAGTTCCGGGATGGGCGCGATCGCGGAACGGGTGCGGACGTGGCCGCATTCTGTCCGAAGCGGACACCCGCTGACCTCGTTCGCGGCGGTCGGCCCGGCGGCCGGGGTGCTGATGGCCCGGCACGATCTCGAATCCCTGCTCGGCGACGGCTCGCCGCTGGCCGCGCTCGAGGATGCCGATGCGAAGGTGCTCCTGCTCGGGGTGGGGTTCGAGAAATGCACGGTATTCCACCTCGCGGAGTCCCGCCTGACGGACTTACCCGCCGTGCAGTTGTCGGCCGTGGTTCGAACCGAAAAGGGGCGTGAGTGGGTAGGATACGAAACGACCGGGCTCAGTGATCATGATTTCGGTGACCTGGGCGCCGACTATGAGGCCTCGTCCGATAAGTGCGGCTCCCCGCGTCGAGGGATGGTCGGCGCAGCGACGAGTCGTCTTTTCCCCGTTCGCGAAGCGGTGCGTTTCGCGGAAAGCTGGTTAGCCCTCCGGCGGCCCGTGTGCCCGGACCCGCGTCCTGGCACGGGCGACGAAAGCGAGAAACGATGACGCTACCCCATGCCCCCTCCATCGAGACCGGACTCGTGCGTGTGGCCGATGTGCCGCTCGACGACCTCCTGGCTCTGCGGAGAGACGGCGACACGGCGCTCGACCACTGCCTGCGCCGTGTGGTCGAACGTGCGGCATCCGGGAAGCCGGAGAGTGTCGCGGCCTTCAACGCGGCACCCCTGCGCCGCTCCTGAGCTGCCGTGACCACCAGCTTCCCCGGCCGGCCGGGCGAGCAGCCCGGTACGACCGACGGCGAACTGTCGTTCCGGCAGTTCATCGTCAAGGTGCACAGCCGGTGCAACCTCTCCTGCGACTACTGCTACGTCTACCACCACGTGGACCAGAGCTGGCGGGACCGGCCGATGGTGATGAGCGACCGGACGATCTCGGCGCTCGCCGACCGGATCGGTGAGCACGCTGCCGCCCACGTCCTGGACGAGATCTTCGTCGTACTGCACGGCGGGGAGCCGCTGCTGGCCGGTCCGGCGGCCATCGAGAACGTCATCCGATCGGTTCGGGCACGGGTGCCGGACCGGACCAAAGTCCGGGTCTCGCTGCAGACCAACGGCACACTGATCGACGACGCGTACATCGAGGTGTTCAACCGGCATGGAGTGGACGTCGGCGTCAGCATCGACGGGGGCCGGGACGCGCACGACCGCCACCGGCGCTACGCCGACGGGCGGCCGAGTTTCGGCCTCGTCGAGCGGGGTTTGAGCCGGTTGAAAGCCGGCGGCGAAATCTGGACCGGCCTGCTTCATACGATCGATCTCGCGAACGATCCGATCCGGACCTACGAGGACCTGGTCGGTCTCGGCCCACCGGCGATAGACCTCCTGCTTCCGCTCGCCAACTGGGTCTACCCACCGCCCGGTCATGATCCGGTGTCGACTCCGTACG
Organism: Actinoplanes sp. NBC_00393; assembly: GCF_036053395.1. NCBI lineage: Bacteria > Bacillati > Actinomycetota > Actinomycetes > Micromonosporales > Micromonosporaceae > Actinoplanes > Actinoplanes sp. NBC_00393. The sequence continues at coordinate 5,120,084 of NZ_CP107942.1, read as the reverse complement.
CGGAGTGGCTCATCGCGGTGTTCGATCGATGGTTCGACGCGCCGGTCCGGGAGACCGGCATCCGGCTCTTCGAGTCGATCATCATGGTGATCCTCGACGGGGGCAGCGACACCGAGGCGATCGGTCTCGACTCGCCGGCCGCGATCACCGTGGAGACCGACGGGAGCATGGAGGTCACCGATGCGCTGAAGACCACTGCTCCCGGCTTGGGCGCGCTCGGGATGTCCGTCCACCGTGACGCCTTCGACAGAGCCGCGCGCGATCCGGCCGTCCGGGCGACCCGGCGGGTGGCCGAGAACCTGGCGACCGGATGCCAGATCTGCCCGGTGCGCGACGTCTGCGGTGGTGGTCAGTTCTCGCACCGTTTCGGTCCGGACGGCGGCTTCACTCACCCGTCGGTCTACTGCCGGGACCTGTATCGCCTGATCACCCACATCAGGCGCCGACTGGTGGAGGCTCTCAAGGACCGCGAAAGGCGACGCTGAATGCGGGAGTACGTCCTGACCGACGAGCAGTACCGCAGTCTGGCCGAAGGCGGCGGCTCGCCGGACGCCGTCGGTCTGCTGACCGAGGCGCAGCTCTCCCACCGCCGTCTCTGTCTGCTCGCCGTCGCGGAGAAGCGGGATTCTCTTCCGGTCGCGGTCCAGGACGCGCTCGCTCTGGTGATGGAGATCGAGAGAGCGTCCCGCGCAGCAGTGCTCAACCTGCTGCGTTACCCGTTCCTCGACGCCTGGTTCGCGTCCCTGGCGTCCGCGCTCGCCGGCGGATCACCCGACGAGCAGGTGCTCACCCGGGCCGGTGCCCATCTGGGTGCCCTGGCTACCGGCGCCGCGATCGCGGCGGGTGCGGCTTTCGAAACCGTTCTCGTCTGCACCGGATCTGATCTCCTGCTTCCGGCGGTCGGGACAGCGATCGGGATCGGGCCGGCCGAGGTCCCGGTCCGGTGCGACGGCGCCACGGTACTGATCGGAGGCTCTCTCGAACTTTCGCTGCCCTGCGCCGAACCGGTGCCCGGGTGGCGTCCCGCCCGCCACGTCCCGGTTCCGGGTCACGTGCTGGAGATCATCGATGCGGACCCGTGGCGCGACCGCTTCCCGGTATCCCCACTGGGCCCGCTGTCCGGTCCGGACGCGGCGCGGCTGGACTGCCTGGTGCGTGACGCCTGGCAGTTGCTGGACGCCGAACAGCCCGCGCACACGGCAGGCATGCGCATCGCTCTGCGGGGGCTCGTGCCGATGCAGACCCCGCCCGGCGCCGCCCAGGTGAGCGCCTCGGTGCGGGGCTGCTTCGGCGCGATCGGGTTGTCGGTGGCCGACGACGCCCAGACGCTGGCGGAGATCCTGGTCCACGAGTTCCAGCATGAGAAGCTCGGCGCGCTCCTCGACCTCGTGGACCTCTGCGCCGAGGGCGGCCGAGCGCGCCACCATGCCCCGTGGCGGCCCGACCCCCGCCCGGCTGAGGCGCTCATGCAGGGCATCTATGCCTTCTCCGGGGTGGCCGGCTTCTGGCGAGCTCGCCGAGGGCAGTCGGCGGATGCCGATTTCCGGTACTTCACCTGGCGTGACCACGTGGTCTACGCGTTGGCTCAACTACTGCGTTCCGGCGAGTTGACCCCGGAGGGCCGGCGATTCTTCCGGGTACTGGAGGCGACGCTCGCAGCATGGCGCGACGAGGCACCGACGCCGGCGGCGATCCGGCTCGGCACGGCCGCAGCCCACTTGTCGTGGCGTCTCGCCCACCACCGTCCCCAGCCGGCCGACGTCTCCGGTCTCGCGGCGGCGTGGTGTGCGGCCGTACCCCCGCCCGCCGCCGGACCGCCCGTTGTCCGGGACGGAACCGTTCCGGCCCTGCTGGCCGGCCTGCTCGAGGAACAGGCCTACCGGGGCCGGGCCGAGCGCGCTGACGTCACCCGCGCCGAGCAGGCCGTCCTGCACGGCGATCCGGCCGCCGCCTTGCGCGTCCTGCCGGCACCGGGCGACGACCGGGACTGGACCGCGGCCGCCGTGGCGCTGTACGCCCAGGAAGGTGAGAGAGCGGTTGCCTACCGGCGACCGGACCTGCTCCGAGCGGTCTTCCAGCATCTCGACAGGGACGGACGGCGGCCCGGCCTCACGGCTTTGCACGCATGGCTGACCGACGTGCCGGACGTGGGAACGGAGATCACCGGTTGACCGGTCCGGGCGTCAGATCGGGAAGGGCGCGATGTCCTGGTCGATGCGCTCCCAGTTGCCGGCCGCGATCGTGTGATGGTGCTGCGCTCCGAGTTCCCGCTCCATCATCCTGAGCGCCTCGTCCCGCCGGCGGTTGGCGGCACCCGGTTCGTCCGTGCGATGGCTGACGGCCCAGTTGGTCATGGCTGTCAGAACCGTCAGGTGGGAATCGTCGAACACCCTACGTGCCCGCTGGAGCACACCGCTGTCGGTCTCCTTCGCCTGGGAGAGCGCCTGCGCGTCGTACTGTGCGTTGGCGAGTGTGATCATCGCGGCGAGCGTGTAGGGATGGCTCGGCCGCAGCAGGTTGTCCAGGACGGAGAAGGTATGCTCCGCCAGGGTCAGAGCGCCCTGTGCGTCTCCCGACGCCCGCCGGAAGATGGCGAGGTCGTTCCCGGCGGCGATGGTGTCGGGGTGGTGCTCGCCCCGCTCCTTGCGGAAGTCGGCGTAGGCGTCCTCCCCGATCGTGCGCGCCTCATTGACCCGGCCTTCCGCCCAGCGCACGTCCGCCTGTTCCAGCCGGTTGGTGAGAGTCACACGGTTGCGGTGCCCGAGCACCACGACGGCACGCCGGACCGCGTCGTCGATGACCTCCACGGCTTTCGCAACGTCGCCGAGCCGGCGCAGGGCCACCGAGTAGGTATTGGCGACTCGAAGTGTCCGCGGATGGTCTTCGCCATGATCCGACCGGTACGTCTCGTACGCCTCTTCCAAGAGGTTCCGAGCCGTCACGAGTTGACCCAGTTCGATCAGGTCGGTAGCTAGATTCTCCTGCGAACTGAGCGAGAAGAAATGTTGCGGTCCGAGCACCTCGCGGCGGCGGCGCAGGGTGTCCCGGTCCCACGCGGCCGCCTGCGCGAAATCACCGACGAAGCGCAGCGACACCGCCAGGTTGCTGGCCGCGTTCAAGGTGTCCGGATGGTCGTCGCCGTAGGCGGTGCGGAAGCCGTTGAGCGTCTGTTCGTCGAGGCTGACGGCCTTCTCGTACTCGCCGCGGGCGCGCAGGTCCGCGCCGAAGCTGGTGGCGGTCGCGAGAGTGTACGGGTCGTCGGCGCCCTGGGTGCGGCCGAGTCGTTCGAGGCTGTCGGCGTTCATGTCGTAGGCCGCGCCCTCGTGGCCCTGCTCGCGCAGGACCAGTGCGAGGGTGCGCTTCAGCCGGAGCACCCAGACGTCGTCCGGGCCGAACCGGGGAAGCCATTGCTCGAGCGTGCCCTCGGCGAGTTCCCGGCAACCCTTGAAGTCACCGCGCATGTACAGGTAGCGCGTCATGTCGATGACGAGCTGCCGCGTCTCCGGGCGGTCGGATATCAGCGCGCCGCTGGGCTCGAGGTGCGGCCGGATGGCCTCGTAGGCCTCCCGGTTCTCGAGGTTGTCCGGGTTTCCCCGGTCCGCTTCTGCGAGCACGCTGTGGATTTCCCTCCTACGATCGTCCTGGTCCGTCGGGGACAACCGCGAGCGGACGATATCCTGGGTCAACCGGTGGACCACGACGCCACGCCTTCTCGGTTCCGGTTTCCCTTCGATCGTGCCCGCATCCACCCTGGCCAGGCCGAGGCGGCCGAGGTCCTGGATCAGAGATCCATGCCTGGCCGGGTCGTACATGCGCTGGTCGAGAGGGGCCAGCAGGGCGGTCAATTGTTTGTTGCTAATCATGCGATACGGGATTACTTCGGGCGCCATGAATGCGAGAAGTTCGATGAGCCTGGTGGCGGCCGGGCTGGTCCGGCTGAGCCGCTCGTAGGCCACGCCGACGGTCGAGGCGACGGTCTGGTTGTAGGCGGACGGAGCGCCCTCGCTCATCGCCTCCGCGGCGCCGCGGTGGAGCAGGTCGAGGTAATCCGGGACCGACATGGCCGTGCTGCCCAGCCAGCCGCCGGCCTGTTCCAGTGCCAGCGGCAGGTCGCCGAGGCGGCTGGCGAGCTGGTCCGCGTCGGCCCGGCTGAGGTTCTCGACGCGGCGCCCGAGCAGCTCGATGCTCTCGCTGCGTTTGAACACCCCGACGTCGATGGCGTCGAGCTCATTGGCCCACTGCGGGTTGCGGGACGTCACCAGGACGTGACCCGGACCGGAGGGGAGCAGTCCCTCGAGGTCGGCCGGCGCGTCGGCGTTGTCGAACACCACCAGCCAGCGGCGCACCGGGAACGCGCGCCGGAACGCCTCCAGGGTGGCGGCGACCTGCTCCTCGACGGTCACGCCGGGCAGGGGCAGGCGGGTGGCGATCTCGGCCAGAGCGGTCCGCACCTGGCTGGGCTGGGTGGCGGAGATCCACCAGATTCCGTCGTAGCTGGCGGCGAAGCGGTAGACGTACTCGAGGGCTGTCTGGGTCTTGCCGACGCCGGGCAGGCCGGTCAGGGCCAGCCGGGAGCCGGCCGCTCCGCCGCTGAGCAGGCGGTTCCGGATGTCCTCGATAGCGCCGCCCCGGCCCGAGAACCGGGGGTTGCGGGTGAGGCCGACCTGGAAGTGGGGCGGCGGGTCCGCCGGATAGCGGACCTCGTGCTGCTGCAGCCGGCTGCCCGGTGGGCGTGCCGTGTCCAGGGTCAGCACCGCCGACACCGACTCGAGGACACGCTCCTCGCTGGTTCCCATCACATCGACGAGCACACGTGACGGCACCCGGCTGTCCAGCGGTGTCGCGTCCACGCGGAGCACGGCGAGCAGGTTCTCCTCGCCCTGGCTGAACCGGTCGCGTGCGGTCCGCAGCAGCCGGAGGCCGCCCTCCCGGGCGACCAGATCCCGCGAGAAGATCACCAGGAGGTGGTCGACGGTATCGACGTCGGGTACGGACTCGCGGACGCTCTGCAGCACGACCCGGTGCGCGGTGTCCCGCAGCCGGTCGCGGAGCCACTCCGCCCAGATCCGGTCGAGCGGGGCGTACGCCACCACGATCGTCCGCTTCTTGTGCGGAACGGACTGCTCGAAAGCGCGCAGCATCCGGTTGCGGTCGGCTTCCGGGATGACCGCGGCCGGGCAGTCCCTCCCGGCGATCCGGGAGGCCAGATTGGTGTACGGCGCGAGCAGTGGACCGTTCTGGTCCGGTATATCCCCGAAAATCGCCAATACCTCTTCGTAGGCGTAATAGGGTATATAGGGAACCTCGACCGAGTTCCAGTACTGGTCCGCGGGCTGGTCGCCGAGGAAACCGAGGTACGGCTCGAAGTTGCGCCGCGAGAACACCCGCCCCCGCTCCAGTTTCGCCTTCTCGCCGCCCTCGATCCGGGTCGGCACCGGCAGCACGGTGATCTCGGGTGCGTGCTTGAGCACGGACGCGGTGATCGCCACGGCGCCGTTGATGCTCTGTGTGTTCAGGGTGAAGCAGTTGACCACTGTGTCCGGCAGGTGCACGGTGCAGATGCCACCGGTGTCACTGGTGCCGGTACGGCTGTCGATGAGGACGAAGTCGTAGTTGCGCGCCATGTCCTCACGAAGATCGTCGAGGAGCTGACGTCCCTGCCGATCGCGCCAGAACGAGTCCCAGTCGAAGGTGCTGACCGCCTCGTCGTAGCCGAGATCCTGACGCCCGGCGGGCACGAAGTCGAGCATGCCGCCCTGCGGGAACTCCCAGTCCAGCGAGGCCGCGTATTCGTGGATCTGCACCGGGGACCGCCCGGAGTCCAGCGGAGGGTGGCGCCGCAGGTCGGACTCGGAATGCTTGCGGATCAGATCGAGAATGCCCTCGGAGCTGCGGAGACTCTTGTCCCGGAGGAAGGGGTGGAAGTAGCGGTGCAGGCCCGGCGACTCGAGATCCCAGTCGATGGTCAGCACCCGGAACCCGTTCGTCGCGAGCAGCCATGCGACGTTGGCGAGAGCCATCGTCCGGCCGGTTCCCCCCTTGTAGCTGTAAAAGGTGATGATCCGGCCCAGAGGGCGGCGGTCGGCGCTCACGCTCATCGGGGGTCCTCGCGGAGATTGGTGTTGAGGATGGGGCGGTCGACGCGGAGGGACTTGACGCGCTGCTCGCGTGCCGTCGAATCTCCGGCGCCGCCGTTGAGGCGAGGAGCCGGCGGTGCGGAGAACGCGGAACGGACGTCGTCGAAACCGGGACGGTCGCGGGCCGCGGCAACGGGCGCGACCTGGCTCAGAGTGACGACCCGCTCGGCGAGCAGCTGGACGAAGGCGTCGTACTCGTCGCGATGGCGCTTTCCGCGGATCAGCGCGCGCAGCTTGACGCGGTCGTACTCGGCGCCGAAGGTGGCTTCCTTGAACTGGTAGGGCTCGGCGATCCCGGGCACCGTCATCGGCACCCAGAGAAGCGGGATGATCGACGAGTCCGGCGAGCCGGATCGATCGGTGCGGCTGAGGCGCGAGACGAAGAGCGCCCATTCCTTACCGCAGGCCTCGCTCTGGAAATAGGCGGGGCTCATGATCGGGATGAAGACCTGAGCGGTGCTGAGATTCTCGATGAGAGCCGGCGACCAGAGCTGACCGAGCCGGATCGAACAGTCGCAGAAGCCCGCCGACTCGCTCTGCCGCCGGCCCGCGAAGATCAGCACGTCATGGTTGAGCTTCTCGTAGAACCGGCGGACGTGGCGATCGTCCTCACCGGAATCGTGGACATAGCTGATGAAGAAGAGGGGCGGCGTGACTGACGATCCCACGTGCCTTCTCCCGAGGACGATTGATCGTGAGGAGTCGATCACTCAGTGTACTTTCCTGATGCCATCACGGACCACGAAGAATGGGTCGCTTGACAACCGGCTCGTCTGCGTCCGGCCACGGTGTCCCGGTGCGGAAGAGCCGGTTGCGTGCCTCCTCGAGAACTCCGGCGAGATCGGCGTCGAAAGCCTCGGCGGTGTCGATGTCGCGGTGCAGAACGGCCGGCGAGTGACGCCAGCTCTCCCGGAAGGTGGTCCGCAGTCCGAAGCGGAGCTCCGCGAGATTGTCCATCGATTCGCGATCGGCGCGGTTCGCCGGGACCAGCACGACCGCGTCGTCCAGGCCGCGACGGTCGATCTCGGCGAGGAGCTGCCGATACCCGTCCAGCCGCATGATCCACCAGTCACAGAGGATGACCACGATCTCGCGGGCGGCGCGTGCCCGCTCGATCCGGCCGAGGACGTCGTCCAGGGTGGACACCTCACCCCGCAATGCCTGATCGGCGGCGAGGAGGCGGGCACGGCACGCCAATGACTGCGGTGCGTCCGGACGGTAGGGCGCCCAGTCCCGGGCCTCCGCGCCGTAGTAACCGAGGTCCTGGCGTACCTGATCCATCTCCTCCCGGGACGCGGCCGCGACGATGAGATGCACGGGCGGATCGGTGGTGGACGAGGCGAAGGCGTCGGGCACCGACGCGAAGTCGGTGACCGGGTCGGCGGCCGGCGGCGCCACGGTCTCGCCGGCGGCCACGATCCGCTGCGCCAGGAGGTCGAGAAAGGACTCGTATTCGGGCCGGAGGGTGCGCAGCCGGATCAGCTGACGCAGTCCGCGCGGGGGGCCCTCGGACGGCGCGGTCAGCGGGCGCCCCACGAACTCCGGCACGGTCGCGTCGACGGACCAGGCGACCGGGACCATCGCGGATCGGTCATCGCCCGGCCCGAACCGTCTCGCGAAGATCTCCCACTGCCGGCCACAGGTGGCATTCCGGAAGTACCGCGGCGACGTCAGCGCCACGAAGACGTCACATGAGGAGAGGCGCAGCAGCATTTCGGGTGGCAGGGCGGTGTCCCGGTTTCCGGTGGTGCCCAGAAAGGACAGTTCGGCGCCGTGATCGGAACTGTTGGCCGAGACCCGGCCGCGGAGATCGTCGAAGAACTGCCGGACATACGGATCGTCGTCGCCGGCTGCCGAACTCAGAAAGAAATTCGGCACTACAGACCCCCGGCTTCTTGACGACGCCCGGACCGCCCTAGCGTAGCGACAACCTTGTGCAGCGCGAAAGACGAGCTGACGCTAGGTCTGGTCATGGGAGCCTCTTCCGCCGGTCACCGGGTCGGCACGCGCCGTGCTGCGAAGAGCCGACACAGTCGTCGAGCGCGAGGTCCCTGCTGCCGCCGGAGCGGGAGCGTCGGCCGACAGCCCCGATCAGGCTAGAGCCCGGGTCGTGCCGGAACAATCTCGAATAGGACACACTTCGAAAGTCTTCCTCAGTGTCGCAACCGTCACGCCCAGTCATGTGCCGTCCGGCTTGGCGCACCCGGACGACAATTCCCGCGCGGTGTCGTTCCGGACTGAACCGGAGAGTGACATTCTCGGTACACCCGGTAGACGTAACTCCAGCAGGGGAGACCGGGATGACCGCTGTGACCCACCCACAGGTAATCACCGTCCGCCGTACCGCCTGGGCCGCGCGTGCCGCGATCTGGGCCTTCCTCCTCCTCAACATCGCCACCGTCCAGATCATGTTCCAGCTCGCCGGCCCGCCGGCGTACAACATATTCGGATCGATCGGCCGGATGCTCGGCCTCTACCTGGCCTTCGCGATGATCGTCCAGCTCCTGCTGATCGCCCGGCTGCCGGTGCTGGACCGCGGATTCGGCATGGACCGGCTCACCGGCTGGCACCGGTGGGTCGGTTTCACCGTCTTCTGGCTGGCCATCCTGCATCCGTCGTTCGTGATCACCGGGTTCGCCCTGCACGACAAGGCGTCGGTGTTCCGGACCGCGCTGAGCCTGTCGAAGCAGCTGCCGGTGCTCCTCGGGCTGATCGCGGTCGCCCTGATCGTGCTGGTGGTGGCCCTGTCCGTCCGGATCGCCCGCCGCCGCCTCTCCTACGAGACCTGGCACGCCGTCCACCTGCTGCTCTACGTCGTCGTGGTGCTCGGCCTGATCCACCAGCTGTACGAGGGAACCGCCTTCACCATCAACCTGGCCACCAAGATCTACTGGTGGGGTCTGTGGGCCTTCGCCGTCGGCGCCCTGCTCACCGGCCGGGTGATCGTCCCGCTGATCCGCAACGCCCGGCACCGGCTGCGGGTCGCCGCGGTCGTCCCGGAGTCCGCCGACGTGGTGTCGGTGCACGTCACCGGCCGCGACCTGGACCGGCTACCGGCCCGCGCCGGCCAGTTCTTCCTGTGGCGGTTCCCCGGGCACAACCGCTGGTGGCAGGTCAACCCGTTCTCCCTGTCGGCCGCGCCGAACGGCCGGTCGCTGCGGCTCACCGCCAAGGGCATCGGCACCACCAGCGCCGGCCTGCGGGACCTGCCGATCGGTTCGCGGGTCTTCGCCGAAGGTCCGTACGGGGCGTTCACGCTGGCCCGGCGTACCCGGGAGGCGACCCTGCTGATCGCCGGCGGCATCGGTGTCACCCCGATCCGCTCGCTGCTCGAGGACCCGGAGATCGGCAGCGACGTGGTCGTCCTCTACCGGGTCCGCTCCTCCGCCGACGCCGTCCTGCTCGGCGAGCTGCGCAACCTGGCCAACGTCCGCGGCGCCCGCCTGCACGTGATGACCGGCAAGACCGGCCCGGGCAACCAGCCGTTCCGCCCGGAGAACCTGCAGTCGCTGGTCCCCGACATCACCGATCGGGACGTCTACGTCTGCGGCCCGGCCGTGCTCACCGACACCGTCCTGAAAAGCCTGCGCGACCTGAATGTCCCGTCCCGCCAGATCCACTTCGAAGCGTTCCGCCTGGCCGCCTAGCGGGGGACCAGGCCCGTCTCGTACGCCATCACCACGGCCTGCACCCGGTCGCGCAGGCCGAGTTTCGCCAGGATCCGGGTGATGTGGGTCTTGACGGTGGGCTCGGCCAGATGCAGCTCGGCGCCGATCTCCGCGTTCGAGAGGCCACGGGCGACTGCCCGCAGGATGTCGGCCTCCCGCGGGGTGAGGTGGCGCATCACCGCGGGCAGCCGGCCGGCCGGTGGCGGCGGTGGCCGCTGCACGAAGGTCTCCACGAGCCGGCGCAGCACGCTCGGGGCGAGCAGCGTCTCCCCGGCGGCGCACGCCCGGACCGCTGCGACGAGCCGGTCCGGCGCGGTGGTCTTGAGCAGGAAGCCCGCCGCACCGGACCGGAGCGCCTGGAACACGTACTCGTCGAGGTCGAACATGGTCAGCACCAGCACCCGGGTGCCCGGCAGTTCGGTGGTGATCGCCGCGGTGGCGGTCAGCCCGTCCCCACCGGGCATCTCGACGTCCATCAGCACCACGTCGGGGTGCTGCCGGCGGGCCAGGGCGACCGCGCCGTGCCCGTCGGAGGTCTCGCCGACGACGTCGATGCCCGCCGCGGTCAGGATCGCCGCGAGCCCGCCGCGGACCAGGTCGTGATCGTCCGCGAGCACGACGCGGACCGGGGCGGTCACGACGCGGCTCCGGGGAGCGTGGCGGCGACACGGAAGCCCGCTCCGCCCGGTCCGGGACCGGTGGACAGCCGCCCGCCGGTGCTCTCCACCCGCTCAGCGAGACCGGTGAGGCCGTAGCCGCGCAGCGAAGTCCGGCCCGGCCCCGGCCCGTCGTCGGTGATCTCCACAGTGGTCCGGTCGTCCACCGCCTGCACGGTGATCGTCACCCGGGCGCCGGGGGCGTGCCGCACCACGTTCGTCAGCGCCTCCTGGGTGATCCGGTAGACGACCGCCCCGGTCCGCCCCCGCACCGGGCCGTGCAGGTCGAAGCTGATCCGCAGGCCGGCGCCGGTCATCCGGCCGACCAGGGCGCGCAGGTCCGCGTCGTCGTGCTCCACCGCCCCGGCGCCGATGCCGGCCACCATCCGATCCAGTTCGGACAGGGTGTCCGCGGCGGTCTGCTCCACGACGGCGAGCGCGGCCCGGGCCCGCGGCGGATCGGTCCGCCGGAGTGCCTGAGCGGCCCCGGACTGGGTGACCAGAACGGCCACCGCGTGCGAGACCACGTCGTGCACGTCCCGCGCCACGGCCAGACGCTCGCCGAGGACCGCCTGCTCGGCGGCCGCACCGAGTTCCGCGGTCCGCCGCAGCACCGTGCTGTGCGCGGCCGACTGCCGCCGCCCGCTGCGCCCGAACACCGCGCCGCCGACCGCCGCGGCGCCGACCAGCACCAGGCACATCGGCAGGTTGACCCGGTTGTAGCGGCCCAGGTCGAGGGTGATGCCGGTCAGCAGGAGCGCGGTCGCCAGGCAGCCGGACGGGCGCCACCGGGCCATCGCCGACCAGGCCAGCCAGGCGGGCCCCATCAGGATCCACAGCCCCGGGCTGATCGGCCAGCCGGTGAGGAATCCCAGCAGGAAGCCGGCGCCGCAGGCCGCGGCCCCGGCGGCCGGCGCGGACCGGCGCAGTGCCAGCGTGGCCGCGGTGGCGGCAGTCAGCGCGATCGACGGAGCCGTCTGCATGCTCGCCGGGACGTCCGGGCCGGCCGGGAAGTGCTCGGCCACGCTCAGCGCGGCCGCACCGGCAGCCAGCGCCAGATCACCGGCGGACGGCCGGCGTCGCGGCTGCCGGGGCGGCGGATCCTCGGTGGCCGCCGACTCGGCTTCGCGCAACAGACCGAGCAGGCGGCGCAGCTCGGTGACCGCGGCCCGCCCGTCTGCCTGCAGTTTCGCCAGCGGCGGATCGGGATCGTCGTCCCACTGCCGCGCGGCGGTCCGCGTGTGCCCGGCCATCCGGGACACCGCGGCCCGGATCACCGCCTCGATGTCGGCGGCCAGCCGTACCCGTTCCCGGGCCACCGCCTGGCGGGCCGCCACGTCGACCGGGGTGGCGAGCAGGGCCCGCGCCGTCCGGTGCTCGTCCGCGGCGCGCCGCACCGCGTCGACCACAACTCGCAGGAGCAGGCCCGCGCAGCTCAGCACCAGGGTCAGGAACAGGAAGTTCGCCACCCGGTTTCCGGGCACCAGGGCGACGTAGCCCGCTGACACCGCGAGTGCCAGGAGAACGATCGAGGCATCGATCCGCCGCCGGGAGGCCACGGCCTGACGCTAACTCTCCGCACGGCCGGGGCGCGTCATCCGTAGGTCGCGGTGCGATGCATACCCGGGTCGGACGAAGTGGGTGCGCCGCGGCCGACGACGCGGCCGGTCCGGCCGGCCCAGCCTGGCGTCATCGAACCGATGAAAGGGGAAGACGCCATGACGAGGATCGCAACGGCCGCACTGGGCGCGGCCGCGCTGAGTTCGCTGCTCTCGATCGCGGACGCGGTGGCCGGTGGGCTCGGTGACCACCTGCTGAGCGAGGAGGACGCCACCGGCTGGGCGACGACCGGCACCAGCCTGCTGCTCGGCGCCACCTTCGCGCTGCTCGCCGCCGTGCTGGCGCAGCGCGGCCGGGATATCGACGCCGGCCGCCGCAGCGTCCGGGCGGTCCGGCTCGTGCTGACGGCCGACCTGACACTGCTGGCCGTGCTGTTCATCGCCGGCATCCTCGTGGCGCGCTATCCGGACACGGTTCTGTACCGGGCGTGGGGCGCGGTGAGCGGCACCGGCTTCCTGCTGATGTTCGTCGCCGGCGTGATTCTGGGGGCACTGCTGCTGCGGCGGCCCGAGCTGCGTACGGGGGCGATCCTGCTGACCGCGCCGTTGGTGATCATTCCGCTCACCATCGCGGCGAACGCGATGGCGCCGGGCTGGGGCCATCCGGGGTACGCCGAAACCGCGCTCTACCTGGGCGTGGCCCTGCTCGGCCTCGAACCGGTGCCGGCCCGCCCGGTCGGCGTGGCCCGGTGACCGGTCAGACGTCGTGGACCTGAAGGACCCGGGTGGTGGGTGCGGCGTCGCCGAGTTCGGCGCGCAGCGCCAGCCGCTCCGGGTCCACCATGAACGAGTCGAGGCCGGAGCGCTCGGCGAAGCGGATCACGTGGACCTCGGTGCCGCTGTCCTCGCGCAGCCGCCGTTCGAGCGTGCCGCCGTGCCGGCCCAGCAGCGCCAGCACGGCGTCCTCGTAGCGGCGGCCCGCCTCGGCGTGCCCGTCGGCCATCTCCACCACGGCGACCAGAAGCAGTCCGTCGTCAGTCACGGCACGCAGTATCGCGTACCGATCAACGGCGTGCCGCCAGCAGGCGGCCCTCGCCCACGCCGAGCAGGGTGTCGCTGAGCTTGCCGAGCAGCGCCAGCAGGATGATGGCCAGCAACATCACATCGGTACGCCCGGTGTTCTGACTGTCGATCAGCAGGAAGCCCAGCCCCATCGACGAGGCGATCAGCTCGGCCGCGACCAGGAACAGCCAGCCCTGCGCCAGACCGAGCCGCAGGCCGGACAGGATCGCCGGGGTGGCCGCCGGGAACAGGACGGTGCCGAGCAGCGGCAGACCGGACCGCCCGTACGCGCGGCCCACCTCGATCAGGTGCGGATCGATGTGCGCGAGCGCCGCCGACACCGTGGTGTAGACCGGGAAGAACGCGCCGATCGCGACCAGCACGATCTTCGGGGTCTCGCCGATGCCGAGCCACAGCAGCAGCAACGGCACCCAGGCCAGCGACGGGACGGCCCGGATCGCCTGCACGGTCGGCGAGAGCACCGCGCTCGCCGTCCGCGACAGCCCGACCAGACCGCCCAGCGCCAGCCCGAGGACCGAGCCGGCCGCGAAGCCGATCAGCACCCGCTGCGTGCTGATCGCCAGATGGTGCCAGAGCTCGCCGCGGCCGGCCAGCTCACCCAGCGCGGCGACGACCTCGCCCGGCGGTGGCAGTTGCGCCGCCGAGAAGACCCCGGCCGAGGCGGTCAGCTGCCAGGCCAGGACCAGCCCGACCGGCAGCAGGATGCCGAGCGCCGGCCGCCACGGCAGCGTCACGAAGCGCTCGCGTACTTCGGTTCGAACAGCGAGTCGAGCGCGGTACGCGCGGCCTCCTCGGTCTTCACGTTGGCGTCCGCGACCAGGACCGGCAGGATCTTCTCGAACACGGCCCTCTGCGCGGCGCCCGGGACCGGGTCGATGTCCAGCCGGGTCCGTTCGGTGAGCACCTTCTTCGCGACCGCCTCGGAGATCTTCGCCTCCTTGGCGTACAGGGCCACCGCCTGGTCCGGGTTGTCCTTGATCCACTGTCGCGCCTTCTCGTACGCGTTCACCACGGCCTGCGCCAGCTCCGGCTGCTCCGCCAGGAACTTCTCCCGCGCGTTGAGCACGCCGTACGAGTTGAACCCGACGTTGCGGTAGATCAGCTTCGAGCCGGCGTCCAGTTCGGAGGTGGCCATCAGCGGGTCGAGGCCGGCCCAGGCGTCCACGTCGCCGCGTTCGAGGGCGGTCCTGCCGTCGGCGTGCTGCAGGTTGGTCACCGTCACGTCGCGCGGCTTCAGCCCGGCCTCGTCCAGCGTCTGGAGCAGGAAGAAGTACGGGTCCGTACCCTTGGTTGCCGCGATCTTCCTGCCCTTGAGCCCGGCCGCGTCGGTGATCGGCGAGTCCTTCGGCACCACGATCGCCGCCCACTCCGGCTGGCTGAACACGTCGATCGTCTTGATCGGCGCTCCGTTGGCGCGGGCCACCAGCGCGGCCACCCCGGCGGTCGAGCCGACGTCGATCGCCTCGGCGCGCAGCGCCTCGTTCGCCTTGTTGCTGCCGGCCGAGAGCTGCCAGGTGACCGTCACGTTCTTGGCGGCCAGCTCGGTCTCCAGCCACTTCTGGTCACGCAGCACCAGGCTGGCCGGGTTGTAGTACGCGTAGTCCAGCCGCAGCGTGACGGCATCGTCGCCGCCGCTGCCCGCCTTGTCCGCCGGCGCGTCCTCACCCTGCACGCAGCCGGCCAGCAGTGTGGTGGCGGCAGCCGCCGCGAGCACGGCACGCAAGATCCTCATGTGGGGTGTTCCTTCCGATGTCCGTTCAGTGGGGATGGGGAGTCGGGGGTTGCTCAGTGGGCGGCCGGCGCCGGGGTGCGCACGCCCAGTTCGGCCAGCAGCGCGACGCGCAGCGCGGCCAGGCCGGCGTCGCCGCGGTCGCGCGGTCTCGCTCCGGGCACGTCCCGGATCAGCCGCACGCCGGCCGCGGTGCCGTTGCCGTTCCGGGCCGCGGTGTCGTTGCCGGGCGCGGTGCCGTTGTTGCTTGCGTCGCCGTTGTCGGGTGCGCCGAGCAGGACCACCCGGTCGGCCAAGTGCAGCGCCTCGTCGACGTCGTGGGTCACCAGCAGCACCGTCGTGCCGGCCTCGCGCTGCACCTCGGCGAGCAGGTCCTGCATGCGCAGCCGGGTCAGCGCGTCGAGCGCCGCGAACGGTTCGTCGAGCAGCAGCACGCCGGGCCGCCGGGCGAGCGCGCGGGCCAGGGCGGCGCGCTGCGCCATGCCACCGGAGACCTGGCGGGGCCGGTGCCGGGCGAAATCGGCGAGGCCGACCACGTCGAGCCAGTGCCGCACCTCCTCGCGGGCACGTTCGCCGGTCGTTCCGCGAGGCAATCCGTACGCCACGTTGCGCTCGAGGGTCCGCCACGGCAGCAGCCGCGGTTCCTGGAACACGACGGCGCACCGGGGTTCGAACTCGCGTACCTCGCGGCCGTCCACGCGTACCGAGCCGGAGGTGGCGGTGTCCAGGCCGCCGGCCAGGCGCAGCAGGGTCGACTTGCCGCAGCCGGACGGGCCGAGCAGGGCCACCACCTCGCCGGCCGCGACCTCCAGGTCGATGCCGGCGAGAACCTCGCGCCGGCGGCCGTTCGCGGTGAACTCCTTGCCGACGCCGGACAGCTGCAGGGGTACGGCGCTCATGGCGCGCAGTTTATCCACTATTCCTACATGTTCACTAGAGTGACCATGCTTACTGGGATCGATCTTGCTAGGGCGCCAGGTAAAGCCGTGGAAGCCGCCCGGGCAGATCGGCGATGATCGTCGTCATGAGTGGCAGGTTGCGGGCGATCGCCCACGAGACGGTCTCCATCGTGGAGCGGGGCGGCTATGGCTCGGTGCGCTTCGCCGGAGAGGTGGAGCGCGCAGTGGCCGGGACCCGGCTGCACCTGCCCGGCGACGAACTCCCGGCCCCCTCGCCCGTGGCCGGCGCCCCGGTCGTCGAGGTGACCGGCGAATCCACCCTGGCCGCCGCGCGCCGGCTCGGCGACGACGCGGTCGCGCTGAACTTCGCGTCGGCGCGCAACCCGGGCGGTGGCTTCCGGAACGGGGCGCAGGCCCAGGAGGAGAGCCTGGCGCGCAGTTCGGCGCTCTATCCGTGCCTGCGGGCGGCCGGTGACTTCTACGCCTACCACCGGGCGAACCGCGGGCTGCTCTACACCGACCGGGTCATCTACTCGCCCCGGGTGCCGGTGTTCCGGGACGACCGCGGAGCGCTGCTCACGGAGGCGTACCCCGTCTCGTTCCTGACCGCGGCCGCCCCCAACCGGGCGATGATCGTGCGTGACCAGCCCGAGTTGCTGCCCTCGGTTGCCGGGGCGCTCGCCCGGCGGGCTCGCCGGATCCTGCGGGTCGCGGCCGCCCACGGCCACCGCGACCTGGTGCTGGGCGCATGGGGTTGCGGCGTCTTCGGCAACGCCCCGGCCGAGGTGGCGCAGGTCTTCGCCGATGCGCTGCGGGAAAGCCCCTGGTTCGAACGGGTGGTCTTCGCCGTCCTCGACCGCCGCGCCGAGGTCCGCGAAGCCTTCCGCGCCTGCTTCCCCACGCAGTAGAAAGCCGCGTTGCTCGCTGTGCGAAGCGTTCCGCGTCTGCTTCGCTGCTCGGTAGGCTGACGGCAGACTTTCCGGCGGCGGGGGAGCACCGATGGCCAACGATGACGTGCTGGTCAGCCTCGGTCGCTGGGCGCTCGGAAAGGTGTGGTTCGGCGTCGTGCTCTCCGGCGGTTATGCGCTGGGCCGGCACTTCCACTGGCCGCAGGCCTTCCTGACGGCCGCCGCCGTGCTGGGCGCGGTCGGGCTGGCCCTGGCCTCGTCGTTCCTGCCGATCTGGACCCGCGAGCGGCCCAGCGGCATCCCGGTCGCCGACATCGGCCTGCGCGTGATGGTGTGGGCCGGCCTGGTCGGCTCGGTGATCGCCCTGCTGATCGGCATGCCCGCGGTGGGCATGGTCGCGGCCGCGCTGCTGCTCAACACCGCGGCCCGAACCTTCGGCGATCCTTTCCTGCCTTTCCTGCGCCGCCTGCGGATCACGCCGGTCGCGCGCCCGGCGAGGCCTCGCCATCCAGCTACGACCCAACCCGCAGCCACGCGCCGAACGCATCCGGCCGCCGCGCATTCCAACGCCCCGCGGCCGCCCGCCGCATCAACGAACCCCACGCATATCAGCGCCGGGCGGCCGCGGGCCGGGCGCAAGGTGGCCTGACCGGAAGCCCCGCGCCAGTAAGTTGAACTTTGTTTACTTCGTGCTGGGTGGAGTGTCGCCTGCCGGTCCGCTCGGCCGCATATCAACTCAGGCGTGAAGTTGATCAACAAGCGCCTCGCCGCCACCTGCGCGGCCTGTGCCCTCACCCTGGCCGGCGGTCTCGCCGCCGGCACCGTCCCCGCTTTCGCTGCCGACCGGACCGCGCACGTCGCGATCCACCAGCCGGCCGCGAGCCACCGCATCCCGTTCACCGCCGCGACGGTGACCCAGAACAGCGATGGCACGTTCACCATCACGTGGGCCGCCAAGAACGCCCGCAGGGTCTCCGTCTACGCGGGCACCGACCAGGACCGCATCTCGCACCGGCACCCGGTCGCCAGGGGTGGCGCCACGGCGACCGTCACGGTGTCCGGTCTCGGTCAGGCGGACCGCTGGTGGTTCGAGCTGGTCCCGGACCGCGGCGAGTCGCTCACCCTGGCCGACCGGTCTCTGCACCTCGCGTCCGCGCCGAACTTCCGGGATGCCGGCGGCTACCGTACGGCTGACGGCCGCTGGGTC
The DNA here is from genome assembly GCF_036053395.1 of Actinoplanes sp. NBC_00393. NCBI lineage: Bacteria > Bacillati > Actinomycetota > Actinomycetes > Micromonosporales > Micromonosporaceae > Actinoplanes > Actinoplanes sp. NBC_00393. The sequence goes on along the minus strand of NZ_CP107942.1, from coordinate 5,102,238 downwards.
CGGATGGGCGTGCTGTACCGGGCCAACGACCTGGGCAAGCTCACCGCCGCCGACCAGGCCAAGCTGAAGCGGCTCGGCATCCGTACCGACATCGACTTCCGCACCGACTCGGAGATCGCCGCGTCGCCGGACAGGATCCCGGCCGGCGTCACCTACATCCACGCCAACGTGATCGGCTCCTCGGACGTGGGCACCGGCACGATCGACCTGACCACCGAGGCCGGCGGTGTCGCGATGATGGAGGCCGGCGAGCGGGCGTTCGTCTCCGCCGAGCCGGGCCGCGCCGCGTACGCCACGTTCTTCGCCACGGCAGTCAGCCGCAAGGCCGCCAACGTGGTCTACCACTGCACGGCCGGCAAGGACCGGACCGGCTGGGCCAGCGCCGCGCTGCTGACCGCGCTGGGTGTGCCGCGCGAGACGGTGTTCCAGGACTACCTGCTGAGCAACACCTACCTGGCCGCCTCCAACGCCGCGACCCTGGCCGCGGTGCCCGAGGCGATCCGGCCCGGTTACCGGGCTGTACTCGACGTGCGCGAGTCCTACCTGCAGGCCGGTTTCGACGAGGTCGCCACGAAGTACGGCACGTTCGACGACTACCTCCGCGCGGGCCTCGGCCTGAGCGCCAAGGACCTCCGGGCGCTGCGCGCCCAACTGCTGATCGGCTGAGCTCCACACCTGCCGCGGGCGCCTTTCCGGTACGCCGGAACGGCGCCCGCCCGTTTTCGTAAGCGAAAGTGATCGACCTTGCATCGGCTTGAATTAGGTATGCCGACATACCTAATAATGGAGTCGTGACCGAGACTGCCATAACGCTGATGCACCTCGCGCACCAGCTGCACCGCAGTCTGGACCGCCGGGTGCAGACCGACTTCACCCATCCCAAACCACCCGAGGTGCAGATCGTCGCGCTCTGGCAGATCCGGGCCCGGCCGGGCATCACGGTTCGCGAGCTCGCCGACGAGCTGCAGCTCAAACCCAACAACGCCAGCGCCCTGGTCACCGCCATGGTCAACGACGGCCTGCTGCGCCGCGAGCCCGACCAGCGGGACCGCCGGGTGGTACGCCTGCACACGACCGACGAGGCGGGCGACCGCATCGACGCGGTGCAGGGGCTGTTCACCGGATATCTCACCGCCGCCCTGGAGAACCTGGACGCGGGTCAGCGGGCAGCCGTCGAGGCGGCACTTCCCGCGCTGGCCGAGATCGCGCGCCACATCCGCGAGAGCGGTCGCTGAGCTTTAGGCGTACCCCCGAATGATCGCGCCCCGGCCACCGCCGGGGCGCTCCCTGATGTGCCTGATGGAGTTCCGCATGCCCTCAACCGTGACCGAGACGCCCACCCCCGCCCACGCACCCCCGGTGGCCACCGGCCGCCGCGGCAATCCCTGGCTGTCCCTGATCGCCGTCGCGTTCGGCCTGTTCATGGTCGGCCTGGACGGCAGCGTGGTGTCGATCGCCAACCCGGAGATCGGCCGCGACCTCGGCGCCAGCACCGCCGAGCTGCAGTGGGTGACCAACTCCTACCTGCTCGCGCTGGCCGCCGCGCTGATCCTCGGCGGCAAGCTCGGCGACCGGTTCGGCCGGCGTCGCTACTACCTGATCGGCGTGGCCGGCTTCACCGTGGCGTCCGTCGCGATCGGACTCGCCGGCTCGATCGAGGGTGTCATCGCGTTCCGCGCGGCGCAGGGCTTCTTCGGCGCGCTGCTCATGCCGAACACGCTGGGCATGCTGCGGGCCGTCTTCCCGCCGAAGAAGTTCGGCATGGCGGTCGGCATCTGGGCGATGGTCTCCTCGGTCTCCACCGCGCTCGGCCCGATCGTCGGCGGCCTGCTGGTGGAGAACGTCAGCTGGGAATCGGTCTTCTACATCAACGCGCCGATCGGTGTCATCGCGCTGATCTTCAGCGCGCTGGTGCTGCCGGAGAGCCGGAACTCCACCGGTCATCACCGTTTCGACGTCGGCGGTGTCCTGCTGCTCGCCGCCGGACTGCTCGTCCTGGTCTTCGGCGTGGTCAAGGGCGAGACCTGGGGCTGGACCGCCGGATCCACCATCGGCACCATCGTCGCCGGACTGCTGATCCTGGTGCTGTTCGGTTGGTACGAGACCCGCCGGGAACACCCGCTGCTGCCCATGCGCCTGTTCCGCAGCCCGGCCCTGACCATCGGCGCCGTGATCACCGCGATCAACTTCTTCACGCTGCTCGGCTCGATCTTCTACATCATGCTGTACCTGCAGAACGTCCGCGGCTTCAGCCCGGTCTGGGCCGGCGTGCTCACGCTGCCGCTCAGCATCGCCTCGGTCGTCGCCTCCCCGCTCGGCGCCGCCCTCACCGACCGGTACGGCCCGCGCCTCACCATGCCGCTCGGCATGATCCTGCAGGGCGGCGCGTCCTTCGGTCTGATGTTCCTCGGCCCGGACTCCGGTTACTGGGCGATGTGGCCGTCGTTCATCGGCCTCGGCCTCGGTATCGGCATGGTGATGGCCGCCTCCTCCGAGGCGATCGTCGGGAACGCGCCGGTCAAGGACGCCGGTGTGGCCGGCGGCCTGCAGGCCACCATGCTGCAGATCGGCGGCGCGCTCGGCACGTCGGTGCTGATCTCGCTGATCAGCAGCCGGGTCGCCGGCACGCTGGTGCCCTCGCTGACCGAGGCGGGCCTGCCGGCGCCGGCCGCCGAGGGCCTCGCCGAGGCCAAGGACGCGGTGGCGATGGGGGTCGCGCCGGTCACGCCGGAGATGACCGATTCGGTACGCGCAGCGATCATCGACGGTTCGGCCACCGCGTTCCTCAACGGTGTGCACACCGCCGCCCTGGTCGCCGGCGTGCTCTGCCTGCTCGGCGCGGTCCTGGCCGTGACCGGCATCCGCCGCCGGTAACTTAGGTCTCACCTTTCCGCCGGGCCGGGCCCGCCCTCAGCAGGCCCCTCACCTGTGCCGACGGGAGTAGTACGGGTGCAGTCGGCGGGGGCTGGCCCGGTGCCGGAGGAGAGACGACGACATGAGTGCGATGACTGCTGGGGCGGTGACGAGCCGGGCCCCGAGCCGCGGATTCTGGACCGACCTCAGCGTCAACATCAAGGTCCTGGTGGCGGTCAGCGTGGCCGCGCTGGTCGCGTTGCTGATCGGGGTGCTCGGTCTGCGCTCGCTGAGTGACGCCAGCACCGCCGCCCAGCAGATCTACCAGAGCAACGTGCTGGGGGTGGCGGCGCTCGGCGCCGTGCAGAACGGGATGACCCAGGCCCGGCTCGACCTTTCCAACCATGCCGTCAACCGGGATTCCGCGACCAAGCAGAAGTACGCCCAGCAGTACGCCGACGACGTGGCGGCGGTGAACGCGGCCTGGGCCGCGTACGAGGCCACCGGGCCGGTCCCCGAGCGCGCCATGGTCGACGACGTGAAGGCCGACTGGCAGGCCTTTCTGAAGATCGCCGACGACGAGCTGCTCCCGGCGTCGCAGCGCAACGACCTGGCCACCTGGGTGGAGATCCGCAACGGCGAGATGGCCTCCCTGGTCGACGAGGTCAAAGAACACCTGGGCGAGATGACCAGCATCGAGCAGGGCGCCGCGCAGCAGGCCGCCGAGGAAGCCCGATCCGGGTACGAGAGCAGCCGCCTCCAGTCGATCCTGCTGCTCGTCGGCGGGCTGCTGGTGGCGATGCTCCTGGGCGTCATGGTGGCCCGCGGCATCGTGCGGTCCCTGACCCGGGTCACCGACGTGTGCGAAGGACTCGCCGACGGCGACCTGACCCGAAGCACCGGCCTCACCTCCCGCGACGAGCCGGGCCGGATGGGCCGGGCCTTGGACGCCGCGATCACCCGGCTGCGTGACACGGTCACCACCATCGGCGGGTCCGCGTCGACCCTGGCCGGCGCCTCCGAGGAACTCTCCGCGGTCAGCGCGCAGCTGCAGAGCGGCGCCGCCGACGTCGCCGACAAGGCCGGATCGGCCAGTTCGGCCAGCGAAGAGGTGAACACCGGCGTGCAGTCGATCGCGGCCGGCGCCGAACAGATGAGCGCCTCGATCGCCGAGATCGCCTCGAACGCCTCCGACGCCGCCCGGGTCGCCCAGGAAGGCATGGACGTCGCCGCACGTACCAACAACCAGGTCGCCGAACTGGGCGCGGCCAGCGCCGAGATCGGTGACGTGGTCCGGCTGATCACCAGCATCGCCGAACAGACCAACCTGCTGGCCCTCAACGCGACCATCGAGGCAGCCCGGGCCGGTGAGCTCGGCAAAGGCTTCGCGGTGGTGGCCGGTGAGGTCAAGGAACTGGCGCAGCAGACCGCCAAGGCGACCGAGGAGATCACCGAGCGGATCGGCGCCATCCAGGTGTCCAGCGACTCCGCGGCGTCGGCGATCGGCGAGATCACCCAGGTGATCCAGCGGATCGGCGACTACACGACGACGATCGCGTCGGCGGTGGAGGAGCAGACGGCGACCACGGGGGAGATGAGCCGCTCCGTTGCGGACGCTGCGACCAGCAGTGGAGAGGTCGCTCGTACCGTCTCCGGGGTTGCCGAGGTCGCAGCCGCGACCGCAGACGGCGCCCGGGCCACGCAGCAGGCCGCGGTCGACCTCACCCGGCTCGCCGGTGATCTGACCAACCTCGTCGGCGGCTTCCGCCACTGACCTCTCACTCCGGGAGCCCTCTCATCATGGATTCCTCGCCCTACGGCCTGGCCCGGCCGACCGTCGACGACGCCCGCGCCGCCGTCCTGCGGGTACACGCCGGCGACGGCCCGCGGGTCTGGGACCAGTTGCTGCACGCGGCCGGCCCCCAGCCCGGAATCGAGCGGCTGCTCGATCTGATGGCCACATCGGACGCCACGACCCGGCTCTGCGCCCTCGCCCTGCAGATCCGGCTCAACTCCCACACGCATCTCACCGCAGCGCACGACATGACCAGGAGCTGACTTGCAGACCGAACTCTTCGACCGTCTCGGCGACCCCGCGCGGATGCGGCACCTCGCCGGATACGACCTGCTCAACACCGACCTGCGAACCAGCCTCGACGCGGTCGCCCAGCGCAGCGCGACGCTCCTCGAAGCCCAGGTCTCCCTGGTGTCGGTCATCCTGGACAGCTCCCAGTTCATCCTCGGCGCGCACGGCGTGTCCGGCTGGGTCGCGGACGTCCAGGGCGCGCCGGCGGAATGGGCGATGTGTACGCAGACCGTGCTGACCGGCGAGCCGTACTGCGTGACGGATGGGCGGTCTGATCCGCGGCATTCCGGCAATCCGTTCCTGCAGATGACGGGCCTGCGCAGCTATCTCGGGGTGCCGTTGGTGGGCCAGGGTGGGCATGTGCTGGGCGCGCATTGCGTGATCGACCCGCGGCCACGGATCTTCACCGACGTGGACCTGGCTGTCCTGACCGATGGGGGCGAGAAGGTGATGCGCTTGCTGGACGCCTACCGCACTGCTTGAGGATTCGGGGTGCCCGTGGTCCGGCGTCTGCTGGGCCACGGGCTCCTGATTCGGTACCGCTGGTGGTCGCTGCGCCGAAAAATGTCATAGGTGGGCGGCATCATCGCGGTATGGGAGAACCAGCTACACCGATTCGCCGCCGGCTCGAGCTTTCGGTCGCCGAGGCGCGCCTGCGGTTCCAGCAACTCGTCCGGGTCACCGGGGTGACCGGGCAGGTCACGATCGTGGTGGATGGTGGGCGGCCGGTCGCCGCCATCGTGCCGCCGGGTGATGTGCTGGGCACCGGGCCGGCGCCACCACCGCGGGCGGGCTCGTGGGGGCCGCCCTCTTCGGCGGCTTTGCCTTCACCCCGGGCTTCGTCTCTTCCCTCGGCCCCGCCTTCAGGTCCGTCTTCTTCCCCGGCTTCTTCGTCGTCCGTGCCTTCGGCTCCGGCTCCTTCTTCGCCCGCGCGTTCGGCTCCTTCCTCCTCCTCCTCCTCCTCCTCTTCCTCCTCTTCCTTGCCGGCGGCGGTTTCGGTCGCGCCGGTGGTGCAGGCTGGTGGGGAGCAGGCCGCGGCCGGATGGTTGCGGCGCATCGAGAAGGTGCGGGAGGACGTCCGCCGGCAGCACGCCACCCGGATCCGGGAGCTGTCCCAGGCTTTGGACGAGGCGTGGCGCATGCTGGACGAGGCTCGCCCGCCGGGCACCGACCGGGCCGCGGACACCCTGCGTGCTGCCCATTCCGACCTTCGCCGCGCCCGGTGATCAATCAATACTGACCCGATCGGGAGAGGGGTAAGATCGGCCAATGGGTGGACAGCTCGATCTGTTCGTGCCGGGGGTGGTGTATCTCGACGTCATCTTCACCGGCCTCCGAGAGTTGCCCGGCCCCGGCACCGAGGTGTGGGCGTCCGGGATGGGCTCCTGCCCGGGTGGCGTCGCCAACCTGGCGGTGGCCGCGAGCCGGCTGGGTCTGCACACCGGCCTCGGGACGGCGCTCAGCTCCGACGCCTACGGCGAGTTCTGCCACCGGGTGCTGAGCCGCCAGGAGGGGATCGACCTCTCCGCGTCGAAGCGGGTCGACGACTGGCACTCCCCGGTCACCGTCTCCTTGGCGTACGACCGGGATCGCAGCATGATCACCCACGGCCATCCGCTGCCCACTGACGCCGACGGCCTGGTCAACGGACTGCCCGCGGCCCGCAGCGCGGCGGTGAGCCTCTCCGGCACCGGGATCGGCTGGGTGCACCGGGCCGGCGCCGCGGGCACCATGGTGTTCGCGGATGTCGGGTGGGACGAGACCGACCAGTGGTCCTGCGACGTGCTGACCGCACTCGGCGACTGCCACGCCTTCCTGCCTAATGCGGTCGAGGCGATGCGCTACACGCGTACCGATTCGCCGCAGCAAGCCCTGGACAAGCTCTCCGGTCTGGTCCCGGTCGTCGTGGTGACCTGCGGGTCGGACGGCGCGCTCGCGATCGACTCGGGCACCGGCGAGGTGGCGGTCGTGCCGTGCGTGCCGGTGGAAGCGCTCGACCCGACCGGCGCCGGCGACGTCTTCACCGCCGGTTTCATCACCGGCACGCTGGGCGGCTGGCCGCTCGCCGACCGGGTGGCCTTCGCCAATCTGGTCGCTGCGCTGTCGGTGCAGCATTTCGGCGGTTCGCTCTCCGCACCGGGCTGGGGCGACATCGCCGACTGGTGGCAGGCCGTCCGCTGCACCGTCACCCGCCGACACGAGGACTCCGCCGAGGCCCTCCTGGCCCAGCGTTACGGCTTCCTCGACGACGTCATCCCACCCGGCCGGCGTAACGCGGTGCACCGGGCCACCGCGACCATCGCCCGCCTCTCCGACGCACAGGCCTGAGATGCGACTGACAATTCTGGGTGGCGGCGGTTTCCGGGTGCCGCTGGTCTACCGGGCGCTGCTCGCCGACCGCCGGCGGACCGGCATCACCGAGGTCATGCTGCACGACGTCGATCCCGGCAGACTTGACGCGATCGGGCGGGTGCTCACCGCCCAGGCCCGCGACTTTCCCGACGCCCCGGCTGTGCTGACCAGCACCGACCTCGATACTGCTGTCACCGGCGCGTCGTTCGTGTTCTGCGCGATCCGGGTCGGCGGGCTCCGTGGCCGGGTCATCGACGAGCGGGTCGCCCTCGACGTGGGCGTGCTCGGCCAGGAGACCGTCGGTGCGGGCGGCATCTCCTACGGTTTGCGTACCGTGCCGGTGGCACTCCACATTGCCGAACGCATCGCCCGCCTGGCACCGGACGCCTGGACGATCAACTTCACCAACCCGGCCGGCCTGGTCACGGAGGCCATGGCCACTCGCCTCGGTGACCGGGTGATCGGCATCTGCGACTCACCGTCCGGCCTGGTCGACCGGGCGCTGCGCGCGGTCGGTGCTGACCCGGCTTCCGTACGCATCGACTATGCCGGCCTCAACCACCTCGGCTGGCTCTACGGCATCCACCCAGCCGGTGAGGCGCCGCCCGCTGTGCCGGCCCGTTCCCCTGGTGCGGTGCCCGGCTCTGTGCCTGGCCCATCGCCTGACCGTGCGTCAGCCCTCCTGCCCGGCGCAACGCCTGACCTTGCGTCGGCCCCCTTGCCCGGCGCAACGCCTGGGCGTGCGTCAGCCCTCCTGCCCGGCCATTCGCCTGACATTTTGCCTGGCCGCGTGCCCGGCGATCTGCTTGCTGGTCTGCTCGCGGACAAATCGCTCATCGAGACCACCGAGGAGGGGCGGCTGTTCGGCGCTGACCATCTACTTCGCCTGGGCGCCATCCCCAATGAGTACCTGCACTATTACTACGACCCGGCCGGCACGCTCGCCGCAGTCCGGGACGCGCCACAGACCCGGGGCGCCTTCCTGCTGGAGCAACAGCACCGCTGCTACGCCGAGATCGGGTCACCGGATCGGGAGCCACTCGAGGCCTGGCTCGGCGCCTGGCGGGAGCGGGAAGCCACCTACATGGCGGAGAACCGTGACCTCACCGGCGCCGGCGAGCGGGAGCACGACGAATCCCGCCCGGCCGGCTACGAGGGTGTGGCGCTCGCGGTGATGCGGGCTTTGGCCCACGACGAGCCGGCCACGCTGATCCTCAACGTCCGCAACCGCGGAACCCTCGCCGTGCTGGACGACGAAGCAGTGGTCGAGGTCCCGTGCACGGTGGACGCCCGAGGCGCCGCGCCCCACCGGGTGGCACCGCTGCCCGAGCACGGCGTGCCGCTGGTCCAGGCGGTCAAGACCGCCGAACGCGGCGTCCTGGAAGCGGTCAGCACCGGCTCACAGGCCGCCGCGGTACGCGCCATGGCCGCCCACCCCCTGGTCGGCGTGGAGTCAGTGGCCCGGCGCCTGATCGACGGTTACCGGGCGGAGTTCTCCGAACTCGCCTACTTGCGATGACCGCAGGTCGCTGGGTTGCGTTCCCGATTGCCCGGGCTCTGCCCTTCGAGTCTCCGGACCGCGATTCTCTTGAACCCGCGCCCTCGTCGGGAGCCGATCCGGCCGGAAATTGTCGGACCCTCGTGGCAGTCTGATCTCGCTGATGGAGGGCAGAGGGGGCGGCAGCATGTATGGGTATCTCGGCTCGATGAAGACCAAGCCCGGTCACCGGGACGAGGTGGTGTCGATCCTGCTCAGCGGGGCAGACGGGCTGCGGGCGGCCGGTTGCCATCTCTACGTCGTGGGTGTTTCGGAGACCGACGACCAGACCATCTGGGTGAGCGAAGTGTGGGAGAGCAAGGCCCACCATGACGGCTCGCTCCAGCTGCCCGAGACAAAGGCCGCCATCGGCAAGGCGATGCCCATGCTGACCGGCGAGTTCGACAGCCACGAGTTTGCGGTCGCCGGCGGTCTGGGCGTCCCATCCAGGCCGGCCTGAGCCGGTTCCGGTCCAACCTGGCTCATTCCGAGCCGGCCTGAGCCGTTGCGGTCCGGGCTGGCTCATTCCGGGTCGGCCTGAGCCGTTGCGGTCCGGGCTGGCTCATTCCGGGTCGGCCTGAGGCGTTGCGGTCCGGGCTGGCTCATCCCGGGTCGGCCTGAGGCGTTGCGGTCCGGGCTGGCTCATCCCGGGCCGGCCTGAGGCGTTGCGGTCCGGCTTGGCTCATCCCGAGCCGGTCTGACCGTCCGGGGTTGGCCTGACGCCGTGCCGCCGCCGCCCAGCAGGCCGGCCGAAGACGAACGCCGCCCCGGCAAGCGTGCCGCCGACCATGATTTCGGCCGGGAGGCAGGCCCGCCAGGGCGGCGGCTGAAAACGTCGGGCGGCTCAGACAGCCGCGGGCTCAGACAGCCGCGGGCTGCTCAGCCGGGTGGCGCGGCGGGATCGAGTGGTCGATCGCCTTGGCCGGCTTCCGGTTCGGCAGGGCCAGGCGGAACACCTTGGCCCAAGCCGACGCGACCTGCACGACCAGCGGTCCGCTCACGTAGTTCAGCTCGTACTTCTCGAACAACGCCCGCACCTTCGGCGCGATCTCTGCGTAGCGGCTGGCCGGCAGGTCGGGGAAGAGGTGGTGCTCGATCTGATGCGAAAGGTTACCGGTCATGACGTGCATGAGCTTGCTGCCGGAGATGTTCGCCGAGCCGAGCATCTGCCGCAGGTACCACTCGCCGCGGGTCTCACCGGTGATCGAGGTCCGCTCGAAGGTCTCCACACCCTTCGGGAAGTGGCCACACATGATCACCGAGTGGCTCCACAGGTTGCGGACCAGGCTGGCGACGGCGTTGGCCGCGAAGGTGCCGAGGAACGCGCCGAGCGGGTTGCCCATCAGGAAACCGACGGGGATGGCGAGGGCCGGGTGGACGACGTAATCCTTCAGCACCTGGCGGCGGATCTTGCGGCCGACGGCGCGCAGGTTCGCCCGGAAAGCCGGGTTGCTGCGCCGCTTCTTGGTCTTCAGGTTGCGGCCGAGCTCCAGGTCGTACGCGGCGATGCCGTACTCGAAGAAGCACGCGTTGATGAAGTTGTAGAGCGGCTGGCCGAGGTGCGCCGGCACCCACTTCTGCTGCTCGTCGACGCGCATGATGCCGTACCCGAGGTCGTTGTCGCGCCCGACCACGTTGGTGTACTTGTGGTGCAGCTCGTTGTGCGAGTGCTTCCACTGCTCGGCCGGGGACGCCGAGTCCCACTCCCACGTCGTCGAGTGGATCTTCGGGTCGCGCATGAAGTCGTACTGGCCGTGCAGGATGTTGTGGCCGATCTCCATGTTCTCGAGGATCTTGGAGATCGACAGGCCCGCGGTGCCGAGGATCCAGGCCGGCGGGAAGAGGGAGAAAAGCAGCAGCGCGCGGCTGCCCAGCTCGACGCGGCGCTGGATGGTGATCATCCGGCGGATGTACTTGGCGTCCTTCTCACCGCGGACGGCGAGCACCTCGTCCCGGATCGCGTCGAGTTCCCGGCCGATCTGCTCGATGTCCTCGGGGGTGAGGTGGGCGATCGGGTTGACTTCCTTGCGCTGCAGCGTGGTCACGGCTTCCTCGATTTCGTCGAAGGCGTCGGAGAAGGGGGGCGGGGGTCAGGCGTCGAACCGGCAGGGACCGGCGGCGGCCGAGATGCAGGTCTGAATGAGGACTTTGTCGCCGTCCACCTCGGTGGCGGTGGTGATCGTGCCGTCCCGGACGTCGCGGACGATGCCCTCGCGCATCGGGAGCACGCACTTGTAGCAGATGCCCATCCGGCAGCCGGACGGCATCAGCTGGCCGGCGGCCTCACCGGCGTCGAGGATGGTCGTGCCGCCAGTGGCCTCAGCGGTCGTCCCGGTGCGCTCGAAGGTGACCGTGCCGCCGTCGCCGGCGACCAGCACAGTCGGGCGGAACCGCTCGACGTGCAACCGGTCGGCGGCGCCCGCGTCGGTCCAGTGCGAGGTCAGGTCGTCCAGCATCTCGCCCGGTCCGCAGGCCCAGGTCTCCCGCTCGAACAGGTCGGGCACCAGCGAGGCGAGTTCGTCGGGCTTCAGGCGCCCGTCGGCCCCGGTGTGCCGCTCGATCAGGCGGATCCGGCCCGCCTCGGCGAGGGAGCGCAGCTCAGCGCCGAACACGACGTCCGACGGCGTGCGCGCGGAGTGCACGACGATCACGTCCTGCAGCGACGGCAGCGTGCTGCGCAGCATCCCCATCACCGGCGTGATGCCGCTGCCGGCGGTCACGAACAGCGCCTTGGGCGGCGGAGAGGCCGGCAGCACGAAGTCACCGGCCGGCAGGTCCAGGGTGACGATCATGCCGCGCCGGGCGTGCTTGAGCAGGTAACCGCTGACCACGCCGTCCTTGACCGCGTTGACCGTCACGGTGAACCGGCCGTCCTTGCGGCCGGCCGCGCTCGACACCGAGTAGGCACGCCACAGCCGTACCCCGTCGACGTCCACGCCGAGCCGCACATACTGTCCTGGCTGGTGCGGCTGCCAGTTGCGCCCGGGGCGCAGCTCCAGGGTGACCGCGTTCGCGGTCTCCCGGCGAACCGCCTCGATCCGGGCGCGCAGCACCGTGGGGTTGCGCAGGGGCGCGATGACGTCGAGGTAGTCGGCCGGCACCACCGGCGTCGTGATCAACTCGACGACTCGCCAGGCACCGTCGCGCAAAGTCCGGGTAACAGCCACGTGACCAAGCCTCCTGGTTCTGGCGGGCGAAGTCATGACCATGGGAAGTGAATCCGGGACGGCATAATTGTTCGCAGGGAACAAGAATCGGACCAAAGATGAGGAGTTCGCGTGAATAAACCTCTCCGCGACGTACGGTCCTATCGACTTCCTGCCGAAGTCGTCGATCCGCTGCGGCGTGGGCTGCCGGATGTGGCCGTGCAGACCATCGCGGCGATCACGATGGAGGTCCCCGCGTATGCCGAGGCCTTCGCGGGCGAACTCGGCCACAAGATCGAGAAGGCGGTGCAGGCCGCTCTCGGCACGTTCCTCAACCTGGTCTCCCGTCCGGGCGCCGATCCCGGAACTCCGCTGGCGGCGGCGCTCGAGGCGGCGTACGCGCTGGGCCGTGGTGAAGCCCGCTCCGGCCGCAGCCTGGATGCCCTGCTGGCGGCCTACCGCGTCGGCGCCCGGGTGGCGTGGCGTGAGCTGGCCGCGATCAGTGTCGGCACCGGGCAGCCGGCCGCGACCATCGCCGATTTCGCCGAGCTGGTGTTCGCCTACATCGACGAGCTGTCCGCGGCCAGTGTGGCCGGGCACGCCGACGAGCTCGCCGCCTCCGGCCGAATCCGGCTGCGCCACCTGCAGGAACTTGCGCAGACACTGGTCGCCGGCGAACCACCGCACATCGTCCAGGCCGCCGCCGAGCAGGCCGAGTGGACGCCGCCGCAGACCCTCACCGCGATCATGCTGCCGGAACGCTCCGCGCGCTGGGTGATCGATCTGCTCGACCCGCGTACCCTCCAACTCCCCGACGCCGTGCCCGACCTGCCCGGAATAACCGTCCTGCTGGTCCCCGATCCACAGGGCGCCTCCCGCCCACATCTCACCCGCCTGCTCTCCGGCCACAGCGCGATCATCGGCCCGGCCCGCCCCTGGCTCGAGGCGAAAAGCTCCCTGGACCGCGCGATCCGCGTCCACGACCTGAGCCCACCGGTCGCCGGCGCCGTGGTCGACACCGAGGACCACCTGGCCGGCGTGGTGGTCACCGCCGACCCCAGCGCCCTCGCCGACCTGCGGGCCCGAGCCCTCGCCCCGCTCTCCGGCGAACGCGGCGCCGCCGCCGCGAAACTCATCGAAACCCTCCGCAGCTGGCTCCTGCACCACGGCCGCCGCGACGACGTGGCCGCCGAGCTCTTCGTCCACCCACAAACCGTCCGCTACCGCATGGCCCGCCTCCGCGAGCTCTACGGCGACAAACTCCGCGACCCCCAGTGGGTGCTCGCGCTGACCATCGCCCTCGCGCTCCCCGAGACTTGACAACCCCTTCCCGGTACGCGAGTCGCAGTCCCCGAACACAGCTACGCGTCCCCGCTCAACCAGGCGACGTCCCTACCTGCTCCAGGCCGAAGCGCCCCCGCCGGGCTGAGCAGACAGAGACGAAGCCGACCGCGCCGCACTGCCAAGCAGGCAGAGACGAAGCCGACCGCGCCGCGCTGCTGAGCAGGCAGAGACGGCCGTGCTGCGCTGGGGCGGAAGCGGCCACGGCACAATCTGCCCTGCGGGGTGGGCATGGCCGCGCCGCAACGGCGGCCCGGGCATGCCCACTGGCGGCCGTGGGCGGGGACGGCCGGTCCCCGGGCGTAGACCAAAGTCGCGAACGGCCGACTTCGGTCGTCTGGCCTGCGGCTACCTGCCCGGCATAGCGTCGAGTCCGTGAGCAATCCCTTCCGGTCGGGCGGCGATTCGGCCGTCCTCACCTATTCCGGCGCGAGCCGGGCGCTAGTGCTGTTCGGGCCGGCGGCGCTCGGGCTGCTGCTTGCCCTGACCGTGCCGATGATCGCCCGGTGGGCGGTGGGCCTGGACATTCCGTTGCCGTTCGGGCCGGTCTGGCGGGTGGTCGGCTCGATGGACCGATGGTGGGAGGTGGCTGTGCAGGCGGCGATCCTCGTCGGCCTGGGCATTCTCGCCACGGTGGAGATCCTGCGCCGGTCGGCGCAGATCACGGTCGACGCCGAGCAGCTTTGCCTGGAGACCGGGGACGAGCGCCGCACCCTGCCTCGCGCCGACATCGAGGCGATCTACCGGGACGGGGACGCGCTGGTGGTGCTCGACCGCGAGTCGCGGCAGGTGTTCCGCGGCGAGACCCGGGCGGAGGCGGGGGTTCTGGAGAGGACGTTGCGGGAGTTCGGCTATCCGTGGCGCGACGCCGACCCGTTCGCCGAGCTGTACCACCCGTGGGTCCCGGAGACCGGCCTGCTCCCGGTGGCCGCCGAGGCCGTCATGTCGGCGCGCGCTGTCGCGCTGCGCAAGAAGGCCGGCAAGGAGGCCGGCGAGCTGCGCGACGCATTGCAAAAACTGGGGTACGCCGTCCGCGACGACGGCGACCGCCAGTTCTGGCGACCGCTGGTCCGCTCATGACAGAACGCCCCGACCACCCGCCCGCCGGCCAGGACCAGGCGAGCCTCGCGCTCAACCCGGCAGCGCCCGGCAGGCCGAACCCGAGCCAGCCGACGCCGCAGGCAGTTGCGCCGCAGGCGGTGGATGCGCGCAACGCGAAAGGAGCCGAGGCGGCCGTGCAGCAGGCTGTGAATGTGCGCGAGGCGGAAGGGTCGGAGGCGGTCGTGCAGCAGGCAGTGGATGCGCGCGAGGCGGAACGGTCTGATGCCGTTGCGCGGCAGGCGGTGGAGGCGCGCGATGTGGAACGGCCGGAGGCGGGTGCGCGGCAGGCCATGAATGCGCGCGGCATGGAAGGGGCGGAGGCAGCAGTCCTGGAAGGTTCGGCCTGGGAGAGTGGGGGCGCAACCGGTGAGCGGGCCGGGAGGATGGCCCGGTTGCGGGCCGCGGCGCGCTACCGGGCGGTCGACGTTCTCGCCATTCTGGTCTCCTGGTTCTTTGCGCTGGTTCTGGTCGGGGAAGCCGAGTCGATCGGCCGGATCAGCAGTGGTGAGGTGCTTCCGCTGCTCGCGCTCGGCTGGGTCACCTCGCTCGCTGTCTGGTGGCGGCGCAGCCACCCGGTCGCGATGGCTCTGATCATCGCGCCGGTCGGGCTGGTCACGGACGCTTCGGCCTACGCCGGGCTGGTGATCGTCTACACCCTGGTCACGCTGCGGCGTGGGCGGGTGGTCGCGCTGATTGTGCTGCTGCACCTGCTGATCGGGGTCGGCTACTCCTGGCGGCGGCCGGACCCGACGCTGGCCCTGCCCCTGCTCACCGAGCTGCTGCTGAGCGCTGCCCTGATCGCCGCGACCGTGGCGATCGCCGTCGCCGTGCGGTCGCGCCGTGAGCTGATCGTGTCGCTGCGGGAGCGTGCGGTGCGTGCCGAGGAGGCGGCGCGGCTGCGGGCGGAGCGGCTGCGGGCGCTCGAGCGGGAAAGCATTGCGCGGGAGATGCACGACGCCCTCGCGCACCGGATCTCCATGGTCAGCCTGCACGCCGGGGCGCTGCAGATCCGGCCGGACCTGTCGCCCGAGGAGGTGGCGAAGGCGGCCGGGACCATCCGGGACAGCGCCCACCACGCCCTGGAGGACCTGCGGGAGATCCTCGGCGTGCTGCGCGCCGGCGCGGGCGACGGCCTGCGGCCGCAGCCCGATCTGGGCCATCTGGGTGATCTGGTCGCCGAGGCACAAAACGCGGGCGTACGCGTGGAAGTCTCCAATTTCCTCGACGACGGAAACGGCGGAGGCAGCGGGAACGGCGGGGGCGTCGGAAACGGCGGAGTCGGTAGAGGCGGCGAAGCAGTCGGCCCCTCCCTGGGCCGCACCGTTTATCGCCTCGTGCAGGAAGGCCTCACCAACGCCGGCAAGCACGCGCCGGGCGTACCCGTGCGCCTGGTGTTGGAAAAGACAGCCCTGGGTGAGCTGCATGTGGAGATCTCGAACCCGTTGCCGGGCACGCCCGCGGCGGGCGTGCCGGGGGCCGGCGCTGGGCTGGTGGGGCTGGCTGAGCGGGTGGAGTTGCTCGGCGGGCGGCTGCGGCACGGGGTGCGCGCCGACCCGCGTACCGGGCTCGGTTTTCATCTGGAAGCCTGGCTGCCGTGGCAGAACTGATCCGGGTGCTGATCGCCGATGACGACCCGCTGGTGCGGGTGGGGCTCTCCATGGTGCTGGGCGCCGGGCCGGACCTGCAGCTCGTGGGGGAGGCAGGCGACGGCGCCGAGGCGGTCGAGGCGGCCCGGCGGTTGCGGCCGGACGTGGTGCTGATGGACATCCGGATGCCGCGGATGGACGGTCTGGCCGCGACCGAGGAGCTGCGGCGCGACGGCCCGTTCCCGGCGATCGTGGTGCTGACCACGTTCGACACCGATGAGCATCTGCTCGGCGCGCTGCGGCTGGGGGCGAACGGGTTCCTGCTGAAGGACATCGCGCCGACCGAGATCCTGGACGCGGTGCGGCGCGCGGCGGCTGGCGAGTCCATCCTGGCGCCGTCGGTCGTGCCCCGTTTGATCGGGTATGCGGTGGGGCGGGACGGGGAGGAGCAGCGCCCGGACCGGGCCACGCAGGCCGCGTCGAAGCTGGAGCGGCTCACCGAGCGTGAGCGGGAGGTGGCCGAGGCGGTGGCGACCGGGCGGTCCAACGCGGAGATCGGCGCCGAGTTGCACATGAGCGTGCCGACGGTGAAGGCGTACGTGTCCAGGCTGCTGGACAAGCTGGGCTGCGCGAACCGGGTGCAGGTGGCGATCCTGGTGCACGAAGCGAGTAGTTGAAAGTTACAAAACCCGTGAGGGTCGTTACATCCGGTGGTACCCGGCGGGGAAGGCGACTAGCGTTGTGCCCACTGCAAAGCCCATTGACTGAGTAGGTTTTGCGACGTACGTCACAACTGCTGACCAGGGTGTTTCACGTGATCGAAATAAGCGGGCTTCGTAAGACGTACCGCTCGAAGGTCGGCGATGTCGTCGCCGTCGACGGCGTGGACCTCACTGTCGGCGAGGGCGAGGTCTACGGCGTTCTGGGCCGCAGTGGCGCCGGCAAGAGCACACTGCTGCGCTGCGTCAGCATGCTGGAGCGCCCGGACGCCGGCACGGTCACCGTGGACGGGGTCGAGCTGACCTCGCTGCGCCGCAAACCGCTGCGGCTGGCCCGGCACAACATCGGCATGATCCACCAGCATTTCGCCCTGCTCTCGTCACGGACCGTGGCGGGCAACGTCGCGTTCGCCCTGGAGGTCACCGGCGTGCCGCGGGCCGAGCGGCAGACCCGGGTCGCGGAGCTGCTCGACCTCGTCGGGCTGACCGAGCGCGCGAAAGCGTACCCCGCTCAGCTCTCCGGCGGTCAGAAGCAGCGGGTGGGCATCGCCCGCGCGCTGGCCGCGCGGCCGAACGTGCTGCTCTCCGACGAGGCCACCTCGGCGCTCGACCCGGAGACCACCGAGTCGATCCTGCGCCTGCTGCTCGACCTGAACCGGCGGCTCGGCCTGACCATCTTGCTGATCACCCACGAGATGACCGTGGTGAAGCGGATCTGCACGTCGGCCGCGGTGATGCGGGACGGCCGGTTCGTCGAGTCCGGCCGGGTCGCCGACCTGCTCCAGCACTCGGACTCGGAACTGGCCCGCGACCTGTTCCCGCTGGACGCCCCAGCCGGGTTCCCGGACGCGACGGTCGTCGACGTGACGGTCAGCGGCGCCGACGCGGACGCCCCGATCATCGCTGACCTGGCCCGCCGTTTCGACATCGACGTGCGGATCCTCGGCGGCGCGGTGGAGTCGCTGGCCACCACCCGCGCCGGTCGCTGGCGGCTGGCCCTGCCCGGCGACGCGGACGACAACCGTAAGGCGCTCGACTACCTGCGGGAGCGGGGCGCACAGGTAGGGGTGCCGGCATGACCTGGTCCGAAACGTTCGAGCTGCTCGGGCCGGCGCTGCAGGAGACGGTCTGGATGGTCGGCCTCGCGTCGCTGTTCACCGCGATCGGCGGCCTCGTGATCGGCGTGCTCTTCGTGCTCACCGAGCGCGGCGGCCTGCTGCCGGTCCCGCGGCTGAACGCGGTTCTCGGCCTGATCGTCAACCTGGGCCGCTCGGTCCCGTTCCTCATCCTGATGGTTGCGATCATGCCGTTCACCCGGCTGGTCGTCGGCACGAGCATCGGCACCGAGGCGGCCATCGTCCCGCTGACCGTCGGGGCCATCCCGTTCTTCGCGCGCATCGTCGAGACGGCGCTGCGCGAGGTGCCCGCCGACGTGGTCGCCGCCACCATCGCGATGGGCGCCACCCGCCGGGAGATCGTCGGCAAGGTGTTGCTCCGCGAGGCGCTGCCCGGTCTGATCTCGGGTTTCACCATCACGATCATCGCGATCATCGGTTACTCCGCGATGGCCGGCACGGTCGGCGGCGGTGGCCTCGGCGCCCTGGCCGTCATCTACGGCTATCAGCGCTTCGAGACCAACGTGATGATCGCGACGGTGGTGGTGCTGGTGCTCCTCGTCCAGCTCATCCAGATGATCGGCGACCTCCTCGCCCGCAGGCTGTCGCACCGCTGACCGCGCACGTCCCCCCGCTGCTTCCCGTCCGTCCCATTTCCTGTATCTCCTATCGAATTTGAAGCCAGAAAGGTCGTTCCTGATCATGCGCCGCCGCTCGCTCGCCGCCGTCCTGGCCGCCGCCACCCTCGTCCTGGGCCTGGGCGCCTGCGGTTCGGACGACGAGTCGTCGTCCTCGTCCTCGGACACCCTCAAGATTGGTGTCAGCCCGGTCCCGCACGGCGAGATCCTCAAGTACGTCTCGGACAACCTGGCCGCCGCCGAGGGCCTGAAGCTGGAGATCGTCGAGTTCGACGACTACATCCAGCCGAACATCGCCCTGCAGGAGAAGCAGCTCGACGCCAACTACTTCCAGCACATCCCGTACCTGGAGGAGGAGGTCGCGTCGAAGGGCTACAAGTTCACCGCGCTCAAGCCGGTGCACATCGAGCCGCTCGGCGTCTACTCCAAGAAGGTCAAGAGCCTCACCGAGGTGCCGGACGGCGGCGTCGTCGCCATCCCGAACGACCCGTCGAACTCGGGCCGCGCCCTCAACCTGCTCGCCAAGAGCGGGCTGATCACGCTCAAGGACGGCGTCGGCGTCAAGGCGACCGAGAAGGACATCGCTACCAACCCGAAGAACCTGGAGTTCAAGGCGCTCGACGCGGCCCAGCTGCCGCGCAGCCTCGAGGACACCGCGATCTCGGTGATCAACGGCAACTACGCGATCGAGACCGGCCTCAAGCCGGCCACCGACTCGCTCGCTCTGGAGAGCGGCGACGACAACCCGTACGCCAACCTGGTCGTCGTCCGCACCGGTGAGGAGAACGACGCCCGCGTCGCCAAGCTGGAGAAGCTGCTGCATTCCGAGGACGTCAAGAAGTTCATCACCGACAAGTACCAGGGATCCGTGCTCGCCGCCTTCTGAGGTGCTCGGCTGACGCCCAGCGTTGCCTCCGGACCCGTGAGGCAGCGCTGGGCGTCAGCCGCTTTGTTTGGCTGACGTCCAGCGTTGCTTGCGGGCCCGTGAGGCAGCGCTGGGCGTCAGCCGCTGTGCTTGGCTGACGTCCAGCGTTGCTTGCGGGTCCGTGAGGCAGCGCTGGGCGTCAGCCGGGGTGCTGGTTACAGGGCCTTGGCCAGGGCTGCTGCTGCGGTGAGGGAGCTACACGCGCCCTGGTCGGCCCAGACGTCCGCCGAACCCGGCGTCTCGCCCTGGGTCCACCACTTGGCCCGGTAGATGCGGCCGTTGTGCGACACCGTATTGCCACCGACGTAGACCGCGCTCGCGCTCCACGCTGAGGTTCCCGAGCAGCCGGTCGGCGGCGGGTTCGTGCCACCGCCACCACCGGTGCCACCGATGTTGACGTCGATGCAGGAGTAGAAGGCGTTGGCCGTGTCGGAGATGGTCCAGACGGCGAGGATCTTCTGCCGGCCGGAGAAGCCGCTCAGGTTGATGGTGTGCGACAGCGTGGCCGGGGGCTGCTGGTTGTTGCCGCTGAACGAGCCGACCCGGGTGCCGCCGATGAAGTACTCCCAGCCGGTGGTCGCGTGCCGGGCCGTGTTGATCCAGGTCAGCGTCAGCGAGGTGCCGACGTTGGTGGCCGGCCAGCCGCGGCCGTCGTCGTTGAGCTCGGCGAACTGGGCGTTGTTGCCGTGACAGTTCCGCAGGTTCTTCGGGCCCTCGACGCTCTGCGGCTCGTACTTGATCTGACCGCAGGCGACCACGCCGCGAGCGCAGTTGGCCTGCCGGCTGGGCGGGTTGGAGACGTAGCCGTGTGCCGCGGCGGGTGAGGCCACCAGGAGCGATCCGGCGGCACCGACGAGAGCGACCGCTAACGTGGCGATCAACTTGCGCATGTGTCACTCCTCTTAACGATGAGCATCGATTGATGGGTGTGACAGGAATATAAAGCAAGCTTTCCTAACAGAAAAGGGCTGTGCTGATATGTGCCGATTTCCCGGCCGCCAAGTGATCGCCGCCCATCTATTGACATACGTTGTTAACAAATCCACTGTTGTGAGAGCGCTCTCTAAGCTCCCCAACAGCGGAATCGAGGTTCCCTCGTGCGTACGATCCTGCGCGCCCTCGCCGCACTGGCCATGACCATCCCGGTCGCGGCCGCGGTATCCCCACAAGCAGCCCAAGCCATCGGCCCGGCCCTGCTGCCGGTGACCGTCGCCAACAGCACCGGTCGCGGCGAAGCCGTCCACCTGTACGTGATCGGCGTCCAGCTCTCCTCCGGCCGGCTCGGCTACGTCAACCAGGCCGGCACGTTCAGCCCCTGGACCGGCGGCGCGCTGCCCCCGGCGCCCGCACCCGACGTGTCCATCCCCGGCGCCGCCAACGGCGGCAGCACCCGGATCAACTTCCCGCGGGGGTTCTCCGGCCGGGTCTACATGTCGATGGGGGAGAAGCTGAAGTTCTTCCTCACCCCGGACGGCCTGGTCCAGCCCGCGCCGTGGGCCGCCGGCGACCCCAACGCCAACATCCTGTTCGACTGGAGCGAGTTCACCTACAACGACGCCGGGCTGTGGCTGAACAGCTCGCAGGTCGACATGTTCGCCATCCCGCACGCGGTCACCGTCACCGGCGCGAGCGGCCAGACCAAGCGGACCGGTGACGTGGTCGCGAACGGCCGGGACAACGTCATCAACACGTTGCGCAACACCGCCGGCTGGCAGAACACGGTCCGTACCCGTTCCGACGGCACGGTTCTGCGGGTGCTCGCCCCGGGCAAGGCGGCCGGCGCGGGCCTGATGAGCGCGAACTACCTCGACCCGTACATCGCGTCGGCGTGGAACGCGTACACCGGCAAGACACTGACCGTGGTGCCGTTCGGCGACCAGCCCAACACCCGCTACTTCGGCCGGACCTCGGGCAACGTCATGAACTTCACCAACGCCGCGGGCACCCGGGTCGCGTCCTTCAACCGCCCGTCGTCGTCCAGCGTCTGGGGCTGTGACGGCGACCTTCCGGCGCCGAACGACCAGGTGGTCGGGCCGATCTCCCGGACGCTCTGCGCGGCGCTCAACCGCGGCACGCTCGGCACCATCGATACCCAGCCGAGCACCAACGCGAACGACTTCTACAAGAGCAACCCGACCAACGTGTACGCCAAGGTGATCCACCAGAACATGACGGACGGCAAGGCGTACGCCTTCGCCTTCGACGACGTCGGCGCGTTCGAATCGCTGGTCCACGACGGCGACCCGCGCTCGGCGAGCATCATCCTGTCGCCGTTCACCGGCGGCGGCGGGCCGGCCAACCCGGGCACCGGCGCGGTCTCGCTGATCAGCAACCTGAACAACAAGTGCATCGACGTCCCGAACGCCAACTTCGCCGACGGTGTCCAGCTGCAGATGTGGACCTGCAACAACTCCAACGCCCAGAAGTTCACCTTCACCGGCGGCACGCTGCAGAGCCAGAACAACAAGTGCGTGGACGTCGCCTGGGGCTCCACCGCCAACGGCGCGATCATCCAGCTCGCGACGTGCAGCGGCAACCCGGCGCAACAGTTCGTCCATCAGAGCAACGGCACGCTGCGTAACTCGCAGTCCGGCCGCTGCATCGACATCGACGCGTGGAACGCCAACGACGGCGCCAAGCTGCTGCAGTGGGACTGCCACGGCGGCGCCAACCAGACGTTCCGCCGCGGCTGACAAGAAAGTGGCTGGTTAACAGGGCTGTTCCCGCAACGCGGAAACGACCCTGTTAACCAGCCCGGGTCAGGCCAGGACCGAGCTGACGGTCTCGGTGGGGAGGCCCACGGCCTTACCGACCAGGTCGTTGGTGAGGGCGCCGGCGTGCGTGTTCAGGCCGAGCGCCAGCGCCGGGTCCGCCCGCAGGGCGTCGCGCCAGCCGAGGTCGGCGAGGCGCAGGACGTACGGAAGGGTGGCGTTGGTCAGCGCGTAGGTGGAGGTGTTCGGCACCGCGCCGGGCATGTTGGCCACGCAGTAGAAGACCGACTCGTGCACCTGGTAGACCGGGTTCTCGTGGGTGGTCGGCCGCGAGTCCTCGAAGCAGCCGCCCTGGTCGATGGCGATGTCGACCAGCACCGAGCCGGCCTTCATCCGCTTCACCAGGTCGTTGCTGACCAGCGTCGGCGCCTTCGCGCCGGGCACCAGCACCGCGCCGATCACCATGTCGGCCTCCAGGACCGACTGCTCGATCGTGTACGCGTTCGACACCAGCGTCTTGACCCGTCCACCGAACTGCGCGTCGATCTGCCGCAGCCGGGGCAGGCTCAGGTCGAGGATGGTCACGTCGGCGCCGAGGCCGAGCGCGATGGTCGCCGCGTTCACCCCGGAGACGCCGCCACCGATCACGGTGACCTTGGCCGGCGCGACGCCCGGCACACCGCCGGGCAGGACACCGCGGCCTCCGCTGTTGCGCATCAGGCTGTACGCGCCGACCTGCGGGGCGAGCCGCCCGGCGACCTCGGACATCGGGGCGAGCAGCGGCAGCGACCCGTCCGCGAGCTGCACGGTCTCGTACGCGATGGCGGTGGTCCCGCTGTTCAGCAGCGCCTTGGTGCCCTCGGCGTCGGCGGCGAGGTGCAGGTAAGTGAACAGGACCTGCCCGGCGCGCAGCCGGTGGTACTCCTCGGCGATCGGCTCCTTGACCTTGAGCACCATGTCGGCCGCGTCCCACACCGCGTCGGCGTCGGGGAGGATCTGCGCGCCGGCTGCGAGGAAGTCCTCGTCGGTGATCGCCGACCCGGCGCCCGCGCCGGCCTGCACGACGACCTCGTGGCCGTGGCGTACCGCTTCGACCACGCCGGCCGGGGTGATCGCCACCCGGTACTCGTGGTTCTTCACTTCTTTCGGCACACCGATGCGCATGGGACCTTCCCTTTCGAGGGCGACGACGTCGTTGTCTGTTGGCGATAGGGTGGAACGATGTGCAGCATTCAGGCAAGACGAGCGAACGAGATTCTGTTCGTAACATCGCAGGCGCAGATTCTGCGGGCGGAAGCGCAACGATGACCGACCTGCCGAAGGATGTTCGAGGTCTCGACGAGATCGATCTGGAGCTGCTGAGCCTGCTGCGCGCCGACGGCCGGATGCCGAACAACGCTCTCGCCGACCGGGTCGGCATCGCCCCGTCGACCTGCCTGACCCGTGTGCGGCGGCTGCGCGAGATCGGCGCGATCCGCGGCTTCCACGCCGACGTCGATCCGGCCTGGATCGGGCGGCCGATCCAGGCGATGATCGCGGTGCGGATCCGCTCCGACGCCCGGGACGCGATCGGCAAGTTCGCCGAGTCCCTCGCCGGGATCCCCGCGGTCCGCGACGTCTACTTCGTCTCCGGTTCCTACGACTTCCTGCTGCACGTCGCCGCCGCCGACGTCGACGACCTCCGCTCGGTGATCACCGAACGGCTCAGCGGCACCCGCCTGATCGCCGGCACCGAGACGTACCTGATCTTCGAGCATCGGAGGGGCGCTTGAGACGCGTACCGTTGCTGGTCCTCTTGATTCTTCTGGCCGGTTGCGGAAGCGACGACAAGGCCGGGTTCGGCCACCTGGACATGGACGACCTGCGAGCCTCGTCGTGGAGCGGGCAGTTCACCGGCCCGGCCCAGCAGATGCGGGCCCGGCTGACCGTCGAGGCGAACGGTTGCGTCAACGTCGTCGTCGACGGCGTGGAGCGGCATCCGTTCTGGCCGGACGGCACCGAGGTCGCAGAGGACCCGGACGATTTCGAGCGGTATCTCGTCGATCTGCCCGGTGACCTGAGGCTGGCCACTGGCGACGAGTTCACCGCGTCGGGCATCGTCGCCGCGACCCCGGCGCCGAGCACCGATCCCGCCGGCAAGGCGGAGAGCCTGCTGGGTTTCTGCGGTGTCGAGGCCGCGCCGGTCGCCTTCCCGGACGCGGCGACCTTCGTAACTTGATCATCTATGCTCGCCGCCGTGAATGCCGGTAAGCCCCCGAAGATTGTGGCGACGACCGCTGCCGTGATCGCTACCGCGGCGGTCGTCCTGTTGTTCGGCGGCTTCGCTGTCTGGTTCAACGGGTGGAGTCCGGCGGCGCCCGGCATGCTTTCCGGAGGAGATGCGGAGGCCGCCGACCGTGAGCCCGGTGCCGGCACGCTGCCGGCCCGGCTCGGCGCACCGGGAGTCTGGACCGCCGACGGTGAACAACACCCGATCGGCGCCGCCTCGGTGCTGTACTCGTCGAACACCTGGTACTTCGACGGTTCCGACTGGTACCTCGGCCTTGTCGGGAAGAAGTCGGACACGTATCGGGTGCTTGATCTGATGGGCGCCGCGGGGATGTCGTCGGTCCTGGCACCCGCGGGGGACCGCCTCGCCGTTCCCGACGGGATCGTCGATCTGGCCGGCGGCCGGCTCAGCGAATACCCGGCGCAGCTACGGGAACTCGTGGTCGATCCGCAGGCCTGGTCCCCGGACGGGACCATGCTCGCCGTGCTGACCAGCACCGAGCAGGAGAACGAGCTGCGCTTGCTCGAGGTCGCCACCGGAAAGATCCGCGACATCGCGCCGCTGAGTTTCCTGGGCGCGCTGCACGGCTGGACCGTGGCGTTCTCCCCGGACGGCGGCCGGCTCGCCTATCAGGTGGAGGACCGGATCCGGGTGGTGCCGCTGAACGGCGGCAACCCGCAGGACTACGAGATCCCGCCGGGCGCACGGCTCGCGGGCAAGGGCGCCTGGCAACCGGACGGCAAGGGGCTACTGGTGGTCGCCGGCGCGGAGTGCGACTGCGGTGACTACCCGATGCGCTGGACCGTCACCACCGTGCCGATCGGCGCCGCCGCAGCGCCGCCGGCCTGGACTGTGGACGGCGCCTACGCGCTCCGGGTGCTCGGCTGGTCGGCCGGCCGGCCGGTGGCGGCCGAGTACACGGCGGTCGACGGCACCCCGCCGGCGACGTTTGCCGACGAGGCGAGCCGGTTCGGGCTGACCAGCCAGGACCACATCCAGTCGGTGCGGCTCGTCGAGCTCGGCACCGGCCGGGTGCTGCTGGAGTCGGACAGCGGGGCCGAATCGATCGACGTGGCGGATGCGGTGCTCGCGGGCGGCGCTACCCGGCCGGGCGATCCGATGCTGGTCGACGCCGACTTCCTTCTTCTCGCTCCGATCGTGCTGCTCGGCGCCTCGATCGCCACGCTGGTGACGCTCTCCGTGTGGCGCCGGGCGACCGGTGGATGAAACTCCGATGCCGAAACGATGATCACCGTTGCGCCGCGTGCCGACCGTCCGATAGGGAAGGTGCATGAGGCGACTTCTTGCGGCCGCGGCATGCGCGGCGGCACTCGGCACGACCATCGGCGCGGCACCGGCGAGCGCCGGCGGCAGGCATGACGACGTCCGGTTCGCGACCTACAACCTGTCGCTGAACCGGCCGGCGCAGGGCCTGCTCCGCGAGCACCTGGCGAACCCGGACGTGGACGACGTCTACCGCCGTCAGGCGAAGAACGTCGCCGAGGTCATCCAGCGGTCCGCGCCGGACGTGGTGCTGCTCAACGAGTTCGACTACGACCCGGAGGCGGCGCGGCTGTTCGCGGAGAACTTCCTCGCGGTCTCGCAGAACGGCGCTCGGGCGCAGCGGTACCCGTACCGGTACGTGGCACCGTCGAACACCGGCATCTCGTCGGGCTTCGACCTGAACAACAACGGCGTCGTCGACACCACCCCGGGCGACCAGGCGTACGGCGACGACTCCTTCGGCTTCGGCCTGTTCCCCGGCCAGTACGGCATGGTCGTGTACTCGAAGTACCCGATCGACCGGTCCGCGATCCGCACCTTCCAGCTGTTCAAGTGGAAGGACATGCCGGGCAACCTGCTCCCGGCCGACTTCTACTCGCCCGAGGAGCAGGCGGTCCTGCGGCTGTCGTCGAAGAGCCACTGGGACGTACCGGTGAAGGTCGGCCGCAGGACCGTGCACTTCCTGGTCTCGCACCCGACGCCGCCGACCTTCGACGGCCCGGAGGACCGCAACGGCCGGCGCAACCACGACGAGATCCGGTTCTGGGCCGACTACATCACCCCGGGCAAGGGCTCCTATGTGTACGACGACCGGGGCCGCCGCGGTGGCCTGCGGAAGGGCGAGCTCTTCGTCATCGCCGGCGACCAGAACGCCGACCCGGCCGACGGCGACTCGTACGACGACGCGATCCACCAGCTCACCGAGCACCCGCTGATCAACACCCGGACCACGCCGGCCAGTGCCGGTGCGGCCGAGGCCACCACGCTGCAGGGCGGCGCGAACCTGGCCCACACCGGTGACCCGCGGTTCGACACCGCCGACTTCGCCGACACCGCGCCGGGCAACCTGCGCGCCGACTACGTGCTGCCGCGGGTGAACATCAGGATCACCGGTTCCGGCGTGTTCTGGCCGGTGCGCTCCGACCCGCTGTCGCGGCTGAGCGGCGTCTACGACCCGGCGTGGGCGGCGGTCAACGGCTTCCCGACCTCTGACCACCGCCTCGTCTGGGCCGACCTCAAGCTGCGCTAGAACCGGCCAGGCGGTCGCTGATCACGTGCGCGGCGAACAGCTGGAAGCCGATGACCAGCGGAATCGTCGCGGGAACGGTCAGCGCCAGGAAGAACGCCAGCACACCGGCGAGGGCCGGAGCAAGCGCCGTCCAGGGCTTGGTGGTCGCCGACTGCCAGGCCCAGGCCGCGGCCTCGCGCAGCGGCCGGGACGGCTCCCGGCCGATCGCGACGACGGTCAGGGTGGCGAACCCGGCGAGGAAGACGCCCACCGCGGCGGTCGCGGTGAACAGCACCGGGCCGCCCGGCACCCAGCGCCGGCTGATCGCCACCAGGTCGACCAGCAGCGCCACGGCGACCAGCAGCACCGGGATACCGGGCAGGATCATCCGCCGGTACAGGGTCAGCAGTGGGCGTACCGGCGGCAGGCTGCCCGTGGTGTAGCGGTGCCGGATCGCCGCCGAGCCGGCCGCCAGCGCCGCCGGTGCGGTCAGCACCGGCAGCGCGGCGACGGTGGTCAGGAAGCCGATCAGCGCCAGGTCGGTGGCCAGGGCCAGCCGTTCCCGCCAGTCCGGCCGGGCCGACGGCGCCTCCTCCTGCGGCCAGTTCGGAACCACGGTCATCCCTTGAGGCCCGTCGTGTTGATGCCCTCGACCAGCATCCGCTGGAAGGCCACGAAGAACAGGAAGACCGGGAGCAGCGACAGCACCGACATGGCGAACATCGGGCCCACCGCGGACTGGCCGGACGAGTCGATGAACAGCGTCAGCGCCACCGGAGCGGTGTACTTCTCCAGGTCGGACAGGTAGACCAGCTGCCGGAAGAAGTCGTTCCAGGTCCAGATGAACGAGAAGATCGCGGTGGAGACCAGGGCCGGCCGCGAGAGCGGCAGGATCACGTGCCGGAAGACTCCGTACGCGGTACAGCCGTCGATCTTCGCCGCGTCGTCCAGCTCCCGCGGCACACCCCGCATGAACTGCACCATCAGGAAGACGAAGAACGCCTCGGTGGCCAGCAGCTGCGGGACGATCAGCGGCGCGTACGGCCAGTCGCCGCCGACCCAGCCGAACGTCTTGAACATGACGAACTGCGGGACGATCAGCACGTGCCCGGGCAGCAGCAACGTGCCGATCATGATGGCGAACCAGAAGCCCCGCAGCCGGAACTTCAGCCGGGCGAAGGCGTACGCCGCCAGCAGGCAGGAGATGCAGTTCGCCACCACGGTGAGGCCGGCGACCATCGCGCTGTTGAAGAAGAACCGCCCGAAGGCGACGTCGAAGTGTCCCCACCCGTCGGTGTAGTTGCCCGGGGTGAACGTCTGCGGGAACACCGACATGTTGTTGAGCACCTCGTCGGGCGCCTTGAAGGAGCTGCCGAGCATCCACACCAGCGGGTAGAGCACGATCACCGAGAGCAGGACCAGTACGGCCGGCCTGCCCAGGCGCTGGAGGGTCATCAGTCTTCTCCGTCCGAGTAGTGCACCCAGAACTTGCCGGTGCGGAAGATCACCGCGGTGACCAGCCCGATGCTGAGCAGGAAGACCCAGGCCATCGCCGAGGCGTAGCCCATCTGGTACTCGTTCCAGCCCTTGATGTAGAGGTGCAGCGTGTACATCAGGGTCGAGTCGACCGGGCCGCCGGTGCCGTTGCTCAGCACGAAGGCCGAGGTGAAGCCCTGGAAGCCGTTGATCGTCTCGAGCACCAGGTTGAAGAAGATGACCGGGGACAGGATCGGCAGGGTGACCGCGAAGAACTTGCGGACCGTGCCGGCGCCGTCCACCGACGCCGCCTCGTACAGCTCGAGGGGCACCTGCTTCAGGCCGGCCAGGAAGATCACCATCGGGGCGCCGAACTGCCAGACGGCCAGCAGGATCAGCGTGCCGAGCGCGAAGTCCGGGTCGTTGACCCAGGCCTTGCCCTCGATGCCGAACCAGCCGAGGAACGAGTTGAACGCGCCGTCGCGGTTGAACATGTTGACCCAGACGATCGCCAGCGCGACGCTGCCACCCAGCAGCGAAGGCAGGTAGAACAGGCCCCGGAAGATCCCGGCGCCGCGGAACGACCGGTTGAGCAGCAGTGCCACGCCGAGCGCGGCGGCGAGCTTGAGCGGGGTGGCCACCAGGGCGAACACCAGGGTGACCCGGACCGCGTGCCAGAAGGACGGGTCCTCGGTGAACATCGTGCGGTAGTTGTCCA
Source organism: Actinoplanes sp. NBC_00393 (assembly GCF_036053395.1). Classification (NCBI taxonomy): domain Bacteria; kingdom Bacillati; phylum Actinomycetota; class Actinomycetes; order Micromonosporales; family Micromonosporaceae; genus Actinoplanes; species Actinoplanes sp. NBC_00393. Next base: position 5,073,153 of record NZ_CP107942.1, on the reverse strand, counting down.
GCCCGACCCACTCCATCGACTCCCAGTCGGAGAGCACGTCGTAGTTGGTGAAGCTGAGGTAGAGCGACATCAGCATCGGGACCGCTGTGATGGTCAGCAGCCCGAGCAGCCAGGGGGAGAGGAAGATGTAGCCGGCCGCGCCGTCGGACTTGTGCCGGGCGGGCCGGCCCCGCCGCTGGGAAGCGGCGGGACCGGCGGGCGGCCGGGTCGGCGTCTGCCGGGCCGTCGTTGTTGCCACTGGACTCACCGGCTGATCGCGGCCTGGCTGGCGGCGAAGAACTGCTCGGCGGCCTCGGCGGGGGTGGCGCGGCCGTACTGGGCCTCCTCGGCGGCCTTGATCAGCTCGGAGCGCACGGTGCTGTGGCCCTTCGGCGGGACGGTCGGGGCCGGGCCGAAGTTCTTGGCCAGCTCACCGACGACCTCGATGGTCTGCTTCATCGACGGGTTGTCGGTGGAGGCGGCGACCTGGGTACGGATGTCGAGGTTGGACGGCAGGCCCCGGTCGGTGCCGAGGATCTTGCCGACCTCCGGGTCGTTGGCCAGGAAGTTCAGCACATCCACTGCGGTGTCCTTGTGCTCGCTGCCGCGGTAGACCGAGAAGTACATCGAGGACCGCGGCCACTGCTTCGTCGCGTCACCCGGGTACGCGATCACGCCGAGCTGGTCCTTGGTGTTCTTCTGCAGCTCGGGCATCTGGTTCGCCCAGACCCAGGAGGTGAGCGCCTTGCCGGTGACCACCAGCTGCTTCGTGACGTCGGTGGCGTTGCCCTCGTGGATCACGTCCGGGGTCGGGGTGGCCTTGCTGTCCCGGCCGCCCTTCCACAGCTCGAACCACTTCTGCACGTCTTCCTTCGTGAAGCCGAGCTGGTTGCCGTTGTACATCTCTTTGCCCTGCTGGCGCAGCCACACCCAGAACGCCTTGTAGTCGGCGCTCGGGTCCTGGGTGCCGGCCACCTTGGTCTTCGCCGCCGCGTCCTTGGCCCAGGCGATGTGCTCCTCCCAGCTCTGCCCGGTGGTGGGCAGCGGCACCTTCGCGGCCTCCAGCTTGGTCTTGTTGTAGACCAGGCCCTGGGTGTTCTCACCGAAGGACAGGCCGGCCAGCTTGCCGTCGACGGTGCCGTACTCGATCAGGCCCTTCGGGAACTTCGAGGTGTCCAGCTTGCCGGACTGCTGGTAGGAGGCCAGATCGAGGGTGACGTTGCGGGTCGCGTACTCCGCGAGGTAGTTGTCGTCGATCTGGAAGATGTCCGGCGCGTCGTCGCCGGCGGTGAGCGTCGCCAGCTTGTCGAAGTAGCCCTGGTTGGCCTGCCAGGTCTTCTTGAACGTGACGTTGGGGTGCTTGGCGGTGTAGAGGTCGAGGGCCTTCTCGGTGAGCTCGGCGCGGGCCTCGCCACCCCACCAGAAGAAGCTCAGCTCGACGTTGCCGTTCTCACCGGACGACTCGTCGCCGTCGCCGCAGGCGCCGAGCGCCAGCGGAAGGGCGAGCATGCCGGCGACGAGGCCACTCAGGACACGGCGGCGTGTGGGGTGGGCGAAGGACTTGGGTGCGGTCATGCTTGTCGTCACTCCTTGACGGTTGCGGCTACCTCTGCGGTGGTCGCGGCGGCCGGGGTGAGGGGCCCGGGGCCGGTGGAGTTGCGAATGATCAAGTCGGTCCGGAGGGTGACCTGTCCGGTAGCGCCGTCGTCGCCCTGCTGGAGCAACATGTCGACGGCGGCACGCCCGGCTGCTGCGGTCGGGTTCGCCACGGTGGTGAGCTTCGGGCGGACCAGGCCGCTGTAGGCGATGTCGTCGATGCCGATGACGCTGACCTGCCCGGGCACCGCGATGTCACGGTCCTGCAGTGCCTGGAGCAGGCCGATCGCCATCAGGTCGTTGTAGGCCAGCACCGCGGTGGCGCCGGTGGCGAGAACCGCCTCGGCAGCCGCGGCGCCGGCCTCCTCGACCGGCTGGTTCGGGCCGAGGATGGTCAGCTCCGCCCCGGCCGCGCGGGCGGTGGCCCCGGCGGCCCGGCGGATCTCCCGGTTGGTCCACGAGCCACGGGGACCGGCCAGGTAGACCAGGTGGTCGTGGCCCAGGTCGAGCAGGTGACGGACTGCCTGACGGGCGCCGTGCCCCACATCCATGACCACCGCCGGAAGGCCGGTGATCATGCGGTTGATGACGACCAGCGGCACCTCGCGGCGGAGTTGCTCTATCTGCTCGTCGCTCATCCGGGGACTGCACAGCAGGATCCCGTCGACCTGCTTGGCCAGTGCCTGCACCAACTCGGCCTCGACGATCGGGTCCTCGTCGGTGTCGGCGACGAAGACGTGGTAGTCGCGCCGCCGGGCGTGGGTCTCGGCCGCCTTGATCAGGGGCGGGAAGAACGGGTTTGCGATGTCGGCCACGATCAGGCCGATGTTGTGGGTGCGTCCGGTGATCAGTGCCCGGGCCGCCCGGTTCGGGCGGTAACCGAGCTGCTCCGCGGTGGCCAGCACCCGGGAACGGGTCTCGGGGTTGACCAGGTGCGGCGCGGAGAAGGTGCGCGACACCGTGGAGATGTGCACGCCGGACGCCCTTGCGACGTCCCGGATCGTCACGGCCACGGTGCCTCCTTGCCAGCGGTGATGTGACCCGGATCTCTCCGGTGGAGCCATTAATGCAAACGGTTGCTGGCGTGTCAACGCCCTTCGATGTCGATCTTGTCATGGGAGCGTTACTCAATCGCCTTAAAACTGGACAAATATGGACTGGACATTGACTTGAGTCTCGGTCTGCTCCCTAATCTGTTGCAAACGTTTGCCGAATGGAGGTGACGGAATGTCGTTGTCACCCCGCCGCCGGTATGCCCTCGTGGGCGCCGGCGCACGGGCCGGTCTCTTTCTCCGGGCGCTCACCACCGACCACGCCGACGTGGCCGAACTGGTGGCCCTGGCCGACACCAACCCGGCCCGGCCGGCCGTCCACAATGCCCGTCTCGGCGCATCGGTCCCGGTCTACGACGCGGCCGACTTCGCCGACATGCTCAAGCGCGAGCGGGTGGACGTCGCCCTGGTCACGACCGTGGACCGGTACCACGACCACTACATCGCGGCGGCCCTGGACGCCGGCTGCGACGCGATCACCGAGAAGCCGATGACCGTCGACGTGGCCGGCACCCGGCGCATCCTCGACGCGCAGCGGCGGACCGGGCGCGACGTGCGGGTCACCTTCAACTACCGCTACAACCCGCTGCACGAGGCGGTGAAGCGGATCCTCGCCTCCGGCGAGATCGGTGAGATCGGGTCGGTGCACTTCGAGTGGCTGCTCGACGTGCGGCACGGCGCCGACTACTTCCGGCGCTGGCACCGCGACAAGGCCAACTCCGGGGGCCTGCTGGTGCACAAGGCCAGCCACCACTTCGACCTGGTCAACTGGTGGCTCGCCGACGAGCCGGAGCAGGTGTTCGCGGCCGGGCGGCTGTTCTTCTACGGCGACCAGGGCCGGCGGCACGGCTACGCCCGGGACTACGCACGGGCCCACGGCGCCGCGGCGGCCGAGGGTGACCCGTTCGCGTTGCGGCTCGCCGACGAGCCCGCGATGCGGGAGCTCTACCTGGAGGCTGAGAAGCACGACGGCTACCACCGCGATCAGAACGTGTTCGCCGGTGGGGTGTCCATCGAGGACGACATGGCGGTGCTGGTCCGCTACGCGGGCGGCGCGTCGATGAGCTACCACCTCACCGCATACGCGCCGTGGGAGGGCTATCGGGTCATGTTCAACGGCAGCAGGGGCCGGCTCGAGCTCGAGGTCGTGGAGAGCGACCACGTCTCGCCGTCCGCGGCCGCCGGGGTCAAGGGTGAGCCGGGCGCGGAGTCGACTGCCGAGCAGGGGTCGAGGCGTCTGCTGGTCCGGCCGTACTGGGCGCCGCCGCGTGAGGTGGCCGTCGAGGGGTACACCAGGGGTGGCCACGGTGGCGGCGACGTACGCATGCTCGCCGATCTCATCCGTCCCACCGATACGGTCGACCCATTGGGGCGGACGGCCGGAGCCATCGACGGGGCTCAGGCTCTGTTGACCGGCCTGGCCGGCAACGAGTCGCTGGCCACCGGCGAGGCCGTACGCGTCAAGAACCTCCTCGACCTGTCCGAATACCGCTAGGAGACCCGGTGCCCGAAGAAGATCATCTCTTCCCCGCCGAGACCACTCAGCGCCAGATCGCCCGCGAGCTCTACCGCCACGCCCGGGATCTGCCGCTGATCAGCCCGCACGGCCACGTCGACCCGGCGCTGCTCGCCGGCGACCAGCCGTTCCCCGACCCGGCCCGGTTGTTCGTGGTGCCCGACCACTACGTGACCCGGATGCTCGCCAGCCAGGGCATCCCGCCGGCCCGGCTCGGCGTGCCGAGCATCGACGGGACCGAGGTGGAGAGCGACGGCCGGGCGATCTGGCGGCTGCTCGCCGCCAACTGGCATCTGTTCCGGGGCACCCCGTCCCGGCTCTGGACCGAGAAGGTCTTCGCCGAGGTCTTCGGCATCGACCAGCCGCTGAACGCGAAGACCGCCGACGAGATCTACGACGAGCTCTCGGCCCGGCTGGCCGAGCCGCAGTACCGGCCGCGGGCGCTGTTCACCCGGTTCAACATCGAGGTGCTGGCGACCACCGAGAGCCCGATCGACGACCTGTCCGCGCACGCCAAGCTGGCGGCCGACGGCTGGGGCGGACCGGGCGGCCGGGTGATCACCACCTTCCGCCCGGACAACCTGGTCGACCTGGAGTGGGCCGGCTGGCGCGACCGGGTGGCCACTCTGGGCGAGCTGACCGGCATCGACGTCGGCACGTACAGCGGTTTTCTGTCCGCGCTGCGGGCCCGCCGCCAGGCCTTCATCGAGGCCGGCGCGACCAGCTCCGACCACGGCCACCCGACCGCGGCCACCCTGCTGCTGGACGAGGCCGAGGCGTCGGTGCTCTACCGCAAGGCGCTCGGCGGTGGCACCGACGAGCAGGACGCCGAGATCTTCCGGGCCCACATGCTGGTGGAGTTCGCCCGGATGTCGCTCGACGACGGCCTGGTCATGCAGCTGCACCCGGGTTCGGTGCGCAACCACAACAAGGCCCTGCACGCCCGGCACGGCCGCGACGTGGGCGGTGACATCCCCTCAGCCACCGAATACGTCCGGTCCCTGCAGCCGCTGCTCGACCTCTACGGCGACGACCCCCGCCTGCGCCTCGTGCTCTACACGCTGGACGAGACCGTGTTCACCCGCGAGCTCGCGCCGCTGGCCGGCGGTTACGCGGCCGTCTACCTGGGCGCACCGTGGTGGTTCCTGGACAGCCCCGAGGGTCTGCGCCGGTTCCGCGAGACGGTCACCGAGACGGCCGGCTTCTACAACACGTCCGGTTTCGTCGACGACACCCGGGCGTTCTGTTCCATCCCGGCACGCCACGACGTGGCCCGCCGCATCGACGCCGGTTTCCTGGCCCGGCTCGTCGCCGAGGGCCGCCTGCCGCTCGACGAGGCCGCCGAGACCATCGCGGATCTGGCCTATCACCTCCCCAAGAAGGTCTTCCGCCTGAACAACGAAGAGGAGCAAGCATGACCGTCCGGATCACCGGGGTCGAGGTGCACGACGTGCGTTTCCCCACCGCGGCCGCCGGCGACGGATCCGACGCCATCAACAAGGGTGACTACTCGGCCACCTACGTCGAGGTGACCACCGACGCCGGGGTGACCGGCAGCGGCCTCACCTTCACCAACGGCCGGGGCAACGAGATCACCTGCGCCGCCGTCGAGGCCCTGGCCCACCATGTCGTCGGCAGGACCGTCGAGGAGATCGAGGCCGACCAGGTCGGTTTCTCCCGGTCGATCACCGCCGACGTGCAGCTGCGCTGGCTGGGGCCGGAGAAGGGCGTCATCCACATGGCCGCCGGCGCCCTGATCAACGCGGTCTGGGACCTGCGGGCCCGGCTCGCCGGCAAGCCCATGTGGCGCTACCTGGCCGAGCTCTCCGCCGACGAGATCGTCGCCTCGATCGACTTCCGGCACATCAGCGACGCGCTCACCCCGGGCGAGGCCCGGGAACTTCTGGAGAAGAACGCGATCGGGTACGCCGACCGCCTCGCTGAACTGGAACGCAACGGCTTCCCCGCGTACACCACCAGCGTCGGCTGGCTCGGTTATCCGGACGCCAAGGTGCGCGAACTGACCCGGCAGGCGGTCGCCGACGGCTGGACCGCGGTGAAGATGAAGGTCGGCGGCCCGCTCGAGGACGACGTGCGCCGGGCCCGGATCATCCGCGAGGAGCTGCCCGACGGCGCGCTGCTGATGATGGACGCGAACCAGGTGTGGGACGTGGACCAGGCGATCGCCGCGATGGAGCAGCTCGCTCCCTTCGACCCGTACTGGATCGAGGAGCCGACCCACGCCGACGACGTGCTCGGCCACGCCCGGATCGCCCGCGCGGTGAACCCGGTCCGGGTCGCCACCGGTGAGGTCGCCGCCAACCGGGTGATCTTCAAGCAGCTGCTGCAGGCCGGCGCCATCCAGGTCTGCCAGGTCGACTCCTGCCGGGTCGCCGGCGTCAACGAGGTGCTCGCGATCCTGCTGCTGGCCGCCAAGTTCGGCGTGCCGGTCTGCCCGCACGCCGGCGGTGTCGGCCTCTGCGAGTACGTCCAGCACCTGGCGATCTTCGACTATCTGCGGGCCGGCCGGTCCCTGGACGGTCGCATGATCGAGTACGTCGACCATCTGCACGAGCACTTCACCGACCCGGTGACCGTCGTCGACGGCCGCTACCGGCTGCCCGAGAAGCCCGGTTACAGCGTCGAGATGAAGGACGCCTCGATCGCGGAGTTCCGCTTCCCGGACGGCCCGGCATGGCGGTGACCTATCGTCTCGGCCGCACCGCCATTCCCGAGCTCGCACCGCGGAACCGTCCCGTGGTGCAGCCCGGTGAGGTCCGGCCCGGCATCGTCCACCTCGGACTCGGCGCGTTCCACCGGGCCCACCAGGCCGTCTTCACCGAGGACGCGGTCGCCGCGTCCGGCGGCAACTGGGGGATCATCGGGGTCGCGCCGCGGTCCCGCACGATCCTGGACCAGCTGCGCGCCCAGGACGGCCTCTACAGCGTGCTGACCGTCGGCGGCGGCGAGGACCAGGCACGGGCGATCGGCATCCTGAGCGGGCTCAGCCACGCAGCCGGAGATCCGTACGGGGTGGTCAGCGCGATCGCCGACCCGAACATCCGGGTCGTGTCGATGACCGTGACCGAGAAGGCGTACCGGATGGATCCCGCCGGGAAGCTGCTGCTCGACGACGAGTTGCGGGCACAGCTGACCGGTGCGGCGCCGCCGGTATCCGTACCCGCGCTTCTTGCTCGCGGGTTGCTGGCCCGGCAGCAGGCCGGCGGCGGACCGCTCACCGTGCTCTGCTGCGACAACCTGATGGGCAACGGCCCGCGGATCCGCGGCCTGGTCGGCCAGGCCCTGGCCGTGGCCGGCGCCGAACTCCCGGCCGACGTCGCGTTCCCGGCCACCATGGTCGACCGGATCGTGCCCGCCACCAGCGCGGATCACCGCCGGCGCGCGGCACTGGCCCTCGGTGCCGACGACGCGGTGCCGGTGGTCGCCGAACCGTTCACCCAGTGGGTGATCGAGGACGACTTCCCGGGCGGGCGGCCGGACTGGGCGGCCGCCGGGGCGATCTTCACCGACGACGTGACCCCCTGGGAGATGCTCAAACTCCGCGCGCTCAACGCGGTGCACTCGGCCAGCGCGTACCTCGGGGCTCTGGCCGGCCGCGAGCTGATCGCCGACTCCCTGGAGCTGCCGGGCATGACCGGCATGCTGCGCCGCTTCATCGCCGAGGACATCGCGCCCACGGTGACCCCGCCGCCGGGCGTCAGCGCGATCGAGTACGGCGAGTCCAGCCTGGTCCGGTTCGCCAACCGCGAGCTCGGCCACCGCAACATCCAGGTCGCCATGGACGGCTCCCAGAAGCTGCCGCACCGCCTGCTCGGCACGATCGCCGAGCGGCGCCGGGCGGGTGCCGTCCCCTGCTGGGCAGCGCTGGTCCTGGCCGCATGGATGCGCTTCGCGCGGGGGTACGCGGACAGCGGCGCCACCCTGCCGCTGGACGACCCGCTCGCCGACCGGATCCACGCCGTCCTCGCCGATGCCCCGGACACCCCGGCCGGCACCGTCGACGCGCTGCTCGGGCTGACCGAGGTGTTCCCGGCCGCGCTGGCCGGCGACGAGGTGCTGCGCCGCGAGCTGATCCGCTGGTACGGCGAGCTGGAGCAGCACGGCGTCGAGGCCACCCTCCGCGGACTCGGCTCGTGAGCACCCGGGTCGCGCTGATCGGGGCCGGCGGGCACGGCCAGTGGCACCGGCGCGTCCTGCAACGGCTCAGTGACGAGGGACGGATCGAGGTCGCCGGGTTCTGCGACCGCCAGCCGGTCGAACCGCCGGACGGCGTCCCGTTCTTCACCGATCACGCCGAGCTGCTCCGGGAGACGAAGCCACAGGTCGTGGTGATCTGCACGCCGCCGCACACCCACCTGCCGATCGCCCTCGACGTGCTCGACTCCGGCGCGGACCTGCTGCTGGAGAAGCCGCCGGTGATGTCGTCGGCCGAACACGACCGGCTCGGCGCGGCAGTCGCCGGGACCGGCCGGATCGTGCAGGTCGGTTTTCAGGCGCTCGGTTCGGCGGCGCTCGCCGAACTCTGCGTGGCCGCCCCGGCCGGGCCGATCGGCGTGTCCGGGGCCTGGTGGCGGCCGGACAGCTACTACCTGCGGGCGCCGTGGGCCGGGCGGCGCGCGATCGCCGGCCGGCCGGTGCTGGACGGGGCGCTCGTGAACCCGTTCGCGCACGCGCTGATGCAGTCGCTGGTCGTGGCGGACGGCTTCCGGCCCGCGCTGATGGAGCTGGAACGCTACCGGTCCCGGGAGATCGAGACCGACGACACCACGTTCCTGCGGCTCACCGGCGAGGACGGGCGGCAGATCACCGCGGCGGTGACGCTCGCCTCGCAGGTCTTCATCGCGGGGGAGATCAGTGTCGGCGACGCGGTCCTGGAGTATCCGACCGACCGGCTGCGGCTGCCGGGGGAGACCACGTCCCGCGAGGTTCCGGGGCGGGCGGGACTGCTGGAGAACCTGCTCGATCATCGGCGCGACTCCGGCGTACCCCTCATCGCCCCGCTGGACCGGACCCGGACCTTCACCGCCGTGGCCGAGGCCGTCGTGGCCGCACCGCCGCCGGCGCCGATCCCGCAGAGCGTGCTCCGGCCCCACCCGGACGGCGGCGGAATGGTCGTGACCGGCATCGACGAACTCGTTCAGCGGGTGGCTTCCACCGGCCGCCTGCCGTCCGAGTGTGGAATCACCTGGGCGGTGGACCCGCACCGGGTGCCTATCGAGAAAGGAGTAACCCATGCGCAAGCTCAGCATCGCTGAACTGGAAGCCCACCATCGCGGCCCACAGTTCACCAGCCCGCTGCCGGGCCACGTCGTCCAGAAGGGCGGTTTCCGGATCTACGCCGAACCGAACTTCCGCACCCACGACGAACCGGGCCGGCATGTGCACACCGTGCCCGAGATCTTCGTGATCGTGCAGGGCAGCGGCGTCATCGAGATCGAAGGCGCCGAGGTGGACAAGTTCCAGGCCGGCGAGGCGGTGCTCTTCGAACCGGGGGAGGACCACCACCTGATCAGCCGGGGCGCCGAGCCGCTGGTCTTCGTCTGGCTGCACCTCGCACCGGAACCGGCCGCGTAACGCCATGGCCTCCCGAACCGCTCTCGCCGCGACCGTCGGTTTCCTCCTCGCCGGCCTCGCCACTGTTCCCGCCTCCGCCGCTGCCGCACCCACGGTCCCCGCCGGGGCCCGCCAGGTGCTCGCCGCGAACGACGGGTGGGCGGCTGCCACCACCGGGACCACCGGTGGCGCCGCGGCCGACGACGCGCACGTCTTCGTGGTGCGCAACCGGGCCGAACTGGCCGCCGCGCTGGCCGGCGGCACCGACCCGACCCCGCGGATCGTCCTGGTCGCCGGCACCATCCGGGCCAATGTGGACGACGCGAACCAGCCGCTGACCTGCGCGGACTACGCTGACCCGGCGTACAGCCTCGACGCTTACCTGGCCGCCTACGACCCGGCGGTGTGGGGACGCGCCGCCCGGCCCAGCGGCCCGCTCGAAGAGGCCCGGGTCCGGTCGGCCCGCAACCAGGGCGCCCGAATCAACCTGCGGGTCGGCTCCAACACCACCATCTACGGCCTGCCCAACGCCCGGCTGGTCGGCGCGAACCTGCTGGTCCAGAACGTCGACAACGTGATCATCCGGAACCTCCGGCTGGAGGACGCCGCGGACTGCTTCCCGGCGTGGGATCCGACCGACGGCGCGGCCGGCAACTGGAACTCCGCGTACGACCTGGTCACGCTGACCGGGGCGACGCATGTCTGGGCCGACCACAACACGCTCAGCGACGGGAACAACGTCGACTCGGCGCAGCCGCTGTACTTCGGCCGGCCGTACCAGGTGCACGACGGGGCGCTCGACGTGATCCGGGCCTCCGACCTGGTGACGATCTCGTACAACGTGTTCCAGGAGCACGACAAGACGATGCTGATCGGCTCGACCAACACGGTCGGCGCGGACGTCGGCAAGCTGCGGGTCACCGTGCACCACAACAAGTTCGCCAACGTGGGCCAGCGGGTGCCGCGGGTCCGGTTCGGGCAGGTGGACGTCTACAACAACTACTACTACCTGACGGACGAGGACGCGTATTCGTACTCGTGGGGGGTCGGGGTCTACTCGGCGATCTACGCTGAGAACAACTTCCTGCTCCGCAGCGCGGATCTCGCCCTGGAGGACTTCGTCTACGACTGGGGCGGCACCGCGATGACCGAGAAAGGCACGCTGACCCGGATCGGCACCGGCCCGGTCCGCGCGGTCAGTCTGCTCGACGAGTACAACGCCACCCATGACCCGGATCTGGGTACGGACGCCGGCTGGACGCCGGTGCTGCGTGCGGAACCGGTCACCCCGACCGCTCAGGTGCCCGCGGTGGTCAACACCCGGGCCGGCGCCGGCCGGATCTGACCGCAGTGACGCCGGACGGTGAGCAAGCCGTCCGGCGTCCGCATTGGTGAGAATCGTTCATGGAATGCTGTCGATCTCGGTTTATCCAACCGTTGTAAATCGCATCTGAGGACCGTTCTTGCGCCGCCGAACAGGAGGTATAGCTGACAGTAAATAACATTGGGAATGGCATTCGATCTTCCTCCGGCGAATTTCGGGGTCGCTTCAGGTGGAATGCGATGTGTACGGTCTAACCGGCCGACCGAAACTCTCAGTGATAGGTGCCGGATCCGTGACCGTGAGTCCCCTGCGCCCCGGCGATCCCCATCAGATCGGCACCTATCGCCTCCTCGGCCGCCTCGGTGAGGGCGGCATGGGTTCGGTCTTTCTCGGACAGAGCGAGACCGGCCGCCGGGTGGCGGTGAAAATCGTCCGGCCCGAACTGGCCGGTGACCCGGAGTTCCGGGCCCGGTTCCGCAGCGAGGTGCGGCGCGCCCGGCAGGTTCCGCCGTTCTGCACGGCCGAGGTGCTCGACGCCGACGCCGATCACGACACTCCGTACCTGGTGGCCGAACTCGTCGAGGGGCCGAGCCTGGCCGAAGTCGTTCAGGAGCGCGGCCCCCTGGCCGGCGGCAGCCTGCACAGCCTGGCGATCGGCGTGGCCACCGCCCTGGTTGCGATCCACGACGCCGGCGTGGTGCACCGCGATCTGAAACCGGCCAACGTGCTGTTCGCGCTCGCCGCCCCCAAGGTCATCGACTTCGGCATCGCCAAAGGGCTCGGCGCCGCGGATCAGCACACCGAGCCGGGGCAGGTGTTCGGGACGATCGCCTACATGGGGCCGGAGCGCTTCGACGACGCGACGTCGCGGACCGTCGGGCCGGCCACCGACATCTTCGCCTGGGGCGCGGTCATCACGTTCGCCGCGACCGGCCACACCCCGTTCACCGCCGAGGAGATGATCGGCACCGCGGCCGGCCTGGCGTTGCCCGAGCCGGACCTGGCCGGGCTGCCGTATCCGCTGCGTGACCTCGTCGAGCTCACCCTGCGGCCGGATCCGGCGACCCGGCCGACCGCGCACGAACTGCTGGAACGGCTGCTGCGCGCGGGCGCCGCCGGCAACTCGCAGGTCCGGGCCGGGCTGGCCCAGCGGCCCGAGCTGCGCCGGGCGGCCGCGGCGGTGCGCAACACGGTCCGGATGGTCGTCCCGCGCCGCGCTCCCGCCGATGCCCCGCGCCCATCGTCCGGCCGGCCGGGATCGGCACCTGGCCAGCCGGGCCGGGCTCCGCGCCCTTCGGCCGACCGGCCGGGATCGGCTCTCGGGCACTCGGGCCGGGCTCTGCGATTTTCGGCCGGTCGCTCTTCGGCCGGGCGGTCGGGATCGGCCGGGTCGGCGGGCCGGACGCTGCGCCGCCTGGGCGCCGGGATCCTGGCCGGTGTGGTCGCGCTCGGCTGTGGCGTCGGCCTGGCCGTGGCGTTGCCGCCGGAACGCCGGGCCGGCGGGCCGGACGTCGCCGCGCCGGCGAGCAGCCTGTCGCTGGGGGACCGCGGGCAGCGTGCGTCCGAGCAGGCAAGCCGGGACGAGGAACGCCCGCGGTGTGCGCCGCCCGGCCCGGTCGTGCTGCGGCCGGAGGCACCCGCCGCCCGCGCCTGCCCGGCGGCGCGCAACGACGGTGACTGGTCGGTCGCGGCCCGGGTCGCCCTGCTCACCGCGGACGCCTGCGCGATCGTCCGGGTGCGGGCGGACACCGGCGCCTTCCGGGTCACCCTCTGCGCCGACCGGGCCGTGCTCGAGGCGGAGACCGGCCGCCTGGTCCGCATGCTTGCCTTCCAGTCGCTGCCGCCGGCCGACCCGGCCGCCTGGCGCCGCGTCGAGGTCCGGGCAGACGGCACCGATCTCCTGGTGCGGCTCGACGAGCGGACCGTGCTCACCGCACCCGGCGCAACGACCCCGCAGACCCGCGGTGCGGTGGTGTTCGGGATGACGCCGGATTCGGCCGTGGTGACCTTCACCGAGATCACCATCGAACCAGCCTGAGCTGCGCTTACACCGAATCGGGCCTGATCCGGAACGGTCAGGTTTCTTAAGAGGACAGCCCTTCGAATCTTAAGTTTGGCTTTATTTCGATCCGCCCTGGGAGCGTTCCCGTACGGACCGGTGGAGAACGCGGTCCGAACGAAAGGCACGCAGATGAAGCGGTACCGGAGCTACCGGAACAACGCGGGGGGATCGAACATGCGGCGCTGGCGGGTGGCCGGCGTGGCAGGTGTCGCGGTGGCCCTGGTCGGTGTGGGACTGGGCGTGGCGGCTGCCGCCGACGACACGGTACCCACCGTGAACTGCCCGACCGTGGCGGACAAGCTCCCGGTCGTGCCGGCGTCCGCGGCAGCCGAGATCCAGCGGAACCTGGCCCAGCTGAACACGCAGATCCAGGAGGCCAACAACCGGATCGCCAGTTCGGTCGGCCAGGGCGGCCCGAACTTCATCCAGAACGCGATCCTCGGCCCGCTCGAGGACAAGCGGTTCGCGGCGATCAACCGGATGGAGACGGCGATCGGCCGGGCCGCCGCGAAGCCCGACCTCAACGCCGAAGGCCTCGCCCCCTGCACCCTGAACGAGGGCGGCGGCGGCAACGCGGCGCCGGAACCGACCGAGGTGCCCGCGAACAACGGCGGGGGTAACAACGGTGGCGGCAATGCGGGCGGTGGCGACAACGCCGGTGGTGACGCTCTTCCGACCGTCAACTGCCCGACCGTCGCCGACAAGCTCCCGGCCGTGCCGGCCTCCGCGCAGGCCGAGATCGAGCGCAACCTCGCCCTGCTGAACACGCAGATCCAGGAGGCGAACAACCGGATCCGCAACACCGTCGGCCAGGGCGGCGCCAACTTCATCCAGAACGCGATCCTCGGGCCGCTGGAGGACAAGCGGTTCGCCACGATCAACCGGATGGAGACGGCGATCGGCCGGGCCGCGGCCAAGCCGGACCTCAACGCCGAAGGCCTCGCCCCCTGCTCGCTCAACCAGAACGGCGGCGGCAACGCGGCCCCCGAGCCGACCGGCGTCGCCACGGCTGACCCCGACGACGTCGCGGCGAACCTGCCGACCGTGAACTGCCCGGCGGTCACCATCGCCGTGGCGATCCCGGCCTCCGCGCAGGCCGAGATCGACCGCAACCTCGCCCTGCTGAACACGCAGATCCAGGAGGCGAACAACCGGATCCGCAACACCGTCGGCCAGGGCGGCCCGAACTTCATCCAGAACGCGATCCTCGGCCCGCTGGAGGACAAGCGGTTCGCGGCGATCAACCGGATGGAGACGGCGATCGGCCGGGCCGCGGCCAAGCCGAACCTCAACGCCGAAGGCCTCGCCCCCTGCTCGCTGAACGACTGATCCCGCTCACGAACGACGGCCCGGCCGGCTCACCCGGCCGGGCCGTCGCGCGTCCACCCGCGATCGCATGATCGGAATTCGGGGCGGGCCACCTACACTTCGGTGCACATCGCCGCACCGTGACACGTGAAGGACCGCGCCGTGGTACTCCCCAAGAGCTTGCAGCCCGCCGCCGTGGACGGGGTCCAGTTCGCCGCGGACAAGGCGTACCAGCAGCTGCGCGACGCGATCCTGGACGGCGACATCGCGCCCAACCGCCGCCTCGTCGAAGAGGACCTCGCCGCCCAGCTCGAAGTGAGCCGCACACCCGTACGCGAAGCCCTGCTCCGCCTGGCCCAGGAGGGCCTGGTCGCGCGGGTCCGTGGTTGGGTGGTCCGGGACCACTCGCCGGAGGAGGCCCTGCGCATCGTCGAGGCCCGTGCCGCGGTCGAGAGCGCCGCCGCGCGCCTGGCAGCCGACCACATCACCGCCGCCGACCTGGACCAGCTGGCCGGCATCGCCGACGCCATCGACCGTCCCGGCGCCACCGTCAAGGACCTGAACCGGCTGAACCGGCAGTTCCACGGCCTGATCACCGCGGCCTGCGGCAATCCGCTGCTGATCCAGTTCGCCCAGCGCACCAACATCAGCCACTGGTCGCTGAGCGCCACCTGGCTGATGTCGGCCAAGGACGCCGCCGAGGTCAACGCCGAACACCGGCAGATGATCGACGCCCTGCGCGCACGGGACGGCGCGGCCGTCGAAGCGCTGGTCCGCGCCCACATCGGCCGCACCCAGTCGATCCTGATCCAGGCCGTCTGACGCTCGCCCCGCCGTTCGTTACTTTCTTGTAATCGTCTCTGTATACAAACACGCATACAAGATCGGCGAGACTTCGGTACACCGATCGGCATCCGCTCCGCCGTGCATGGCGGAGTACCTCCCGGCGATAAGGAAGTGGCACCATGACGGCGATCAGTCGTGCACTCATAGCGGGCGCGCTCGCGCTCTCCCTGGCGGCATGCTCATCCAGCAGCGACACCCCGGAGACCACGGATTCGGCGGCGCCCTCCGGCGGCCCGCTGAAGATCGGCGCGATCCTGCCGCACACCGCCTACGCCGGCGCCGGTGAGGCCCTGGTCAGCGCGGTGGACGTGGCGATCGAGGACATCAACGCGGCCGGCGGGGTCCTCGGCAGCAAGGTCGAGGCCAAGCAGGTCGACTCGACCGACAACAACGACACCGCCAGCCAGGCCGTGGACAGCCTGGTCACCTGGGGTTCCAACGTCGTGATCGGCGCGTACGGCTCGGGCATGAGCGGCGCCATCGTCGGCAAGATCACCGAGTCCGGCGCGGTGCAGGTCTCCGGCTCGAACACCTCGTCGAGCCTGACCGGCATCAACCCGCTGTACTTCCGGACCGCGCCGACCGACGCCCTCGAGGCCGCCAAGCTCGCCGACCTGGTCGTCCAGGACGGGCACGCCTCGGCCGCGATCATCGCGCAGAACGACGCGTGGGGTCAGGCGTTCCAGGAGTCGATGGTGCAGTCCTTCGAGGCGGCCGGCGTCGAGGTCGTGGCGCAGCAGCAGTTCAACACCACCGACACCGACTACAGCGCGCAGATCGACGCGGTCGTGGCCGCCAAGCCGGAGTCGATCGTCCTGCTCTCCTACGCCTCGTACTCGGGCAGCATGATCGAGTCGCTGGTCGGCACGCACAAGTTCACCGACAAGAACCTCTATCTGTCCAACTCGACGCTGGGCAAGTACACGATCAAGCCGGAGCTGCTCAAGGGCCTGCGCGGCTTCCTGGCCGGCCCGGACCCGGCGGTCGAGGCCGAGTTCGAGAAGAAGCTGCTCGCGAAGAACGCCAACCTCAAGTCGTTCGCGTACGCGGGTTCCACGTACGACGCCGTGGTTGTCTCCGCGCTCGCCGCCGCGGCGGCGAAGTCCCCGGACGGCAAGGCGATCGCGGCCAAGCTGGCCGAGGTCTCGGGAGGCGCAGCCGGCGCCACGAAGTGCAAGACCTTCAAGGAGTGCGCCGACCTGCTCGGCCAGGGCAAGGCCATCGACTACGACGGTCTCAGCGGTGGGCTGAAGTTCGCCGACAACAACGACGTCACCGAGACGGAGTACCAGCTCTACGTCTACGGCACCGACGGCACGTACGCGGTCGCGAAGTAACCAGCTCATCGGTGGCCCCGGCGACGTTGCCGGGGCCACCCGCTACCGACAAGGAAAAACCAGTGATTCGCACCAAAGCCACCCGGCCCTGGGTGCGGCTGCTGGCGGTCCTGGCCCTCGCGTGCGCCTTGTTCGCACCGGGCCTCGCCGTCACCGCCGGTCCGGCGGCCGCGGCCCCCCTGGCTGAGAAGCAAGCGGACGAGTGGGGCTTCCGGGGCCTGCTGCGTGACGGCGAGAAGAAGCCGGTCAGCGGCGCCGCCGTGGAGGTCCGCGACGGCGACACAGTCGTCGGCACCGACACCACCGACGAGAAGGGCCGCTGGGAAGTCATCCCCGTTCCCGGCCCGGGCGAGTACACGATCGCGATCGACACCAAGGCGGCGACCGGCCACTTCGCCGGCGACTTCTACGAGGTCGAGAAGGAGCTGGTCGACTCACCGACCACGCTGCCGGTGCTGAACGTCGTGGTCTCCACCACCGAGAGCACCCAGCAGGTCGCGAGCTTCGCCGACCGGTTCGCCCAGCGTGCGGTCTCCGGCTTCAACCTGGGCCTGCTCATCGCGATCGCCGCGATCGGTCTGTCGCTGGTCTTCGGCACCTCCCGGTTCACCAACTTCGCGCACGGCGAGAGCGTCACCTTCGGCGGGCTGATGGGCTTCGTCTTCGCGCACCTCGCCGGGCTGCCGCTGCTGGCTGCCGCGGCCGTCGCCACTGTGCTGGGCGCCGCGTTCGGCTATGCCCAGGACGTCACGCTGTGGCGCCCGCTGCGCCGCAAGGGCGTCTCGCTGGTCACCCTGATGATCGCCAGCATCGGTATCAGCATGGCGATCCGCAGCCTCTTCCAGTTCTTCTTCGGCAACGCGGCCCGCGGCATGACGACCGAGAGCTGGGGCACCGTCACCATCGGACCCGTCGTGCTGCCGGCCACCAGCTACGCCAGCATGGGCATCAGCATCGTGGTCCTGGTCGCCATCGGTGTCTGGCTCAAGTACGGCCGGATCGGCAAGGCCACCCGCGCCATCTCGAACAACACCGCGCTCGCCGCCACCAGCGGCGTCGACGTCGACCGGATCACCCGGATCGTCTGGACGCTATCCGGCGCCCTGGCCGCGCTCTCCGGCGTCCTGCTCGGCGTCTTCAACCAGGTCTCCTTCGACATGGGCTTCAACCTGCTGCTGCTGATGTTCGCCGGGGTCATCCTGGGCGGTCTCGGCACCGCGTTCGGCACCCTGGTCGGCTCGATCGTCGTCGGTGTCTGCACCGAGATCCTGGTGCTCTGGATCCCGGCCGACATGAAGTACGTCGGTGGTCTGGCCGTCCTGGTCATCGTCCTGCTGGTGCGGCCGCAGGGCATCTTCGGTCGCCGTGAGCGGATCGGTTAAGGGACATGGACATCCTCTGGAACTCGCTCCGCGAGATCATCACACCCACCACCGCGGCGTACGCCCTGGCGGCCATCGGCCTGAATGTGCACTTCGGATTCACCGGGCTGCTCAACTTCGGTCAGGCCGGGTTCGTGGCGATCGGCGCGTACGGCTTCGCGATCTCGGTGATGACCTTCGGGTTCTCCGCGCCGCTCGCGATCGCCGTGACCCTGCTGCTCGCGGCCCTGTACGCGTTACTGCTCGGCATCCCGACCCTGCGGCTGCGGGCCGACTACCTGGCGATCGTCACCATCGCGGCGGCCGAGATCATCCGGTTCGCGCTGAACTCCAGCGCCTTCGCCAAGTGGACCGGCGGGGCCAACGGCCTCTACAACGAGTACTCGGACTGGCTGAAGAGCTCCAACCCGTACCCCAGCGGGGTTGTCAAAATCGGTCCCTGGACCTTCACCAGTAACGACCTGTGGATCGCCACGATCGACTGGCTGGTGGTCCTGCTCGTCGCCGGCGCCATCTATCTGCTGGTGCACAGCCCGTGGGGCCGGGTGCTCAAGGGCATCCGCGAGGACGAGCACGCCATGCTCAGCCTCGGCAAGAACGTCAACCAGTACAAGCTGCAGGCCCTGGTCATCGGCGGGGTGATCGGCGCGCTGGCCGGCATCCTCTACGTGCAGCCGACGTCGGTGCAGCCGTTCGACTTCAGCACCCGGATGACGTTCAACATGTACACGATGCTGATCCTCGGCGGCGCCGCCACGGTCTTCGGCCCGGTGCTCGGCTCGATGATCTTCTGGGTGGTCATGCGGTTCACCGATGAGCTGGTCACCATCGGCGTGGACGCCGGGATCTTCGACAACGTCACGCAGGGCAGCCAGCTGCGTTTCGTGCTGGTCGGCGTGGCCCTGGTGCTGCTGGTCGTGTTCCGCCCGCAGGGCATCCTCGGAAACCGGACGGAGCTGAGCTTCGATGCCAAGTGAGAACCCCATCCTGGTGGCGGACAAGGTGCACCGGCACTTCGCGGGCGTGACCGCGGTCGACGTCGAGCATCTGGAGATCCCGCGCGGCAAGATCACCGCGCTGATCGGGCCCAACGGCGCCGGCAAGACGACGTTCTTCAACCTGCTCACCGGTTTCGACAAGCCGCAGACCGGCAGCTGGACGTTCGACGGCGTCAAGGTCAGTGGGCTGGCGCCGTGGCGGGTCGCCCGGCTCGGCATGGTTCGCACGTTCCAGCTGACCAAGGTTCTCGGCCGGCTCACCGTGCTGGAGAACATGCTGCTCGGCTCGAAGCACCAGCCCGGGGAGAAGCTGCGTGCGGCCCTCCTTCCCTTCACCTGGCGCTCTGCTGAGCGCGCCCACGTCGAGAAGGCCATGGAGATCCTGGCCCGCTTCAAGCTCGACGCGAAGGCCCAGGACTACGCGGCCAGCCTCTCCGGCGGCCAGCGCAAGCTGCTGGAGATGGCCCGGGCGATCATGTACGAGCCGACGCTGGTGATGCTCGACGAGCCGATGGCCGGGGTGAACCCCGCGCTCACCCAGTCGCTGTTGCACCACATCAAGGACCTCAAGGAACAGGGCATGACCGTGCTCTTCGTCGAGCACGACATGCACATGGTCCGGTTCGTGGCCGACTGGGTCGTGGTGATGGCCGAAGGAAAGATCATCGCTGAGGGCGAGCCGGCTGAGGTCCTCGGCTCGACGGCCGTCGTCGACGCCTACCTCGGCGCCCACCACGACACCGACCTGCGCGAACTCATCAAGGAGCTGGACTCGTGACCGTCGAAGTGAAGGAGCTGGTCGGCGGTTACCTGCCCGGCGTCAACATCCTCAACGGGTGCGACCTGACCGCCGCCAAGGGCGAACTGGTCGGCATCATCGGGCCCAACGGCGCGGGCAAGTCCACCCTGCTCAAAGCCATCTTCGGGATGGTGCAGATCCGGGGCGGGCAGATCCTGCTGGACGGCGACGACGTCACCGGGCTGCGCGCCGACAAACTGGTCGCCCGCGGCGTCGGGTTCGTACCGCAGACCAACAACGTCTTCACCGACCTGACCATCAAGGAGAACCTGGAGATCGGGATCTTCCAGCGGCCCAAGGAGTTCGCGGTCCGGCTCGAAGCGGTCTGCTTCCTCTTCCCCGACCTCAAGGACCGGCTCAAGCAGAAGGCCGGCTCGCTCTCCGGAGGGCAGCGGCAGACGCTCGCCATGGGCCGGGCGCTGATGACGGACCCGTCGGTGCTGCTGCTCGACGAGCCGTCCGCCGGGCTGTCCCCGCAGCGGCAGGACGAGGTGTTCCTGCACGCCCACCGGATCAAGAAGTCCGGCGTCGCGGTGATCATGGTGGAGCAGAATGCGCGCCGGTGCCTGCAGATCTGCGACCGCGCGTACGTCCTCGACCAGGGTCGCAACGCACACACCGGAACCGGCGAAGAACTCATGCACGACCCGAAAGTGATCGAGCTGTATCTCGGCACGCTCGCCGACTGACCTTCCCCCTTCCGGCCCGACCGGGTGTGCCCTGCGCGCCCGGCCATCGGGCTGCCCGGAACCGAACCAAGGAGCAACCGATATGGACGCCGTCGCACAGGTGCCGGCCCCCGTCAACGAGCCGGTCCGCGGCTACGCGCCGGGCACACCGGAGCGTGCCTCGCTGGAGAAGAAGCTGGCCGAACTCGCGGGCGCCCCCACCGAGCTGACCATGAACATCGGCGGCGTACGGCGGATGGGCGGCGGCGACGTGACCCGCGTGGTCGAGCCGCACCACCATGCCAACGTTCTCGGCGTCACCGGCAACGCGACCCACGCCGACGCGCAGGCCGCCATCTCCTCCTTCTCCAAGGACTGGCGTGACCTGCCGTTCGAGGCGCGCGCCGCGGTCTTCCTGAAAGCCGCCGACCTGGCCGCCGGCCCGTGGCGGGACACCCTGAACGCGGCCACCATGCTCGGACAGTCCAAGACCGCGCAGCAGGCCGAGATCGACGCGGCCTGCGAACTCGTCGACTTCCTCCGCTTCAACGTGCACTTCGCCCGGCAGATCCTCGCCGAACAGCCGATCTCCTCACCCGGCGTCTGGAACCGGCTCGACCACCGGCCGCTCGAAGGCTTCGTCTACGCGATCACGCCGTTCAACTTCACCGCCATCGCCGGCAACCTGCCGTCGGCGCCGGCCCTGATGGGCAACACGGTGCTCTGGAAGCCGTCGGTCACCCAGCAGTTCGCGGCCCACCAGACGATGGCGCTCTTCGAAGCGGCCGGACTGCCGGCCGGCGTGATCAACATGGTGACGGGTGACGGGCTGGCCGTCTCGGACGTGGCGCTCACCCACCCCGATCTGGCCGGCATCCACTTCACCGGGTCGACCGGCACGTTCCAGCACCTGTGGAGGACGGTCGGCGAGAACATCGCCTCGTACCGCACCTATCCGCGGCTCGTGGGCGAGACCGGTGGCAAGGACTTCGTGCTGGCGCACCCGTCGGCTGAGGTCGAGCCGCTGGTCACCGCCCTGGTCCGGGGGGCGTTCGAATATCAGGGGCAGAAATGTTCGGCGGCGTCCCGGGCGTACATCCCTCGCTCGCTGTGGGAATCGGGCGTGCGCGACCGCCTGGTCGCGGTGACCGAATCGCTCACCTACGGTGACGTCACCGACCTGGCCAACTTCGGTGGCGCGGTGATCGACGCCCGGGCCTACGCCCGGCACGCCGCGGCGCTGTCGCGCGCGAATGCGGCACCGGCATGCACGATCCTTGCGGGCGGCACGTGCGACGACAGCATCGGTTATTTCGTACGCCCAACCGTCATCGAATGCACCGACCCCACCGACGAGGTCTTCACCACCGAATACTTCGGCCCGATCCTCGCCGTGTACGTCTACGACGACCTCGAATCGGTCCTCGACCTGGTGGACACAGCCAGCCCGTACGCGCTCACCGGCGCGATCTTCGCCCAGGACCGCGGCGTGCTGGAAAGCCTCGGCCACCGGCTCCGCTTCACCGCCGGAAACCTCTACTACAACGACAAGCCGACCGGCGCCGTGGTCGGCCAGCAGCCCTTCGGCGGCGGCCGCGCCTCCGGCACCAACGACAAGGCCGGCTCGTGGCACAACCTGGTCCGCTGGACCTCCCCGCGAACCATCAAGGAAACCTTCGTGCCGCCGGTCGACCACACCTACCCGCACATGGGCTGAGGCCCCCGGGAACGGCCCGGCCGCCCTCACCGGCCGGTGCCGCCGCGCCCGCCGGAGACGTTCAACGGCGCACGTCTCCGGCGGGCCCAGCGCCGCTCTCGGTTCAGGCCCTGCCGGGTTCCGGGCGGCTGAGCAGGGCGTCCAGGCCCGGCCGGGCCTCCTCCTGCGCGGCCAGCACGTCCTGCTCGGCGATGTGAACCTCTTCGGCCAGCACCTCCGCGGCCACCTCGGCGACGTGCGCTTCCCGGCTGACCTGCGCCGACTCGGTCATCGCCTGCTGATACTCCAGCAGAGCGGCCCGCACCTCGGGATCGACGGGCGGCTCGGCGCCGGAACCGGTGTGCTGCCAGATGCCGTTGAGCTGGGCCACGGTCAGCTCCCCACGCCGGTAGGCGTCCAGCGCCGCCCGCTGGACCAGCCGCTGCGACTCATCCGCTGCCGACGCCCGTGCCTCCCACTTCGCGTCCAGGTACCGCTTCTCGGCCAGATCTCGCCGGCCCGCCGCGTCCTCGGCCCGCTCCCGCGCCTGGTCAGCGGCAGCGACCGCCCGCTCCGCCGCCGCCCGGACCGCCTCCGCGTCCGCCGCCCGCCCGGCCAGATCGTCCGCCGCCGGGCCCGGCGGCCCGTTTACCACCTGGCTCGTCAGCCCGACTGCCGCCAGACCGGTGAGCCCGTCCGGTGCAGCCTGGCCGGTCGCGTCGCCTGTCCCCGCGGCAGCCGGTGCGGCCCGAGCGCCCGGCCGGGTCCGCGCCCATCGGCTCGCCAAGATCGCCGAACCGCCCAGCGCAACCGCCACCACGGCCGCGATCACCAGGACCACACCTACCCAGCCCGGCACCCGCACGCCTCCCCGCCAACTCGATCATCGCCAGTGCCGACCGTATGGTGATCGCCGCGTCCCCGCCACCCGGGCCGGCGCTGAGCGTCGTTTCGGGGCTCGGGAAGCAGCTCTCAGCGCCAGCCGAGGGGTCCGGGCTGGTGATGAGGGCGGATGGGTGGGGCGGGAGGCTATCGGATAGTGCTATCCGATAGCCTCCTGGATCGCTTGTGGCACGCGCGCCTCCACGACCGTGTAACACCGGCGTGGTAGAAAGCCCGCCAGCAGGAGCCGTAGAGAGGAAGCTGTCGTGCCGTTCGCCCACACCGGGACAGATGCCGTCCGAGCCGGCGGCAGCGTCGTGGTCTACCTGTCGGTGAGCCTGCGTTCGCGGCTTCGTGCGCACGCCGCGGCGACCGGGCGGTCGCACACCCAGCTCGTCTTCGACGCGCTCAACGCCACCCACGATCGGCTCGGTGACCTGGTCGCGGTCAGTGGGCCGGCGGCGGTCGCGGACGGCATCTTCGTGGCGCAGCGTACGGGCCGCCGGCAGCACTCCGAGGACCAGGTGCAGGTGTCGATCCGCCCGAATCCCGCCAACCTCGCCGTCATCGACAGCCTCGCCACCCGGCACACCGCCGGCAACCGATCCGCGTTGATCGCGACCGCGCTCGACGAGTTCCTCCCCGCCGTGTCGAAAGGCGTTCCCGCGTGAAGCAGTACAACGATCTGATCGCGGACTTCTGGCGCGACTACGCCGCCCTGCTCATGCTCGCCGCCGGCCTGGCCGGCCTGATCGCCCTCGTCGGGCTGGGCATCTGGGCGAAACGGTCGCGTAAGCCGCTGCGCCCGATCGCCCTGGCGTTCAGCATGAACCTGGCGCTGCTGCTCAACGCCGAGGGCATGTGGGTCATCGCGATCGACCAGCTCAAGCTGCCGAAGGTGTTCGCCGTACTGGTCTTCGCGGTCTTCGAGATCTGCTTCCTGACCGCGACCTCGCTGGCCGCCGAGCAGTATCGGCGGACCACGGTGTACGGGCCGGACGGAAAGATCGTCACGCCGGGTCACCCCGGGCCGATGCTCTGGATCGCCGCCCTGATCGCGGCGATCTCCGGCATCATCGTGGCGAGCAACGCGGTCACCGGCACCGAGAAACTGCTGCGTCTGGCCGTACCGTGCGTGATCTTCCTGATGTGGTGGGCGGCGCTGACCGCGGCCGGGCAGCGGGTGCGGCGCGGCCGGTTCGCCTACAGCCCGCGCCGGCTAGCCGAGCGCTGGGGCTGGCTGATCCCGGACGACGACCCCGACCTGGTGCGGATGGCGGCGGAACGGCAGGTACGCCGGATGGTCGTCAACCACCACCGGGTGAGTGGCGCCCGCTGGCCGAAGTCGTGGTGGCGGTCCCGGCTGCTCAAGGATGCCCGCACCGCGGGGGAGCCGGTCGTGCAGGACGTGGTCGAGCAGCTCGCCCGGATCCAGCGCGTGATGGACCTGCTGGTGCCGGGCGGCGAGCGGTTCGTCGCTCCGGCGCCGGCCCTGCTGCCCACGGGGGAGAAGGCCGAGCCGGTCGTGGCCGCGCCGGTGGAGACCCCGGACCGGGAGGACCCGGCACCGGCGGTGCCGATGGTCCAGCCGGTCCAGTTCATGCAGCCGGTGCAGCCGGTGGCGACCGAGCCGGAGACGATGCCGGAGGCCGTCGTGACAAGCGCCCTGGACGTGCCCGCGCCGCGCCGGCCCGCCGAGGACGAGGCCGGGAACGCGCCCGTGACGGCTGTCGCGCCGGTCTCGCCGGCGGCCCCGGCCGTGCCCTCGTGGGCCTCGACCCCGACCGGGGCGCGACCCGCAGTGAGCATCGTCGGGTCGCCGTGGTGGCGGCTGGCGGTGCAGAACCTGAGCCGGCTCCTGGCCCGCGAGTCCACCCCGGACGAGCTCCTGGAGATGAGCTATCTGCAGGTCACCGAACTGGCCCGCACCTTGGCGCCGAAGGTTCCGGAGCTCGGCGAGGGCGTCGTGCGCGCGTTCGTCATCGACTACGTCCGGGAGCTGAGCGGCGAGCACGGCGAGGCGGCGTACCCCTGGCGTGATCTCCTGCCGGAGCCCGCCCTCGCGCCGAAGGGTTCGCCCGCCTGGCTGGCGGGCCTCGAAGCGCTGCGCAGCGCCCTCGAGGAGGAGATCGGCCAGGGTGAGCCGCGGGATCCGCGGGAGCTGGCCGAGTTGCTCGCGCCCAGCGCGCCGCGCCTGGACGACGTGACGATCCGCGGGTTCGTGGCCGACTATCTGCTCGCGCTGGGCGGTCAGAGCGGGCCGGGCAGCGCCGAGGAATGGCAGCATCTGCTGCCCCGCCCGCAGAGCGGACGGGGAGCTTCGGACGAGGAGATCCTTGAGGTGTACGGCCCGCAGCTCGACGACGTCCTGCGGAGCACCGGGCGCCTCAGCCGGTACCGGGTGCAGTCCCTGACCGGGGTGAAGAGCCGGGTGCAGGCCGACCGGATCAAGGCCACGGTGGAGGAGCGGGCCGCAGCGCCGGTGAGCTAGGGCTGGTACGCGTGCCCGTAGTGATGCGGGTGCACGAGGGGGTCCGCGCCGACCACGAAGTCGACGACGTCCCAGAACTCGCGCACCCGCGGGTGGGCCAGCGCCTCCGCCCGGCTGAGTTTGTGGCCGAACATCGGGCTGTCCGGGGCCACCGAGGCCGCGTCGACAGCGGTGGCCGCCGGCAGCGGGTTGCCCTGGACCGGGCCGAACCGGCAGCCGAACGTGAGGTGGTCGTCGTGCGCGCCCTCACCCCACGTCCCGAAGACGACGTCGATCCACGACTCGCGCTCGCCGCCGTGGTCGTAGCAGGACGCGAAGAACACCGCGTACGGCGCGCCGTCGCGCGTCACCATGCACCAGGTCCGGCGGCTGGCGCCGTTGCAGCAGCCGCAGGCCTGGTCGGCGTTGCCACGGTATCTCTCATCGGTTCCGAGCATGCGCGGGATCATGCCGGGTGCGTCTGCGCCCGGCAACCCCGCCTCAGCCGGCGATCCAGACGTCCCGCGTGCTGCGCACGGTCAGGTCGTCGCGGTGGTCGAGGGAGGCCAGGACCCGGTCCAGGGCGGCCTGGTCGGCCGGGCTGAGCCGGTCGGACCGGAACCGCTGCAGGGCTGCCCGGGCGTACCGGACGGCGGCGGCCGGCAGCGGCGCGGTCAGCTCGACGTCGAGGGTGCGCTGCTCGCGGACGGTGAGGCCGGCGGCGGCCAGGCGCGTGTTCCAGTCCGAGCCGATGTGCGGCAGGTGCTCGTTGCGGATCTGTTCCGCGAGGGCGTGGCAGCGATCCTCCAGGCCGCCTTCGGCGCCCGGCGGCAGGAACCGCGGCATGTGCTCCATCTCGATCATGACCAGGAGGCCGCCGGGCCGCAGCGCGGCGCGGATCTCCCGAAGTACGCGGTCCGGATCGGCCATGTGGTGCATGGAGGAGGACGCCCACACCAGGTCGGCGGGGTCCACGTCGGGCCACTTCTCGTCCAGGTCGGCGCGCAGTGGTGTGATCCGCTGCGCCAGGCCGTGCCGGTGTGCGCTCCCGGTCAGGTGGCGCAGCATGTCGTCGGAGGTGTCCACGGCGGTGGCCGTCGCCGTGGGGAACTGCCGGAGCAGCGCGAACGTGCCGCTGCCGGTCCCGCTGCCCAGGTCCACGATGTGCCGGACGGGGTGGTCACCGGCGAGGTCGGCGACCCGCGTGGTCAGCTCGGCGAACTGGGCCGCGGACACCTCGGCGTCCAGGTCGAGCAGCTCCGGCAGGCCGGAGTCGCCGTGCGCGTGCCCGTGGTCGTGACCGGTGTGCCCGTGGTGGTGGTGTTCGTGTGCCATGGCTCGACTGTACGACTGACTTGCGGCAGGCGCATACAATCTTGCGTATGACGCAAGACGCTGAAGTGGACGCCCTGGTCCGGGCTCGGATCCGGGGACTGCGGATCGCCAAGGGCTGGTCCCTCGACGAGCTCGCGGCCCGCTGCTATCTCAGCGCCTCCACGCTCAGCCGGATCGAGACCGGCCACCGGCGGATCGGGCTGGACCAGCTCACCGCGATCGCCCGCGCGCTCGGCGCGAGCCTCGACGAGCTCGTGGAAACCGGCGACGAGGCCGTGGTGATCAAGCCGCACCATCATCCGGAGCGGGGGATCACCACCTGGGTGCTCAGCCACGCGCCGGGCGGCAAGGGGATGACGGTGGCGCGGATCCGGCTGACCCGGCCGCCGTCACGCGACCCGGAGGCGATGCGGGTGCACCCGGGACGGGACTGGTTCACGGTGCTGTCCGGCACTGTCGAGCTGTTGCTCGGCGACCGGACGGTCCTCGTCGAGGCCGGTCAGGCGGCCGCCTTCTCCACGATGATCCCGCACGCTTTCGGCGCCCGCGGCGGGCCGGCCGAGGTGATCACGATCCTCGACCACGACGGGGAACGCACCCACCTGACGACGTGACCGGCACCGCCTAGGCGCGGCGATTACCTGCGCGGCCGGCGGCCGGCCGGGCCGAGCCGACGGTGAGGCATGGAACAGGCTGACGGTTGCAGGCGTGGTCGACGGCTGGGCCCGGCCGGCCGCCGGCTGTGCAGGTATTAGCGGTCGGATTCCATGCGTGGTCGACGGCTGGGCCCGGCCGGCCGCCGGCTGCGCAGGTAATAGGGGCCGGATTCCATGCGTGGGTAGCGGCTGGATGGGTTGGGCCGACGGTGAGGCGTGGAATGGGCCGGCGGTTGCATGAGTGAGCGGCGGCTGGGGAAGGCGGCGAGCGGGGAGGCGGCGAGCGGGGAGGCGGCGAGCGGGGAGGCGGCGAGCGGAAAGGCGGGAGCGAGCGGAGCGAGCGGGAGGTGTGGATGCCTCTTGCGTGCGGCAGGGGGCGTAGCTCGTACCCTATCGGGGTTTTGCGCAGCTCTCGCGCCAGATGGTGGTGGCTTCGGCCGGTTCCGACCGGGGGTGTGGGTCGTCGCCCAGGGCGAGCGCCATGGCGCGTTCGCCCATCTCGACGAGCGGCAGCTTCACAGTGGTCAGGCTGGGGGTGACGTCGCGGGCGATCGGCATGTCGTCGAAGCCGGTGACCGAGATGTCGTCGGGAACGCGGACGCCGCGTTCGCGCAGGGCGGCCAGGGCGCCGACGGCCATGGAGTCGTTGAGCGCGACCAGGGCGGTCAGGCCGGGATCGGTGTCCAGCAGCTCGGCGGCGGCAACGGCGCCGCCGTCGCGGGTGAAGTCGGTGTAGACGATGCGGGACGGTGGCAGTTCGACGCCGAGCTCCTCGGCGGCCCGGCGGAAACCGGTGAGGCGGTCGGTGGTGGTGGTCAGCCAGCGCGGGCCGGCGATGACGGCGACCTCGCGGTGGCCCAGGCCGAGCAGGCGCAGGCCGAGCGCGTGGGCGCCGGCCTCGTTCGCCGGCAGGACCGCGCTGCCGACCAGGCGGTGCCGGCCGATCACCGCGACCCGGCCGCCGGCCTGCTGGTACGCGCCCAGCTCGGCGTTGAGCCGCTCGGTGAAAGCGTCGTCGTGGTAGCCGGAGCCGGCCAGGATCAGCGCGTGCACCTGCTGGGCGCGCAGCAGT
The DNA here is from genome assembly GCF_036053395.1 of Actinoplanes sp. NBC_00393. Classification (NCBI taxonomy): domain Bacteria; kingdom Bacillati; phylum Actinomycetota; class Actinomycetes; order Micromonosporales; family Micromonosporaceae; genus Actinoplanes; species Actinoplanes sp. NBC_00393. Next base: position 5,044,601 of record NZ_CP107942.1, on the reverse strand, counting down.
GCGACGTACGCCAACTCCCGCTCCGGCTCCCGGTAGCTGTTGCAGATCACCAGGAGCCGGTCGTGCGCCCCGGCCTGCCGTTGCAGTCCCCGGGTGATCTCCGCGAAGTACGGGTCCGAGACGTCGTGGACGATCACGCCGACCGCCGACTTGCGGGGCCGGGCCACGTGCTGGGCGTGCGCGTTCGGCACGTAGTGCAGCTGCGCGACGGCAGCGAGGACCCGCTCGCGCAGGTCCTCGTTGACGCGCTTCGCACTGTCGTTGATCACGCGGGAGACGGTTGCCGGGGAGACCCCGGCGAGCCGGGCCACATCTGCGAGGGTGACCGCCATCGGCACAGTCTAGTGAAGATCGGCTCCCAGCAGGGTGAGGGTGTCGGCCACCCGGTTCGCGAAGCCCCACTCGTTGTCGTACCAGGCCACGGCCTTGACCAACCGGCCCTGCGCCGCGGTCAGCAGCGAGTCGAAGATCGATGAGGCCGGGTTGCCGGTGATGTCGGTGGAGACCAGCGGGTCGGTGGCGAACTCGAGGATGCCGCGCAGCGGCCCGGCGGCGGCCGCCTCGAACGCGCTGTTGATCTCCTCGACCGTGACCTCCCGGCTGACCAGGGCGTTCAGCTCGACCAGCGAGCCGACCGGGACTGGCACCCGGACGGAGTAGCCGCTCAGCTTGCCGGCGAGCCGGGGGAGCACGGTGCCGATCGCGGTGGCCGCGCCGGTGGTGGTCGGCGCGATGTTGAGTCCGGCGGCGCGGGCCCTTCGCAGGTCCCGGTGCGGGCCGTCCTGCAGGTTCTGCTCCTGGGTGTACGCGTGAATCGTCGTCATCGACCCCACCTCGATGCCGGCCAGGTCGTCCAGGACCGACGCGACCGGGGCGAGCCCGTTGGTGGTGCACGACGCGTTGGAGACCACGTCGTGCCGGGCCGGGTCGTAGTCGCCGTGGTTCAGCCCGTACGCGATGGTCAGGTCGGCGCCCTTCGACGGCGCGCTGACCAGGACCTTGCGGGCTCCGGCGGCGAGGTGGGCCCGGGCGTCGCCGGCGGCGGTGAACCGGCCGGTGGACTCCAGCGCCACGTCCACGCCGATGTCCTTCCAGCGCAGCCGGGACGGGTCACGTCCGGCCGAGACCTCGATCCGGTGGCCGTCGATCTGCAGGTGGTCGTCGTACGCCTCGACCCGTCCGGCGAACCGTCCCAGCGTGCTGTCGTAGCGCAGCAGGTGGGCCAGGGTCCGCGGGTCGCCCAGGTCGTTGATCGCGACGATCTCGACGCCGGCGCCCCGCTCGTGCACGGCCCGCAGGACATTGCGCCCGATCCGGCCGAATCCGTTGATTGCTACCCGTGTCGTCATGCCTTTCACTCTGCTGCGGCGACCGCCGTGCCGGCAGGCAGCGCAGCGCCAGGCTCCGCAAGGTTTCCGCCACTGAAGGTGCGCCGGTACTCGCTGGGCGACGTGCCGAGGATCCGCTGGAAGTGCATCCGCAGGTTGGCGCCGGTGCCGACACCGACCCGGGCGGCCACCTGATCCACCCCCAGATCGGTACGCTCCAGCAGCTCCCGGGCCAGGTCGACGCGGGCCCGCAGGATCCACTGCATCGGCGTGTACCCGGTGTCCTCGACGAACCGCCGCCCGAACGTGCGGGCCGACACCCGGGCGTGCCGGGCCAGCCGCTCCACGGTGAGCGGCTCGGCCAGGTGCCGCAGCGCCCATTCACGGGTCGCCGCGAACACGTCGCCGAGCGGTTCCGGCAGGGTGCGGGGCACGTACTGGGACTGGCCGCCGCTGCGGTACGGCGCCGCGACGATCACCCGGGCGATCGCGTTGGACGCCTTTACCCCGTGGTCGCGGCGGATGATGTGCAGGCACAGGTCGATCCCGGCGGCCACGCCGGCGGAGGTCAGCACCGGCCCCTCGTCGACGAACAGCACCCCGCCGTCGACCTGCACCTTCGGGTACTCGCGGGCCAGCGTCGGGGCCAGCTGCCAATGGGTGGTGGCCCGCCGGCCGTCCAGCAGCCCGGCCTGGGCCAGGGCGAACGCGCCGCCGCAGATCGACACCATCCGGGCGCCGCGGAAAGCGGCGTCGCGCAGCGCGTCGACGACCACCGGGGCGAGCGGCTGTGTCGAGTTCCGGAACCCGGGGACGATCACGGTGTCCGCCTCGGCCAGCGCCTCGAGGCCGGCCTCGACCACGAATCCGAGGCCGTCGCGGCCCTCGACCGGCCCGGCCCGCAGCGAGCAGTGCCGCAGCTCGTAGGGCAGGCCGTGCCTCGGGGCGAAGATCTGCGAGGTGATCCCGACGTCGAGGGGAGCGGCCCCGGGCATCACCAGCACCGCGATTCTGTGTGGTCGCACGCTCCCACTCTTGCCGGTCCCCGCCACGGGCGGAACTGGCGGCCCGGACACCCTCCGCAAAGATCCGGCCAAGCTTCTCGTGGGGATGGGGGCGACCTGGGGTTACCCGGCGGACTACTCTTCACGCGGGTGCGTCTGGTGACGCGGAAAGGACGGCCGGCGATGAGGGAGGATCGGATCCGCTCGACAGGGCGGCCGACGCTGGAGGAGGTCGCGGCCCGGGCCGGTGTCGGCCGCGGGACGGTGTCCCGTGTCGTCAACGGGTCGGCGCAGGTCAGCCCGAAGGCGCGGCAGGCGGTCCAGGACGCGATCGACGCGCTGGGTTATGTGCCGAACCGCGCGGCCCGCGCGCTGGTCACCCAGCGAACCGATTCGATTGCCCTGGTCGTCTTCGAGTCCGGCGAGCGGTTCTTCGCCGAGCCGTTCTTCGGCCGCATCGTGCAGTCGGTCTCGTCGGTGCTGGTCGCCCGCAACCTGCAGATGGTCCTGATGATCGCGCAGGCCCCCGAGGAGCGCCGCCAGCTGGAGGGCTACCTGACCCGCCAGCACGTCGACGGCGCGCTGCTGCTCTCGGTGCACGGCGACGACCCGCTGCCGGCGCTGCTGGAGGAGCGTGGCGTCCCGACCGTGCGGGTGGGCCGGCCGGTGCACCCGGAGCCGGTCAGCTACGTCGACGCCGACAACCGCGGTGGCGCCCGGGCCGCCGTCACCTACCTGCGTGAGCAGGGCCGGCGCTGCATCGCCACGATCACCGGCCCGCTGGACATGGCCGCCGGCATCGCGCGGTACGACGGCTATCGCGACGTGGTGGGCGAGGGCCCGGCCGCCCGCGGTGACTTCGGCGAGCTGAGCGGTGCCACCGCAATGGAGTGGCTGCTCAATCAGTACCCGCAGATCGACGCGGTGTTCGCCGCCTCGGACATGATGGCGGCCGGCGCGCTGCGGGTGCTGCGCCGCGCGGGCCGGCGGGTGCCGCAGGACGTCGCGGTCATCGGCTTCGACGACTCGGGTATCGCCCGGCACACCGATCCGCCGCTGACCAGTGTCTACCAGCCGATCGAGCAGATGGGCCAGGAGATGGTGCGGCTGCTGCTGTCCAAGCTCGACGGCGAGGAGCCGGCCGACCACGAGACGGTCCTGCCGACCCGGCTGATCCTGCGCGGGTCCGCGTAACGGCTCAGGCGCCGCTCACACCCCGCAGATCCCTCAGGCGGGACTGCAGGACCGAGGCCCGGGTCTCGGTCATCGCGCCCTCGCTGAGCCGCTGCCGCACCTTGCTGCTGAGCAGCTCCACCTGGTCGCCGACCTCCGCCGAGCCGCTGTCGATCTGACGGAGCAGATTCATCAGGTCGAGGGCGACGTCCGGCCGGATCTCGCCGAGCTCCTCACCCTTCTCGACCGCCGCGCGGACCCGGCTCAGCGCCGCGTCCAGGGTCAGCGTCGCGGTCGGCGTGGCTCTGGTGGTGGCGGCCGTCGGGGGCTCCGGCGCCGCCTTCGTGGTGACCGACGGCGCGGCCGACGGGGTGCCGGCCGGCGGGGCCTGCGCCACGTTGTCGTCGCCCTCCGGCCCGCCGACCGTGTTGATCAGAGCGATGAAGGCGGCGACGACCAGGACGAGGCCGGCGACGGCGCCGACCCGGCCGGCTGTCGACGACGGGCGGGCCGTGACCGGGATGACCCGGGCCAGGCCGGTCGGTGGTGGCTCGGGCAGCGGGATGGTGCTGCGGGCCGGTGAGGACGGGATCAGGCGGGCCAGTGTCCGGCGGGCCTCGGCGGCCGAGGGACGCCGGTGCGGCTCGTCCTGCAGGCACCGGGCGATCAGCTCCCGTAGCCGGGCAGGCAGGCCCTCGGGGAGCTGCGCGGGGCCGGACGCCTGGGCCGCGGCGAGCTCCTCCCAGGTGTCCACCGAGTACGGCGGCTCGCCGGCCACCATCTCGAACAGCAGCACACCCAGCCCGTACAGGTCGGTGGCGGGCTCGGCGGGTTTGCCGTCCAGGCGTTCGGGCGCCGCGTACGCCGGGGTGCCGAACGTGGCGCCGGTGTCGTCGTCGTCGGGCTCGCCGGCGGCGGCGCTGATCCCGAAGTCGAGCAGCTTGACGCCACCCGGGCAGAGCATCACGTTGCCCGGCTTGATGTCGCGGTGCACCACGCCGGCCGCGTGTGCGGCGGCGAGCGCCTCGGCGACGGCGGTGCCGATCGAGACCGCCTCGCCCCACGGGATCGGGCCGTCGACCAGCCGGGCCGCCACGGTCTCGCCGCTGAGCAGCTCCATCACCACGAACGGGGCCACCGAGCCGTCGGGGCGGACCGCCTCGCGGTAGTCGTGCACCGCGGCGATGCCGGGATGCGAGAGGCGGGCCGCCAGCCGGGCCTCGCGCCAGGCCAGATGCGCGGCACGGGTGTCACCGGCCGGGAGCTTGACCGCGACCGGCCGGTCCAGCAACTCGTCCACGGCCCGCCAGACTTGCGCCATGCCGCCGGTTTCCAGCAGCGTGACGAGGCGGTACCGCGAGGCCAGAAGGAGGCCCGGCGCCGGCCAAACATCGTGCATCCCAGGACATTCACCCAGTCGGACGACCATGTCAACTCCCGTGCTTCTCCTCACGTTGCGCATCGCCAGTCACAGAAGGGCCGAACGGGCGACTATCCGGCGCTATCCGTGAAAAGCGGCGGGAACCCGGTGCAACCATCCCGCAACCACAGCGACAACCGGATGGGACCCGGACGTCACCACGATGGAAACTCCCCCGAGTCGAGGAGTTCCACTCATGCGTATGCGCCGCACGGCCACCGCCATCGCCCTGTCCGTGGTCGTCACCGTCCCCGTCGTCGGCACCGGCGTGGCCGCGTTCGCCCAGAGCTCCTCGTCGTCCGCGGTCCAGATGGCGGCCGCGAAGAAGCCGGCCAAGAAGGAGCCCGCGAAGAAGAAGACGCCGGCCAAGAAGGTCACCTTCGCGGCGACCGGCACCGTGACCGCCGTCAAGGGCAGCACGGTGACCGTCGCGGTGAAGAGTGGCACCAAGGACGTCAAGGGCAAGACCGTGACGGTCACCGTGCCGGCCGGCGTCCGGGTCCTGCTCAACGGCAGGAAGGTCCAGGTGAGCGCGCTGGCCGCCGGCTTCAAGATCACCATCACCGGTACGGCCACCGGCGCCGTCTACACCGCTGCCAAAGTGCAGGCGACCGGCACGAAGAAGGTGGTCAAGCCGGCCCCCACGCCGACTCCTTCGGTGCCGCCCACGCCGGCCCCGTCGTCGGAGCCGGTCGACGAGCCCTCGGACGAGCCGACCGAAACCCCGACTGACGAGCCCACCAGCGAGCCGACTGACGAGCCGGTCGACGAGCCCGAGCCGATCGCCACTCCGGAGCTCTGACAGACTCCCGGCGACCGGCCCGCCCATCGCGCCATGACAATCGCGGGCGGGCCGGTCGCTGTGGTCAGTCGACCGTGGGCGGCAGCGTGCGCGCGGCCTCCCGCAGCGCCGCGGCCGCCGCGGTGTACGGGTTGTAGCTGTACGCCCGTGCCGGCGCCCCCGGAACCGTGAAGTACGCCGTGGCCAGCTTCGCCGGATCGGTGGCGATCTCACCGCGGCCCACCGTGTCGTTCCCGTCGTCCCAGCCCCACGGCGCGTTCGCCGAGTTGGTCCCGCACGACCAGGTGCCGGTGCCGCACCCGCCGCTGGTGTCCCCGGCGAACGTGCCGAGGCCGGCGAACAGGCTGCTGTTGTTGCGTTGCGCCCACAGTCCGCCGGACGCGAAGACGTCGACGAGCCGGTAGCGCACGTCCCGGTCGTTCGCACCGGACGGCGACTCGGCGACCGTCGACGGGTAGTAGACGATGCCGTCCCCGTTGATCGTGTACTGCGGGTACGCCTTCAGCCCATGTCCCTTGGCCTCCTGCGCGGTGACCGGGTGCGAGAACCCGTCGTGCGGTGACGACTGGAACTGCAGCGTGCCGTCGACCGTCTCGCCGCCGCCGGTCCAAGTGCTGCCGGCCGGCGTGTACGAGTAGAAGTCGCTGTGCGCCACCGTGACCGCCGCCCGCAGCGTCCCGTGGTCCGACCCGTCCCGCTCGACCACGAGCAGCACGCCTTCCCCGTCGTTCTCGTGCTCGGTCTCGAAGAACGGGTGGTCCACCCAGTCCCGCGGGTGGAAGAAGAGATAGGTCAGGTACCAGTGGGTGGCGGTCTCGGCCACCGAGTAGTAGGCGTGGGCGGCCGTCTCGCTCCCGGCGTTGTCCCAGTTGTCGCGGCCGTTCAGATTGCCGTCGAAGTCGTACCGGGTGATCATGTCGGCCTTGCCGCCGAGCGCGTGGGCGCCGGTGGCGTCCACGTCCTGGTAGTGGATCGGCGCCCAGCGCAGCGCCAGTTCGGCCCGGCTCACCGCCGCCTCGGCCGGCGCCGCGGTGAATGCCGCCGCCAGCAGCCCGACCGCGGCGGCCGCCGTCCAGCGACTCGTCCTCGACACGCCCATCGATGCCCCTCTCGCCAGCGAATATAAGAGCATCAATATATTGGCGATCGGTGGCCGTCCAGCGAAGATCACGTGGCGGTTGTGCGAGTGGGGAAAGGCTAAGCCCGCGCCCGGACGGGCCGATCGCAGGCAGGTACAGGGAATGACGGAAGGAAGACCATGCCCGCTGCGGTCGCTGACGCCGCCCGCCCGGCCCGGCTGTGGCGGGACCCGGTGCTGGCCGCGCTCGCCGTGGCCGGTGTCGTGCTGTCCGCCGGGTACGCGCTGGACCTCGGTAGCGCCCGGGCACAGCTGCTGGTCACCTGGCTCGTCATGCCGTTCCTGGACCTCCTGCTGTTCTGGATGTCCCGGCAGGTGCACCGCACCCTCGACCTGTCACCGGAGGCCCGCCGGTTCTGGCGTGCCGTCTCCGCCGCCGGGCTGATCTTCGCCGCCGGGGACCTGGTGCAGTGCGCGACGGTGCTCGCCGACCCCTCGCTGGACCGGCTCGAGTTCCACCCGGCGCAGACCGCCGCCGCGCTGCTCGGCGTGATCCTGGTGTGCGGCGTCGCCCTGGTGATCCGACCGGGAGCTGGTCGGGCGGCCAGCGTCTGCGGTTCCTGCTCGACGCCACGATCGTGAACAGCGCCGCGGCGTCGGTCGCCTGGTGCCTGATGACCCGCCCGTCCCTGGCGTCGGCGGGCCCGGCCGCGATCGCCACCGCGGTGGTCGGCAGCGGCGTCATGTTCTGCGCGGTGCTGCTCGCGGTGAAGCTGCTGCTCAGCGGCAACAGCCCGGCCGGCACGGCGGCGGCCGTCCCGATCACCGCGGCGACGATGCTGCAGGCCGTGGGGACCGCGCTGCTGCCGGCCGCCGGCGCGGGGGACACCGGCACCCAGATGATCCTGATCATCGGTCCGTGCCTGATGCTGCTCTTCAGCCCGCGGATCCAGCTGCTGACCGGCGCGCCGGGTTCGTTCGCCAGGCCGGTGGGTGAGCGGCCGGCCCGCGGGCGGCGGTACAGCGTCCTCCCGTACATGGCAACGGTCGTCTGCGCAGCCACCCTGGTGGCCGCGCTCGCCGCCGGAGGTCTCGCCCTGCCCGCCTGGGGCGCCCTGGCCGGGCTGCTGGTGAACGTCGCCCTGGTGGTGGCCCGGCAGGTGCTCGCGCTCGCCGAGAACAACCGCCTGCTGGACCGGCTGGACGAGCGGGAGCGGCGCCTGGAGTCGCTGCTGCGGCACGCCTCCGAGATCACCTCGATCGCCACGCCGGACGGCCGGTTCACCTATGTCAGCCCGGCCGTGGAGAAGGTGCTCGGGCTGCCGGCCGCCTACGCGCTGGACCGCTCGTCGCTGGAGATCCTGCACAACGACGACAAGGCGCGGCTCGCCGGCGACCTGGCGGTCCTCTACTCGACGCCGGGCGCGCAGCTGACCTACCAGGGCCGGTACCGCCGGGCCGACGGGACCTGGCGCTGGCTGGAGGTGGTCGCGGTGAACCTCTCCCACGAGCCGGGCATCGGCGGCGTGGTCTGCAACTCGCGGGACGTCACCGAGTCGCGTGAGCTGCACGAGCGGCTGCGCTACCAGGCCGACCACGACGAGCTCACCGGCCTGGCCAACCGCCGCCGGTTCACCGCCGGGGTGACCGCGGCGGCCGGCGACGCGGCGGTGCTGCTGATCGATCTCAACGGCTTCAAGCAGATCAATGACACGTACGGCCACGGCGCCGGCGACGCGGTCCTGCGGCACGTCGCCGACCGGCTGCGCGAGTGCGCCGGCCCGGACGACGTGCCGGCCCGGCTGGGCGGCGACGAGTTCGCGGTCCTGGTGGCCGGCGGCGACGCGGCGGCCGGACGGCTCGCGGCCCGGATCCGCGAGGCGCTGACCGCACCCGCCGAGATCGGCGGGCACCGGCTCACCGTGGGTGCCAGCATCGGCGCCGCCTGCGGGCCGGCGACCGACCCCGACCAGCTGCTCAATGCGGCCGACCTGCGGATGTACGCGGAGAAGCAGCGGACCCGGACGGTCGCCTCATGACCGGGTCGTGGCGATACGTCGCGGCCGCCACCACGATCGTGCTGCTCAGCGCGATCTGGTACGTCTGGTGGGTCCTCACCGGCGCCGGCCCGGTCGCGATCGGCTTCCTGTTCATGCCGCTGGTGATGGCCGTCGGCGGCCTGGCCATCCGGGACCTGCGCCGGTCCGTGCCGCTGGCCCCGGCCGGCCGCCGGTTCTGGCGGCCCGTCGAGATCTGCGCCTACCTGTTCGCGGCCGGCTTCGCGCTGCTCGCGGCGGAGGCGTTCCGGATCGGCCCGGAGCTGCCGTCGATGCCCCCGGCCGCCGCCGCGCTGATCTGCTCAGGTGTGCTCCTCGCGATGTGGGGCGTCGCCTCGGTGCCGCTCGGCGTGACCAGCCGGTACGAGCGCGGCAAGCAGTGGCTGGACCGCGCCATCGCGCTGCTCGGCTGCTCGGCGGTGCTCTGGCACTTCGGGATCGCCCCGATGGTCCTGGCGCCCGAGCCGTGGACCGTCTCGGCGCTGACCATCCTGCTGCTGGCCTGCGCATTCGCCGCCGGGTCGATCACCAAGGTGTCGTACATCGCCGGCGGGCCGGTGGACCGCAGCGCGATGCGCCTGGTCGCCTCGACCGGGCTGTGCGCGGCCGGGGTGGCGCTGCTCTCGGTGATCGGCGGTTACGAGGGTGCGGTCCCGGCGCAGGCGCTCTGCATGCCGCTGTCGGGGCTGCTGCTCGCCCTCGCCGCCCGGCGCCAGCGGGCCGCGGCGAAGGCGTCGGTGCGGCCCGGCAACGTCTGGCTGCCCTACCTGGCCGTGCTCGCGGTCGACGTGCCGGTCGCCGACGTGCTGTTTCGCCCGGAGCACTGGGGGCCCGGCGCCTGGGAGGGCCGGCTCATCGTGCTCGTGGCGGTCGTGGTGACCGCCCTGGTCGCGGTGCGGCAGTACGTGGTGTTCCGGGAGAACACCCGGCTGCTGCGCGAGAAGCAGGCCTCCGAGGCCCGGCTGCGGCACGAGGCCACCCACGATCCGCTGACCGGGCTCGCCAACCGGGCGCTGTTCCGGCAGTGGCTCGACGAGGCTCTGACCAGCGGCGACGCCACCGTGCTCCTGGTCGACCTGGACGACTTCAAGACGGTCAACGACTCACTCGGCCACGACGTCGGCGACGGGCTGCTGGTCGGGTTCGCCGGCGCGCTGTGCGAGGCGGCCGGCCTGGACGGCTCGGTGGCCCGGCTGGCCGGTGACGAGTTCGCGGTGCTGATCACCGACGCGGACCGCGGCGCCGCCGTGGCCGAGCGGGTGATGGCCGCGACCGCGGCGCCGATCAGCTCGCACCGGCTGCTCGTGCACGTCAGCGCCGGCCTGGCCACCGCGCCGGCCGGCACCGCCGCCAGTCAGCTGCTGCGCGACGCGGACGCCGCCATGTACGCGGCCAAGCAGCGCGGCAAGGCGAACTGGGTGCGCTACGCCGCCGGGATGGAACAGCCCGCCCAGGCGCACGCCCGGCTCGGCGGCGACCTGCGCCGGGCCCTCGACGACGGCGAGTTCCGGCTCTTCTACCAGCCGATCATCGGGCTCGCGGACGGCCGGATCATCGGGGTCGAGGCGCTGGTCCGCTGGTTCCATCCGGAGCGCGGCCTGGTGCCGCCGATCGAGTTCATCCCGGCCGCCGAGCGGACCGGCCTGATCGTGCCGCTGGGCCGGTGGGTGCTGCGCGAGGCGTGCCGGCAGGCGGCGGAGTGGCTCGCCGAGTTCGGCCCGGACGCGCTGAACAAGGTCGCGCCGAACGTCTCGGTGCTCCAGCTGCACGATCCGGACTTCGTGACCGACGTGCGGGCCGCGCTCGCCGACCACGGCCTCGGGCCTGATCGGCTGGTGCTGGAGCTGACCGAGTCGGCGGTGCTGCGCGGGCAGCGGGTGTTGCGGGTGCTGCACGAACTGCACGACATGGGCGTACGCCTGGCGCTGGACGACTTCGGCACCGGCGAGTCGTCGCTGAGCCTGCTGCGCAGCTTCCCGGCCTCGATCGTCAAGCTGGACAAGTCGTTCGTCGACGGCATCGAACTGGACGAGCCGGGCACCGCGGCGGCCGACGCCCGGCAGGCGGTGGCCCGCGCGGTCGTGCAGCTCGCCGGCGCGCTCGGCCTGGACACCGTCGCCGAGGGCATCGAGAACCAGGAGCAGGCGGACCGGCTGCACCGGCTGGGCTACACCGTGGGGCAGGGCTACCACCTGGGCCGGCCGGTGAGCGCCGAGGAGATGACCGCGCGGTTCGCGGCGCAGCGTTCGGCCGCCGCCGCGGCGTGACGTTAAGGTACGGCGGTGGACCCCGCGCACTCTCTCGAAGCGTGGCTGGACCGGCTCACCTTCGCCGACCTGACCGCGGACCAGGCGACCGCCCGGATCGTGGACGCGGTCGCGGAGTGGGGCGCCGCCCAGGGCTGGCGGGTCTATAGGCGGGCGCCCAGCGTCTTCCCGCTGCCGCCCCCGCTGCGCGGCAACTCGGTGCTGGACGTCGCCTGCGCCCGTCCCGGCGCCGCCCCGATCGCGATCGAGGTGGACCGCCTGGACCGGCAGCGTACGGTCGACAAGCTGCTCGCCGAGGCGGAGGCCGGCCGGGTCGCCATCTGGGTGCGCTGGGGAACCGGCCCGTTCATGCCGCCCCCGCTGCCGGTGCACCTGGTCGTCCGGGAGGCGGCGCGGCAGTCCGGCCGGTGGCGGACGGTCGCCGAGCGCCCTCCGCCGCAGCACTCCGGGACGGTAGTGTCCGCGGCAGAGATCGAAGAGCTGCCCTGGGAGCCGTCATGACCGAGAGTCCGTACCGCCTGGCCTGGCGGGTCACCGAGCCGCTGCACGCGCTGGTGTATTTCGTGCCCGAGGCCGCCGAGCGGTACGCGGCGTGCGGCGTGGACGCCTCGGCCGGCTACTTCGCCTCCCGGGGCGCCGCGTTCGGCCCGGTCGGCCCGGGCATCGTCACCGCCACCTTCTACAACTTCAACCCGGCCCTGGTGGCCCGGATCCTGCCGGCCGTGTGGGAGCGGACCACCCCGGCCGCGATGGTGGCCGCCCGGCTCGACGCCGCGGACGCCGCCCTGACCCGCGGCCTCGGCGCTGACGTCGTCGCCGGGCCGGAGATGGCCGAGGCCGCCGAGCTGGCCCGCACCGCGGCGCTGGCGGCCGGGCAGTGGCCGCAGGGGCGCCCGCTGTTCGCCGCGCACGCCGAGCTGCCCTGGCCGGAGCAGCCGCACCTGGTGCTGTTCCACGCGCAGATGCTGCTCCGCGAGTTCCGCGGCGACGGGCACGTGGCGGCGCTGCTGACGGCCGGCATCACCGGGCTGGAGGCGATCGTGCTGCACGTCGCCAGCGGCGAGATCGACGAGCGGTTCCTGCGCCCGACCCGCGGTTGGACCCGTGACGCGTGGGCGGCCGCGGCCGAGGACCTCCGGGCCCGGGGCCTGCTCGACGAGAACGGGCTCACCGATCAGGGCCGGCGCCTGCGGGCCGATCTGGAGGCGACCACCGATCGGCTGGCCGAGCCGGCGTACCGGGTGCTGGGCGAGGAGGGCTGCCTGCGGCTGGCCGCGCTCACCCGCCCGCTGAGCCGGACCGTGGTGAAGGGCGGCCTGCTGGACCCGCGGCAGCTGACGAAAACCGGTCGTGAGTAGTCCCATAACCCGAATCCTTTGCCGGAGCGTAATCGGTCCGTCACGCTTAGTTGGTGACACAACAGCGGAGACACCCGGCGTCCTGGTGGGCGCAGTTCCTAGAGGCCTCCGACCGGTTCGACACCGCGTACCTGACCGAGGGTCTGGGTGACCTGATCACCGCCAAGATCTCGTCGCCGTTGCTGCGGCGGGAGGCGGAGATCGCCGCGGACATCGTGGTACGGCACCTCAACAAGCCGAACGCCGAGGAGCTGGCCGACCGGGCCCGCAAGGGCGTCGAGCGGCTGGTGGCGACGGTGGAGCGGCTCGGCGAGCGCTCCGGCGAGCAGTTCGAGCTGAGGGAGGCGTACGCGCTCTGCCATCTGCTCGAAGGCCGCCTCGGTGAGGCGGCCAACGAGGCCGAGGAGTTCGTCAAGACCCAGTCGATCCTGCGGGTCTTCGTCGGCGCCCTGCGGATGGAGCGGTTCGACGGCGACGTCGCGGTCAAGATGCTCGCCCACGGCCATCCGCCGGCCGCCGCCCTGCACTCCGGTCAGGTGATCGGCAAGTACAGCTGGTGGCCGGCCTGGCTGATCAAAATCGTCACGGAGCGGGCGATGAACGGCGAGCTCGACGAGGAGACGGTCGCCGCGCTGGACCGCTGCGCGTACGCCGAGTTGAGCCCGGCCCAGTCGCGCATCGCGCGCCGCCTGCTGGCCGGGGAGGACGCGCTGATCGACGCGTCCGCGGTGCGCCTGGAAGGCCTCGGCGAGAAGGACGCGGCCGAGAAGCTGCGCAAGGGCGACCTGACCGCGGTCGCCCTTGCCGCCCGGCTGATCCCTATTTAACTCAAGCGCCGCCCTCGGACAGGGTCACGGTCGCCGGCTGGAACGACGTGCCGGTCACGTCGATGCCGGCGGCCTTGGCCTGCTCGATCGCCTGGTTGATGTAGTCGTTCGTGTACGCCAGACCCTCCGGGGCCTTGGTCAGCACCGTGTCGCCGGTCTGGTTCTTCGTGGTCTGCGAGATGTCCACGGTCTGCTTCCAGGCCGCCTCGTCGATCACGCCGATGCCGGCGCCGGCGGCCGGCCAGACCAGCTTGTTGGTCTCGTTCATCTGCCAGAGCTGATGGCTCTTGCCGAGCTTCGAGCCCTTGGCGACGACCAGGTCACGGCACTTCTCCGCGTTGTCCCGGCAGAACGCCCAGCCCTTGATGGTGGCGGTCAGGAACTTCACGGTCTGCTGCTGGTAGGCGGGATCGTTGAGCTTCTCGGTGTTCGCCCAGACCGCGTCCTGCAGCATCGACGAACCCTCGGTCTTCCAGTCGATGATCGAGAAGTCCTCGGGGGTGTAGAGCTTGCCGGTCGCCGGGTTCTTCGCCTCGAGCAGCTGGGCGTACTCGTTGTAGCTCATCGCCTGGGCGGCGTCGATCTCCTTCTTCAGCAGCGCCTGCATGTCGAACTGCTGCTGCACCAGGGTGACGTCCTTGCCCGGGTCGAGGCCGGCCTTGGTCATCCCGGCGAACAGCTCGAACTCGTTGCCGAAGCCCCAGTTGCCGACCTTCTTGCCCTTCAGGTCGGCGGCCGTCTTGATGCCGCTGTCCGCCCAGGCCACCTGGTAGGTGCCGGAGCGGGCGAAGATCTGCGCGACGTCGGTGATGCCGGCGCCCTGCTCGCGGGAGGCGAGCGCCTTCGGCACCCAGGCCACCGCGTAGTCGGCCTTGCCCTGGGCGAGCACGGTCTGCGGGACGATGTCGACGCCGCCTTCGAGCAGCGTGACGTCGAGCCCCTGCTCCTTGTAGAAGCCCTGGTCCACCGCGGCGATGTAGCCGCCGAACTGGGCCTGGTAGAACCACTGCAGCTGCAGCTTGATCGGGGTGAGGGCGCCGCTGCCGCCCGGGGCCGGTGTGCTGGGCGTGTCGGCGGTGCCGCACGCGGCAAGGAGAAGTAGGGAGGCGAGAAGGAGACGTCGCATAGGAACCCCTAGTCGATCAGGCGTGTTTTCCACGGCATGGCCAGGCGCTCCAGCAGGAGCGTGACCAGGTAGAAGGTGAGTCCGAGGAGGCAGGCGCCGGCCACGAAGGCCCAGGCACGGGGGTACGCGGTGAACGCGGCCGCGGAGGTGATCCGCGCGCCGAGCCCGTCCTGCAGTCCGCCGAAGTACTCGGCGACGACCGCGGCGATCACGGCCAGCGACGACGCCTGCCGCAGACCGGTGAAGAGATGGGGGAGCGCGCCGGGCAGGCGGACCTTGCGGGCGAAGGTCCAGCCGCCGGCCGCGTACGTGTGCATCAGCTCCTGGTGGACCGGGTTCACCTCGCGCAGGCCGCGCAGCGTGTTCAGGAAGACCGGGAAGAAGACGACGATCGCGGTGACCAGTCGGCGGGGGACGCTGCTGGTCGACTCGAACATGTTGTTGAGGATCGGGGCGAGCGCGATGATCGGCAGCGCGCTGATCACCGCGGCGAACGGGATCGAGACTTCGCCGAGCACCTGGAACCGGCTGGCCGCGAGGGCGGCCAGGATGGCCAGGAGGCTGCCGGCGATCAGGCCGACCAGGGCGTTGGCGCCGCTGGCCAGGGCCGCCTCCCAGACGTTGCCGCGCTGCGCGACCAGCTCGCGCCAGATCGCCGTGGGGGCGGGCAGGATGAACGGGGCGACCCGGCCGAGCGTGACGGTCAGCTCCCAGAGGACCAGCGCGAGGATCCCGGCGATCACCGGCGGCAGCAGGCGCTTCATCCGCGCAGCGCCTTCCGTACCTCGGTGATCTTGTCGAAGTAGACCGGGGACTGCCGGCCGGCCTCGTCCCGGGACGGCAGGTTCACCTCGATCGACGCGGTGATCCGGCCGGGGCGGGCCGACATCACCACCACCCGGTCGGAGAGGAACACCGCCTCGGAGATCGAGTGGGTGACGAAGACGGTGCTGGTCCGGGTCTTGGCGCAGATGGCGAGCAGCTCGGACTGCAGCCGTTCCCGGGTCATCTCGTCGAGCGCGCCGAACGGCTCGTCCATCAGCAGCAGCGGCGGCTGCACGGCCAGCGCCCGGGCGATCGCGACCCGCTGCTGCATGCCGCCGGAGAGCTGGCCCGGGTAGTGCCCGGCGAAGTCGGCCAGACCGACCAGTTCCAGCATCTCCTCGGCCTTGGCCCGGCGCTCGGCCCGGCCGATGCCGCGCAGTTCCAGGGGCAGTTCGACGTTGCGGCGCACGGTCCGCCACTCGAAGAGGCCGGCCTGCTGGAAGGCGATGCCGTACTCCTGCTCGCGGCGGGCCTGCGCGGCCGGCCGGTCCGCCACGGTGACCGTGCCGGTGGTCGGCTCGATCAGGTCGGCGATCAGGCGCAGCAGGGTGCTCTTGCCGCACCCGGACGGCCCGATCAGCGACACGAACTCGCCGTCACCCACGGCGAGGTCCACCTCGGACAGCGCGGTGACTTCATCCGGCCGGCCCTGGTTGAAGACCTTCGTCACCTGGTCCACGACCACAGCGCTCATAGGGTCACCACCTCCACGTGACGCCGGTGCCGCATCAGCGGCACCTCCAGCAGAGTGACGGCGGCCGCCACCAGCAGGCCGAGCAGCGCCGCGCCGAGCATGGCCGTGTAGACCTTGGCGGGGTCCGAGGTGGCCTCCCGCGAGTACTCGATGATCAGGCGGCCGATGCCGCCACGCGTACCGGTGGAGATCTCCCCGACCACCGCGCCGACCACCGCGGCCGCGCCGGCCAGGCGCAGCGCCGGGAACAGATAGGGCAGCGCCGCGGGGAAGCGCAGCTTCACCAGCGTGCGCCACCAGCCGGCGGCGTAGCTGCGCATCAGCTCGACGCCGGCCGTGCCCGGCGACTGCAGGCCGCGCAGCATGCCCACGGCGACCGGGAAGAAGGCCAGGTAGGCGGCGATCACCGCGACCGTCGCCCAGGGCGGCATGATCGTGCCGCCCCAGCCGGCGATCAGCGGCGCGAGCGCCACCAGGGGCACGGTCTGAGAGAGGATGACGTACGGCAGAAGCCCGCGCTCCACGATCCGGAAGCGCTGCATCGCCACCGCCAGGGCGAGCCCGACCACGGCGCCGGCGAGGAAGCCGACGGCCGTGATCCCCAGAGTGAACAGGCACGCCTCGAGGACGACCAGCCACACCGGACGGCCGCCGGTCAGCTCGGGCGCCCCGAGCCGCTCGGCGATCGTCCAAAGGTGCGGCATGGAGAGGTCGTCGGCGCGCGGGAGCACCCGCACGCCGAACAGCACCGTCCCCTCGGGGTTGCCGACCGCCTTGTAGCCCTCCCAGACCAGGGCAGCCACCAGCAGCCCGGCGAGAACCGCGAGGGCCCTCCTCATCCGAACGCCGGGATGATGTGCTCGCCGTACGCGGCGAGGGTCTCCTCCTTGGCGTCGTGCTGCAGGTAGACCGCGAACTGGTCGACGCCCAGCGACTTCAGCTCCTGCAACCGTTTCACATGGTTCTCCACCGGGCCGAGCACGCAGAACCGGTCGACGATCTCGTCCGGCACGAACGTGGTGTGGGTGTTGCCGGCCCGGCCGTGTTCGGAGTAGTCGTAGCCCTCGCGGGCCTTGATGTAGTCGGTCAGCGCCTGCGGGACCGCGCCGCTGCCGCCGTAGCGGGCCACGATGTCGGCCACGTGGTTGCCGACCATGCCGCCGAACCAGCGGGTCTGGTCCCGCTGGTGTGCGAGGTCGTCACCGACGTACGCCGGCGCGGCCACACAGAACTTGATCGCGTCCGGGTCCCGGCCTTTGGCGGCGGCGGCATTTCTTACGGCGGTGATCATCCACTCGGCGATGTCCGGGTCGGCGAGCTGCAGGATGTAGCCGTCGCCCACCTCCCCGGTCAGCGCGAGCGCTTTCGGGCCGTAAGCAGCGACCCAGACCTCGAGGCGACTGTCCGGCGCCCAGGCGAACTGGATCTCGTTTCCGCGTACCGTGACTCTCTGGCCGTTGCCCAGCCCTTTGATCACCTGGACGCTCTCGCGGAGCTGGCCCAATGTCTGTGGGGTGAGACCGAGGACGCGCAGCGCCGAGTCGCCGCGGCCGATGCCGCAGATCGTGCGGTTGCCGTACATCTCGTTGAGCGTCGCGAACAGCGAGGCGGTGACCGTCCAGTCCCGGGTGCCCGGGTTGGTCACCATCGGGCCGACGACGATCCGTTCGGTCGCGCCGAGGATCGCCGAGTAGACGACGAACGGCTCCTGCCAGAGCACGTGTGAGTCGAACGTCCAGAAGTGACTGAAGCCGGCCGCCTCGGCCTTCTTCGCCCACTCGACCACTTCGAGTGCCGGTGGGTCGTTCTGGAGCACTACACCTATGTCCATCTGGGCCCCTTAGAGCAGGTAGTCGCTGAGCCCGCGCTTGAGATACCGGCCGCGGCCGGCCCGCCCGGTGTACTCGCCACCGGACGCGATCACCTCGCCGCGGGACAGGACGGTGTCGACCTTGCCGTCGATCTCCCAGCCCTCCCAGGCGGAGTGGTCCATGTTCATGTGGTGCGTCTCGACGCTGATCCGGGTCCGCCCGTTCGGGTCGTAGAGCACGATGTCGGCGTCCGAGCCGGGCGCGATGATCCCCTTCTTCGGATAGAGACCGAACATCCGCGCCGGGGTGGTGGCGATCGTCTCGACCCAGCGGCTCAGCGACAGCTTCTTGTCGACGACGCCCTGGTAGAGCAGGTCCACCCGGTGTTCGACGCTGCCGATCCCGTTCGGGATCTTGGAGAAGTCGCCGAGGCCCAGCTCCTTCTGGTCCTTGAAACAGAACGGGCAGTGATCGGTCGACACCACCGACAGGTCGTTGGTGCGCAGGCCCTGCCAGAGATCCGCCCGGTGCGATTCGTGCTTGCTGCGCAGCGGCGTCGAGCAGACCCACTTGGCGCCCTCGAAACCGGTTGCGCCGAGCTGGTCCTCCAGGGTCAGGTAGAGGTATTGCGGGCAGGTCTCGGCGAACACATTGCGGCCGTTGTTCCGTGCCGCGGCCACTTGCTCCAACGCCTTCGAAGCGGACAGATGCACGATGTAGAGCGGGCAGTCGGCGGCGACGCTCGCCAGCCAGATGGCCCGGCTGGTGGCTTCGGCCTCCAGCTCCTGCGGGCGGGTCAGGCCGTGGTGGATCGGGTCCGTCTCGCCGCGCTCCAGGGCCTGCTTGACCAGCACGTCGATGGCCGGGCCGTTCTCCGCGTGCATCATGATCATGGCACCGTTGTCGCGGGCCTTCTGCATGGCCCGCAGGATCTGGCCGTCATCGGAGTAGAACACCCCGGGGTACGCCATGAACAGCTTGAAACTGCTGATGCCCTCGGAGGAGACGAGTTGGTCCATCGCCTTGAGCGACTCGTCGTCGACCCCGCCGAGGATCATGTGGAAGGCGTAGTCGATGTGGCAGTTGCCCTCGGCCTTGGCGTGCCAGGCGGCCAGGCCGTCCTGCACCACCTCGCCGTAGCGCTGCACGGCGAAGTCGACGATCGTGGTCGTCCCGCCGATCGCGGCCGCCTTGGTGCCGGTGTCGAAGGTGTCGCTGGCGTGGGTGCCGCCGAACGGGAGCTCCATGTGGGTGTGCGCGTCGACGGCGCCCGGGATGACGTACTTCCCGGTGGCGTCGATGGTGTTCTCGACTTGAGGTGCCTGGCCGGGCGCGAAGATCGCCGCGATCGTCTCGCCGTCGATCAGGACATCGCTTTTCACCGCGCCGGTCGGGCCCACCACGGTCCCGCCCTTGATCAGGATGGTCACGGCGTCACCAGCCCGTCGTAGCTGTCCGGCCGGCGGTCGCGGTAGAACTGCCACCGGTTGCGGACCGTCTCGAGCAGGCTCAGGTCCAGGTCACGGACGATCAGCTCGGCGTTGTGCGTGTCGCCGACGTCGCCGACGAACTTGCCTTCCGGGTCGACGAAATACGTCTGCCCGTAGAAGTCGTTGTCGCCCAGCGGCTCCACGCCGACCCGGTTGATCGCGCCGATGAAGTACTCGTTCGCCACGGCGCTGGCCGGCTGCTCCAGCTGCCACAGGTACGCCGACAGGCCGCGGCTGGTCGCCGACGGGTTGAAGACGATCTGCGCGCCGTTCAGGCCGAGCGCCCGCCAGCCTTCGGGGAAGTGCCGGTCGTAGCAGATGTAGACGCCGACCTTGCCGACCGCGGTGTCGAACACCGGGTAGCCGAGGTTGCCGGGCCGGAAGTAGAACTTCTCCCAGAAGCCCTTGACCTGCGGGATGTGGTTCTTGCGGTACTTGCCGAGGTAGCTGCCGTCGGCGTCGACCACGGCAGCGGTGTTGTAGAGCACGCCCGGCTGCTCCTGCTCGTACATCGGCAGGACCATGACCATGCCGAGCTCGGCCGCGAGAGCCTGGAAGCGTTCGGTGGTCGGGCCGGGGATGGATTCCGCGTATTCGTAGTAGGCCGCGTCCTGCACCTGGCAGAAGTACGGGCCGTAGAACAGCTCCTGGAAGCAGATCACCTTCGCGCCCTGGGCGGCGGCGTCACGGGCGTAGTCCTCGTGCGCCTTGATCATGGATTCCTTGTCGCCCGTCCACGTTGTCTGGACGAGGGCGGCGCGGACGACTCCGGTCGTCATTTGCGGCCCCTCTCTTGATCCGTCACGCGCAGTACGCCAGGAAAAGCGCCTGTGATCGTGTGTCTACTCCCTGTGATAGGTCCTGCGCCAGGGGTTGCTTGTCAGCGCCGGATGCCGTAGGACACTAACGACACACATTGAAGCGAACAATTGCCGGTACGTAACTGATTGTTTCGGAGAGGTAATTTGCTCACCCTGATCACCGGGGCGGTCCAGGACCGCAGCGCCCGGGGCATCGCCGCGGCCGTGAGCCGCCTGATCACCGCCGGCCGGCTGCCGGCGGGTGGCCGGCTGCCGACCGTGCGGTCGGTGGCGAGCGAGCTCGGGGTCAGCCCCACCACGGTGAGCGAGGCCTGGCGCAGCCTGATCCACGCCGGGGCGATCCAGACCCGCGGCCGCTCCGGCACGTTCGTCGCCGGGCCGCTGCCGCCGCGCGAACGGCTGCGGTACAGCCAGCTCAGCGGAGTGCACGTGTCGCTGCCCCGGGACCTGTCGACCGGGGTGCCGGATCCGGCGCTGCTGCCCGACCTGAGCGACTCGCTGCGCCGCATCGGCGACGGCCGGTGGGCGGGCAGCTACCTCGACGCGCCGGTGCTGCCGGGGCTGGAGGAGGTGTTGCGGGAGCGGTGGCCGTACCCGCCGGAGCGACTGACCGTGGTGGACGGCGCGATGGACGCCCTCGACCGGATCGCCGGCGCGGTCCTGCGGTTCGGCGATCACGTGCTGGTGGAGAACCCGGCGTTCGCGCCGCTGCTGGACCTGTTGCAGGCGGTCGGCGCGACCGTGATCGGGGTGCCGATGGACGACGGCGGGATCGATCCGGCGGCGCTGCGGCAGATGCTGCGCGACTACCGGCCGGTCGCGCTGTTCCTGCAGCCCCGGGCGCACAACCCGACCGGCGTCAGCATGCGGCTCTCCCGTGCCGAGGCGCTCGCCGAGATCCTCCTCGAGGCGCCCGGTCTGCTGGTCGTCGAGGACGATCACGCCGGTGACATCGCGTCGGCGCCGCCGGTCAGCATCGGGGCGCACCTGCCGGACCGGACCGTGCACGTGGCCAGCTTCTCCAAGAGCCACGGACCCGACCTGCGGCTGGCCGCCGTCGGGGGACCGGCGCACGTGATCGACGCGGTCGCCGACCGGCGCCTGCTCGGGCCGGGCTGGTCGAGCCGTCTGCTGCAGGGGGTCCTGCTCGACCTGCTCACCGACACCGGTGCGATCGCGCAGGTGACCGCGGCCCGGGCGGCCTACGCGGCCCGCCGGGCGGCGCTGCTGGCCGCGCTGCACGCGCGCGGTGTCGAGGCCGTCGCTGCCGACGGGATCAACCTCTGGATGACCGTCCCCGACCAGCAGAACGCGCTGATCTCGCTGGCCGCGCACGGGGTGGCGGCCGCACCAGGCGCGCCGTTCTGCGTGACCCCGCTGCCCGACGACCATCTGCGGGTGACCGCCGGCCTGGTCGCCGGCGGCTACGACGAACTGGCCGGCGTGCTCGCGTCGGCGGCGTTCCACACCAGCCGCGGCAGCGGCCGGCGCGGCCTGGGCCACCCCCACGGCTGGCGCTGAACATTCATCTCCAGGAGGAACTGCGATGAGTCTTCTCGACCGGCACCGGGCGGTCATGCCCGGCTGGATGCCCGTGTACTACGGCGACGACGCCCTGGAGATCGTCTCCGGCAGTGGCCGCCGGGTCACCGACGCCGGCGGCCGCACCTATCTGGACTTCTTCGGCGGCGTGCTGACCACGATGATCGGGTACGACATCGCCGAGGTCAGCGACGCGGTCCGCCGGCAGGTCGACACCGGGGTCGCGCACACCTCGACGCTCTACCTGATCCGGCAGCAGGTCGAGCTGGCCGAGAAGATCGCCCGGGTCTCCGGCATCCCGGACGCGCGGGTGTTCTTCACCAACTCCGGCAGCGAGGCCAACGAGTCCGCGCTGCTGTTCGCCTGCAACGTGCGCCGCTCCAACCAGATCCTGGCGATCAAGAACGGCTACCACGGGCGGACCTTCGCCACCATGGCGATCACCGGGCACCGCAGCTGGTCGTCGAGTTCGCTCACCCCGCTCACGGTCAACTGGCTGTCGTCGGCCGACCGGTTGCGCGGGCGGATGGCCGGGCTCGCCGACGGCGACCTGATCGACGCGGCGGTCGACGATCTGCGCGAGGTGCTCGCGACGGTCACCGCCGGGGACGTGGCAGCGCTGATCGCGGAGCCGATCCAGGGGGTGGGCGGGTTCGTGCACGGGCCGGACGGGCTGCTCGGGGCGTACCGCAAGGTCCTCGCCGAGCACGGCATCCTGCTCATCGCCGACGAGGTGCAGACCGGCTGGGGACGCACCGGCGAGCACTTCTGGGGCTACCAGGCGCACGGCGTGACGCCCGATCTGATCACCTTCGCCAAGGGCATCGGCAACGGCTTCGCGCTCGGCGGCGTGGTGGGCCGGGCCGAGGTGATGAACGCGGTGCCGGCGATCAGCTTCTCCACCTTCGGCGGCAACCCGGTGAGCGCGGCGGCCGGCAACGCGGTCCTCGACTACGTCCTCGATCACGATCTGCAGGGCAACGCGAGGCGCGTCGGCGAGATCCTGCTGGGCGGCCTGCGCGCGCTGTCGGCGCCGATCCTCGCCGAGGTACGCGGACGCGGGCTCATGATCGGACTGGAGTTCGTCCGCCCCGGCACCACCGAGCCGGATCCGGCCAGCACGGTGCGGGTGTTCGACCTGTGCCGGGAAGGCGGTCTGCTGGTCGGCAAGGGCGGCCTGTACGGCAACGTGCTCCGCCTCGGCCCGCCGCTGACCCTGACCGAGGAGGAGGCACGCGAGGGCCTCGCCGTCCTCACCGACGCGATCACCACCGCTGATGCCGAGGCACGCGTGGGGTGAGCGTGCCCCGCTGCCCTTTCCCGGCGGCCGCGCTGGGGCCGGGACCGGGTGGCCGGATCGCGCGGAACCGGCGGAACTGTCACGATTCGGCGGGTGCGGCCATGGTCGTACCCCGACGGTTTTGTCTGTGGGTCGCGAACTTTCGCTGGATCTGAAGAAACTTGACTTCTCTGTGGATGAAACAGCTCGGTAACGTCCTCACTCATGTAGATGTGTCTATGTGAGGGGGGACCGCAATGTCGCAGTCACTCAGTCGCCGGGGACTCCTCGGCGCAGCCGCGGCGGCCGGAGCCGCCGGCGCGCTGGCCGGGCCGGCCGCAGCAGCGACCGCGGGCGGGGGAGGCTCCATCCACCGCGTGCCGCGTGACAAGATCAGCGTCCAGCTCTACACCCTGCGCAACCAGCTCGCCATCGACCTCGAGGCGAGCCTCGCCGAACTCGCCGAGATCGGTTACACCCGGGTCGAGCACGCCGGGTTCGTCGGCCGCACCGCGGCCCAGTTCCGCGCCGCGCTCGACGCCGCGGGCCTGCGGGCCACGTCCGGCCACGCCGGCATCCCACAGCCGTTCGACGCCGACGCCTGGAAGCGGACCCTGGACGACGCCGCGATCGTCGGCAACAAGTACATCGTGCATCCGTATTTCGGGGCCGGCCCGAACGGGCCGATCCGCGACGCGGCCGTCTACCGCGCCTTCGCCCGCGACCTGAACCGCGCCGGCGAGCTGGCCCGCCGGGCCGGCCTGAGCTTCGGATACCACAACCACCAGAACGAGTTCTTCCGTCAGTCCGGCACGAACGTGACCGGTTTCGACATCCTGACCGGCGACACCGACCCGCGGCTCGTGCACCTCGAGGTGGACCTGTTCTGGGCGTTCCGCGGCGCCAGCGACCCGGTCGACCTGATCAAGAAGCACCGCGGCCGGATCAAGCAGGTGCACGTCAAGGACCTCAACGAGAACGGCAGCTTCGCCGACCCCGGCGCCGGCCTGATCGATTTCGGCCGGATCTTCGAGCGCTCGCGGGAGGCGGGCCTCGTCGAGTACATCGTGGAGCGTGACGACGCGGGCAGCCCGCCGCGCACCCCCGCCGACGCCCTCGTGACCGCGAAGGTCGGCTACGACTTCCTGGCCGGGCTGCGGTTCTGATGCTGACCTTCAAAAAGCTGATCAGTGTCGTCGGCGTGGCCGTGCTGGCCGTGCCGACCGCAGCCGTGGCCCACCCGGGTCACGATCTGCCGCCCTCCTCCGACTTCCAGAAGGTCACCCTCAACGACTTCCCCGGCGAGCCGATGGCGCTCGCCGTGCTGCCCGACCGGCGGGTGCTGCACACCGCCCGCACCGGGCAGGTACGCATCCACGAGCCGTCCACCGGCCGCAACGTCCTGGCCGCGACCATCCCCGTCTACCAACACGACGAGGAGGGTGTGCAGGGCATCGCGATCGACCCGGACTTCAAGCACAACAAGTGGGTCTACATCTACTACTCGCCGCCGCTGAACACGCCGACCGACGACCCGGCCACCCCGACGGTCAACGAGGGCAACGCGCCGAACGAGGGCACCGAGGCGGACTGGGCCCGGTTCCGGGGTGTGCTGCGGCTGTCCCGGTTCAAGCTGGTGGGCAACACGCTCCGGCTGAACACCGAGCAGAAGATCCTCGAAGTCGGCACCGACCGGGGTCAGTGCTGCCACGTGGGCGGAAAGATCGACTTCGACTCGCACGGGAACCTGTTCCTGTCCACCGGTGACGACAGCAACCCGTTCTTCTCCGACGGGTTCGCGCCGATCGACGAGCGGCCGGAACGCAACCCGGTCTTCGACGCGCAGCGCACCTCTGCCAACACCAACGACCTGCGCGGCAAGCTGTTGCGGATCCGGGTCGGCAAGAACGGCGGATACACGATTCCGCGCGGCAACCTGTTCCGCCCGGGCACCCCGAAGACCCGCCCGGAGATCTACGCGATGGGTCTGCGCAACCCGTTCCGGTTCACCGTCGATCCGGACACCGACGTGGTCTACCTGGCCGACTACTCGCCGGACGCGCAGAACCCCAACCCGGCACGCGGGCCCGCCGGGCACGGGCGCTGGATGGCGATCGACAAGCCGGCGAACTACGGCTGGCCGTACTGCGTGACGCCGGACATGCCCTATGTGGACTACGACTTCGCCACCGGGGTGTCGGGCGCGCCGTTCAACTGCGCAGCGCCGGTCAACGAGTCACCCCGCAACACCGGTCTGCGCAACCTGCCGCCGGTCGAGCGCGCCGAGGTGATCTACACCTACGCGGCCCACCCGGCCTTCGGCACCGGCGGGATCGGGCCGATGGGCGGGCCGGCCTACGACTACGACCGTCGTTCGCGGTCGCCGTTCAAGTGGCCGGAGACGTTCGACGGGCTGCCGCTGTTCGCCGAGTGGACCCGTGACTTCGTCAAGGCGTTCCACCTGGACCGGCGCAACCAGGTCACGCAGATCGACTCGGTGCTGCCGGAGCTGGTCTTCGACAACCCGATGGACCTGGAGTTCGGGCCGGACGGCGCGCTCTACGTCCTGGAGTACGGCGACGGCTACTTCGCGGAGAACCCGGACGCGCAACTGTCCCGGTTCGACTTCGTGCGCGGGAACCGTACGCCGATCGTCAAGGCGTCGGCGACGCCGACGTCCGGCCAGGCGCCGCTCACCGTGACGTTCTCCAGCGCCGGCACGGTGGACCCGGACGGCGACCCGATCCGGTACGCGTGGGACTTCGACGCCGACGGCCGGGTCGACTCCCGGGAGCCGAACCCGACGCACACGTTCACCGCGAACGGCACCTACCGGCCCACGCTCAAGGTCACCGACAGCACCGGCCGGTCCGCGTCGGCCGAGGTGATCCTGCCGGTCGGCACCCTGGCACCGGTGGTCACCTTCGTGACCCCGGTCGAGGACCAGCCGTTCGAGTTCGGCGACACCGTGACGTACGAGGTGCAGGTCACCGACGACGCCCCGGTGAACTGCGCCGCGGTGACGGTCACCTACATCCTCGGCCACGACGAGCACGGGCACCCGCTCTCCACGTCGCAGGGCTGCACCGGTTCGATCACCACGTTCGTCGATGGCGGGCACGCCGGGGCGGACAACCTCACGGCGGTCTTCGTCGCGTCGTACACCGACACCGGCACGCCGCCGCAGACCGGCACCGACCAGGTGGTTCTTACTCCGGAGGAGTGAGCTGCCGGGGCCTGTCCGTCACCTCGGCCGCACCGCGCAGCCGGGTGGCGGACAGGTCCACCGAACGGATCTAAAAGACTGTTCACCCGTACGGAGTTGACGAGCGCTCTCCGTAGTGAGCTGTTCACGACGCGGTGAACTTTGGGAAACGGCAGGTTAACGGGGGCCGAATCTTGTACATGTGACGTTCTGCCTATGGATGCGGGCCGGTAACTCGGTCACGATCACGGCGTGACAGAAACATCCGTGATCTTGGCGCTGGTGGTCCTCACGGCCCTGGCCTTCGATTTCACCAACGGGTTCCATGACACCGCGAACGCGATGGCCACCTCCATCGCGACCAAGGCGCTACGGCCCAAGACCGCCGTCGCCCTCTCGGGCATCCTGAACCTGGTCGGCGCGTTCCTCTCGGTCGAAGTCGCGCTCACCGTCACCAACGCCGTCGTCAAGATCCAGGACAAGACCGGCGCACCCAAGGCCGAGTTGCTGGCCGACGGCGGCAACGGCCTGATGCTGATCATCCTGGCCGGCCTCGTCGGCGGGATCATCTGGAATCTGCTCACCTGGCTCTTCGGCCTCCCGTCCAGCTCGTCGCACGCCCTCTTCGGCGGCCTCGTCGGTGCCACCGTGGCCGGCCTCGGCTGGGCCGGGGTGAACTGGAACGGCGACGGCTCGAAGCTCGACGGCGTCGTCGGCAAGGTGCTGCTGCCCGCGGTGCTCTCCCCGGTCATCGCCGCGCTGGTCGCCGCGATCGGCACCTGGGTGATCTTCAAGATCACCGCCGGGATCGCGGCCCGCTTCACCGACAAGGGCTTCCGCTGGGGCCAGATCGGCAGCGCCTCGCTGGTCTCGCTCGCGCACGGCACCAACGACGCGCAGAAGACCATGGGTGTGATCACGCTCGCCCTGATCGCCAGCGGCCACTGGAGCGACCTGGAGAACATCCCGCTCTGGGTGAAGGTCTCCGCCGCCGTGGCCATCGCGGCCGGCACCTACCTGGGCGGCTGGCGGATCATCCGCACCCTGGGCAAGGGCATCACCGACATCAACCCGCCGCAGGGCACCGCCGCGCAGTCCGGCGCCGCCGCGGTCATCCTGGCCTCCAGCCACCTCGGCTTCGCGCTCTCCACGACCCACGTCGCCACCGGCTCGGTGATCGGTTCCGGCCTCGGCCGGCCCGGCGCCAAGGTCCGCTGGGCGGTCGCCGGCCGGATGGTCACCGCCTGGATGATCACCCTGCCCGCGGCCGGCCTGATCGGCGCGGTCACCTGGTGGATCGGTGACACGGTCGGCGGCATGGCCGGCGCCCTGGTCGTCTTCGCCCTGCTGGTCCTCGCGTCCGGCGCGATGTACCTGCGCTCCCGCACCGGCAAGGTCGACCACGAGAACGTCAACGACGACTGGGACGGTTCGCCCGACCCGGCCGCCGTCACCCCCGTTCCCGCCGTCGCGGCCAACTGAGAGGCGCCGAGATGCACAACTTCGGATTCGCGCTCGACGGCGCGTGGCAGGTCCTGCTGGCCGGGCTGGCCCTCGGCGCCGGGCTGCCCATCCTGTTCGCCCTCGGCATCCGCTCGCTGGCCTGGGGCGCCGGCGAGGCGGCCGTGAACACCAGCGGCGTCACCGCCCCGGGACCGCGCCGGCCCGCTGGAACAGCGCTCGGCTACCTGCTGTTCGCCGTGGTGGTGCTCGGGGTGATCCTCGGCATCACGTTCATCGTGGCCGGCGGCTTCGGCTACAAGATGAGCTTCGAGAACATCTACCCGACCTTCATCGCCAAGTAGCGCTTCTTCCGAATGCGGGGCCCGGCGCAGCGCGCCGGGCCCCGCATCGCGTTCACACCAGGGTGCGGGCCAGCACGCCGGTGTCCGGGTTGTCGGTGAACAGCCCGTCGATTCCGGTACGCAGGAACGTCACCTGCTCGTCGATGGCCTTCCCGTACGCGGTGGGGTCGGCGCCCACCCGCAGCTCGGCCGGCAGGAACTGGTTCTCGTTGCGGAACGTGTACGGGATCACCTTCAGCCCGGCCGCGTGCGCGTCGGCGACCAGGCTGGTCGGGGTGCCCAGCGTCCCGTCCGCCTTACGCGGGATGATCTGGCTCTTCTCCGGCCCGATCCCGTCCACGAACTGCGACAGCTCCTTCAGCCCGGCCGGAGTCAGGTAGTCGGCGTAGCTGCGCGGGTCGTTGAACGGCCCACCGGTCGCGCCGGTCAGGAACACCAGCGGCACCTGGACGCGGTGCTTGTCCGCGAGCTCCCGCAGGTTCGCCGCCTCGAACGACTGCACGAACACCTTGGCGCCGCGCCGGTCCAGGCCGTTGCGGCGCAGGGTGCGCACCAGCGGCGCTTCGAGGGCGAGGCCGAGCTTCTGGAAGTAGGTCGGGTGCTTGGTCTCCGGGAACACGCCCAGGTCGCGGCCGAGCTCCTTGGAGAGCCGCTTGCGCAGGTCCAGCATCTCCTGGAAGGTCGGCACCTCGAACAGCCCGTCGTACAGGGTGTTCTGCTGCCGGACCGCCGGGATCCGCTCGACGGCGCGCAGCGTCTTCAGCTCGGCGAGCGTGAAGTCGTGGGTGAACCAGCCGGTGACGCTGACCCCGTCGAGCGACACGGTGCGCTTGCGGTCGGCGAACTCCGGGTGCGCGGCCACATCGGTGGTGCCGCCGATCTCCGGCTCGTGCCGGCAGACCAGCACACCGTCCTTGGTGATCACCAGGTCTGGTTCCAGGTAGTCGGCGCCCAGCCGGGCGGCCAGCTCGTACGAGGCGAGGGTGTGCTCCGGCCGGTAACCGGAGGCACCCCGGTGCCCCACGACCAGCGGCTTGCGATCCGGCCGGCCGCCGTGCGCGGACGCGGGCGCGGAAACGGCCCCGGCCAGCACCGGCGTGGCGGCGGCGACCGCGCCGAAGCGCAGCACCTGACGGCGATCTGCCACTTTTCTCCTCCACCGAACTCAGGCCCGGCGACGGTCGCCGGACAACCGAAGGCAGTCGACGCGACCGATCCGTCCCAGACCGAACGCCGACATGACGCGTCGGCGAACGTAGCACTAATGGTCGATCATGGACGCTCACTCCAGCCCGCCCACGAGCCCCGTCCCGCTGACAGCGCAGCCGCCGGGCCTGCCGGGCACCGCGTGAGCGGCCGGGTGGTGCTTGGCCCGGGCGGTGAGGTCGGCGCGTAACCACGGGACCTGGCTGCGGCGCGCAGGCACCTGTCGTGCTGGGCGGCGCGTGAGCGGCCGGGCCATGCCCAGCCCGGCGGTGACGGCGGGGCACAGCCGCTCGGCCTGCCGGGCGACGCTCAGCCGGCGGCGAGGGTGGCGCGCAGCCGTTCGGCCTGCCGGGTGACGCTCAGCCGGCGGCGAGGGTGGCGCGCAGCCGCCTGGCCTCCCGGGCCGCGCGCGAACGGCCCGTCACCGCTGCGAGCCCGGGGATCTCCGTGCGGGCCCCGACCGCCGTGGCGACCATCGTGGCCAGCTCCAGCAGGTCGGGCAGGCCGCGGGGCGCCGCCGGCAACAGGGCGGGGAGAGCCGCCGCGACGATCTCCCAGACCGCGACGGATGCGCCCGCCTGGTGGGCGTCGGTCAGCGGCGTCACCACCCGGCTGAGCTTGACCGTGCCGTCGGCGCAGAGGTCGCCCAGATCCGAGCCGACGGCGGCGGCGAACGGGTCGGGACCGGCGGCGAGGGCCAGGAGGGCGTCGACCGCGGCCACCCGGTTAGCCGGACGGCGGGCGCCGAGCCCGTAGGCCAGGGCGAGCGTCATGGCCGGGCCGATCGGGCCGGAGCAGTCGGCGAGCAACGGCAGCAGCGACGCGCCGCGGGCGTCCTGGTCGGCGAGCGCGGCGAGCTCGGGCAGCGCCCAGGCTGCTACGGCTTCGCGGTGGTGTGGCAGCACCATGGCGAGAACATCCGCTTCGACGGCGGGCTGGTCCCGATACTCCGGCCGGGGCCTGCGGTTGATGGTGCACAGCGCGTCCTCCAGCAGGATGCGATCGTCGTCGCCGCGGCCCGTCTCCAGGTTGGCGACCACCCGGCGGACCACGACCCGCCCGTCGGGGTCACGCGTGGACTGCACGAACCGGGTGCTGACCGGGTCGGGCAACCCGCCGGACCGGAACCACCCGGCCAGCTGCCGCCCGGCGGGTGAGGTGAGAGCCTCCGCCCGGGCCAGCACCTCCGCATCGACCGTGCGTGGCACGCGGAGCAGCGCCTGCTGGAAGTCGAGCGGCCAGGGTTCGCCTCCCGCGGCCTCGTGCCGCTCCAGACGCTGGACCAGGGTGCGGCCGTCGAGGCTGCCGGTCACGTGGGTGGGCGTGGCGAGCAGCACCGGCACGGGGGAGCGGGTCACCTGCGCGGCCAGCTCGGCGATCCGGAGGGTGAGCACACCGGACGGCGTGTTGATCAGCGACCGGTCCATGCCGCCGCCGGCATCCGTCCAGCTCCGCCGGACGATGCCGAGAAGGCGTTCCCGCATGACGTGCCCGCGCTCCCGGCCGATCCGCGCCCCGATCGCCTCGCCGAGAAACGGGATCCGTCCCCAGCGGTCGGTGAAGGACCCGCGGTACCGGTCCAAGACCGGGCCGAGCGTCTCGGCCAGACCGGCCTCCGGCAGCGTGACCAGCGCCGCCATCACCCGCTCCCAGCGCAGCGCACTCGCCTCGTGCAGCAGCGCCACCACCTCCGCGGCGAGCTCCGCAGCGTCGGCGATCGGCGGCGGCACCGCAGCCACCGGGACCACCGCGGGCAGCCCGGGCCCGGCCGGCTGGCCGCCGAAGCCGAGCCCCGCGGCCTCCGAACCAGCGGCCTCCAAGTCGGCGGCCAGCGCTGGGTGGTCACCGCGGGCGAGGCCCGCGGCGTCCGATCCAGCCGCTGGGTGCCCACCGTAGGCGATGACGGAGGCGTCCACACCGATCAGAGCGGCCGCTCGCTCCCGTAAGTCCGCCGCCGGGTGTGCGAGCGCCAGCGCCACCACCTCCCGGATGTCGGCCGCCCGCTGGGGTGCCCGGCGCGCCAGCTGCCTGAACCAGGCCAGCTGGGCGCGGACCAGGACCTTCTCGGGGCGCGCTACGAGGCTGCGGCCGGCCTCCAGCACGGTGTCCACATCCAGCAGACCTGCCTCGTCCAGGGCGCGCAGCGCCCGCTGTGCCAGACCGGCGACAGGGGACGGGGCGTCCGGCAGCATGGCGAGGTAGGCCGGGACGTGCTGGGCCAGCTCGACCGGCACCGGCTCGAGGGCCGCATGCAGCCGGGCGAACGGACGCAGCCGGGCCGGGCGGTCCGGCCGGGTGAGACGGTCGAGGGTGGCGCTCAGTACGGTCTTGCGATCGAGCCGGCCCTCGGTGACCAGTGAGGTGACAGCCGCCGGAAAGAGATCAGGCAGGTCGCTGCCCACGCCGTCGAGCTCGAAGACCGCGGGCAGCAGCAGGTCGAGCCAAGGCGACCCGCGATAGGCCTCGGCGAGCGACGCGGAACGGCCGAACCAGCAGCTCTCCTCGGCCGCTAGCAGCCAGGCCCGGACGGCGCCCTCGGTGACCGGTGGTTCCGTGTCACCGGCGATCAGCAGGGACTCGGCGAACAACCAGTCCGCGCCCCACGGGTCGCGCGCCGGCAGGTGTTGTGCGAGCCGGACGCCGAGGTCGCCGAGCCAGGGCAGCCGCCGGGCCCGGGCGATCTGCAGGAAGCAGTCGGTGGAGATCAGCCGCCACTCGCGCATGTCGCGGCGGGTGAGCAGCGCGGCGGCCCGGGCCGCGGTGGGCATGCAGGCGATCACGGTGAGCGCGAGGCAGCCGGCCGGATCGAACGAGCTGCCCGCCCGGGAACCGGACCGCACCCGGGCCTCGACCTCACCGGCGAACGCCAGGCGCTCCGGCTCGCCGACCGCGAGCAGCAGGGCGGTCAGCCGGGGGCTGTCGATGGTGCGGAGCGGCCCGTCGAGCCCGGCCCAGGTGAGCGACATGCGGCCACCCTAGGGCCGGGGTCCGACAAAGAGGGGCCTGACAAAGGGGCCCGACAACAATTCAGAGACGCAGATGCGACCAGTCCAGCAGACCCTCACCGAGGTCACGGATGGTGGCCAGCAGCCCCAGCCGGGCGGCCCGCAGCGCCGGGTCGTCGGCCATCACGAACACCTCGTCGAAGAACCGCCCGAGCGGCACCACCAGCGGCTGGGTGGCCGAGACCAGCCCCGGCAGGTCGGTGAAGGCCGGCACCGCCGCCACCGCGGTGTGCAGCGCGATCTCGGCGGGTTCCTTCAGCGCCGCGGCGTCGTAGCCGGCGGGGGTGCCCTGCGGGACGATGCGGCGGGCCCGCTGGATCGCCTCGGCCACGGCCCGGAAGCCGGGATCGTCGACCGCGGTGGCCAGGTCGGCGAGCAGCGAGTCCACCACGGACGGCCGGGCTGCGTGTGGCAGCACCGCCCGGACCCGGTCCACCGGCTGTCCTTCCTCGACCAGCACCTGTTCCAGCCGCTTGGCGAGGAACCCGGCGCAGGCGTCGACCACCGTGCGGTCCACCGGCACCGGCTGGGCGGCGAGGGCCAGCGATTCGACCAGGTCCAGGGCGGCCAGCGCGGGGGTGGCCCGGTGCACCGCGATCAGGCCGAGGAACGCCCGGCGCAGCGCGAACGGGTCACTCGAGCCGGTGGGCAGCCCGACCGTTGCAGCGAGTCCGGCGATCAGGTCGAGCCGGTCGGCGACCGACAGCAGCGCGCCGGCGACCGTACGCGGCAGTTCGTCCCCGGTGTTGCGGGGCAGCTCAGCCTCGTACACCGCCTGCGCCACCGCCCGGTCCTCCCCGGCCTGCAGCGCGTAGTCGCGGGCCATCACCCCGGCCAGGCTCGTCATCTCGGTGACCAGCTGCGACCCGAGGTCGAACTTGACCAGTCCGGCTGCCCGGTCGAGCACCGGCGAGTCCAGGCCCAGGCCGGCGGCGAGGGTGCGGGCGAGCGCGGCGATCCGGGACGCCCGGTCGGCCATCGAGCCCAGCTTGTCGGTGAACGTCAGCCGGGTGAGCCGCTCCCGCATGTCCGGCAGCGGCGTCGCCAGGTCGGCGCGGTAGAAGAAGGCCGCGTCCTCGTACCGGGCGCGCAGCACCGCCTCGTTTCCGGCCCGGACCAGTTCCACGTCGACCGGCCCGTTCGCCACCGTTACGAACATCGGCAGCAGCGCGCCGTCCGCGTCGCGCACCGGCAGGTACCGCTGGTGCTTGCGCATCACCGTGGTGAGCACCGCGTCCGGCAGCGACAGATAGCCCTCGTCGAACGTGCCGAGCAGCGGCAACGGCTGCTCCACCAGGTCGGTGATCTGGTCGATCAGCGCGGCCTCGCCCTTGACGTCGATCCGGCCGTCCGGGTAGACGAGGTCCTGCGCGCCGATCACGATCAGCTCGCGCCGGTCCTCGTGGTCGGCCACGATCCCGTTGACCCCCAGGGTCTCCAGGAACGTCTCGGCGGACTCCACCTCGATCTGGGCGGGCGAAGCGGTCCGCAGCAGCCGGGTCTGCCGGCCGGCGGCCAGGGTGGAGACCGCCACCGGCACCACGTCGTCGCCCCAGAGCGCCGTGAGCCAGCGCAGCGGCCGGCTGAACGCCAGTTTCGGGTCGTTCCACCGCATGTTCTTGGCCGCGCGCAGCCCGGTGACGACCTGCGCGAGCACGCCGGCGAGCACGTCGGGCGCCGCGCGCCCGGCTTCGTGCTTCTTCAGAACCACATGGGGTACGCCGTTCAGCTCGGCGGTCTCCACATCGGCGAGGGTGGCGCCCTGTCCACGGACGAACCCTTCGAGCGCTTTGCTGGGCGTGCCGTCCGACCCGTACGCAGCAGCGGTTTTAGGCCCTTTGACCGTGCGCACATGATCTTCCTCGCGCGCCGCGACCGCCGGGACCACGGCGATCAGCCGGCGCGGCGTGCCGAAGACCCGCGGCTCCCCGTGCGCCAGCCGGGTGGCCGCCAGACCCTCGGTGACCAGGCGCAGCACCTGCTCCCGGGCGGAACGCAGCTCGGCCGGCGGCAGCTCCTCGGCGCCGATCTCGAAGACCAGGGTGCGCTCGCCGGTGGAGGTCTGGGTGGTGCTGGCCGGGCGGGCGGCGGCCAGGGGTTCGGTGATGCCCAGCGGTTGCGACAGGGAGGCGCGGCGGGCCACCCACAGTTTGGCCACCTCACCGGCGAGCCGCCGCATCCGGGCGAACTCGGCGGCCCGCTCGGCGGTCGACACGGCGCCGCGGGAGTCCAGCACGTTGAACGCCTGCGAGCACTTCAGCACGAAGCTGTGCGCGGGCACCGGCAACTCGGCGTCGATCATCCGCTGCGCCTCGGCCGCGTAGATCTCCAGCAGCCGCCGGTTGGCCTCGACGTCCGCGTCGTCGAGGTAGTAGCGCGACATCTCGTACTCGGCCTGCCCGAACACCTCGCCGTAACTGACGCCCGGCGCGTACTCGATCTCCTTGAAGTGGGTCTTGTCCTGCAGGGCCATGATGATCCGCTCGATCCCGTACGTGATCTCCACGCTCACCGGGTCGAGGTTCAGGCCGCCGGCCTGCTGGAAGTACGTGAACTGGGTGATCTCCAGGCCGTCCAGCCAGACCTCCCAGCCCAGGCCCCAGGCGCCGAGCGCGGGGGAGGCCCAGTTGTCCTCGACGAACCGCACGTCGTGGGCGGCCACGTCGATGCCGAGCGCCTGCAGGCTGCCCAGGTATAGCTCCTGCGGGTTGCCGGGGTCGGGCTTGAGGATCACCTGCAGCTGGGTGTGGGTCTGCAGCCGGTTCGGGTTCTCGCCGTAGCGGGAGTCGTCCGGCCGCACGGACGGCTCGACATAGACGACCTTCCACGGCTCCGGGCCGAGGACCCGCAGAAACGTGGCCGGGTTCAGAGTGCCGGCGCCGACCTCGGTGTTCATCGGCTGGACGACCAGGGCACCCTGATCAGTCCAGTACGCGGTCAACCGGGCCAGTGCGTCCTGCATGGTGAGCATGGGACCGAAGTCTAGGTGCGGCGCTGCGGGGGTACGAACGCATTCATGCTTGCCGGAGATCTTTACGCCTTTCAGGACCTGCTGAACGAGGAGGAGTCGGCCACCGTCCAGCGCGTCCGTGACTTCCTCGCCGCCGAGGTCACCCCGATCGCGAACGAGTACTGGACCCGCGCCGAGTTCCCCACCCACCTGATCAAGCGGTTCGCCGGTCTGGGCCTGGCCGGCGTCGAACGCTCGTCGCTGCTCAACGGCTGGCTCGCCCTGGAGATGGGGCACGCCGACGCGTCCATGGCGACCTTCTACGGGGTGCACGCCGGGCTCGCCATGGGCAGCATTCAGACCTGCGGGTCACCCGAGCAGAAGGAACGCTGGCTGCCGGCCATGCACGACTTCGACAAGATCGGGGCGTTCGCGCTGACCGAGCCGACCGGTGGCTCCGACGTGGCGGCCGGCCTGCGCACCACCGCCCGCCGTGACGGCGACCACTGGATCCTGAACGGGTCGAAACGCTGGATCGGCAACGCGACGTTCGCCGACCTGATCATCGTGTGGGCCCGCGACGAGGCCGACAACCAGGTGAAAGGCTTCGTGGTTCCCGGCGACGCGCCCGGCTTCACGGCCACTCGCATCGAGCACAAGATCGCCTTGCGGATCGTGCAGAACGCCGACATCTCTCTCGTCGACGTGCGCATCCCGGAGGCCGACCGCCTGCAGCAGGCGAACTCGTTCAAGGACACCGCGAAGGTGCTGCGCCAGACCCGGGCCGGCGTCGCCTGGCAGGCGGTCGGCGTGATGCTCGCGGCCTACGAGATCGCCCTGCGCTACGCCGGCGAGCGCGAACAGTTCGGCCGTCCAATCGCCAAGTTCCAGCTGGTCCAGGATCTGCTGGTGCGCATGGTCGGCAACGTCACCGCGTCGCTCGGCATGTGCGTGCGGCTCGCCCAGCTCCAGGACACCGGCGTCTACAAGGACGAGCATTCCGCGCTCGCCAAGGCCTACTGCACCACCCGGATGCGCGAGGTGGTCGGCTGGGCCCGAGAACTGCTCGCCGGCAACGGCATCGTCCTCGACTACGACATCGGCCGCTTCGTCGCCGATGCCGAGGCGCTCTATTCCTACGAGGGCACGCGCGAGATCAATTCGCTCATCGTGGGCCGGGCGGTCACCGGCCACAGCGCCTTCGTCTAGACCTTTCCCGGTACGCGCGACCCCGCCCCTTGGAAATCGACCCCGTCCCGCCGAGCCGCGCGAGGCAGCAGCCACTCCCGGCCGCCCGGCGACCGCCGGGCTCAAGCACGTGGCTGGTCAGCACGGCTGCTCGGAGACGCCCGGAACAGCCCTGTTTACCAGCCACCTGCTTCAGCCCGGCGGTCGCCGGGCGGCCTTGAGTGACTGGGGCATCGCGCGGCTCGGCGGGACGGCGAGAAATTCAAAGAGCGGCGTCGCGCGTACCGGAAAGGATTCTGGAAAGCGTGCCGACCGCTCAGAGGTAGCGTTTCTGGGTGTTGCGCTGCGTGGCGGAGAAGGCCAGGTCGCAGGTGGTGTCCTTGCCGGCGGGGCTGCTCCAGCGCAGGCGGAAATGTCCGTTCGGGGCGGGCGGGGTCAGCTCGAACTCGGTGGGGCCGGCGCCCTGCGGGAAATCGCGCCATCCGGGCGCGCCCGGCTTGGGAATGATCTTCGGGTCGGCGGTGAAGCCGAGGCTGCCGCCGGACTTCGGCTGGGCGCAGGTGTGCTTGAACCGGATGCGGACCGGGCCGGGCAGCAACGTCTGGTCGGGGCCGGCGGCGGTGCACGAAGGGTGGCACTGGACGCGGGTGCCGGACCAGCTGTAGAGGGCGAGGTCGGCCGTGGTGGTCGTGTAGACGGCCAGGTAGTCGCTGGCGGAAGCGGTGCCGCGGCGCTTGTTGCCGCGGTAGACGGCCTGGTAGTCGCCGGACGCGCGGGCGGTGAGCGTGGTGCTGAACGTGCCGGCGCTGGAGGCGTTCGTCGTGCCGATCCGGGCGTAGGCGTCGTTCTCGGACTTGCGGAAGTACAGGTCGACCGGTCCGGCGTTGCCGCCGCTGCCGAAGCCGGCCCGGCCGGACAGGGTGATCCGGCTGCCCTGCTTCGCCTCGTCGGGCGCCACCGCGAAGGTCATCTCCACCGGGGTGTGCGCGGCGGCCACGCCGGACAGCCCGGCCGCCAGTACCGCAGCCGTGGCGAGCAGGTGTGTTCCGCGCATCTTCGGGATTCCCTTCGGGTCGGTGATTGCGGCCCGAAAGCTACCAGCTACGTCCTATTTTAGAATGATTCGTCCCCCGACGGGTGGCGCGTCAGGCGTACCCCGCCGCCACCCCGCTTCGCCTGGTACATCGCGGCGTCGGCGTCGCGCATCAGGGCGCCGGACTCGGTGCCGTGCACCGGGAACAGGGCCACGCCGATGCTCGCGCCGATCCGGACCGTCTGCCCCTCGATGTCGAACGGCTCCCGCAGCCGGTCGCAGATCCGCTCCCCGGCCAGGACCGCCGCGGCCTCGTCCGGGTCGCCGGTGAGCAGCACCGAGAACTCGTCGCCGCCGAGCCGGGCGACCAGGTCGGGCCGGCGTACGGTGTGCTCCAGCCGCTTCGCCACGAGCTGCAGCAGCACATCGCCGGCGTGGTGGCCGACGGTGTCGTTGACCTGCTTGAAGCCGTTCAGGTCGAGCAGCAGCAGCGCCAGCCGGGTGCCGGTGGCCGCCGCGATCTCCACCGCCTGCTCGGCGCGGTCCAGCAGGTATTTGCGGTTCGGCAGACCGGTCAGCGAGTCGTGGAACGCCTGGTGGGTGAGGGCCTCGACGTGCGCCTGGGCGGCCTCCCGCATCCGGGCGCTGTCCATGATCAGCGCGCCTTCGACGGCCAGCTGCTGCGCCAGGATGCGGTCCCGGGCGCCCCACTCCCGCGTAGCGGAGTCGCCGCACATCACCATGCCGACCGGCCCGGTGCCGGACATCAGCGGCATCGCGATGAACGACCGGGTGCCGATCGTCTGCGCGAACCCGCCGGAGCGCAGCTTGGCGGTCGTCACGTCGCCGACCATCACCGGCTCACCGGACTCGACCGCGGCCCGCCACACCGGCGAGTCGGCGGCCGCCTTGCCGAGCAGGTTCTCGGACAGGGCCTGCCGCTGCTCGGGCGGGAAACCGACGCCGTGCACGAACCGGATCCGGCCCTCGCCGTCGATCAGGTGCAGGGCGGCGTGCTCGGTGCGGAACGCCGTCGCGCACGACCGGGTCAGCAGCTCGGCGGCGGTCTCCACGTCACCGGCGGACATGCCGTGCTCGAACAGCTCCCGGATCGTCGCGCTGCTGTGCGCGACGAACTGCCGCTGCTTCTCCGCGGCCAGCCCCTGCAGGGTGGTGGCGAAGTGCAGGGCCATCGTCGAGGTGGTGTCCGGGCGCAGATCCTCCAGCGCGCCACCGGTCAGCAGCAGCACGCCCACGGTCTGGCCGCCGATCCGCAGCCGGATCGCCATCTGCTCGCCGTTGACCACCGGCTTGCCACCGGCCGGGGTACGGAACACCTTGCCGGCGACCAGCTGGTCCCGCCGGCCCGGCTCACCGAACCGCGCGGTGGGCGTCATCATGCCGCTCTCCGAGTCGAGTTCGAAGACGGTGGCGGCGGTCAGCCCGGCGACCTCCTGAAGGTGCGGCGTGGTCAGGTCGAGGACGTGCTGCACCGAGGGGGTGTCCTTGGTCATGAACGCCACCAGTTCGGCGAGCAGTAGCGACTGGCGGTCCGGAAGCATGTCCGGCTCGCCGGGCGTCTCCACGACGGGCCCGGCTGTGTGCACTTCGCTGCCCACGCTCATGGCTCTATGGGTCGGCACCGGGTCCAGCGGGTTGAGCGGCGGTGCGGTGGGCGGCGGGGGCAAAACGGGTGCACATGGGTGACCGCCCACCGATCGCATCGACGAGCGGCGATCCGGAATACTACGGCGATGGTCATCCGGGCATTGATCTTCGATTTCGACGGTCTGCTCATGGACACCGAGACCACCCTGCTGGACAGCTGGCGGCACGAGTGGCGCCGGCACGGGCTGGAACTCGACGAGTCGACCTTCTTCGCCGATCACGGCGGCGACATGAGCGAGCACCGCTACGCCGTGCTGGCCGGCGCGGTCGGGCCGGGTTTCGACCGGGCGGCCAGTCATGCTCGGCGGATCGCGTACCGGGAGGGGTTGCACGAAGGTCTCGGCCTGGCCGCCGGGATCACGGCCTGGTTCGGCGAGGCCGAGCGGCTCGGGCTGCGTCTCGCCGTGGCGAGCAGCTCGGTCCGGTCCTGGGTGGCCGGCAACCTGGCCCGGACCGGCGATCTCGACCGCTTCGAGGTGCTGGCCTGCGGTGACGAGGTGACCGCTTACAAGCCGGACCCGGCCGTCTACCGGCTCGCCCTGGACCGGCTCGGCCTGCCGCCGGAGCAGGCGCTCGCCTTCGAGGACAGCCCGCACGGGGTGGCCGCCGCCCACGCCGCGGGCCTGCGCTGCGTGGCGATCCCGAACCCGTTCACCGACGCCGCCCGTTACGCCCGGGCCGACCTGGTGCTGCCCACCGCCGCGGCCGTCAACCTGACGGAGGTCCTGGAGCGCTGCGCGGCGACCGGGTAGGTCACGGTTTCCAGCGTTCGGCCGGGAGGCAGTCGGTGTCCGGCTCGACCACCCGGGAGTGGACGACCTTGCCGGTGGGGTCCGTGTAGCACCGGCTCGGTGCGGACAGCGGCTCGAAGACCCCTTCCCGCTCGATCACCGAACCGGTGGCGTCGTAGGCCACCAGCTCGGCGTCGGGTTGCACGTCGCCGCTCGTGGTGACCAGGCCGAATGCTCCGTTGGCCAGGCGCGCCCCGGTGGAGTTTCCGTTGCCGTGTTCCAGGACCAGCCGGTCGACCCGGAAGCTGACCCGGCCGGCGGCCATGACCCAGCCGCCTTCGAGTTCCGACGAGGACGCCGAGAGCCGCTCGACCGGGCCCGGCAGCCAGTCCTTCTGGCCGTACCAGAGGGAGCCGCCGAAGCCGCCGCTGCTCTCCCGCCCGTGGCGGACCTCGTCGCAGGCCACCCAGCCGTCCTCGGCGAAGAAGAGCGCCGTCGCCCGGCCCTCGTGCTCGATGGCGACCGCCAGCTCGGCCTTCCGCAGGGCGGTGCGGTGGGTCATGTCGAACACCGGCTGCTCGGGGAAGCGGTCCACGCAGCTCTCCACGGTGGTCAGCAGCGAAGAACTCAGCTCCGCCGGGCCCATCGCCACGGTGGTGACGTCACCGGCCTGCTCGTCGGACAGTAGTCGGACAACCCCCGCCCCGGCGGCCGCGAGGGTGACGGCAGCGGCGACGACCAGCCGCATCCGGGCGGTCCGGCCCCGGCGCGGGCGGGCTGCCGGCGCCGGGTCGCTCAGCAGGGCGGCGCGGATGTGGGCGGCCCGGCCGGAGGCAGGCGGCGGACGGCGGCGAGCACCTCGCGCATCCTGCGCTCGTCGTCGAGGCGGCCGGCCACGTCGTCGGCCGGGTCGGCCACCGTCGTCTCCGTGGGCGCCCGGAACAGCCGGTTGCGCCAGCGGGTGAGGGTGCGCTGTTCGGAGCGGGCCTGATGGCCGGCGGTGACGAGCAGCCAGGGGAGGGGTGAACCGTCGACGAGGCGTACCTCGTCGCGGCGCCGCCACGCGGTCAGGAAGGTGGCCTGGGTGATGTCCTCGGCCGTCGACCAGGAGCCGGTCAGCCGGAACGCGTGGTTGTAGACCGCGCGGCTGTACAGGTCGAAGACGCGCCCGAAGTCGCCGGCCGGCCACAGGTCCGCACGCTGGATCGTCACACCCCACTATGGCCGCCGCCGGCGCTCCTGTTGCACCGCTCGCGGGGCCATGAACCTGCGGTTGCTCCGGTGTTTCCGGATCATTGCGCTGGGAGCGCTCCCATGTAATGCTGTCCCCATCGGCCAACGATCCCCACCGATGTGTTGGTCGCCGTTCCCTCGGCGCGCTCCCGCGCCGCCCCCGTCTCGAGGAGTTCTCTATGAGACCCATCCCCACCCGTGCGCGCGCTCTCGCGGCAGCTGCCGCTGTGAGCGTCGTGGCCGGCGGCGGTGCTGTCGCCATGGCCAACAGCGCGAGTGCCGCGGCCGGATGTCGCGTCAACTACACGGTGAACCAGTGGAACACCGGCTTCACCGGCAACATCACCGTCACCAACCTCGGCGACCCGATCAGCGGCGGCTGGAACCTGACCTGGTCGTGGCCCGGCAACCAGACGATCACCCAGGGCTGGAGCGCGTCGATCACCCAGTCCGGGCAGAACGTCACCGCCACCAACCCGTCGTGGGCGGCCTCGCTGGCCACCAACGGCACGGCGAACTTCGGCTTCAACGGCAACTACTCGGGTACGAACACCGCGCCCACGACGTTCTCGCTGAACGGCACGGCCTGCACCGGCACTGTCCCGAGCTCCCCGGCGCCCAGTTCCCCCGCGCCCAGCTCGCCGGCACCCAGCTCGCCCGCGCCGAGCTCCCCGGCGCCGAGCTCCCCGGCGCCGTCGAACCCGAACCCGGGCGTGAAGGTCGACAACCCGTACGCCGGGGCCAAGGGCTACGTGAACCCGGAGTGGAAGGCCAAGGCCGAGTCGGTCTCCGGCGGCAGCCGGGTCTCGAACAACCCGACCGCGGTCTGGATCGACCGGATCGCCGCCATCAACGGCACCACGGGCAGCAGCTCGAACGGGTCGATGGGCGTGCGTGACCACCTGGACGAGGCTCTCGAGCAGGGCGCCGGTTACATCCAGTTCGTCATCTACAACCTGCCCGGCCGGGACTGCGCGGCGCTCGCCTCCAACGGTGAGCTCGGCGTGAACGACCTGCCGAAGTACAAGACCGACTACATCGACCCGATCGCCGCGATCCAGAGCGACGCGAAGTACGCCAGCCTGCGGATCATCAACATCGTCGAGATCGACTCGCTGCCGAACCTGGTCACCAACGTGGCCGGTCAGGCCGGCGCCACGGCGACCTGCGACACGATGAAGGCGAACGGCGGCTACGTCCAGGGCATCGGCTACGCGCTGCAGAAGCTGGGCGCGCTCGGCAACGTCTACAACTACGTGGACGCCGCCCACCACGGCTGGATCGGCTGGGACTCGAACTTCGGCCCGACCGCGGACATCATGCTCGAGGCCGCCCGTGCCTCCGGCAACGTCCGTAACGTGCACGGCTTCATCACCAACACCGCCAACTACTCGGCGCTGAAGGAGCCGTTCATCCAGCCGACCACCACGGTCGGTGGCCAGAACATCCGCCAGTCCAAGTGGATCGACTGGAACCAGTACACCGATGAGCTGACCTTCGCCCAGGCGTTCCGGAACAAGCTGGTCTCGATCGGCTTCGACTCCGGCATCGGCATGCTGATCGACACCTCCCGCAACGGCTGGGGCGGCTCGGCCCGGCCCACCGCGGCGAGCACCTCGACCGACGTGAACACCTACGTCAACGCCTCCCGCATCGACCGCCGGATCCACGCCGGCAACTGGTGCAACCAGTCCGGTGCCGGCCTCGGCGAGCGTCCGAAGGCTGCCCCGGAGTCCGGGATCGACGCCTACGTCTGGGTCAAGCCGCCGGGTGAGTCGGACGGCTCCAGCAAGCTCATCCCGAACAACGAGGGCAAGGGCTTCGACCAGATGTGCGACCCGGCCTACACCGGTAACGCCCGTAACGGCAACAGCCTGTCCGGCGCGCTGCCCGACGCCCCGATCTCGGGCGCCTGGTTCTCCGCGCAGTTCGCGCAGCTGATGGCGAACGCCTACCCGGCGCTCTGATCAGCTGATCTCCGGCAACCGGCCGGCGCCCCTGTGGCGCCGGCCGGTTGTTGCAATACGAGTGCATCGTGACCTACCGTTGCCGGCATGGCGAAGGTGTGGGGTCTCTTCCGTTTCGTGGTGGTCTACGAGCTGCGGCTCTGGGCGGCGCTGTTCCGCTGGGTGCTGCGCCGGCCGATCCCGGTGGAACCGGGCACCACCCGGTACGAGTACGTCGGAGCGGTCAAGATGATCCTCGGCGTCTTCATCGGCGTCTCCGCCCTCGAGATCCCCATCCTGCACCTGATGATCCCGTGGGACGGCGTACGGATCGCCCTGCTCGCCATCGGCGTCTACGGCCTGATCTGGATGTTCGGCCTGCTCGCGACCATGCGGGTCTACCCGCACCTGGTCGGCCCGGCCGGCCTGCGGATCCGCAACAGCATCACCCTCGACCTGCCGCTGACCTGGGACGAGATCGCGTCGATCGAGGTGCGCCGCCGCTCGATGCCGCCCGGCGGCCAGACCCAGGTGGAGGACGGCGTGCTGTCGCTCGGCATGGCGAGCCAGACCAGCATCGACGTCCACCTGACCGCCCCGCGGGTGGTCCCGGTGCGCAAGACGGGCGGCGAGCCGGTCCGGGTGATCCGCTTCCACGCCGACGACCCGGAGGGGCTGGTCGAGGCCGCCCGGGCGCGGATTCAGCCCTTGGCCACGAAGAACCGGTAGACCGCCCGGTACGGAACCGCGGTGGTGGCCGAGCCCGTGCAGGCCTTCCGGGGCGCGACCCCGCCGACCGTGTCCAGCCGCTGGATGTAGGTGACCTTGCCGAACACCCCGTCACCGCGCGTGGTCTTCGCGGCGATCCGCAGCTGCGGGATGCTGTCCGGATTGTCGGACGGGACCTGCAGCACGCCCTCCCGGTTGCCCTCCACCAGCGAGCCGTCCTGATCCGACTGCCAGCTGGGACCACGGAAGTGCAGCGCGGTCGTCCGCTTCACCGGCCGCACGGTGACCCCGGTCAGCGAGGCGGCCGGCTCGATCAGGGCCCACGCGCCGCTCTGGCACCCGTAGACCTGGACGCCGCGGGCCTTGAGCACCGCGTGGACGACGTGACCGGGCGGCGGCGCCAGGGCCGGCGGCACCTTCGGCGTCTCAGCGGCGGCGCTGTCGGCCTGCGTGGTCGCCGGCCGGGACTCGGCCGCGGGCCGCTCGGTGCCGGCGAACGAGACGCCGGCCGGGACCGCTACCGCGACGAGCGCGAGAGCGCCCAGCCCGGCGGGAATCGACGATCTGGTCACGGAGTCCTCCCCCTGTGGACAGTGACGCGGCCTTCACGGTAAAGGCCGGCCGTGCCGGGGAGGACCGTCGAGTCGGGAAATCACCCGGAGGATGCGGAGTTACCGGGGCGCTCCGGGCATCGTGTAGAAGCCGGTCGGGAGGGCCTGGGCGCGGCGCCGGGCCTCCCTGGCCCGCGCGCGCAGGCGCGCCAGGAGAAGTACGCCGAGGAAGACGAAGACCCCACCGACGATCAACCCGGGCCCGAGCAGCGAGGACTCCTGCGAGGCGAGCGCGGTGTCCCCGGCCTGCTCCGCCTCCGGAGCGGCCGGAGTGTCAGCGGGCGGGCCGGCCTCGGCGCCCGCGGCCGGCGGCTCGGCGGTGGCCTCCTCGGACGGCACGGGCTGCGCCTCCTCGTCGCCCTCGACCTCGGCCGCCGCGCCGCCGGTGCTGAGCAGCCGGTCGCGTACGTCGAACGCCTGCGCCTCGAACTGCACCGCGCCGCCGGCCGGCCCGTCGAACTCGACCTGCCAGCGCCCGGTCACGGTACGCCCAC
Organism: Actinoplanes sp. NBC_00393; assembly: GCF_036053395.1. Taxonomy (NCBI): domain Bacteria; kingdom Bacillati; phylum Actinomycetota; class Actinomycetes; order Micromonosporales; family Micromonosporaceae; genus Actinoplanes; species Actinoplanes sp. NBC_00393. Next base: position 4,999,895 of record NZ_CP107942.1, on the reverse strand, counting down.
GGCACAACACCCCCGGGTCGAGCGCCTCGTCGACGAACTGGGTGGTGTCGCCCTCGGTCCGGGTCTGCACCCGGAACTCGCGTTCCTCCTCCACCCGGGTCACCTTGAGCTGGCCGGGATCGATGCCGGAGTGCACGAGCAGCGCCCAGCGGACCTTGCGGCACTGCCGGTTCTGGGAGGTGACCACCGCGGTGATCGTCTTCGCCTGCCCGGCAGCGGTGAACTCGTCCGGCGCGTCCACGGCGACGCTGAACCCCGGCTGGTCGGCGAACGCCGGTGCTTGCCAGGCCGTACTCACTGCGGCGCCCGCGAGCAGTGCTCCGGTCAGTGCGGTGACCCCGCGCATGGCGATCCCCCCTCTCCCCAGGCGCGAATGTCGATTCGCCTGCACTACTTAGTTCGCCTGCGGGGCGAGAATGGTTCACCGGGTGCGCTGCATCACTCCTCCGCGCAGATTAAATCTTCCTTAGCGATGCACACCCTCCGCTGTTGTCGCAGGTCAGCGGCCATGTGCAGAAAGTAGCTGTACGGCTACGCAAAAAGTTTCGACGGTGTTCATCCGAAGCCCCGCCCGCCACGTAATCCGGGAAGGACACGGACCGGGGCCAGGCAGGGGATAGCACGGCCACGGAACGGGTCCGGCACAGAGCTTGAGCGCGGGGTGTTCCCCACGGACACCGGCGTCCCACCGCCCACGGGACGTGACCGCACCAAGGAACGAGGAGTCAATGGCCCGGTCGAAGAACAACCAGCGAGCCGCCGCCCCGCGGGTGGCTGTCGACGTCGAATCCACCGGTACGCGCCCGGCGTCCAAATCCGCGGTGACACTGCTCGTCATCAGCGTCCTGGCCGCCATCTGGGCGGTGGCGATGATGACCACACCCGGCCGTGTCGGGTACTACTACTTCTTCGCCTACGCCGAGTTCTACATGGGCGTGATCAGCCTCGTGTCGCTCTCGGTCACCATCATGGTCGGCCTGGTGGCGACCGACCGGCTGGTGTTGAGCATCCGTCAGCGCGTGCTGCTGCAGTCCGGCCACCGGACCACCGGCCTGATCGCGGTCTCCGCGCTGTTCGTGCACGTCTGGACGAAGTACGCCGAGGAGCACATCCGCTTCATCGACATCGTCGTCCCGTTCATGATGCCCGGCTTCAACCGGGTGTACGTCGGTCTCGGCACCATCGCCGGCTGGGTGATGGTGCTGGTCATGTGGACCGGCATCGCCCGCTCGAAGTTCATCGGCCGCGGCAAGCCGTGGATGTGGCGCAGCATTCACGCCATCTCCTACCTGGTGTGGCCGATCGCCCTGGTGCACGGGCTCGCGGCGGGCCGCCCGGCCGCCACCTGGGTGACGGTCAGCTACGTCATCTGCGTGCTCGGTGTCGTGGTCGGCCTGCTCGTACGGTTGTCGGTGAGCCTGAACCGCCGCAAGGACTTCTCGTCCTCGGCCGGCACCGGCACCGCCGCCATCAAGCCGGTCGGGAAGCTCGTGCCGACCGCGACGCCGGCGCCCCGCCGTCCCGGCCGTCGTGGCGAGCCCGCGGTGGACCTGCTCGCCCCGGCCGGACCGGCCGCGGACACCTGGGTCCCGGCGGCGCCGCCGGCCCGTCCGGTCAGCCCGGCGCCCCGCCCGCCGGTGCAGGCCCCGGTGGAGGAGGACTACCCGCCGGCGCGCGGCCGGCGCCAGCCCGAGCTGGAGGCCCCCGCGCCGCGGCCGCGCCGCGCCGCCGAGGACGACGACCGCTACGACACCTCCACCCGGGCCATCTCGCGCCGGGACATCGAGGAGGAGCGTTACCGGTACGAGGAGGAGCCGGCCCCGCGCAGCCGGGGCAGCCGCTCGCAGGAGATCTACGACGCCGGACCGCGCCGCGGACGCCGTTTCGACGACGACGAGCCGTCGCCGCGTGACACCGGCACGCGGATGCGCCGGGACGACCTGGAGTCCACGGGCACGCGGATGCGCCGGGACGACCTGGAGTCGACCGGCACCCGCATGCGCCGGGACGACCTGGAGTCCACCGGCACCCGCATGCGCCGCGATGACCCGGAGTCGACCGGCACGCGGATGCGCCGCGACGACCTGGAGTCGACCGGCACCCGCATGCGCCGGGACGACCTGGAGTCCACCGGCACCCGGATGCGCCGGTACGCCGACGACGAGCCGCCCCCGCGGGCCCGCCGCCGCGAGCCGGAGTTCGACGACGCCCCCCGCGGCCGCCGCGACGAGTACGACGAGGTGCCCCGCCAGCGTGGCGCCCGGTACGAGGAGCCGTACGCCGAGGAGGAAGCGCCCCGCCGCGCCGACGGCCGGCACAGCAGCCGCAGCCAGTTCGTCGACCTCTCCGCCGACCAGTGGGGCGGCGAGCCCGGCTACGACGACAGCCCGACCCTGGTGGAGGCCGCCCCGCGCCGTTCCCGGCGTGCGGCCCCGCCGGAGGACGAGCCCCGCGCCCGGCGCAACCGCCGCGGCGGCGGCGACGAGGACGACGCGTACTTCTCGCAGCTGCGTGGTGACGCACGTTGAGCACCGCACAGGTCCCCCCGGTCACCGCGATCGGTACGCCACGCATCACCGCCGGCTTCGACGAGTACGGCCGCCTCGACCTGATCGCCCACCAGGAGGTGCACGGCGGGTTCGCCGCGCTCTCCTCGGGCGAGCTGGTCGGCCTGGCCGACCGGATCGAGCTGCGCGGCCGCGGCGGCGCCGGTTTCCCGTTCGCCCGCAAGGTGCGCGCGGTCATCGACTCCTGCCGCCGGCAGGAACTGCCCCCGGTGATCGTGGTCAACGCCACCGAGGGTGAGCCGCCGTCCTGGAAGGACAAGGCGGTCCTGACCCGCGGCCCGCACCTGATCCTGGACGGCGCGGCCCTGGCCGCCGCCGCCCTGGACGCCGAGGAGATCGTCATCGGCATCGCCGACGACGGCGTCGGCCAGAGCTCGATCACCGCGGCCCTGGCCGAGCGGAAGATGCCCTGCCCGACCCGGATCGTCACGGTCCCGCACCGGTTCATCTCCGGTGAGGGCGGCGCGCTGGTCCGCGGCATCAACGGCGAGGCGCACATCCCGCCCGGCCGCAAGGTCCGCTCCAGCGACAACGGCGTGATGGGCCTGCCCACCCTGCTGTCCAACGCCGAGACGTTCTCGCAGCTGGCGATCGCGGCCCGGCTCGGGCCGTGGGAGTACAACGCGGTCGGCATCCCGGAGGAGCCGGGCACGGTCATGCTGACCATCGGCGGCTCGGCCACCGCCCCCGCGGTGGTGGAGGCGCCGACCGGCACCCCGCTCATGGAGGTCCTGGAGATGTGCGGGGCCGACCTCGGTCCCGGTCTGCTGGTCGGCGGCTACCACGGCAAGTGGGTCAGCGCCGAGGCCGCGCAGAGCATCACCATCTCCCGTAAGGGGTTCGCCAAGGTCGGCGGCACGCTCGGCGCCGGCATGCTGATCCCGATCGGCTCCAAGACCTGCCCGCTCGGCGAGGTCGCCCAGGTCGTGCAGTACCTGGCCGGCGAGTCGGCCGGCCAGTGCGGCCCGTGCCGGATCGGCCTGCCCGACCTGGCCCGCGCGGTGACCCTGGTGTCGCTGGGCGGCAGCGCCCTGGAGAACGTGCGGCAGGCGGCCGGCCTGGTCAAGGGCCGCGGCGCGTGCAGCCATCCGGACGGCACGTCCCGGTTCGCGCTCTCCGCGCTGGAGGTCTTCCACGCCGACGTCGCCGCGCACGCCAACGGCGAGGGCTGCGGCAAGCAGGTGCGGGGCATCCTGCCGCTGCCGTACACGGCCGAGAAGGGCGCCCGGAAGCTGGCCCTGGACTGGTCGCGGTGCGACGGGCACGGGCTCTGCTCGGCGGTGGCCCCGGAGATCATCCGGCTGGACCACAACGGCTTCCCGGCGTTCCCGCAGACGCCGCTGCCGCCGTGGCTGGAGGACGGCGCCCGCAAGGCGGTCAACGTCTGCCCGGCGCTGGCCCTGCGCCTGACCGAACCGACCCCGGCGAAGTGAGCGACGGATGAGAAGACGTGCGGTCCTGCTGGCGGCCGGGCTCGCCCTGACAGGCTGCACCAAGGCGGCGCCGGCGCAGGCTCCGGCTTTTGAAGCGGCGCCAGCCTCAGAAGCAGCTCCGGCTTCAGAGGCGGCGCCGGCCAAACCGGCGGTGACGCCGAAGTCGCTCAAGTTCACCGGGACCACGCTGGAGGGGGCCGCGTTCGACGCGGCCTCCCTGGCCGGCAAGCCGGCCCTGCTCTGGTTCTGGGCGCCCTGGTGCGCCACCTGCGCCAGCGAGGCCCAGTCGATCGGCGACGTGCACGAGGAGTACCGCGACAAGCTGGGCATCGTGGGCATCGCCGGGATGGGCACCGAGAAGGCGATGAAGGAGTTCGTCAGCGACTTCGAGCTGCAGGCCGTGACGACGCTGAACGACCCGGCCGGCAAGATCTGGCAGCGGTTCGGCATCGCCCAGCAGAGCTGGTACGTCATGATCGACCCGGCCGGGAAGATCGTGCACAAGGGCTACCTGGACGACCTGCAGCTCACCGAGAAGGTGCGCGAGCTGACCGCCTGAGGAGCTTCCCGGGTCGAGGTCCGCGGTTCGGTTCCGGCTCCTTCGGGGTACGGGCTACGCCGTCCCGCCGCAGTCGTCGCCGTTCCGCCGTTCCACGCGACCCGGGTGCCGGGGCACGGCGGCCGGCGCGGGCGCCGGGCTCACCTAGCGGGTCTCGCTTCAACCGCAGCCCGATCGGCGCGTGACAACGCCGACGCGCGGCCGATCATCACGGCTGGTTCGCAGGGCTGGTGACGGCAGCTTCGCGGCGGGCGCCGAACAAACCGGCGCCGGCGTCCCCGGGGCGGGGGCCGCCGGCGCCGGCCGGGGGAGGAAGGTCAGAAGGTGGTCGGGGTGCTCGGCGGCGTGGCCGGCGTCGACCAGGCCGGCTTCTCGGCGGGCATCAGCAGCCAGAGCAGCGGGTAGATCAGGATCTGGCTGCCCGGGACCACCAGCAGGATCAGGACGAACAGCAGGCGGGCGCTCCACGGGTCGACCCCGAAACGGCGGCCCAGGCCTGCGCAGACACCGGCCAACATCCGGCCGTCCTGCGGGCGGACCAGGCCCTGGCGGGCCATCGAGTCGTGCACGGCGTTCATGGCTTTCTCACTTCCGTCGAGTAGCGGTGTGGAACCGATGACTCAACAGTGCGGCCGGGCGCCCCTCGCCGGCATCGGGCGACGCCCGGATCCGGACCCGGAGATCGACCTCGGGGATGACCGGGAGGGCACCTGTTCCCGGCGGACCGGTTCTGGTTACCATTCGGGGCTCCGCCGGTGATCATGAGCAACTCGCGCGGGGTCTGTTCGGGCAGAGACAACGCCCGATACAGTGCCATGCGGTGAAGAGTGAGGCCGGCCGAGGGGGCGGTCCGGGGGAGCACGAAAATGGTCGATGGCACATTGCCGGGGGAGCGTACGCAGCCACTGCGCGCGCGTGACCCGCGCGCCCTCGGCGTCTACGAACTGGTGGGGCGCCTCGGTGAGGGCGGCATGGGCACCGTCTACCTGGCCCGCGCGGCCAACGGGGTGTTCGTCGCGGTCAAGATGGTGCGCGCCGACCTGGCCCACGACGACGAGTTCCGGCGGCGCTTCCGCAGTGAGGTGAACCGGGCCCGCCAGGTGCCTCCGTTCTGCACGGCCGAGGTGCTCGACGCCGACCCCGACCACGAGTCGCCGTACCTGGTTGTCGAGTACGTCGACGGTCCCACCCTGGCCGAGGTGGTCGAGCAGCGCGGGCCGCTGACCAAGGCGAACCTGCACGGGGTGGCGATCGGGGTGGCCACCGCGCTGACCGCGATCCACGGCGCCGGCGTGATCCACCGCGACCTGAAGCCGCGCAACGTGCTGCTGGCGCCGGGCAGCCCCAAGGTGATCGACTTCGGGATCGCCCGTGCCATGGAGGCGACCAGCGCGAACACGCGTACCGATCAGATGGTCGGCACGGTGGCGTACATGGCGCCGGAACGTTTCAGCTCCGACCCGGACACCCCGGTCACCCCGGCCGCCGACGTGTTCGCCTGGGGCAGCGTGGTGGCGTACGCGGGGACCGGCAGCACCCCGTTCTGGGCCGACTCGCCGCCGGCCACCGCGGCCCGCATCCTCACCCAGCCGCCCCGGCTGGACGGCCTGAGCGGCCCGCTGCGCGACCTGGTCGCGCACGCCCTGGAGAAGGACCCGGCCAACCGGCCCAGCTCCCGTGAGCTGCTCGACCTGCTGATCTCCGGCAACGAGCGGCCGGCGGCGACCGCCGCGGCCTTCGCCGACCAGCCCGATCTGCGGGCGGCGGCGACCGAGGCGCAGGCGGTGACCGGCTACACGTCCCCGGCCGACGGCACGACTGTGGTGCCGACCCTGGCCATCCCGCCGGGACTGATCGGCTACGACGAGAATTCGATCGTCACGGTGCCGATCTCGCCCGCCCCGGGCCTGCCGCTCCCGCCGCCGCCACCGCCGGAGCCGGCCCGCCGGTGGGTGCTGCCCGCCGCGGTCGCCTTCCTGATCCTCGCGGTGGTGGCCGGCGCCGTCATGCTGGCCCTCTCGCTGCGCCCGCCCGCCGACAGCGACGCGTCGCCGCCGAACGCCGAGCCGACGCAGTCCGCGGAGCCCGCGCCCAGCGTCCGGCCGAACATGGCCGACGCGCTGATCAGCGAGTCGCGCTGGAAGGCGAGCGCGCTGGACAGCGGGGAAGCCAGCTGCGAGTTCGACAACGGGCTGGTGGTCAAACGGGCGAACGCCGACCCGTACAAGTGCAAGGGCCCGCAGGACGTGATCCCGGCGAACCTGCGTGCCGAGGTCACCGTCCGCCTGCTCGCACCGAACAGCTGCGCGACCATCTGGTTCCGCAACGACGGCTACCACGGCTATCAGCTGCGGGTCTGCGAGCGCAACATCTACCTGGGCGAGCACCGCTCCGGCGGCGGCGCGATCCCGGTGCTGCGCACGATGCCGCTGGGCGACGACCCGATCGTGCTGGGCGAGCCCACCCGGATCGACCTGGCCGTCTCGGGGGACCGGCTGGAGGTGTCCCGGGACGGCGTCGTGGTCGACGAGGCGGCGCTGACCGTGCCGGAGCTGCAGGCCGGCAAGCTGCTGCTCGGGATCCACACCGAGCGTGACTCACCGCAGAAGGGCCGCTACGAGGTGGCCTTCACCGACCTGCGGGTCTGGTACATGTGAGAAAGGCCCGGGCGCGCTCGCCCGGGCCTTTTCTGCTGATGCCGGTCAGTCGCGGGTCAGGCCCGCCCGGCGCAGCGCGTCGGCCATCGCGCTGTTGCCGAATCCGCCGCCCTGAGAGCCCCGCTGGCCGCCGCCCTGCTGCCGGGGCTGGCGCTGCCCGCCCTGGCGCTGCTGCCCGCCGCCCTGGCGCTGCTGGCCGCCTCCCTGGCCGCCGCCGCGCCCGCCCCGGTCCCCGCCGCGGTCCTCGCGCGGCGGCCGGCCCTTGTTCGGCTCGTCCGACAGGCGCATGGTCAGCGAGATCCGCTTGCGGACCGGGTCCACCTCCAGGACGCGGACCTTCACCACGTCACCGGACTTGACCACCTCGCGCGGGTCCTGCACGAACTTGTCGGACAGCGCCGACACGTGCACCAGACCGTCCTGGTGCACGCCGATGTCGACGAACGCGCCGAACGCGGCCACGTTCGTCACCTGGCCCTCCAGGACCATGCCCGGCTTGAGGTCGGCGATCTTCTCGACGCCCTCGGCGAAGGTGGCGGTGGTGAACGCCGGGCGCGGGTCGCGGCCCGGCTTCTCCAGCTCCTTGAGGATGTCCGTGATGGTCGGCAGGCCGACCGTGTCGGTCACGAACTTGTCCGGCCGGATGCCCTTGAGCAGCGGGCTGTTGCCGATCAGCGTCCGCACGTCGGCGCCGGCGTCCGCCGCGATGGTGCGGACCAGCGGGTACGACTCCGGGTGCACGCTGGAGAAGTCGAGCGGGTCCTCGCCGTCCCGGATCCGCAGGAAGCCGGCGCACTGCTCGAACGCCTTCGGGCCCAGCCGGGCCACGTTCTTGATCTCTTTGCGGTTCTTGAACGGGCCGTTCTGGTCGCGGTGCAGCACGATGTTCTCGGCCAGGCCGGCGGTGATCCCGGAGACCCGGGTGAGCAGCGGCGCGGAGGCGGTGTTGATGTCCACGCCGACGCCGTTCACGCAGTCCTCGACCACGGCGTCCAGCGAGCGGGCCAGCTTCACCTCGGAGATGTCGTGCTGGTACTGGCCGACGCCGATCGACTTCGGGTCGATCTTCACGAGCTCGGCGAGCGGGTCCTGCAGGCGGCGGGCGATCGAGACCGCGCCGCGCAGCGAGACGTCCATGCCGGGCAGTTCCTGCGATGCGTACGCCGAGGCCGAGTAGACCGACGCGCCGGCCTCGGAGACCACCGCCTTGGTCAGCTTGGCCTCCGGGTGCCGCTTGATCAGCTCGGCGGCCAGCTTGTCGGTCTCCCGCGAGGCGGTGCCGTTGCCGATCGCGATCAGGTCGACGTGGTGCTTCGAGCAGAGCGCGGCCAGCCGGTGGATCGACTCGTCCCACTTGTTCTGCGGCACGTGCGGGTAGATCGTGTCGGTCGCGACCACCTTGCCGGTCGCGTCGACCACGGCCACCTTCACGCCGGTCCGGAAGCCCGGGTCCAGGCCCATCGTGGTGCGGGTGCCGGCCGGCGCGGCCAGCAGCAGGTCGCGCAGGTTGGCGGCGAACACGCGGACCGCCTCGTCCTCGGCCGCCTCGCGCAGCCGGACCCGCAGGTCCGCGCCGAGGTGGATCAGGATCCGGGTCCGCCACGCCCAGCGCACCGTGTCGACCAGCCACTTGTCACCCGGCCGGCCCTGGTTGCTGATGCCGTTGCGCCCGGCGATGCGGCCCTCGAAGTACCCCTCGTCCTCCTCGGGGTGCGGCTCCATGGTGAGCTCGAGGACCTCCTCCTTCTCGCCGCGCAGCATGGCCAGGATGCGGTGGGAGGGGAGTTTCGCGTACGGCTCGGCGAAGTCGAAGTAGTCGGAGAACTTGGCGCCGTCGGTCTGCTTGCCGTCGCGCACCTTGGCGACCAGCCGGCCGCGCGTCCACATCTGCTCACGCAGGTCACCGATCAGGTCGGCGTCCTCGGCGAACCGCTCGATCAGGATGGCCCGGGCGCCGTCCAGTGCGGCCTGCCCGTCGGCCACCCCCTTGTCGGCGTCCACGAACGCCTCAGCGGCTGCCCGGGGGTCGACCGAGGGGTCGTTGAGCAGGCCGTCGGCCAGCGGCTCCAGACCCGCCTCCCGGGCGATCTGCGCCTTGGTCCGCCGCTTCGGCTTGAACGGCAGGTAGATGTCCTCCAGCCGGGCCTTCGTGTCGGCGTCGAGGATCTGCTGCTCGAGCGCGTCGTCCAGCTTGCCCTGGGAGCGGATCGACTCCAGCACCGCGGCCCGCCGGTCCTCCAGCTCCCGCAGATAGCCCAGCCGCTCCTCGAGGGTGCGCAGCTGGGCGTCGTCCAGGGTGCCGGTCACCTCCTTGCGGTAGCGGGCGATGAACGGCACGGTGGCCCCGCCGTCGAGCAGCTCGACCGCGGCGGTCACCTGCCCTTCCCGTACGCCGAGCTCCGTGGCAATGCGTTGATGGATCGCTGTCGTCACGACGACGATTGTTACCGAGTCGGCCGGGGCTTGTCGCGCCGCCCCGCAGCAACACCTGGCGCTTTTCGGTCGCGACCCTCCCAAAACACGCAGAGCACGCGCAGGTCACGAGCCAGGTATGGGGGTTACTAAAGACTTCCTCGCGGCCCTTTGGCACTCTTGTCACATGACGCTTGCTGTCCGGGCGGTCGCCGCCACTGATCAGGGCCTGGTCCGGTCCAACAACGAAGACGCGGTCTTCGTCGGAAATCGACTGTTCGTGGTGGCGGACGGCATGGGCGGGCTCCCCGCCGGAGAGCTGGCGAGCGACATCCTGGTGCAGACGCTCAGCGCGGTCGACACCACGCCGGACACCGGCGAGCCCCTGCAGGATCTGATCAACGCGCTGCAGACGGCCAACCAGCGGATCGAGGCGGCTGTCGCCGACGACGACGCGCGCGACGGCATGGGTACGACGGTGACCGCCCTGCTGCTCTCCGGTGACCGCCTGGCCGCCCTGAACGTCGGCGACTCCCGCTGCTACCTGCTGCGCGACGGCGAGTTCACCCAGCTCACCCGCGACGACACCTATGTGCAGGCGCTGGTCGACCAGGGCGTGCTCACCCCGGACGACGCCCGCCGCCACCCGCAGCGCGCCCTGGTCACCCAGGCGGTGCAGGGCGGCCCGTTCCGCCCGGCCGGCCGGATGATCCCGGCCCGGGCCGGCGATCGGTACCTGTTGTGCAGCGACGGCCTCTCCGACTACGTCGAGGACGCGGTGATCGCGCAGACCCTGAGCGAGGTGGAGGACCGCAAGACCTGCGCGGCCCAGCTGGTCCAGCGCACCCTCGACAACGGCGCCCCCGACAACGTCACGGTGATCGTCGCCGACGTCGTCGAAGCCTGACGGCGCGTGCTGATCGCGACGGAGCGGCTGGTCCTGCGGCGGTTCCGGGCGTCCGACGCTGCCGTCCTGGCCGCCTACCGGTCGGATCCGGAGGTGGCCCGGTACCAGTCGTGGGACGCGCCGTTCCCGCTGGAGAGGGCGGAGCTGGCGGTCCGCAACTTCGCCGCCGGGTCACCCGATCAGGCGGGCCATTTCCAGTACGCGATCGAGCTCGCCGCCGAGCCGGCCCTGATCGGGGATGTGTACGTGCGACTGCACGACAACCTGAAGCAGGCCGAGATCGGTTTCACGCTGGCTCCGGCGTACCAGAGACGGGGTTATGCGACCGAGGCCGTGAGTGCCGTGCTGGACCGCTTGTTCCGCCTGCAGGGGCTGCACAAGGTGACGGGGGAGTGCGACGCCCGGAACGGGCCGTCGGCGGCCCTGTTCGAGCGGCTCGGCTTCGTCCGGGAGGGTTTCCTGCGGCAGCAGACCTTCATCAAGGGTGAGTGGACCGACGACCTGATCTACGGCCTGCTCGCCGGCGAGTGGCTGCGTGACTGAGCGGGGGACGGGCCGCGACCCGTCCCCCGGAGAGTCTCAGCCCTCGTACTTCAGCCAGACGGCGCCGAGCGGGGGGACCCGCAGGGCTGCCGAGGCGTCGAATCCGTGCCAGGGCATGTGCTCCGCCTCGACCTCGCCGAGGTTGCCGACGCCCGAGCCGCCGTACAGCTCGCTGTCGGTGTTGATGACCTCGGTCCAGCGCCCGGCGCGGGGCAGGCCGATGCGGTAGCCCTCGTGCGGGACGGCGGCGAAGTTGACGATGCAGGCCACGGTGTCGCCGTTCGGCGTGAAGCGGACGAACGAGAACGTGTTGTGCTGCGAGTCCTCGCTGGTGATCCAGCGGAACCCGGACGGCGAGGTGTCCTGCGTCCACAGCGCCGGGCTTTCCCGGTAGACCCGGTTCAGGTCGCTGACCAGCTTCTTCACACCGGCGTGCTGCGGGTCGTCGAGCAGGTGCCAGTGCAGGCCGCCGCCCTCGTTCCACTCGAACTCGTCGCCCATCTCGGCGCCCATGAAGAGCAGCTGCTTGCCGGTGAACGCCCACATGAAGCCGAGCAGCGCCCGGGTGTTCGCCAGTTTCTGCCACAGGTCGCCGGGCATCTTGCCGGTCAGCGAGCCCTTGCCGTGCACCACCTCGTCGTGGCTGATCGGCAGGATGTAGTTCTCGCTCCACGCGTACACGGTGGCGAAGGTCATCTGGTGGTGGTGCCACTGGCGGTAGATCGGCTCCTTGACCATGTAGTTCAAGGTGTCGTTCATCCAGCCCATGTTCCATTTGAAGCCGAAGCCGAGGCCGCCCAGGTGGGTGGGGCGGGTGACGCCGGGCCAGGCGGTGGACTCCTCGGCGATCGTCATGACGCCGGGGTGGTTCTTGTAGACGGTCGCGTTCATCTCCTGCAGGAAGCTGATCGCGTCCAGGTTCTCCCGGCCGCCGTACTGGTTGGGCGTCCACTCGCCGTCCTTGCGGGAGTAGTCGAGGTAGAGCATCGAGGCCACCGCGTCGACGCGCAGGCCGTCGGCGTGGAACTCCTCGCACCAGTAGAGCGCGTTGGCCACCAGGAAGTTGCGGACCTCCTTGCGGCCGTAGTCGAAGACGTACGTGCCCCAGTCCGGGTGCTCGCCGCGCCGCCAGTCACCGTGCTCGTACAGCGGGGTGCCGTCGAACCGGGCCAGGGCCCACTCGTCCTTCGGGAAGTGGGCGGGCACCCAGTCCAGGATCACGCCGATGCCGGCCTGGTGCAGCTTGTCGACCAGGTGGCGGAACTCGTCCGGGTTGCCGAAGCGGGACGTCGGGGCGAAGTAACCGGTGACCTGGTAACCCCAGGAGCCGCCGAACGGGTGCTCCATCACCGGCATCAGCTCGACGTGGGTGAAGCCGGTCTCCTGGACGTACTCGACGAGCTGGTCGGCCAGCTCCAGGTAGGTCAGGCCGGGCCGCCACGAGCCGAGGTGCACCTCGTAACAGCTGATCGGCTCCTGGTGCCACGCCTTGCGGGAGCGCTCGCGCATCCAGTCCTCGTCGTGCCACTGGTACGACGACTGGTAGACGACCGACGCGGTGGCCGGCGGCACCTCGGTGTGCTGGGCCAGCGGGTCGGCGTGCTCGCGCCACACCCCGTCCCGGCCGAGGATCTTGAACTTGTACTTGCTGCCGAGGTGCGCGTTCGGCACGTACAGCTCCCAGACGCCGCTGGAGCCGAGCGAGCGCATCGGCCACCCGTCGTACGGGCCCCAGCCGGAGAAGTCGCCGACCACCTGCACACCCTGGGCGGCCGGCGCCCACACCGCGAAGCCCACACCGGTGCCGCGCGGCTGCGCGCCGAGCACCTTCCACAGCTTCTCGTGCCGGCCCTCACCGATCAGGTGCAGGTCCAGCTCGCCGAGGGTGGGCAGATGCCGGTACGGGTCGTCGCACTGCGTCCCGTCCACGTCGAGGCGGTAGTCGAGGACCGTGCCGGGCAGCTCGGCCGCGAAGATCCCGTCGTCGTGCACCCGGGTCGCCTCGTAGCGTTCCCCCTCGTGCAGCACCGCGACGGCCTCGGCGCCCTTGCGCAGCGTACGGATGACGGTGTGCCCGCCGTGCGGGTGCGCGCCGAGGATGGCGTGCGGATCGTGGGTGTCCCCGGCGATCACGCTGTTCATGGCCCGCTTGTCGGCGGCCAGTCGAGAGCTGCTGTGCCCGATCATGGTTGTTCAGATCCTCCGGGGGTGTTATCGACGAGCCGGGCGATGGACCGCAGGGGGATCCGCAGCCAGCCGGGACGGTGCCGGGATTCGTACGCGGCCTCGTACACCGCCTTGTCCAGTTCGTACGCCGCCAGCAGCGCACCCCGCGACCGCGGGTCGACCCCGGTCACGTTCGCGTACCCGTCGCAGAAGGCGGTCCGGTTGCGGTCCACCCACTCCCGGGCCCGGGCGGCCAGGTGCTCGTCCTCGTCCTGATCCACCAGCAGTTGGTATGCGGCGTACTCGTAGGAGCGCAGCACCCCGGCCACGTCGCGCAGCGGCGAGTCCGGCAGGCGGCGCTCGTCGAGCGGCTGGCCGGGCTCGCCCTCGAAGTCGATCAGCAGCCAGGCCTCCGGCGTGCGCAGCACCTGACCGAGGTGCAGGTCGCCGTGGATGCGCTGGATGGTGACCTCTTCGCCGGTGAGCTCGGAGAACCGCTCGGTGATCGCCGGGACGTACTGCTGCAGCTCGGGCACCGCGTTGGCGTTGGTGCGCAGCCGGGCGAGGACAGCGTCGAGCGGGAACGGCGCGGGCCCGCTGCCGAGTTCCTCGGCGAGGGTGAGGTGCACCGAGGCGACCGCCTCACCGAGCCGGTACGACTCGCCCTGGAAGTCGCCGCCCACCTCGTCGGCCCGCATCTCCGCGTCGGCGAACAGATCGCGGGCCGAGGCGGTGGCCATGGCCCAGCCCTCGGCCGAGTTCGCCGCGTACTCGGTGACCATGCCGAGCGAGCAGGGCCCGGCGCCGTCGGCGGCCTGGAACGAGCCGAGCAGCCGCGCCACGTGCGGGTTGCCGGCCCGGCCGAGCACCCGGTTGAGCTCGATGTCCGGGTTGATGCCGCAGGTGACCCGCCGGAACAGCTTGAGGATCGCGTCCTCGTCGAAGATCACGCTGGTGTTGCTCTGCTCGGCGTCGAAGACCCGCGGCCACGCCTCCAGCGGCAGGACCGTGTCCGGCTCCTTCTCGAAGGTCAGGTCGGCGACCGTGGCCGACCGGTCCACCAGGCCGAGCAGGTAACGGGCCGCCTCCGCGTCGTAGAGCGCGTCGTAGCCGACCCGGCCGTCCTCGGTGGTGCCGATGGTGGCCACCGCGCTGTACTCGGCGACCGGACCGGAACCCCAGCCGACCACGATCTGGTAGCGCTCGGAGCTGCCGTCGGTGTACTCGACGTCGACGAGCACCAGCTCCAGGTCCTCGCCGAGCGGCGTCGCCGACGCCTCCTTGACGGAGGCGAGGACCCGGCTGCGGCCCGCGTACCAGCGCTGTTTCGGTAACCACTCGGCGAAAGGCAGCGTCATTGCTTCTCCTCCGACCCGCACAACTGGAACCAGTAGAAGCCGTGTCCCGGAAGGGTCAGAAGGTACGGCAACTGGCCGATCCGCGGGAAGTTGACGTGTCCGGTCAGCTCCACCGGGGTGTACCCGTTCCAGTGCTGAAGATTCAGCTCGATCGGCTGCGGGAAGCGGGACAGGTTGTTGACGCAGAGCACCACGTCGTCACCGATCTCCCGCAGGTACGCCAGCACCGACGGGTTCGAGCCGCCCAGTTCGCGGAACGTGCCGACGGCGAAGGCCTCGTGCCGGCGGCGGACCGCGAGCATGGTCCGGGTCCAGTTCAGCAGGGAGGTGGAGCTGTCCCGCTGAGCCTCGACGTTCACCGCCTGGTAGCCGTACACCGGGTCCTGGTTGACCGGAAGGTAGAGCCGGCCGGGAGTCGCGGTGGAGAAGCCGGCGTTGCGGTCCGGCGTCCACTGCATCGGGGTACGCACACCGTCGCGGTCACCGAGCCAGATGTTGTCGCCCATGCCGATCTCGTCGCCGTAGTAGAGCACCGGCGAACCGGGCAGCGACAGCAGCAGCGCGGTGAACAGCTCGATCTGGTTGCGGTCGTTCTCCAGCAGCGGGGCGAGCCGGCGGCGGATGCCGACGTTCGCCTTCATCCGTGGGTCCTTGGCGTACTCGGAGTACATGTAGTCGCGCTCTTCGTCGGTGACCATCTCGAGCGTCAGCTCGTCGTGGTTCCGCAGGAAGATGCCCCACTGGCAGTTGTCCGGGATGGACGGGGTCTGCGCCAGGATCTCCGAGATCGGGAAACGGGACTCGCGCCGCACCGCCATGAAGATGCGCGGCATCAGCGGGAAGTGGAACGCCATGTGGCACTCGTCGCCGCCGCTGCGCGCGTCGCCGAAGTACTCCACCACGTCGGCCGGCCACTGGTTCGCCTCGGCCAGCAGCACCCGGCCGGGGAACTCGTCGTCGATCACCTTGCGGCAGTGCTTCAGGAACGCGTGGGTGGCCGGCAGGTTCTCGCAGTTGGTGCCCTCCTGCTCGAACAGGTACGGCACCGCGTCCAGCCGGAACCCGTCGATGCCCAGGTCCAGCCAGAACCGCAGGACGTCCAGCATGGCCTCCTGCACGGCCGGGTTCTCGTAGTTGAGATCCGGCTGGTGGGAGAAGAACCGGTGCCAGTAGAACTGCCGGCGCACCGGGTCGAACGTCCAGTTCGACTCCTCGGTGTCGACGAAGATGATCCGGGCGTCCTTGTACTTCTCGCTGGTGTCGCTCCACACGTAGAAGTCGCCGTACGGCCCGTCCGGGTCGTGCCGCGACGCCTGGAACCACGGGTGCGAGTCCGACGTGTGGTTCATGACCAGGTCGGTGATCACCCGGATGCCGCGCTTGTGCGCCGCGTCGAGCAGCGCCACGAAGTCGTCGACCGTGCCGAACTCCGGCAGCACCTTGTAGAAGTCGCGGATGTCGTACCCACCGTCGCGCAGCGGCGAGTCGTAGAACGGCGGCAGCCAGAGGCAGTCGACGCCGAGCCATTGCAGGTAGTCGAGTCGCTCGATCAGGCCCCGGAGGTCGCCGCCGCCGTCCGACCCGGAGTCGTAGAACGCCCGGACCAGGACCTCGTAGAAGACTGCCCGCTGGAACCAGGTCCGGTCTGCGGGCAGTGCCCTGGCGTGCCCGAAGTCCTCGGAGTTGGGGTGCTCGACCACACCGCCTTCGGTGTGGCTACCCTCCGCCGGATCGTGCTGGCTCAGCTCCATCTGGTTCCCCCTACCCCGCCTGTACCACGAAGATGTGCGCCGGCTCGACGTACGGGTCGATCCGGACGGCGTTGTGCTGGCCCCACTCGTACGCCACCCCGGTGATCTGGTCGACGACCCGGAACCGGTCGTGCCAGTCCAGTCCCAGCGCCGGCATGTCGAGCGCGGTGTTGCCCCACTGCACGTTGCCCGAGTCGAACGAGCAGATCACCAGAACGGTGTTGCCGGTGTCGGGATCCCGCTTCGAGAAGCACAGCAGCGCGCCGTTGTCGATCTCGTGGAAGCGCAGGTTGCGCAGCCAGTGCAGGGCCGGGTTCTCGTCGCGGATCCGGTTCAGCCGGGTCAGGTACGGCGCCAGCGACCGGCCGGTGCGCTCGGCGGCCGCCCAGTCGCGCGGCTTCAGCTCGAACTTCTCGTTGTCGATGTACTCCTCCGAGCCGGGCCGGGCCACGTGCTCGAACAGCTCGTACCCGGAGTACATCCCCCAGCTCGGGGTGAGCATCGACGCCAGCACCGCACGGATCTTGAACATCGCCGGGCCGCCGTGCTGCAGCGACTCGTGCAGGATGTCCGGCGTGTTCGGCCAGAAGTTCGGCCGCATCCAGTCGATCGAGACGAGCAGCTGCTGCATGTACTCCCGCATCTCGGGCGCGGAGGTACGCCACGTGAAGTAGGTGTACGACTGGCTGAAGCCGATCTTGCCGAGCCCGTTCATCATGGCCGGCCGGGTGAACGCCTCGGCCAGGAACAGCACGTCCGGGTCGGTCTCCTTCACCTTGGGGATCAGCCACTGCCAGAAGTTGACCGCCTTGGTGTGCGGGTTGTCGACGCGGAAGATCTTCACGCCGGCGTTCACCCAGTGCATGACGACGCGGTACACCTCGTCGCGCAGCGTGCGGTAGTCGTTGTCCCAGTTGATCGGGTAGATGTCCTGGTACTTCTTGGGCGGGTTCTCGGCGTACGCGATGCTGCCGTCGGCCCGGGTGGTGAAGAACTGCGGGTACTGCTTGACCCACGGGTGGTCCGGCGCGGCCTGCAGCGCCAGGTCGAGCGCCACCTCCATGCCGAGCTCCTCGGCCCGCTCCCGGAACGCCTTGAAGTCCTCGAGCGTGCCCAGCTGCGGGTGGATCGCGTCGTGGCCGCCCTCGTCCGAACCGATCGCCCACGGCGAGCCGACGTCCTCCGGGCGGGCCACCAGCGTGTTGTTGCGGCCCTTCCGGTTGACCTTGCCGATCGGGTGGATCGGCGGCAGGTAGACGACGTTGAAGCCCATCGCCGCCACGGCCGGCAGGCGCTCCGCCGCGGTCCGGAAGGTGCCGTGCTTGATCGGCGTCGCGTCCGGGCCGATCTCGGCGCCCTCGGAGCGCGGGAAGAACTCGTACCACGCCGAGTAGAGCGCGCGCTTGCGGTCCACCCAGAGCGCGAACGAGCGGGTCGTGGTGACCAGCTGCCGCACCGGGTTGTGCCAGAGCAGCTCCTCCAGCTCCAGCCCCGGGGTGACCCGGGCGAACAGCGAACGCTGCTCGTCGCGCAGCGCGGCGGCGGCAGCCCGCACCCGCTCCTCGTCGGCCGACGGCACGATCTTGGCGGCCAGGTCGAGCACCTCGGCGCCCTCGGCCAGATCGTTCGCCAGGTCCTCGGCGCCCTGCCCGGCGCCGATCTTCTTCACCACGGCGTCGCGCCACGTCCGGTACGGATCGTCGAACGCCTCCACGGTGAAGGTCCAGCGGCCGACCGCGTCCGGGCGGATCGTGGCGTGCCACTGGTCGAGGCCCGGCTCGCCGGGCGTCATGCGGGTGAACGGCTTGTTCTCGCCGTCGGGCCCACGCCATACCACGTTCACGCCGAGGGCGTGGTGACCTTCGCGATAGGACACCGCCGAAACCGGGACTAGCTCGCCGACCACCGCCTTCGCGGGGTAGCGGCCGCCGGACACAGCCGGCGTCACGTCTTCGATGGGGAAGCGACCGGTCATGATCTCCACCGTAGTCAGAGGGGCTCGGGAGGACTCGGCGACCGGAAAAACCACCGCCGTCGTCTTAAGACTCCCCGGAGTGGAAAAGATGAAACCCGGCCGATCGCCGCTGCGGCTTCAACCTACCGGAGCGGACTCAGGCGAACCCATCCAGACGCGGCCGCGCGCCGCCGGAAAACACGACAAGTTCACCTCCACGCAACAGGCGCTCATCCCGTAGCGGCCGAACCTCCGGAACAGCGCCGGCGAGCAGCACCACATTGCCCGCCCGGCGGCCCCGCAACACCCCGCTGTCGGCCAGCAGCGCCACGTCCGCGAACACCGACCGGGCGGTCGCCGCCTGGATCCGGGTGGACGCCAGCGGCGGCACATCCGTCAGATTCATCACCAGGAGCCCGTCCGGGCGTAACGCTCGCCGGGCCGCCGCCGCGAAGCCGGCCGACGCGATCGAGCCGGGCATCGCGGCGCCGGCGAAGACGTCTGTCACGATCACGTCGTACCGATGCGGCTCCTCGGTCTCCAGCGCCTCGCGCGCGTCGCCCACCTGGATCTCCACCGGCTGCGCCGGCGGCAGCTCGCGCAGCACCAGCGCGACCAGCTGCGGATCCAGCTCCACCACCTTCTGCGCGACGCCCGGCCACCACCGGGCCAGCAGGCGCGGCACGGTCAGCGCGCCCCCACCCAGATGCAACACCCGTTCCGGTACGCCGTGAGCGCGCACCGCCCGGGCGATCTGCCGGACGTAACTGAACGCCAGGTGCTGCGGATCGGCGAGATCGACGTAGGACTGCGGCACGCCGTCGATGAGCAGCGTCCAGCCCTGCGGACGGGCCGGGTCGGGAAGCAACTCGGCGATCCCGGAGGCGACCGCCGCCACCCGGGGAGTGTCTCGGTTGCCGTGCGTTGCCATCGAGTGACCTTACTCAAGACGGCGCCGGAGTTCCCGAGCTATACCCCTGACGCCAACCGGACCCGGCTGGCGCCTGAGGGAGGAGTTCTCGCCGTGGCCGGACCGTCTACCGCTTTGTCGCCGGTGATCGCCGCCAGCACCCACTGGCTGGCGCGCGCCTACCCCGGCGGTGACTCCAACACGGTCGCGCACACCCTCGCCGAGCTGCAGGCCCGGCAGGCCGTGACGGTCGCCGCCTGGCTGCGCTACCCGACCGAGGTCGACGCCGCGCTGGTCGCGATCGCCGGTCCCGGCGGTTCCGCGCTGCTCGACTGGAAGGCCGGCAGCGAGCCCGAGGACGAGTTCGCCGACGGCGAGGGCTGGCGCACCTGGGTCGACGAGGTCGTCGTCAGCTGGGCCGCCTGCCTGCTCGCCGACCCGATGCTGGCCCGCCGCGGCGTCGACTCGGTGATCGCCGCGATGCCGGTCTCCGACCCGCGCCCGCGCCCGCACGCCCGCCGCCCCGGCGGCCTGCCGACCGAGTTCCGCCGGCTGCTGCAGCCCGACGCCCGCGACCGCGAGGCCGCCGCGCTGCTGCGCCACCCCGACCTGCTCGAGCCGATCGCCGCGATGCACCGCGACACCCTGCTCTACCTCTTGGACGCCGAGCAGGACCGTACCCCGCTCGCTGCCTGACCCCTACCTCCCGCCCTTTCCCTGGCTGGTCGCGTCCCCCGCGTGACCTGCTGGGACGGGTGGGATCGAGAGGCCGCGAGGCCGGCGCTGCCCTGTCCTCCTGGGTGCCGGTCTCGCGGCCTCTTTCTTTTCCCGGAACAATTTCCGGCAGTCGTGCAGCATCGGGGGACCGCGGTCCGTTACCGGTGCACAGACGACGAGCGGATCGAGGGAACTGATGAAGGACCCGTCCGGGTTCGACGAGTTCTACCGGGGGACGTCCGGGCGCATGGTGCGCTACGGCTACGCGCTGACCGGGGACCTCGCGGAGGCCCAGGATCTGGTGCAGGAGGCGTACACCCGGGCCTGGCGGCAGTGGCGCACGGTGTCCGCGCATCCGGCGCCCGAGGCATGGATCCGGCTGGTGATCGCCCGGCTGGCGACCGACCGCCGGCGCCGGGTCCGTGGCTGGTGGGCGGCGCTGAGCCGCAGCGGACCACCGGAACCGGCCCGGCCACCGGCCGACGACACCGTGGTGGTGACGGCCGCCCTGCGCCGCCTGCCGAAACATCTGCGGCAGGCGCTCGCCCTCCACTACCTCTTCGACCTGCCGGTCGCCGCGATCGCCGAGGAGACCGGCGTCCCGGTCGGCACCGTGACCTCCTGGCTGCACCGCGGCCGGCGCGAACTGGCCGCCCTGCTGTCGGCGCCGGACCCGGCCCCGGCCCCGCGCGGCCCCCGCTCCGCTGCCTACGACCACCGCCGGCCGCCGGCTGCGGCCTTTGACCGTTCCCGGCCGCCGGCTCCGTCGGCCGCCGCCTACGACGATCCCCGGCCGCCGGCTGCGGCCTTTGACCGTTCCAGGCCGCCGGCTCCGTCGGCCGCTGCCTACGACGATCCCCGGCCGCCGGCTGCGGCGTCTGACCGTTCCCGGCCGCCGGCCCCGCCGGCCGCCCCGAAGAACTCCGCGGCGCGTCTGGAGGAGGCCACCGATGTCGAATGAGCTGGAACGCGCCTACGCCGCGCTGAGCCGCGACGCCGAGCGGGCCCGGTTGGCCCCGGCAGCCGAGCTGCGCCGCCGGGCCGGGCGCCGCACCGCCCTGCAGTCCGCCGCGGCGCTGGTCGTGGTGGCGATCCTGGCCACCGGCGCCACGGTCGGCACCCGGTTCGCGCTGGCCGGGGGAGAGCCCGCCCACCCGGCGGACCAGGCCCCCTCAACCGCGCCGTCATCTCCGGCGCCGTCGTCCGTGCCGCCCTCATCCACGCCGCTCTCGTCCGTGCCGCCCTCATCCACGCCGCCGTCGTCGCCCACGTCCGGTGCCCCGGAAAGCCCGTCATCGCCCTCAGCCGGCACCCCGGAAATTCCGGCGGAGGTCCCCGACCAGGCGATGCTCCGGGCGGCCGACAGCAACACCGGCGAGTTCTACCGGTTCGAGGGCGGCCAGCCGCCCCCGGAACTGTGCCCGGCCGCTTCCTACCCGAGCGAGGACCACGTGGCGATCCGCGGCACTGTGCGGCTGCTCTACCGGGCGCCGGAGCTCAGCCCGGATTACACGCCGAGCGACACGATCCTGAACACCGTCACCGTCTACCGCGCCGACGGGGCCGAGGAGTTCCTCGACGAGTTGGGCGCGGCTGTCCGGTCCTGCCCGGAGGGCAAGCTGGGGGACCGGCCGGCCACGTTCCGCAGTCTCGGCGCGATGGACCTCGGGGACGAGTCGCTGCTGGTCGAGCGGTCCACGGCGGGTTACAACGACGACGGCACGCCGAGCGGCGACCGGCGCCGGACCTACATCGCGGCGGTCCGGGTGAACGACGCGGTCGCGCTCGTCGAGACACGCGGCTACGAGTCCGTTCCGTCGGAGCGCTCGGTCGTGGAGTCGCTGACCCGCACCGCCACCGAGAACCTCACCGCCTGGCGCAGCTGACCCGGCCGGCCTGGCGCGGCTGACCCCCGGCCGGCCCAGCGCGGCTGACCCGGCCGGCCCGGCGCGGTTGACCGCCCAGCCCGCCCAGCCCGGCCGGCTCACCCGGGCCGGCCGGCGCCCTAGTCAGCGAGCCGGGCTGGGAATCCGCCGGTGGCGATCGGGCCCCACGACTCGATCGTCACCCGGATCAGGCATTTGCCCTGCTCCCGCATGGCCTGCCGATACTCGTCCCAGTCCGGATGCTCACCGGAGATGCACCGGAAATACTCCACCAGGGCCTCCACGGCGTCCGGCAGGTCGATCACCTCGGCGGTGCCGTCGACCTGCACCCACGGGCCGTTCCACTCGTCGGAGAGGACGCAGAGGGTGACCCGGGGGTCGCGGCGGATGTTCGCCACCTTGGCCCGCTCGGGATAGCTGGAGATGACGATCCGGCCCTCGGTGTCCACCCCGCAGGTGTTCGGCGAGGACTGTGGCCGACCGTCCTTGCGGGTGGTCATCAGGATCGCGTGGTGCCGGGGGCGCAGGAACTCGATCAGTTCCGCCCGCTCGACCCGGTTGTTCGTCGCGATGGTGCGCGCCATACCCCGTACCCCTCAGTCCCGGTCGGCCTGAGCGGCCGCGTCCACCTGGATGGCGCCCGGGTCCTGCGGCCCGGGGCCGGCTGCGGCCTGCTCGGCGCTGACCGCCGCGCCGATGATGCCGGCGTTGTTGAGCAGCGTGGCGGCGACGATGGGGGTACGGATGTCGAGCAGCGGGAAGAACTTCTCCGACTTCTTGCTCACTCCGCCGCCGATGATGAACAGCCGCGGCGACAGCAGCATCTCGACGTGCCGCAGATAGCGTTCGACGCGGGGCGCCCACTGCTCCCAGCTCAGCTCCTCGCTCTCCCGGATCCGGTCGGAGGCGAGCAGCTCGGCGTCGCGGCCGTCGAGCTCCACGTGACCGAACTCGGTGTTCGGGATCAGGACGCCGTCGAGGAACAGCGCGCTGCCGATGCCCGTGCCGAACGTCAGCATCATGATCAGACCGGACTGGTCGCGGCCGGCGCCGAACGCCACCTCGGCCGCACCGGCCGCGTCGGCGTCGTTGAGAACGGTCACCGGCATGCCGAGACGGTCGCCGAAGATGCGGGCGGCGGGCGCGTCGAGCCACGACTTGTCGACGTTGGCCGCCGAGCGGGTCACGCCGTCGACCACCACGCCGGGGAAGGTGATGCCGACCCGCTCAATGCCGGCGTACTTCCCGGCCACCTCGGCGACGGCCTCGACGACGCTGTCCACGTCGGCGGGCTGCGGGGTGGGCACGCGGAATCGTTCTTCGAGCAGCTCGCCGCGCACGGTGTCGACCGGTGCGCCCTTCACGCCGGAGCCGCCGATGTCGATGCCGAGGATGGTCATCCGTTTTCCGTTCTTCCGCTCGAGAGCTTCACCGGTTGGTGTCTACCACGCCCCACCGACAACAAAACGCGCGCTCCGGAGACTACGGGCGGTCGACACCATAGGATGAACTCGCTCTGTAGTTCCCGCATTCACGCAACGTCACTCATACTTTCGGCTAGTCGAGGATCGTCTTCTCGGTTAGCGTTGCATCTATGGAACGGTCGCCGCGCGCGGGCACGGCTCTCTGCCCGCTGATGGAGGACCTGGCGTGACCCTTATCGACGTTTCACCGGAGGCGACCGCCTCCGACCTGTTGGACCTGCTGACCACCGCCCCGCCGGACCAGCGTTCCCGGATCCGGGACCGGGCGATCGAGGCGTGGCTGCCGCTGGCGCGTCATCTCGCGCACCGCTATTCCGGGCGTGGCGAGCCCACCGATGACCTGATCCAGACCGCGACGGTGGGTCTGATCAAGGCGGTCGACAAGTTCGACCCCGAGCGTGGTGTGGACTTCGCCGGCTACGCGATCCCGACGATCATCGGGGAGATCAAGCGGCATTTCCGGGACCGCACGTGGTCGGTGCGGGTGCCGCGGCGGCTGCAGGAGCTGCGGCTGGCGATCACCGAGGCGAACAGCACGTTGACGCACTCGCTGGGGCGTTCGCCGACGGTGCCGGACATCGCGGCGCATCTGGGGATCAGCGAGGAGGATGTCCTCGAGGGTCTGGAGGGTGCGCGGGCGTACAACGCGACGTCGTTGTCGACGCCGATCAGTGCTGATGGGAACACGGAGCTGGGTGACACGCTCGGTGGCGAGGACCATGAGTACGAGATTGCGGAGACGCGGGTGGCGCTGGGCCCGGCGCTGGCGACGCTGGACGAGCGGGAGCAGAAGATCCTGACGCTGCGTTTCTACGGCAACCTGACCCAGTCGCAGATCGCCGAGCAGATCGGCATCTCGCAGATGCACGTGTCGCGTCTGCTGACCAAGGCCCTCACCAAGCTGCGCAGCCAGCTCGACAGCGAGTACTAGGACGGGACCACACGAAGGAGCCGGGGTGCGCCGCACCCCGGCTCCTTCGCCGTCTCACTGGGCGCCGCTGGCCCGCCAGTTGATGCTGACCAGCAGCTGCCGGGCCTGCTCGGCCACCTCGGCGTCGGCGAGCACCGCGTACTGGGCAGCCTGCAGCGAGCTGCGCGAGGTGAAGTCGCGCCGGCCGCCGGTCGCGGCGTGCGCGATGGCCCCGAAGATGGCGCCCCAGACCGCGCCGATCAGCACCGTGGTCAGGATGACCGCGAACCACCCGGAGTCGCTGAACAGGCCGAACAGCAGGCCGATGAACAGACCGAACCAGGCGCCGCTGGCCGCGCCCGCGATCGCCGCCCGGCCGGTGGTGAGCCGGCCCAGCACGTTCTCGACCAGGCGCAGGTCGGTGCCGACGATCGAGGTGCGCTCGACCGGGAACTTGTTGTCCGAGAGGGTGTCGACGGCCTGCTGAGCCAGCGCGTACTCGGGATAGGTGCCGACCACGACGGTCGGCCCGGTGAATCCGGTCGCACCGGCGGTCTTGGCCGGCAGGTCCGGAACGCCGGCCGGTCCGGGCGGCACTCCGGGGGGGTGTGTTGTCGGCGGGGGTGGTGGTCATTTCGTGCCTCCCTGGACGGGCCGGCCGGCCGGCGGTTCGACCGCCGTGAGCCGGACCCAGATGATGAACGCTCCGGCCACGGAGGCGACGATGCCCGCCGCGCCGGTGAGGAAGGCGAACCGCCCGGACACCAGGTCCGGCAGGCCGCCCTCGGACAGGGCCACCGCGAACAACCAGCACAGGGTCACCGCGGCGGTGATCAGGCCGGAACCCGCCAGAACCACCATGACCAGGCGGTTCGGCAGGTGCAGCGGCCGGGGTTCGCCGGAGCGGCGCAGGCGCACCACCCAGGCGGTCAGGGCGCCCCAGGCCAGCACGATCAGCAGCGCGGCGACCGCGTCGCTCGGCCGGTGCCACTCGGCCCACACGGTGGCCACCGCGACGATCGCCACGTAGGCCGCGCCGATCAGCCCGACCGTGCCGCGCAGCGCCCGCGGGAAGACCAGGACCAGCACGAACGCCACGCTGGCGGCGGCCGCGGTGTGCCCGCTGGGGAACGAGTTGGGCGCCGGGAAGTCGTCCAGGTTCGGCCGGGACAGGCCGGCCTTGAGCAGCTGGACGGTGACGTTCGCGCCGATCACCAGCACCGCGGCGGCGATCGAGAGGTCGAGGCGGCGGCGCAGCGCGCCGAAGGCCGCCGCCAGCAGGCAGACCAGGGCCAGGCCGGCGAGCTGAGTGGCATTGAGCGTACGCGTGAGCACCTCGGTCACCCGTGGATGGTCCACGTCGCCGCCCCGCATCGAGGCGGTGTCCACGAGCTGTCCCAGTGCGGTGCCCACGAACACCCGGTGTACCGCGTACGCGCCGACGGCCGCGGCGATCGCGACGAACAGTGGCGTGACGGTGTGCCAGGTGCTCCGGTGCGGGGTGTGGGCCCGGGTGGCGGCGGGCCGGGTCGGGCGCGGCGCGACGGCTGTCATGACGACACGGCTTTCCCCATCCGCCTGATTTCCAAGCACCCCGATCGCGTACGCCACAACGGTCCCACGCACCGCAACGTATCCGCACCCTGCCGGGCCCGATCGGCGCAACGCCGGAACCGGATCTTCGTTCTCGACGCCTACGGAACGAAGGGGACAGTTCATGAGGCACAGCACCCGACGACTACTCACCAGTGCCATGCTGGTGCTCGCCGCCGGGACCGGGGTGGGTCTGTCGCCTGCCGCGGCGTACGCGGCCGGCTACACGGCAACCGTCGACGTCAGCAAAACTTTGAAGGTCCGCTCCGCACCCTCGACCTCGTCCAAGATCGTCGGAACGCTCCGGGACGGCCAGAAGATCAAGATTGCCTGTCAGGTGAAGGGACAGTCCATCCGTGGAAAGGTCCGCACCACGGCGGTCTGGGACCGGCTGACCGACGGACGTTATCTCTCACACAGCTACGTGCGGACCAGCGCGAAGATCCCGGCCTGCAAGCCGGCGGTCAGCTCCACGGGGTACGTGACCGGCAAGGTCCGCAGCTCGGACGGCGCGGTCAACGTGCGTACCGGCCCGGGAACCACCGGAACGGTGTCCCGCAAGATGGCGAACGGGGCCGCGCTCAAGATCGCCTGCTCGGTGACCGGCACCAAGGTCAAGGGCACTGTGCGCACCACGAACCAGTGGGACCGGCTCAGCGACGGGAAGTACATCTCCCACGCGTACGTCGTCTCCTCTGCCGTGAAAGCGTGCCCGGCGGCCAAGCCGGCGCCCGCCAAGCCCACGCCGGCCCCCGTGCTGACGCCCGAGCAGTTCATCAAGGCCGCGGCGCCCGGCGCCCAGCATGGCTGGCGCCAGTACGGCGTTCCGCCGTCGGTGACCATCGCCCAGGCCATCCTCGAGTCGGGCTGGGGGCGCAGCAGCCTGTCGGCGACGGACCGCAACTACTTCGGCATCAAATGCCAGAGCGGCTACTACGGTCCGCACGCCACCGGCTGCCACGTCTACAAGACCAACGAGTGCGACAAGGCCGGCAAGTGCTTCGCGACGTCGGACGCGTTCCGCACCTACGCCTCGATGGCCAGTTCGTTCCGCGACCACGGGCACTTCCTGCGCAACAACAAGCGCTACACCCCGGCGTTCGCCTACACCAAGGACGCCGACAAGTTCATCTACCAGGTCTGGAAGGCCGGGTACGCCACCGACCCCAAGTACGTCTCGAAGGTCACCGGGATCATGAAGACCTACGACCTGTACCGCTTCAACACCTGGAAGTAGCAGGGCAACCTCGCCCCCGTTGGCCGAACCCCGGTCGGCGGGGGCGTTTTGCGGCTTACGCTCTATATGGTGGAGGGACGCCAGAACGGAGAGCGGCGGGTTGCCGGCCCGCTGCTCGCCGTCGCGGTACTGATCATCGGGCTGGTCACCGCGGCCACGGTGGCGGCCGGCCTCCGTTCGGCGCAGCGGGACAAGGCCGACCAGGTGATGGACCAGCGGCACGCCATGGCGCTCGGCGCGGTGCAGGGCGAGATCAGCCGGTACCGCGCGCTCCTCGAATCCCTCGCCGCGGGCTCCTCCACCGACGACGACCTGACCTGGGACGACTTCGACGTGGCCAGTTCACCGCTGGCGGACGCCCGGTTGATCGGGGCGGCTGCGGTGGCGTACGTCGTCCCGGTCCGCACCGAAGAGATCCCGGCCGCGGAACGCCTCTGGCGTGCTCGCGGAGCGAGCGGCCTGCGACTGCGGCCGCAAGGGGACGCCGAGGAGCACTACTTCCCGATCTTCATCCGGGCGCTGAGCGACACCGGCACCCCGACGAGCGGCACCGACCTGCGGGCCGCCACCGAACTGACCGACGTGCTGGACGACGCCCGGCGGATCCACACGACCGCCGTCTCGGACACCTATTTCCTGCTCCAGGACCGCGACGTCCCCGCCGGGCAACGTCAGCAGTCGTTCGTCTTCGCCACGCCGATCTGGACCCGCGCCAACATCCCCGAGTTCCGCGGCTGGATGGTGCTCGCCCTGCGCGGACAGGACTTCCTGGCTCAGATCCTGGATACTGCCAGCCAGGGCCAGCTCTCCGGCAGCCTCATCGCGCACAACAGCGACGGCAGCCAGGTCACGATCGTCGACCGGCCGGTCGCGGGCGAACCCGACCTGGTCCGCGACGACGAGTTCGCGATGGGCGAGCGGTACTGGACGCTGGTGACCCGGGCCGACACCGGCCGGCTGCCCGGCGCCGGCAGCCACCTCCCGGCCATCGCCCTCGCCCTCGGCAGCGCCCTGTCCCTGCTGCTCGCCTGGCTGGTGTTCGTCCTGGCCACCGGCCGGGCCCGGGCCCGCACACAGGTGGAGATCGCGACCGGCGAACTGCGTGCGGCCGAGGAACGTAGCCGCCGGCAGGCCGGCCTGCTGGGCGCCGTGCTCAGCAGCATCAGCGACGGCGTCAGCATGGTGGACGACACCGGTAGGTTCCTGCTGCAGAACCCGGCCGCCAAACGCCTGCTCGGGATCAACGACGACAACGACCAGCCGGAACAATGGCAGCAGCACTACGGCATGTTCCGGCCGGACGGGAAGACACCGTTCCCGCTCGACGAGATGCCGCTGATCCGCGCGCTGCGAGGCGAGCCGGCGGACGGGGTGGAAGCGGTGATCCGCAATCCGGCCCGCCCCGACGGCGTCCTGATCAGCATCGACGGCCGGCCGCTCGACGTCAGCGCCGGCCAGCACGGCGCCGTCGCCGTCTTCCGCGACATCACCGCGCTGCGCCGCTACGAGACCGACCTGTCGATCTTCGCCGGGGTGGTCGCCCACGACCTCAAGGCGCCCCTGGCGGTGGCCCGCGGGCACGCCGAACTCGCCCTCGACGACCTCCCCGAAGACGCGGACGCCCGCGACTCGGTCCGCCGGATCGTGCAGGTCGTCGACCGGATGGACACGCTGATCGAGACGCTGCTCGCGTACACCACGGCCCGGCACGCCCCGCTGCGCCTGACCGCGGTCGACCTCTCCGCCCTGGTCCGCGACGTGGTCCAGGAGCGGGTCGCGCACCTGCGCGACGACCAGCCGGCGCCGCAGGTGACGGTTGGCCCGCTGCCGCCGGTCCAGGCCGACCCCGGCATGCTGCGGCACGTCCTGGACAACCTGGTCGGCAACGCCCTCAAATACGTCCGTCCCGGCACCGTGCCCCAGGTCTCGGTGACCGCTTCCGCCGAGGCGGATGGCCGGGTGCGAATCGAGATCGCCGACTCGGGCATCGGCATTCCGGACGCCGAGAAACCCCGGATCTTCGACTCGTTCCACCGCACCGAGGAAGCCGCCGGCTACGCCGGAACCGGCCTCGGCCTGGCCATCTGCCAGCGCATCCTGGAACGTCACGGCAGCGACATCGGCGTGGCCGACAACCCCGGCGGGGGTACGCGCTTCCACTTCACCCTCCCGGCGGCGATCCTTCCGCCGGTACCCGATCCTGTTGAGGAGTCCATCGTGACCAGCAGTTCCGCCGATCCCGCGGCCTCCGCCGCGTCTCCCGACGCCGCTGCCTCAGTGGCCGGCTCGGCCTCCGCCGCCGCTGCTTCCGCCGCCGGCTCGGCTGACTCGGATACCTCCGCCGATGACGAGGCGGTCCGTGCCGCACTGGAGCGTGCGCTCGCCGAGCGTGCGGCCATCATGAATGCCGCCCAACTGCCCGGCATGGGCGGCCCGCCACCGTCCCTGGAGGAATCGGAGATTTGGCGGCACGCCCGAGCCCACGGCCGCGACTGAGCCGTCTCTCCGGACTCGCTCAGGCCGGCAGCAGCTTCGCGATCAACGCCAGCAGCTGGGCGGGCACGAACGGCTTCAGCAGCGTCGCCGACGCCCCGGCATCCTCGGCCCGGCCGTCCCCTGGCAGCAGCGACCCACTGGCCACCACCACCGGAATGTGCCGCAGATCATCGTCCGCCCGGATCGCCCGGCACAGATCCAGCCCGGTCATGAACGGCATGTCGACATCGGTGACCACCAGATCCGGCCGGTGCTCCCGGATCGCAGCCAGCGCTGCCGCTCCGTCCGCCGCCGCGACAACCCGGTGCCCGGCCCGTTCCAGAGAGCGTTTCAGCACGTACCGGATGTCCTCATGGTCCTCCGCTACTACAATCACCCGTAGCCTCGTCTCCTGATCACACTCATCCCCGTCGTCCGGGATACCGAGTCAGGACGACGCCGAGAAACGGTCGGCGGCGTTCGGGAGTGAGTAGATCACCAGATCGCCGATCTCGCGCTGTCGGGACTCTTCCGTGCAATGAGGCATTCCGAGCAACATCTCGGTTACTGCATGTAGCGAGCCTATTGGCGCCGGTCGCTCCCCGAGCCTGCACGGCGCGCTACTCGCCACCAAGGCCGCCGGTCACGACCACGTGAACATCGACGGGATCCTCGTAGAGACCGACCGCTGTCAAACACCGGGTCCCACGGTCGGCGTCGACCTCTGGTGGTCGGGAAAACATGACAACCACGGCGGCAACATCCGGGTAGTCACCGTGCCCGACGGCTGGCCGATCTGGACCTCCGACGTGCGACCCGGCCGTGAACACGACATCACCGCACTACGCACCCACGACGAGATCCTGCCCGTCCTCACCGCTGCTGGCGCCGACATGCGCACCCTCGGCGACCTTGGCTACGAAGGCGACTCCGACACCATCACCGTCGCGTTCAAGAACCGAAGAACGCCAAGCTCAGCCCCATCCAGCAACAGCTCAACAAGGCCCACAACAGCCTGCGCGCCATCGGCGAACGCGGAAACTCCCTACTCAAGATGACCTTCAAAGCCCTCCGCAACATCAGCCTCAACCCCTCGCGGATCGGGAAGATCGTCGCCGCCGCGCTGGTCATCCTCCACATCGAGCACGACCGAACCACGTGACCGTCAGTAGTCGCTTGCGCGGAATGGCTCAGTGTGGCTTGCGGGCATCGCAGAATCCCGCCGGCGAATAGATGATCATGTGGTGATTGAGCCTTCTTCGAGGGCTTGTAAGTGGGTTACGAATGCCGCCGGCTCCGTTAAAAGGAATGTTTCCAATGCAGGCTCAAGTAGACGGTCAGGAATGCTGACATCACGGTCAACAGTGTGATTACCAGGACGATCCTCAGCCTGCTTCGCTCGCTCCAGAAGACAAGAGGGAGTAGGAGCGGGAACGCAGGCACGAGCATCCTGGCCTTCGACCAGTAGAAGCCTGCGCCCGTGAAGGCGACGATCAGACAGATTGCGGCGTACAAGAGCAACGGCCACGGCACCCGAGCGCGGACCGCCGCGAACAGGAGCAGCGAAGCGGCCGCTAAGACAAGACTGACCTCGGCGTATTCGAATGGCGCCGAGCCGCCCAAGAAGGAGCTACGTACGAATGAGTAAACGAAGAACCGTACCGTATAGAAGCCGCCGTCGAATGACATGTTCCATGCCTGGCTTTGTGCGTAGAAGTAGCCGTCAATCCGACCGAGACGGACGGCGACCCACGTCATAAAACCGACTAGGCCCAGTGGCGCCAGCAGTATGGCGGCCCAGGCGCGCCACAGAACTGGTTTCCTCCATACGGCCAACAAGGCGACCAGTACTACAGTCGCGATGAGGGCTGCTGCAGTGGGCCGGGTCAAGCCGGCCAGCAGTGTGAGGATGCCTGCAGTAAGCCACTGGCGCCGTAGGAGGGCGAACAGTCCGTAGGCGGCCAAAGCGGTGAACACGGATTCGCTGTACCCCATGGATTGGACCATCGCGTGGGGGGTGACTGCCCACAGAGCCGCTAGCAGGATGCCGGTACGCGGGCTGCGGATGTGCGAGCCGATAGCGTATAAGGCAGCGGCCGCCGCGAAAGCGGCAACATTGGCGACCATGAGAAGCGCCGCACCGACGTCGACGTGCAGTGTTGATTTCACTGCCGCTGTCAAAGCCGGATAGAGTGGAAAGAAGGCGAGATTGCTTTGCTTGAGCAATCCGTTTGAGTCTGCCTTCACAACGTCGTCATAGCCGTTAACCGCAATGTCTGCATACCAAGTAGCATCAAAGGCCAGCAATAGTCCGCGCAGATCCTCGTGCTGGATGTTGGCGGCTATTGCCAGAGTGGCGAAATTGATTGCACGCAGCAGGGTATACAGGCTCAAGGCAACGGCAAGGCCGTGTCTGCGCCGTCCGTGCGTGGGAACCGCCTCGGCTGTCGCTGACCTGACCGCGGTCGCGGTTTTACCGGACGTGTCCGGAACCGATTTCACAGTCCCTCCTGTAGTCGCCTCAGGGAGATCGTCGTCGAGACCCGGGGTCGCCCATACCGCAGCGGCCGGGTTGCAGAGCGAGGTAGCCGCAGGTGATGTGGCTTCTTTCGTGGAAGCAGCGACGGTGCCGAGTTCACGCAATCCAGCTCACGGCAACTCAAAGCCGGGCCAGTAGCAGCCGGTATGCTTCAACCACTGAGTCGGTTGTAGCGGCCTCGCTGAAGGCCGCTTCAGCCCGCCGCCGGGCTGCGGCTCCCTCTCGGGCGGTAAGGTCGGGACGCCGCAGCCGCATGAGAACTGCCTCCGTGAGTGCATCCTCGTCAGCGGCTGGCACTACGGTGCCGCCCGGCGCGAGCGGGCCGTCCAACAGAGCTTCCCGGCTGCCTGCTACGTCGGTGGCGACGGTAGGTCGACCGGCCGCCATGCCTTCTAGCAGTGACAGCGACAAACCTTCCCAGCGCGATGGCGACACCATGATGTCAGCCGCCTGGAACACCGGCCGTACGTCTTCGCGGGCAGCCCGGGTCACCACGCCGGCTCTAGAATCACGCGCATCGCGGTAGCCGTCGCCCACAAGCAACAGCATCGCGTTCGGCTCTGCGGCGCGAATCCGGCGCCAGGCTTGTACGGCGATGTCCTGCCCTTTCTGCTCGGACCGGCGGCCGACGACTGCGGCGACGAACTTGTCAGCGGGCAGGTCCAGTGCATCGCGGGCGGCCTGCCGTTCCGGCTCGGTGGACGGATGGAAATGGTCCAAGTCGACCCCGTTGAGCACCAGCCGCCCGGGACCGGCCACGCCGTGTGCGATGCCTTCCGCCCGCTCGTGTCCGCTGCAGTACAGGGTGAGGTCGGTCCAGCGGGTCGCGTACCGCTCCCAGCGGATCGCCGCGAAGCGCGCTTTGCCGGTGGCGGCGAGGAACGACCAGGCGTGCGGCTGGAAGACGGTCGGCCGGCGGCCGCGTACGGCGAGCCGCCCGACCAGCCCGGCCTTGCTGGAGTGCAGGTGCACGAGGTCGGGCCGGCCGGCTGTGATGATCCGGTCGAGCGCGCCCATCTCCGCCGCGACACTGCGCCCGGGCTGCCGGTCGGACTCCCACCGTTCCCAGCGCACCCCGGCGTTCGCCAGTTTCCCGGCGAGCGGGCCGGCCGGGCAGGCGACGGTGACGTCGAGCCCGGCGTCAGCCTGAGCCCTCGCCAGGCCGAGAACCACCCGGCCCACCCCGCCGGTGGTCGGCTGGGTGACGTGCAGAACAGCGACCATGACGTGTCAGCCCTTTCGCTCGTAGGTGCTGAGTGCCAACTCCTGGAACGCCCGTGCCACCCGGTGCCACCGGAACTGTTCGCTCCAGGCCTGCGCGGCGCTCGACATCCGGGCCCGCCGGGCGTCGTCGGTCAGCAGGGCGATCACCGCGTCGGCTACCTGCCGGGGGTCTGCCGGGTTCACGAGCAGGCCGCTGACCTGGTCACGCACCGCGTCGACGACGCCGCCATGGTCGCCCGCGACGATCGGGAGCCCGGCCGCGGCGGCCTCGGCGTAGACGATGCCGAAGCCCTCACCGGCCCGCCCGTCCGGGCTGGTGCGGCTGGGCAGCAGGAAGACGTCGCTGGTGGCGAGGAGCCGGTCGCGTTCCGAGTCGTCGACCAGCCCGAGCAGCTCCACGTTGGCGCCGAGGCCGCGGGTCCGTACCTGATCGCTGAGCCACCCGAGCCGGTTGCCGGCGCCGGCCACGATCCAGCGAACACCGGGCACCTTCTCGCGGATCATCGGCAGGGCGTCGAGCACCACGTCGTGGCCCTTGTAGGGGTCGTTAATCCTGGCCACGGTGAGCAGTGTCGGCCGGTCCGGGCGGGTGGCGCCGACAACCTGCGCGGGCTCCGGAATGCCGGGCGGGATGACGGTGAGCGGACCGGCTTCCGGCGCGACCGAGCGGACCAGCGATGCGGTGTACCGGCTGACCGCGATGCCTTGGTCAGCGCGGCGGGCACAGAGCCGGGTCTCCCGGGACCAGGTCGGCACTTCCTTGGCGTGGTAGTACTGCAGCCACACCGCGCCGGTGGGCAGTTTCGCGAGCGCGGCGGCGTATCCGCACCGGACGTGCATGTTGAGCACGATGTCCGGGCGGAAGCGCCGGGCCCGGGGCAGCGCGGCCCGGGTCAGCCGGGCGATCGCGCGGCGGCCGCCGCGCGGGACGTTGCTCACCCGATGCACGGGGTACGCGGCAGCAGCATCCCACTCCGGTGAGTCCGGTTCCTCCAGGGCGAGGATCTCCACCGGTCCGTCCCAGCGGTCGGCCAGCCCGAGCGCGAGCGATTCGATGCCGCCGACTGCCGGCGGAAACACTGGTGTGACGATCTGCAGGCGGGGGTTCATCGGCGCATTTCCTCGTACCAGTCGATGTGCCGGGCCGCGACGGTGTCCCAGGACCAGTGGGTGGCCTTCGCGCCGGGCAGCGAGCGGCGTGCCTCGGCGAGAGTCGCGGGTGAATCGAGCAGGGCGATGATGCCCTCGGCGATGTCGGCGTGGTCGGCACCGGCGGTGACGAACCGTGGATCCATGTCGGCGACCAGCTCCGGGTTGGCGCCGACCGGTGTCACCAGGACCGGGGTACCGCAAAGCAGCGACTCCGCGGTGGTCAGGCCGAAGCCCTCCAGCTCGGTGGTGGGCATCACAGTCAGGGTGGCCCGCCGGTACCATGCCAGCAGGTCTTCGTCGCTGACCCGGCCGAGCAGCTGCACGTTGCCGGTCAGGCCGAGCGCGGCGATGTCGGCCTCGATGCGGCCGCGCAGGTGCCCGTCACCGGCGATCGCCAGCCGCGCCCGGGGATGCTTCGCGACGACTGCGGTCATCGCGGCGATCAGCTCGGTCACCCCGGTACGCGGGGTGAGCCGGCGCGCGGTGAAGAGCAGCGGCTCCGGGTGCGGAGTTCCGCCCGGCTCGAAGACCGCGGTGTCCACGCCGCCCGGGATCAGCATGGCCTCGGCACCGGCCCGCGGCGACAGCTCGGCGACCTGGCCGCGCATGAACTCGCTGAGCACGGCCACCCGCGAGGCCTGGTTCACGACGGACGCTTCCACCCGGCGCAGCGCACCGACCACCGGCCGCTGCACCACACCCGGGAGGGCGTACGTGCCCTGCCGCTCGACCAGCAGCTCCTTGTGGACCGGCGCGTGCAGGGTGTAAAGGAACGGCCGGGTCGCGGATCCGTACGGCCGCGCGAGCGGGAGCATCGGCAGCGGGAAGTGGCCGTGCAGCAGCGCCCGCGGGTGCTGGTCGAGGATCGAGCGGATCGACCGCCACGTGCGCCACGGGTACTGCAGGGCGAACGACCTGCTCGCCTTGCTCGGGACGTCGTGCCGGATCACCCGGACGCCGTCCGTGCCGATCTCGGTGTCCGGCGAGTCCGGCAGCACCCGCTTGCCGACCACCGCGGCCTTGACACCGGCCCGGACCAGGGCAGCCGCCAGTTCACGGACGTAACGTTCGAGGCCACCGAGTTTGTCCGGCGCCACCGCGTTGGTCATGAGCAGAACGTCGATCTCCATGTCGCTCCTGTCAGCCGGCCGAGGCCACGTCGTCGAAGACCGCGCCGGCCCAGAGCGGCCACCGGCGTTCCCAGGTCTGCTCCTCGGCCCATGCCAGGGCGAGACGGCTGGTGCCGGCGTCGTTGCGGTCGGCGTCCCGGACAGCGCCGGTGAACTCGTCAGCGGTGTCCGCGAACCACACCCCAGGCGGCGCCTGCCGTTCCAGGTCGTCCTCCCACCGGGTGCTCACCACCGGGCAGCCGCGGGCCGCGTAGTCCATGAACTTCATCGACGACTGGCCGCGGGAGAACCGGGAGCGGTGCGGAACCAGTGCGACTCCGGCCCGGTCCAGCACGGTTCCGAGCTCGGCCCGCTGCAGGACGCCGTGCCAGGTCACCCGGCCGGGGAAAGTCTCCAGCAGCCGGGTGAACTCGGGCGCCGGCTGGTCGCCGTGCCCGGCGTAGCGGAACTCGCCGTACAGGTCGAGCGTCCAGTCCGGCAGGCGGGTGAGTACGTCAGTGACCAGGGCGGTGTCGAAACGCTCGGAGAGGGTGCCGATGTACACCATGCGGCGGGTGCCGGAAGGGCGCACGCCGGCGCCGGCGACGAGGTCGGACTGGGCTCCGTTCGGCACGAGGTCGACCTCTCGCCCGGGGAAGAGCGCGGCGAGCTTCGGGTTCGCCACGACGATCGCGTCGGCCTCGGCAGCGATCCGCGCGTACGCCTCTCGGACGTGCGGTCGTCGGCCGTCGAGAAGCAGGTTCCAGTCGTCGGCGGCGTCGAAGACCCGCCGGGCATCGGCGCCCGAGGTGGCACCCCACTGCCAGGGCACGTTGACCACCACGGCGACATCCGCGGGCGCGGCCTGACGGCAGAGCGTTTCGACCGTACGCCGAAGGAGCCCGTTGTCGAGACGGGTCGCCATCGCGTTGCGGTGGCCGGGGACGAACGTCGATCGCGAATAGACGATGGCCGGACCGGAATCCCGGCGCGGTGGGACGCGCCGGAGGCCGGCCGTCCAGGTGCCGCGGTCGCGCAACCGCCGGATGTCGGCCGGCGCCTCGACGAAGTCGACGCCGACACCGTTGGCCCGGGCCAACGTTGCCAGGGCGTGCTCGCGGCGGATGGCGGGTGACCACGTGCTCTTGGCCAGCATGACGAGATGCCTCATGCGATGGCCCGCACCGGGTTGCGGGCTGCCAGGTCGGTCGCCAGCGCGACGAGCCGGGCCGCGGAGAGCTTCCAGCTGTGCTCGGTGACGGAGGAAGCGGCGGCCCGCGACAGCGCGGGCCGGTCCTCGGCGATGCGGGCGAGCGCGGCCGCGGCCGCATCGGCGTCCCGGGACACGACAAAACCGCCGACCCCATCGGCGACGGTCTCCGGCAACCCGCCCTCGCCGGAGACCACGACCGGGCTGCCGCACGCCTGGGCTTCGAGGCTGACCAGGCCCAGCGGTTCGGCGGCGGCCAGGTACAGGGTGGCGTAGGCGGCCCGGTAGAGGCTGATCAACTCGTCGTCACCGACCGCGGTACGGATCCGCAAGTCGACGCCGTGCTGAGCGGCGAGCCGGGTCAGCCGGTCACGTTCGGACGGAACGTCCCGGTAGGCCACCACGACGAGTGGGAGCCCGAGGCCGCACCGCGCGGCCGCGGTGATCGCCAGGTCGTGTCCCTTGCTGGGGATCAACGAGCCGACCGACAGCAGGTGCCGGGGGTGGGAGCCGTCGGGCGTCATCCGTTCCGGGGCGCCGCAGGGCAGCACCTCGGCGTTCCGGCCGTATGCCCGCTGGATCCCGGCGGCGGTGTAGCGCGAGTTCGTGGCGAGCAGGCTGGCCTCGGCGATGCCGGCCCGGTCGGTGCGCCGTTCCAGCCGACGCAGCCCGGCGTAGAGGGCACGGGTACGCGGGTTCAGGCTGGCCCGTAACGCGGGCTCGTAGTCGATGCGGCGCGGTTCGTCGCAGTACCGGATGATCGGCACGGCCCGAGTGCCCAGCGGAACCGCGCCGCGCAGCACGGAGTCGGGGTTCGCAAAGATCACGTCCGCGCCCGAACGCTCGGCCATGGTCCCGAGCTCCGCCCACACCGACCGGAGCCGGCGCACGTCGAGGACCCGCTGCGGCGGCCGCAACACCGCAGGCAGCCGCTGTGCCACCAGGCGCAGCGGCACCACGTACGGTCGGGCCGTCACCGGCACGGCCTGCGAGGTGGTGAACTCGACCACCTCCGCGTCGAGCGCCGTCACCTGCTCGGCCAGGCGCCGCCGCGCACCGCCCTCGACCAGGTTGTGGATCACAGCGATCTTCATTTCGTTCCCCCCGCGACGGCATAAATTCGGTCCAAGTCGCTGGCCTGACGGGCCCACGTGTGCCTGACGGCAGCGACCTCGGCGGCGGCCGCGCCGAGGCGGTCGCGTGCTGTCGGATCGCTGAGCAGGTTCGCCAATTCGCGGGCCAGCCCGCCCGTGTCGCCGACGTCAACCAGGCACCCGGTCACCCCGTCGGTGACCAGCGATTCCATGGCCGGAACCCGTGTTGCGAGGACCGCCCTGCCCTGCACCATCGCCCGTACTAGGATTCCGCTTGCCGGGTTCGCCGCCCGATAAGGCAGAACCACCACCGATGCGGAGGCAATCAGCTCGGCAAACTCCTGATCACCGAGGTAGCCGAGCCAGCGCGGCGGATTCGCGAACTTGGCACTCTCCCGTTGCAGGCGCGCCACCCACTCGGCGTGCTGTCGAGAAGCGGTGCCCGCGATCATTAGCTGATGGTCGCTGCCCGCTTCTTCCCAGGCGGCGAGGAGATCTTCGAGGCCTTTCGCCGGACTGAGGAATCCACCGAACACCACTGTCCGGGACGTCGACGGCAGCGGACCGGGCAGTGCCGGATCGGCACCGTGGTTGATCCGCTCCACCCGCTTGAATCCGGCAGCCGAGGATTGCCGCGCCGCCACCTCACTCAGCACAGCCACGACGCCAGCACGACGGCGTACGTACAGGGTGACCGGCCGATCCAGCAGCGGGGCGAAGACCTTGTGAGCCACCGCATCCCGCCAGCCGCGGCGCGCCGGAACCACGGCCGCGCCCGGAGCATCCACTAGGGTCGGCGCGTCGTGCACCACGAGCACCACGTCCCGGCGAAGGCTGACCGCGACTACCGCGAACCAGAACGGCCCGGTTGTTATCCGGCCGAGTTCAATGTGAATGACTCCGGCGCGCCGGATGCGCCCAGCGGCTCGCAGCCCGGTGAGCAGACCCCGCCAGGCGGGCGCGGCCGATTCGGCAAGCGGGACGTCGAGCACGTCGCGCCCCTGCCGGCGGAACTCGCCGACCACCTTCGCGCCGACATGCGCGACGCCGCCAGCGGTTGGCCGGGCGATCAGCACCTCGGGAGCGGTCATCAGCAGCCACCGCTCATGGCGAGCCGGCCGAGTGAGCGCCGGTAGTGGGTGAGCGTCTTGTCCACCATGGTGTCCAAGTGAAAGCCGCGGACATCTTGGAGCGCGTTTGCGGTCATTTCATCGACGGACGGTCCCCCATCGATGCTCCGGTCGATGGCGGCTGCGAGAGCAACCGGGTCGTCCCGGTCCACGAGCAGCCCGGACCGCTCATCCGTGATCAGCTCACAAACTCCGTCGACCCTGGTGGCCACCAGCGGAGTAGCCAACGCCATCGCCTCCAACACCACGTAAGCGAATGACTCCCACCGGGACGGCAGGCAGACGACCGACGCTTTGCGCATAAGGCGCGGCACGTCGTCGACCCAGCCGCGGAACTCGACCCTGTCCGGCGCGACCTGGCCCGCCAACGACCGGAGACTGTCGAGTTGAGGCCCGGAGCCGGCAATCACAGCCGTCCAGTTCCGTTGCGACCGCGCCGTCGCCTCGATGAGTACGTCATGTCCCTTCTGCCGGATCAGCGCGCCCGCGCTCACCACGACCGGCCTCCCTGCCGGCCGGACTTCGGCGGCTTCGAAGCGGAACCGTTCGATGTCGATGCCGTTGTGGATGGTGATGATTCGATGGGGCGACAGGCCGTACCGCTCGATGAGGAACCGCCGGGAGGCCTCGCTAACTGCGATGACCGAGTGCGCCAGCCCGAGTTGCAGACGTTTGAAGGCAGTCTTGGCCGTTGCTGCTCCTGGGGTACGCGGATCGTTGGTAAGCGTGTCGTCCGATGCGTTGCTGCGCGGCAAGTGCTCAGTGACGATCACACGCCGACTGCTGACACGAGCCAGCCCGAGGAGCCTGACGGACTGACGATGATAGGTGTCGGCAAGGTGCAAGTGCCAGATGTCGGCACGTTCTACGCCGTCTTCGAAGGCGGTGAATTCTGCACCGATACCCGCCGCGATGCCGGCCACCCGGGAGCCCTTCGGAGCGGCGAGGCGCACATCGAGGCCCCGCGACACCAGTCCGGTCGCGAGGTCACGCAGGTGCCGGCCCACGCCTCCGGCGGTTCGAGCGTCGGTTGCCAGGACTACTCTCATCTCACCCTCGCCATTCCGGGAATCAGGCGTACGAATTCGGCAGGCCAAGCCCGCATTAAAGTCATGGCAGCCAGATAACAGAGCACCGAGACCGCCAGGGCGAGCCAGAACGACGAGGTGAAAAGCGCGCCGGCCACCACCGCGATCGTGATGGCAACCAGGGGTAGCAGGCTGACCCGCAGCAGGTGACCGACAGGGATCCGATTGCGCAGCAGCAACCACGATCCCCAGCACACGAACACCTCGGTGGCCACGGTCAGCCATGCCGCCGTTACGATGCCGAATCGCGGCGCGAGCCACAGGTTTCCTGCGACGTTCAGCACAAGGGCGATGATGTTCTGGGTTACCAGCCAGCGCACCCGGTCAGCTGCCATCACTACAACGCCCAAGAGGTTCGAGAACATCGCGGCCGCCGCGGCGATGGTGAGCACTCGCAGCAGGTCGCCGGCGGAGGAGTAAGCGTCACCGAAGAGCACTGTCATCGTGTCCGTCGCGTGCACGGCGACAACCACGATCGCCGGCATGACCAGGGCGACGAACCAGTGCCATAGGCGGGCGAGCAGGTGCCCTAGGCGGTCCGGGTCGTTCCAGTCGGCGGCGATTTGCGGCAGAGCGATGGACATAACGAGCCCAGGGAAGATCGCCAGAATATTCAGTACCTTGACCGCGCCTGCGTATTGCCCTACTACCTCGCTCGAGAACAGCGAGGAGAGCAGCACCAGGTCGATCGACCCGTATGCGGTGGCCAGAAACGACGCGATCCCAATCGGGACGGCGTCGCGGAAGAGCCGAGGCGCGGTCGTGCCGCTCCTAACCTGGTCGCCTGGCCCGGTGCGAAGCCACGGCCAGGCAGCGCGGAGCACCAGGGCACTGTTGACCACTGACATCGCCGATGCGGCGGCCGCGATCAGGACCGCTGGCGCGCCGGTCAAAGCAAGCCCAATGAGGGCCACCGCTGTCACTAGCGAAGTACTCAGGTCGACGGCCGCCATCCGGCCGATCTCGTGCCGGGCGTAGAAAAACTGCCTCACCACGCTGGTACCGGCCAGCGCCACTGCGGGCGTCATGACTAGCAGCGTGCCGCCACGGATCGTGCCGAAGGCGAAGAATGCCGCAACCACCACACCGGCCACTGCTACTGCCGTCGACCACGCGATGCTTACCCGGAGAACCAAGCGTCCGAAGCGGGCCTCGTTCGTGGCCCCGCGTCCTATTGCCATGCCCAGTACCTGGCCGAAGCCGAACTCGGTGAGTGCGGTCAACAGGTAGTAGGTGGCCATACCTGCCGCGTACTGACCGAAATGATCGGGTCCCAGGGAACGCACCACAGCGATGGCCGACAACGCAGACAGGGCCGAGGCGACAACTTTGCGAATCACTAGGAGCCCGGCCGATCCGGCGATCTTTTCCGTGCTCTCAGTTGTCGCGCTCATCGATCCCCCGCCCAGCCAGACCCACGATCATCCCGAGAATCGGGGCGACGGTTGCGGCAACGGCCACGTACTTGATGGTTACGACATCAGTGACACCGGCTACAGCGAGTGCCACGACGGCACCGGCGAGGCCGGAGGTCAAAGTCGGGCGGTGGGCGTGTGCCCGGCGCAGGTCCACCAGAAGCCCGAATGCGAGCAGTGCCAGCGAGGCTAGGCCCAACAGCCCGCCTTCAGCGAAGATTTGGAGATATGCGGAATGCGCGTGGGTGTGTACGCCCGCATCCGGCGCGTCGGCGATCAGGATCTCGTTCAGATGCCCGGCGCCTACCCCAGCGATTGGATGCTCTAGACCGGTCTCCGCAGCGACGCTCCAGTAGAAAAGCCTGTCGCGGTCACCGTCAGCGGTCGCTACTCCGGTTGCGGTGGGATCAGAAATAGACGAGAGACGTTCGATCAGAGATGGCCCGCCGACCACGAGCGCACCGATCAAGAGAGTAGCCAGGGCGCCCCCGACGATCTGGGCCATCCGGAGTCGGGACCAGCGCGGCACGAGCGCAATGACGACGACCAGGGAGATCGCCGCCCCGATCGTGGCCATTCGGGAGAGAGACAGGGCGAGGCCGAGTCCGATGAGTGCGATCGCGATACCGACTGCGGAGGCCGGCAGCCACCGGTGACGCTGGAGGAGGAGATGGAGCATGGCCAGGCCAATGGGTATCGCAACGGCCAACGCGGTTGCGAGGGAAATGGGGTCGGAGAACGTTCCGGTGGGCCGCGGCTGGCTCTGGTAGTCAAAGAAGTAGTTGGTGGCGGTGGCCGAGGCCGAACCGGAGTAGAGGTCGAATTCCTTCCGCGTGCGGTACTCCCAGATGGCGAGGACAGCCTGCAACAGGAGTGATCCGAGAGTGCTGAGCAGCACCACAGCCAGACCGCC
Organism: Actinoplanes sp. NBC_00393; assembly: GCF_036053395.1. Lineage (NCBI taxonomy): Bacteria > Bacillati > Actinomycetota > Actinomycetes > Micromonosporales > Micromonosporaceae > Actinoplanes > Actinoplanes sp. NBC_00393. The sequence continues at coordinate 4,957,502 of NZ_CP107942.1, read as the reverse complement.
GCGTTGGCGGATCGCGCGGGCGCAGAGAAAGGCGACGGCCAGTGCTGTCACCGCTACGGTGACGGTCTCCCCGATCCGGACGCCATGCGCCATTGGGATTATGGCGAGAGCGATGCTCACTGGTAACACCCGGCCCAGCGCTGACGTGCCGACCGGCCGGGTCAGACCGAGCACCACAGGGACCGCGGCCAGCAAACATGTAGCTGCGATCGCGGTGAGGCTGACGCCGGAAAAGCTGACCTCAAGCGTGGCCGCCGGCGCGGCCAATACGACGGCTGCCACCAGCACCAGGAACGGTTGGGGCACCAGTGCGAACGCGGCTAGTCCCAGGGGCGCGGCGATGGTCAGCAGGTACTTGACGATGGTGGAGTTGGCGAAGGCGAAGTGAGCGGTCCAGCCCGAGGCGCCGAGTATCAAGAACGGAGTGACCAGTAAAAAAACCGCAAGCTGCTGCGGGCCCAGAGGGGTTCGGGCAGCGATCCGTTCCTGCCAGGCACTGATGGCGTGGGCTGTCTGCACTGCCGTCAACTCTGCGGCCGGGCGCGGCCTCGGGCGTCATGGGCAGCCGACGGGCGCCCACTCTGCCGACGTCTGGCGCTGATCACGGCCAGCTCTGTGGTCAGTACGAGTGAGACGATGAGAGCGACGAGGGAGTAGAGCAGCGGCTGGGGCGCCACCTTGGCCGCTATCGGTTCCGCGGTCAGCGCCGACAGCTTCACGGCGCTTCCCGAAGTATCCCGGCCGGCTTGGCCGACCAGATCAATCCGCTTCAAGACCAGGGCCGTCACCTGTTGCTGAGCGTTGTTCAGCTGAGTGTTGACCGCCTGAGCGCGCGAGGATCCAGGGGCCGCGGCGGTCAGTGCCCGGCTCAGGCGGTCGACGTCGTCTTTCGCCTTGGCAAGCAGTTCGTCAATGTTGGCCAGTTGCTGTGTGTTCGTCTTAGTGCCGGAGGACAGGAGTTCCTGGGTCTGGGCCACCAAAGCTTCGGAGACTGCGCGGGCGCCTTTACTCGACTCGTCAGCGGAACCCGCCTTCACGGTGACCCGGACAATATTCGTGTTCGCGACCGTGGCGGCCGAGGTGTTAGCGGAGAGCTGGTCGACCGGGATCCCGGAGCGTGCGGCCGCGTCGTTGAGGACTACCGCGGTTCGGGCGAACTGCGCGAACTGCGTTGCCAACTCGTTCGCACCGCTAACCGCATCCACACTGGTCATCGTTGACGAACTGGAGACCAGCACATCGCTGTTCGCCGAGTAGGTGCCGGGCAGTAGGGAGCTCACCACGCAGGTCAGCCCGGCTATCAGCAGTGACGCACCGACGATGGAAAACCGGGCACGCCAGATGATCTGCGGTCGGGCGGTCGGCGTTTGTTCGGCGAATGCGTCCGACCGATTCACCTGATTTACGTACGTGGACATGTCTTCCTCACGATGCTCTTCGTTGCTGTCGGGGGAACGCGGGTTCAGCTGCCGCGTGCGCCGAACGTCTGCCCGAGGGTCCAGATCAGGACCTTGATGTCGAGCCAAAGGTTCCAGTGGTCGATGTAGTAGTTGTCGTGGCGAATTCTGTCGTCGATCGACGTGTCGCCGCGCAGGCCGTTCACCTGGGCCAGGCCGGTCAGGCCGACAGTGACCCGGTGGCGGGACTGGTACTCCGGAAACATCGCGCTGAACTGCTCGACGTAGTGCGGCCGTTCCGGGCGGGGACCGACGAATGTCATGTCCCCGCAGAGGATGTTGACCAACTGGGGAAGCTCGTCGATCGAGGTGGCCCGGATGAACCGGCCCACACGGCCGATCCGGGAGGCTGCGACGTCGGACCAGGCGGTATCGGACTGATCCGGCGCGACCGGGCGCATCGAGCGGAGTTTGTACATCGTGAACAGCCGGCCGTCACGGCCGACCCGCACCTGTTTGAAGATTGGGTTGTGCCAGTCCTCGACGAGGATCGCGGCGATCACGAGCAACATCAGTGGGGCGAGAACGACGAGCAGCGTGGCCGCCAGCAGGATGTCGAAGAGCCGCTTGCTGAATCGCTGTCCGACGCTCCAGCCCTGGCTGAGCCGGAGGATCGGCACGCCCCCGATGTGATCCCCGGTGGCCCGTGATCCGCCCAGCGGCCACGACCGCAGCAGCAGGAAGGTCGCCGGCATGCCGACGCGGCTCCGCAGCCCGTCGAGCAGCCGCGGCCGGTCCACCGACATCTCGTCGATCAGCAGAACGCTGATCGTGTGCTGTTCGACGATGCGGGGCAGGGCGGCGAAGTTGCCGAGGTACTTCCAGCCCTCGCCGGCCTCCGCGGGAGCTGCCGGCGCAGCGGCGACATAGCCCACAACGTTCAGTCCGTAGGTCTTGTGCCTGCTCAGGACGCCGATGACCTGTTGAGCGTGCATGCCGTCACCCAGGATGAGGGTCGGGTGAGCCACCATGTCGGCGCTTCGGCCGACCCGGATGGCCGTGAAGATCACGCCGCGCACGAGCAGCATGGCGCCGATCATCAGGGCTGCCCCGGCGACGTGCCGGCGCAGCTCCAAAGGCACGCCGAGCAGCGCCGGCACGGTCAGCGCCACGCTCATCGCGACGACGAACTGGCTGATCAACTGCGGCACCTGGTCCAGGAGCGTGAGGTGCAGGCGTGGCCGGTAGATGCCTGACGACGCGTAAGAGGTGACTGTGAACAACCAGCCGAGCAACAGGGGCCAGGTCCACTGCACCCACCAGCCGGCGAAACAGGCGGCGACCAGCGCATCGCCGGCGAACAGCACCCGCCCGGTCTTGAAGTGCTCGCCGAACCGTCGCCAAGCCGACCTTTCCGGTCGCGTGCCGGCGCGGTCGCGGCGGGCCAGGACGTCGATCGTCGTCCGTTCCCAGCCCTCCGCACGTGACGCGGTATCGCTCTGAGGCCCCGTTGGCCGATTCGTGGTCGACTCTCTCATCCGCGCTTCTGCTTTTCGGTGGAACGGAACAGTGCCGTTTCTGGAACGCAGGAACCCTAAAGATCAAGATGATCGGGAAGGGTCCGCCATTCGGCCGATCTCAAGATCCCACAGGCCCGAATCGGGCTATTGACCGCCTTTCCTCGGCGGGCCCGCAGGAATTGGACATAACCCGGCAAACGTCAGCCCATCTTGGTGTTCTGTTACGGACATGTCCGAATCGGGAGACGAGCGCTTCAACGCGTCGGAGAAGGTGGAGTGGGCTATCGCACAATCCTCGGGACCCCTGCATCTCATATGGTGGAAGCGGTTCCGGTACTCGTACCTGAAAGATGCTTGGCCGCAGTGGTTCTTTCAGAGACGCAGCGGCCACCTGTGATCAAAAGCTGACCGAACGGTTGATGCCCCCAGCTTGACCGATTTGCCGAACTGCCTTCAGGGTGTCGGGCATGGTTTTGACGCCCGGCCGTGAAGAAGCCGAACCAACCGCATCACCGAGGTCACACCGGAAAAGGGGCCTCGCAGGTTGGCAAAAGGCACTTTCACTGCTAGGCGTTCTGGTGCTTGTCATTGTCGCCGGAGTGGTTGGCGGCGGCTATTTCCTCTATAGCCGTTACGAGGGCAAAGTGGAGCGGTCGGCTCTGCTGCCGGAGTCTTCTGCGGAGGACGCCGCCCAGAGTCAGCGCAACTGGGAGTCCGGCGCGCTCAACCTGCTGCTGCTCGGGTCGGACTCGCGGGCCGAGGAGGACGGCGGCACCAGCTCGATCGGTGAGCGCTCGGACACCATCATGCTGCTGCACATTTCGAAGAGCCGGGACAAGGCCGCGATCGTCTCCATCCCGCGGGACAGCTACGTCGACGTGCCCGCCGGCGGCTCCTGGAAGGGCGGCAAGAACAAGATCAATGCGGCCTTCGCGTTCGGTGGGGCCAAGCTGACCGCGCAGACGGTCAAGCAGCTCACCGGGGTGACCCTGGACGGCGCGATGATTGCGGACTTCGCGGCGGTCCGGGAGATGGTCGACGCGGTGGACGGGGTCAACGTCTGTGTTCCCTATGACGTGCGGTCGACGTTCTCCGAGCGGGTCTGGAACAAGGGCTGTCACGACCTCGACGGGGAAGAGGCCGAGGAGTTCATGCGGCAGCGCTACGAGGTGCCCGGCGGCGACTTCGGGCGGATGCACAACCAGCAGCTGGTGGTTAAGGCGGTGATCGCCAAGGTGTCGAAGAGCGGCGCCCTGACCAACCCGCTCGAGCTGGACAGCCTGCTCGGCATCGCGGCCGGCGCGCTGACCGTCGACGAGAGCTTGGACCTGCGCGACCTGGCGTTCGCGGTGCGGGACATCCGGCCACAGAGCATCGCGTACGCCACCGTGCCCTCCTCGACTGCCAGCCTCCGGACGAAGGCCGGCTCGGCGGTCCAGCTCGACCCGAAGAAGTCGGCGGCGATGTTCGCGGCGATCAAGAACGACACCATCGACCAGTGGCTGGCCGCCAACCCGCAGTCGGCCCCGGGCAGCTGACACGGCAAGGGCGGCGTTAATCACCAGGCGTTTCCGGCCGGTTCCGCCTATTCTTGCTGCGCCATGTCGACATCGCCTGCCAAAGCATCGCCCGCCGGAGCAACGCCCGCCGGGGCGCCCGTCGGGGCATCGCCTGCCGGACCATCGCCTGCCGGAGCAATGCCCGCCGGAGCGACACCCGCCGGGGCGACGCCGGCCACCGCCGAGCTGCGTTCCCGGATCTCCGAGTTGTTGCCCCGTGACGAGCGGCGCCTGCAGCGCCGCCTCGAGGGCACCCGGCGGATCCGGGACGACGCCGCGCGTTCCGCCGTGCTCGCGGAGATCGAAGGCGAGGTGGAGCAGGCGCGGCTGCGGCTGGAGAGCCGGCTCGCCTCGGTGCCGAAGATCACCTATCCGCAGGCGCTGCCGGTCAGCACCCGCAAGGACGACATCGCCGCGGCGATCCGCGACCACCAGGTGGTCGTCGTCGCCGGGGAGACCGGCTCCGGCAAGACCACCCAGATCCCCAAGATCTGCATGGAGCTGGGCCGGGGGGTACGCGGGCAGATCGGGCACACCCAACCGCGGCGGATCGCGGCGCGGACCGTCGCGGAGCGGATCGCCGAGGAGCTGGACCGGCCGCTCGGGTCCACGGTCGGCTACAAGGTGCGGTTCACCGACCAGGTGAGCGACGACACCATGGTCAAGGTGATGACCGACGGCATCCTGCTCGCCGAGATCCAGAACGACCGGATGCTGCGCCGCTACGACACGCTGATCATCGACGAGGCGCACGAGCGCAGCCTGAACATCGACTTCATCCTGGGCTACCTGCGCGAGCTCCTGCCGAAGCGCCCCGACCTGAAGCTGATCATCACGTCGGCGACGATCGAGACGCAGCGGTTCGCCGAGCATTTCGCTGACGGCGCCGGGAAGCCGGCTCCGGTGATCGAGGTGTCCGGGCGTACCTATCCGGTCGAGGTCCGATATCGCCCACTCGTCACCGTCACCGAGGACGACACGGAAGAGCCGCAGGACCAGATCGACGGTATCGCCGATGCCGTGGACGAGCTCCCCGCAGATGGCGACATCCTCGTCTTCCTCTCCGGCGAGCGGGAGATCCGGGACACCGCCGACGCCCTCAACAAGCGAAACCTGCGCAACACCGAGATCGTCCCGCTCTACGGCCGGCTCTCCGCCGCCGAGCAGCACAGGGTCTTCGAACGGCACACCGGCCGCCGGGTCGTGCTCGCCACCAACGTCGCCGAGACCTCGCTGACTGTCCCCGGCATCCGCTACGTGATCGACCCGGGCACGGCCCGGATCAGCCGCTACTCCAACCGGCTCAAGGTGCAGCGGCTGCCCATCGAGCCGGTCTCGCAGGCCAGCGCCAACCAGCGCAAAGGACGCTGCGGGCGTACGTCGGACGGCATCTGCATCCGGCTGTACTCGGAGGAGGACTTCGAGCAGCGCCCCGAGTTCACCGAGCCGGAGATCCTGCGGACCAACCTGGCCAGCGTCATCCTGCAGATGACCAACCTGGGCCTCGGCGACCTGCAGAAGTTCCCGTTCATCGACCCGCCGGACCGGCGCAACGTCACCGACGGCATCAAGCTGCTCGAGGAGCTCGGCGCCCTCGACGACCGCAAACTCACCCCGATGGGCCGCCAGCTCGCCCAGCTGCCGGTCGACCCGCGGCTGGCCCGCATGGTCATCGAGGCGGACCGGCAGGAGTGCGTCGCCGAGGTCATGGTGATCGCGGCTGCGCTGTCGATCCAGGATCCGCGGGAGCGGCCGGCCGACAAACAGCAGCAGGCCGACGAGAAACACGCGCGTTTCACCGACAAGGAATCGGATTTCTTCACCTTCCTCAACCTGTGGCGGTATCTGCGGGAGAAACAGCAGGAGCTTTCCGGAAATCAGTTCCGCCGACTGTGCCGTTCGGAATTCCTGAACTATCTGCGGGTCCGGGAATGGCAGGACATCTACGCGCAATTGAAACAGGTCGCGCGTACGCTCAATCTGTCGGTGAAAGAGGACTGGGAAGCGGGAGTCGCGGCACAGCCGGTGCACACCGCGCTGCTCGCGGGTCTGTTGAGCCACATCGGCATGAAGGATCAGGACAAGCGGGAGTTCGTCGGCGCCCGCGGCGCCAAGTTCGCGATTTTCCCCGGCTCGGCGCTGTTCAAGCGCCAGCCGCGCTGGGTGATGTCTGCCGAGCTGGTCGAGACCAGCCGGCTCTGGGCCCGGGTGAACGCGCGGATCGAGCCGGAATGGGCCGAGAAACTCGCGCCCCACCTGGTCAAACGCACCTATTCGGAACCGCACTGGGACCGGAAGATGGGTGCCGTGATGGCCTTCGAGAAGGTCACACTCTACGGTCTGCCGATCGTGCCGCGCCGCCGCGTCGGTTACGGAAAGGTCGACCCGGTCGTCTCCCGGGAACTGTTCATCCGGCACGCCCTGGTCGAGGGCGACTGGGAGACCCACCACAAGTTCTTCGACGCCAACAATCGGCTGCTGAAGCAGATCACCGAGATCGAGAACCGGGCCCGGCGTCGCGACATCGCGGTCGACGACGAGACGGTTTATGCGCTCTACGACGCCCGCATTCCCGCCGAAGTCGTCTCCGCCCGCCATTTCGACGGCTGGTGGAAGAAGGCGCGCCGAGACGATCCGGAACTGCTTCATTTCACCCGCGACGACCTGGTCAACGCGGGCCGCGACACCGTCGACCCGAACGCTTTCCCGGACGCCTGGCTGGCCGGCGGAGTCAAACTGCCGCTGTACTACGAGTTCGAGCCGAACTCGCACGCCGACGGCGTCACCGTGAAGGTGCCACTCGACCTGATCAACAAGGTGGACGCGGACGACTTCGGCTGGTCGGTGCCCGGTTTCCGCAAGGATGTGGTGATCGCCCTGATCCGGGCGCTGCCCAAGCAGTTGCGCACCAGCTTCGTCCCGGTGCCGGACTGGGCGGAGGCGGTCCTCGACCGCGTGCCGGCCCGGCGCGGCCCGCTGCCCGACGCCATCGGCAACGAGCTGCGCCGCCTCACCGGCACCATCGTGCCGCGCGACGCGTGGCGGCCGGACCAGGTGCCCGAGCATCTGCGGATGAACTTCCGGGTGGTCAACGAGGCCGGCGAAGTGGTCGCCGAGGGCCGCGACCTGGACGTGCTGCGCCGCCAGCTCGCGCCGAAGGTGCAGGCCACGATCTCCAGGGCGGCCGGCAACCTGGAACGCCGCGGCATCACCACGAACGACTTCGGCGTGCTGCCGCGCCGGGTCGCCCAGGTGCGCGGCGGCTACGAGGTCAACGTCTGGCCGGCACTGGTCGACGAGGGTGACAGCGTGGCGATCAAGGTCTTCGAGACCGAGCCCGCGCAACGCCTCGCGATGGCCGCCGGCACCCGCAAGCTGCTCATGCTCACGCTGCCGCCGGCCGCCCGCTACCTGCAGGGACGCCTCGACAACCGGGCCAAACTGGAACTTTCCCGCGGCAACCCGTACCGCTCGATCGCCGACCTGCTCGACGACTGCGCGGGCGCGGCCGTCGACCGCCTGGTCGCCGACGCCGGTGGGCCGGTCTGGTCGTCGGTCGAGTTCGCGTCGCTGCGCAACACGGTCCGGGAGGATCTCGTCGACGCGGTGGCCAACGTGGTCACCCAGGTGCAGGCGGTGCTCGCCACCGCGTACGACGTCGACCAGCGCCTCAAGGCGCTGCGCGACCCCGGCCTGCTGCCCGCACTGGCGGACATCCGGCAGCAGCTGAAAGGCCTGGTACATCCCGGTTTCGTCACCGAGACCGGCTGGCGGCAGCTGCACCATATGCCCCGATACCTGCGCGGCATCGTCCACCGCCTGGACCGCCTCGGCGGCAACCTCGCCCGCGACCGCCAGCTCACCACTCAGATCCACGAGATCGAATCCGAGTACCGCGAGCTGCGCGCCGAAGCCGTCACCGGCGGCCCGGCCGAGGAGGGCCTGCGTGACATCCGCTGGATGATCGAGGAGCTGCGCATCAACTACTTCGCGCAGACCCTCGGCACGGCCTACGCAATCTCGGACAAACGCATCTATAAGGCCATGGACGCACTGCCAATCTAAAACCGCTTTCCGGTACGCCTACACCTCCCTGCCGAAGCCGTGGCCGAACCTCGGCTACCGCGCGGCCACCTGCCCGGTCCAGGCCGCCCGGCGCCCGCCGGGCTCAAGCACGTGGTCCCGCCCGCGTTGGTCGCTGGCTCGGCTGACCTCAGGCGTCGCTTCGCCGCCCGAGAGGCACCGCTCGTGGTCAGCCAGGTAGGTCGGCTGACGATGAGTGTCGTCTCCGGGTCGGGGAGGCAGCGTTCGTGGTCAGCTGGGTGGGCGGGCTGACGGTGAGTGTCGTTTCCCGGCTCGGGAGGCAGCGTTGGTGGTCAGCCGGGTAGGTCGGCTGACGGTGAGTGTCGTCTTCGGGTCGGGGAGGCAGCGTTCGTGGTCAGCTGGGTGGGCGGGCTGACGGTGAGTGTCGTTTCCCGGCTCGGGAGGCAGCGTTGGTGGTCAGCCGGGTAGGTCGGCTGACGGTGAGTGTCGTCTCCGGCTCCAGGAGGCAGCGGTGAGAGTCAGCCGGGTGGGCGGGCTGACGGTGAGTGTCGCTTCCAGGCTCCGGAGGCAGCGCTGGGGGTCAGCCGGGTGAGCGGGCTGACTGGGAGTGTCGTTTCCCGGCCCGGGAAGCAGCAGTGGGGGTCAGCCGGGCGGGATTGGGTGCGGGACGGTAGCGGTGGGTGCGGGGGCGGTGGCGCTTGGGGTGCCGTTCGGTTACGCGCCTGTTCTTGCTGGTCACCGGGCTCTAGCGTCTTCCGCATGACGAACGAGAACCTCGCTTTCGCCCCGATCGCCGCTGTTGCCGCCGCCCGTCCGGCGAGTGTGTACCTCGACGAGATGATGGCGCGGGTGGGTGTCGACGGCCTTGCTGCCGCGTTCGCTGAGCCCGCCCTGCTGGCCCGGATCGACCAGCACGCGGCGGCTGTCCGGGACGCCCTGCGGGACGCCGGCCGGAACGGCGATGCCGAGGGGCTGGCGGCCTACGCGCGGTCGATCGTCGCCGGCGCGGTGCGGATCGGCCGTCCGATTCCGCAGCCGGGTGCGGCGCCGGCCACCGCCGTCGAGTGGCTGAGCGCCGGGTGGCCTCTGCTGCGCCTGGTCGCGGTTTGCATGATGGCCGAGGCGGCGGGCGTTCTCTGAGCCGCGCAGCCGCGAGCGTTCTTTGAGCCGCGCAGCGGCGGGCGTTCTCTGAGCTGGGAAGCGGCCGGCGTTTCTCTGAGCCGGGCAGGCGCGGGCGATCTTCGGGCCGTGCAGCCGCGAGCGATCTCTGATCCGTAGCCGCAGGCGTTCTCCGTGCCGCGAAGCCGTGGGCGTTCTTCGAGCTGCGAAGGCGCGGGCGTTCGGTGAGTCGGGAGGGTGCCGGCGTTCGAGAGGCGGGGGAGAGCGCGGGGCTGGTTAACACGGCTGTTTCGGGGCGTTCGGAACAGCGCTGTTAACCAGCCGGCGACGCGGGGCGGCGTGGCTGAGGGTGGGGATCGGCGGAACGGCTTAGCCCGTACGATATAGATTTTGTGGTGTTTTTGCACTTTAAGCGGCTATTAGGGGATCTTCTTCTCATGAAGATCCTCAGGGTTTGGACTCTTGCTCTGCTCGCGGTGCCGGTAATGGCAGCGCCGGCGGTTGCTGCGCCTGTGGTTGAGCCGGCGCCCGCGCTGGTGGCGCGGTATAACTTTGACGGGGGCGCGGTTGCCGGCCGGATCTCCGAGCTTTCCGGGCGTGGTAGTGCGCTGACCGTTCGCGGGGCCAACAACGGTGCGGTCGGGTTTGTGGCGATGGGTGCGGGACGGTATGCGACGTTCCCGGCGCCGTGTGCGGCCACTACGGTGACCTGCGCGAAGGCGATTATGGAAGCGCCTGATGACGCGGACCTCGATCCGGGCATCCGCAATTTCCGGTGGGCGGCCGCGGTGCGGCTCACCCGGGCGCAGCTGACCGGCTCGGCGAACGTGATGCAGAAGGGCGTCGCCACCGCGGACAGCCAGTGGAAGCTGCAGATCGGCGGGCCGACCGGGCGGGCGCAGTGTGTCGTGGTCGCGCGGGGGAGTGGGCAGACGTTCGCGGCGATCTCGGCGCGGCCGGTCATCGATGGGAGTTGGCATCGGGTGGTGTGCCAGCGTACGGGTGCGGTGCTGACGATCTCGGTGGACGGTGTGCCGGGGGAGCGGGTCACGATCCCGGCCACGCTGTCGATGGACAACAACCTGCCGCTGCGGGTCGGTGGGCCGAACTTCGCCCGTGGTGCCGACATGTACCACGGCCAGATCGACGACGTTTACGCGCAACTGGGCTGAGCAGCCGAAAAGCGAGGCAGGCAGCAGCCGCGGAACGTGAAGAAGTGCCCCGGCGTCCGTATGGAGGAAAAGGACGCCGGGGCACTCGTGCGATCAGCTGCGGCGGAAGGCGTAGCTACGGCCCCCGGAAGCGCCGGCCGCACGCCCCGACCGGGCCCGCCCCGACCGCTCACGGGCGGCCTGCCGATCGTCGCGGGCGCCATGATGCGCGGCCGCGACGGCCGGCTGATGTTCTTCCGAGGCGCCCGGCCGCTGCAGCGCTGCCGCGATGTCGTTGCGGGCGATCTCGTCAAGGTTCAGATGTACGGTAAAAGGCTTGGCAGGCATGCGATGACCTCCTTGCAGACCCGCGCGGGGAGGGCGCGGGACTCGTGAGACGAAGGCCGAACGAGGTGGAAGGCAGCCGATCGCGGCAGAAAGAAGAAAACGCCGCGAGGGCACCCGGTGTCGGTCGGCCTGGGACTGGCTTCGAACGACGCGCCGCCTGCCGGTCTGACACGGGCAGGGGGCGAACCGGGGTCTCCATCACAGCATGGCGCCAACGTTAGTCCGGCCCCGCGGACCAGCGCCACCCATTTATCGGGCGAGTGCGGTGTCCAGCATCGCGATCGCCGCCGGGAAGTCGATGAGCTGGTCCCTGACCAGGCGTAATCCGGCTCGCAGGGCGGCCGGCGGCACGCCGCGGACGGCCAGGACGCTCTCGGTCCACTCGATGAAGTCGGTGAAGATCTGTTCCTCGCCGACGTAGAGGGCAGCGGCCAGGAAGTCGGCGATGTGGCCGAGGTCCTCCGCGGTGGCCTCGAGCTGGCTGTGGTCGTAGTGGTGGGCCACCGGGTAGGCGGCCGGGAGCCGGCTCATCGCCGTGGCGATCAGCTGGGGGCGGCTGCGGACCAGGTGGGTGTACTCCTCGTCGCCGAGGAAGCTGTCCGACTCGAGGAAGGGCACGTCCGACACGTACGGCGGGGGCCAGTCCTCGGCGAGCCGGGTGACCGCCTCCTCGCCGGTGGCGGCCCACGCGTCGGCGCCGAGGCGTTCCGCGTACCGGCCGCCGGGGCCGAAGCCGCGCCCGCCGGCGATGACCGGCACCCCGGCGGCCCGGCAGGCGGTGATCGCGGCGTGCGCGCGCGGCAGCCGGATCGGGATCATGCAGCTCAGCGCGACCGCGTCCGGCCCGGTCTGGTGCAGGTGGGTGATCAGGTGCCGGCCGGGGACGCTGGCGCCGAGGAAGTCGACCCGCCAGCCGTCCAGTCGCAGCAGCTCGGCCAGCATCCGGGCGGGCAGACCGTGCCACTCGCCGTCCACGCAGGCCAGGGTGATCCGGCCACGGAACGGCCGAACGGCGGTACGCGCCGCGAGCGCCGCCAGCACCCGTTCGTTGACCGCGGTGGCCGCGTGCTCACGGGCGATCGACCATTCGTTGGCCGCCCAGAGCTCGCCGACCCGCCCCTGGCTGAGGGCGATCAGGTCGACGATGATCCGCTGCGGGGGTGTGCCGTCGTCGAGCAGCCCGAGCGCCAGCTCGACCGCCTCGTGTTCGTCGCCGTCGCCGATCAGGTTCACGTAGTGCTCGGCGAGCCGTGGGTCGTGCAGCGGCAGCCGCTGGGTGGGTGCGGTCATGAGCGCGCCCGGCCCCGCCGCTCGCCACCGCGGGCGGCGACCATGAACGGTGAGGTGTTGGGGATGCCACCGCCGCGCAGGCTCAGCGGTGTCCGGGCGGGCGCGCGGACGACGAGCATGGCGATGTCGTCCTGGTTGCCGCCGTTCACCCAGTCCGAGACGAGCTGGCGGATGCGTTCCACCGCGGCGACGCCGGGCATGCCGCGGCAGCCGGCGAGCGCCTGCCGCAGCCGATCCTCACCGTACTGTTCGACGCCGCTCGGCCCGCCGCGCGCTTCGGTGAGGCCGTCGCTGTAGAGCATGCACAGTTCGCCGGGAGCGAGCTCGACCTGGGCCGGGCGCACCACGGTCCGCCGCATCACGCCGATCAGCGTCCCGCTGGTGGGCACCTCTTCCACAGTGCCGTCGTTGCGCAGCACCAGCGGTGCGGGGTGGCCGCCGGTGGCCAGCTCGAGGCGGACCCGGCCGTGCTCGATCCGGTTGATCGAGCCGACCACCATGGTCACGAACCGGTGCTGCCGGCTGGACTGCAGCAGTGCCTCGTTGAGGACCTTGAGCATCTCCTCCGGACCGGCTCGCACCAGGCGCAGGGCCCGCAGCGTCTGGCGGACCTTGCCGGTCAGCACCGCCGCCTCCGGGCCGGTGCCGCAGACGTCGCCGAGGGCGATCACGGTGTCGGTGTTGTCGCCCACCGGGCCGAAGACGTCGTAGAAGTCGCCGCCGATCCGCAACGCCTCGCGGGCCGCCTGGTAGGAGCCGGTCAGCTCGAACCCGTCCGGCTCGGGCAGGGTCGGGGGCAGCAGGTCGGCCTGCAGCACGGCCGTGGTGTCCACCTGCTCGCGGTAGAGCATGGCTGCCGAGATGGCGGCCCCGGCCCGGGTCGCGAAGACGCGGGCGAGCAGCTCGTCCTCGGCCGCGAACTCGGTGGCCGAGCCGCGCCGGGCCAGGATCAGCGCGCCGGCCGGCTCGGCGTTGCCCGGCAGCGGCGTGACCAGCAGGGCGCGAATCGGGCCGAGGTCGGCCGGGAAGAGCCACTCCGGCACCTGCGACGCGTCGAGCCAGCGGCTCGGGATGGGCGGGAAGCCGCCGAGCGCCTCCAGCAGGCCGGGCACGTCGGCCAGCCGGTTCTCGCGCAGGGTGCCCTCCTCGATCGGCCGGTCCGGGACCAGGCGGGTCCAGGCGCTCTGCCGGCGATTGGCCGGCAGGATCACCACGGCGGCGTCGGCCAGGTGGGCCACCGCGAGCTCCACGGTGGTACGCGTACAGCGGCGCACGTGCAGCGAAGCGGAGAGCCGTCGTCCCGCCTCGGCGAGGAACGCCGTACGCGACCGCTCGACCTCGAGTGCCGCCTCGCGCTCGCGTTCCTCGGTGTGGTCCCGCAGGAACCACGCGTAGTGACCGTCGTCCAGATCCCGCCGCATCCCGTAGACGCAGCGGCCGTCGTGCTCGCAGCGGAACGAGTCCGCGTTCTCGGCGGTGGCGCGGGTGAGGGCGGGCAGCGGGGCGGTGGCCAGATCCTGACCGGGCTCCAGCCCGGAGACGAGCCGCCGGGCCTCGGCGTTCGCCATCAGGACGGTGTTCTCCCCGGCCGCGCAGAGCAACATGGCCTCGGTGGCGGCCTCGAACGCGGCCCGGAGCAGGTCCGGATCGGAAACGCCCGGAACCGTAGGCACCAGCGGCTCGCCGGCTCCCGCCGGCGTTCGCGCTGTCATTGTGGCCTCCTGTCTCTCCCCGCCGATCAGTTACCGCTCAGCGTGCAGGATCCAGCCCAGCCTACGGCGTCCGGCCCGGAACCGGGCATCCCGCGCCGGGGATCCCCGGTTTCAGTCCTTCAGATCGACCACGATGGGAGCGTGATCGGAGGGCCCCTTGCCCTTGCGTGCCTCGCGGTCCACCACGGCATCCGTCACGCGGGCGGCCACGTCCGCGCTGGCGTAGACCAGGTCGATCCGCATGCCCTTGTTCTGATGGAACATTCCGGCACGGTAATCCCAATAGGTGAACGGGCGGTCGCCCTTGAGCGGCCGCGCCGGCACGTCGATCAGCCCGATGTCGCGGATCGCGGCGAGCGCGTCGCGCTCCGGAGGCGTCACGTGCGTGGAGGCGACGAAGACGGCCGGGTCCCAGACGTCCTCGTCGGTCGGCGCCACGTTGTAGTCCCCGGCCACCACCAGCGGACCGGCCGCCAGATCGGGGATCAGGGCGGTGCGCAGGGCGGCGAGCCACTCCAGCTTGTAGACGTAGTGCGGGTCGTCGGGGGTACGGCCGTTCGGCACGTACACCGACATGAAGCGGATGCCGCCGCAGCGGGCGCTGATCGCGCGGGCCTCCTGGTCCGGATAGCCGGGCTGGCCGGCGAAACCGCGCCGGACGTCGTCGAGGCCGATCCGGGAGAGCACGGCGACGCCGTTCCAGCGGCCCTGGCCGTACGCCGCGGTCTGATATCCCAGGTCGGCGACCTCATCGGCCGGGAAGCCGTCCTCGGCGACCTTGGTCTCCTGCAGAAGGACCACGTCCGGGGCGGTCCCGGCCAGCCAGTCGAGCAGGCGGGGCAGGCGGGCCTTGACCGAGTTGACGTTCCACGTGGCGAAGCGCATCAGCACAGCCTGCCGCATCCGGCGGGCTTTTGACGGGTGGGGCTAGCGGCGGCGGGTCGCGGCCAGTACGGCGGCGCTGAGGCCGCCGGCGAGCGTGAGCAACAGGGCGACCATCCAGAGAAGCCCGGCTTCGGCTCCGATCAGCGCTGCCATAACCCCCTCCATCGGCTGTGACACGGCTTACTCGAGGATTCCGCGAGCGAATAATGCCGGAGTTGCCCGCGCGCCGCCAGTGGTCCTGACAGGTTTGTCATCGGAAGACGCAATGTGCACGGGGTCGGGGGCGACGATGCGAGTGGAAGTGCTGCCGGAACTGCCGGCGGACATGATGGACGAGGCCTGGGAGTGGTACCGGGAGACCTTCGACGAGTTGCGGTACATGGCTGCCAACCGGCATCTGATGTACCGCGACGAGTTCGAGGACCTGATGGCCGACAAGCGGGCCGACAAGTACCTCGCGCTGGACGCGGAGGGCGCGCTGGTCGGGATGGGCGTGCAGACCACCGAGCTGGAGTCGGTGCCGCTGATCTCGCCGGACTACTTCGAGTACCACTGGCCGGAGCTGTTCGAGCAGCGCCGGCTCTTCTACGTGACCTTCGTGGGCTCCAAGAAGAGCGCCCGCGGCGCAGGGGTCTTCGTCGCCCTGCTGCGGGCGATGTACGCGCCGATCGGTGAGGTCAAGGGCCGGGTGTTCGTGGACATCTGCTCGTACAACGAGGAGCGGCACGCCCTGCCCCGGATGATCGCGATGATCCTGAGCCGGGCCGCCGGCCGGGCGCAGCCGACCCGCCTGGACGCCCAGTCCTTCTGGATGTACGAGTTCCCGCCCGCGCACGTGCCGGTCCGCGACGAACGGCGTACCGGTTTCCGCGAGCGCCGGCCCGGCATGGAGGAACGCCGGGCCCACCTGCGCGAGCGGGAGTAGTCAGTCGGTCCGGCGGTGCCGGCCGTACGGGTTCGCCGCGATCGCCGGGGCCGACGGGGCCTCGGCGATCGCGACCCGGCGCCACCGCTGGGCGAACTCGACGGCCGGGACCGCCGCGCCCCACAGCCAGCCCTGGCCGTTGACCACACCGACCGCGTACAGGGCCTCGCGCTGCAGCGGTGTCTCGACGCCCTCCGCGATCACGCTGAGGCCGAGGGCGTGGCTCATCGCCACCACCGCGCGGACGATCTCGTCGTCCTCGACGTTCACTCCGAGACCGGTCACGAAGGACCGGTCGATCTTGACCCCGGTGACCGGGAAGCGGCGCAGGTAGCCGAGGGCCGAGAAGCCCGTGCCGAAGTCGTCGACCAGCAGCTTCACGCCGAGCTCGCGCAGTTCGAAGAGGACCCGCGAGGTGACGCTGGACCCGTCCACCATCACCGACTCGGTCATCTCCAGGGCGACGCACTGCGGCGGCACCCCGTACCGGAGCATCTCCCCGGAAATGATCAGCGGCAGCTCCGGATCGCTGAGCTGGCGCGGCGACACGTTGATCGACAGGTAGAAGTCCTCGCCGACGATCCCCTCCGAACGCCACACCCCGAGCTGGCGCAGCGCCTCCTTGCGGACCCAGGTGCCGATGCTGCCGATCAGGCCGGCGTCCTCGGCGATCGGGATGAAGGTCATCGGGGGGATCGGGCCGCGTTCCGGGTGCATCCAGCGGACCAGGGCCTCGGCGCCGACCGGCACCCCGGTCTCCAGCCGCACGATCGGCTGGTACGCCACGTGCAGCTGGTCGTCGGCGAGCGCGGCCCGCAGCGCCACCTCGAGTTCGATGCGCTCGCGCACCTGGGCGTGCATCGAGGTGTCGAAGATGGTGGAGCGGCCCGGGCCCTCGTCCTTGGCCCGGTACATCGCGGTGTCGGCGTCGCGCATCAGCGCCTCGGCGGTCACCGCGGCCCGGGCCGGGTCGCCCTCGGCGTGCGAGATGCCGATCGACGCGGTGATCACCACTTCGTGGTCGCGGACCGGGAAGGGCCGGGCGAAGCAGCCGCGGATGTCGTCGACCAGCCGCAGCGCCTGGCCCTTCTCGCCGATGAACGCGAGCAGGAATTCGTCGCCGCCGACGCGGGCCAGCGGGATGCTGTTCGGCACCGCGGTGCGCAGCCGCCGGCCCACCTCGATGACCAGCTGGTCGCCGGTGTCGTGGCCCCACGAGTCGTTGACCCACTTGAAGCCGTCCAGGTCGAGCATGTAGACCCAGACCCGGTCGTGGTGGTCGGTCTCGGCGATCGTCACGAGATGTTCGATCTGCGCCGACATCGACACCCGGTTCGGCAGCCCGGTGAGCGGATCGTGGGTGGCCTGATGCTCGGACCGTAGTTGCGCGGCGACCTGCGCCTGCACGGCGAACGTGGCGCGGAACAGCAGCAGCGCCACGATGGCCGCGCCGCCGGCGGCGATCAGCACCCGTGCGGAGGAGACCCGCGTGTGATTGGTCAGCAGCAGGACGAACGGCATCGCCAGGGCCGGGGCGAGCAGCGCCAGGCGCTGCCGGGACCAGGCCTGGGCCGGCGGTTTCGCGGCCCGGCTCATCTCCACCACGGACGGGTGCAGGGCGGCGACGCCGAGCGCGGTGTACGCGAGCAGGAACGGCACGTTCAGCAGGGGCGAGGCGTAGACCTGGCCGTCGACGCCCACGATCGCGTAGGCGAGGTCGCCGGCGAGCAGGCCGAGCATCGTGCCGAGCAACCCGAGCAGGCTGACTGGCCAGCTCTTCGCCGTGAACGTCAGGTTGACGGTCAGCAGCAACAGCATCACGTCGAACAGCGGGTAGGTGCCCTGGATGACCGAGAGCACGACCGGCCGGTCGGGTACCGTGGCGGCGGGCATCGCCAGCAGCACGGTGCTGGCCATGCCGGCGGCCAGCGCGACGATCAGGCCGTCGATGACGGCGTGCCGGTCCAGGCTCTCCCGCCGGCGCAGCAGGATCGAGAGGAAGACCGCGAGAAGCACGTACCCGCTGAAGGTCGCGACGTCGGCGAGCAGCGGCCACGGCATCTCCCACTCGGTGACCGTCGGCCGGATCAGCACGCCGATCATGAAGACCAGCGAGGCGGCGCCGATCAGCAGCCAGGCGCCGGGTGGCTCGGCGCCCCAGCGGCGCGGCCCGGCGAAGCAGGCGATCACCACCACGACCACGAGCAGGACGAAACTGACTGTGCCGACGGCCGACGACGTGAACATCGCGTACAGCAGCGTCGCAAGCACGCCGCCCACGGCCATGCCTTGCCAGAGCCGCCGGGCGACCGCGGGCGGGAGAACGGATAGCACCGGGCATTCCTCCCGTTGGCCCGAAGACCTAATGTCGGGACCAACGGTAGCAATCCGGGCACCTCGTACAGGTGAGCTTTGCCGGAACTGATCAGCCCCGCAGGGCCCTCGTGGCACGTCCCGGTGGAGGTGGCACGCGGCGCGACGGGATGCGGCCGCCGTGCACGAAAACGGCCGGGACGCTGCCCCGGCGCAGCACCTCGTCGGCGACGGCGCCCAGGTGGCCGCCGCTGCGCGCGCCACGCGGCCCGAGCACGATCAGCCCGGCCCGGCGCGACGCGCGGACCAGTGTCTCCGCCGGGCCACCGATCAAAACCCTGCGGCGTACGCCCGACAGGTCCGGAACCGCGGCGAGCGCCTCGTCGATCAGCCGGCCGGCCCGGGCCTCGGCGTCCACACCGTTCTCCCGTATCACGTGCACCACCTGCACCGGGCGGCCCAGCCGGCTCGCCTCCTCGGCCGCGAACCGCAGCGCCAGCACCGAATACGCCGAACCGTCGAGGGCGGCCAGCACCGGACCCGCCGGCGGCCGGGGCCCACGGGCCACCGCGACCGGGCACCACGCCTGCGAGACCACTTCGGGCAGTGGCGAGCCGGGCGGCAGCCGACCGGTCGCGGCCAGCGCGTCACCGCCCATGACGAGCAGGACGGCACTGCGACTCAGCTGCAACAACACGCGCCCAGCGGGTCCATCCACGAGTTGACCGCGCGCATCGACGCCCGGTGTGGAACGCTGGGCGATGGCGACCGCCTCACCGACGATGCGCGAGGCGGCCCGGCGCGCCGGGGCGTAGTCGGCGCCGCCGGCTCCCGGCCGCGGATCGGGCCAGGTGAAAGCGTGAACAACGTGCAACGAGCGCCCGCGGGAGAGAGCCTCCCGCGCGGCCAGCCGTACGGCGGCGAGGCTCGGTGCGGACCCGTCCACGCCCACCACGACGGGTCCCTGAGTCGGGATCTGCATCGGTTCGACCTCCGCTCCCGTAACCGTGTCGCAATATACCGACCATTGTCTATGGCGCAACGGTCCATACGTACTGGTGACCAATGCCTCAACAGGTGGCCACCTGATGACCCATTCAGGTTGAGGGTTTACGGTGAACGGCAAAATCTTTGGGACATCTGCCGGTGAAGTGAGGGAAATACATGACGGATGTCAAGCTGGACCACCCTGGTGGCCAATTGTCGATGGGGGTACGCAAGGCCGTCGACGGTCCGGGCGGCATCGACGTCAGTGCTCTGCTCAAGGAGACCGGCTTCGTCACCCTGGACCAGGGGTTCGTGAACACGGCGTCGACCACGTCCGCGATCACCTACATCGATGGTGACCAGGGCATCCTCCGGTACCGGGGATACCCGATCGAGCAGCTGGCCGAGAAGTCGACGTTCCTCGAGGTCTCGTACCTGTTGATGAACGGCGAACTGCCGACCGCCGCCCAGTTGCGCGACTTCGCCGACAAGATTCGCGTGCACACGCTCCTGCAGGAGGAGATGCGCACGTTCTTCTCCGGCTTCCCGCGTGATGCGCACCCGATGGCGGTGCTCTCTTCGGCGGTGACCGCGCTTTCCACCTTCTATCAGGACGCGCTCGACCCGCTCGACGAGGAGCAGGTTGATATCTCCGCAATCCGCCTGATGGCGAAACTTCCGACGATTGCGGCGTACGCCTACAAGAAGTCGATCGGCCACCCGCTGCCGTACCCGGACAACTCGCTGGATTATGTCGAGAACTTCCTGCGGTTGACGTTCGGCCTGCCGACCGTTCAGTACAACGTCGACCCCAAGGTCGCGAAGATCCTGGACATGCTCTTCATCCTGCACGCCGACCACGAGCAGAACTGCTCCACGTCGTCCGTGCGTTTGGTCGGCTCGTCGCAGGCCAACCTGTTCGCCTCGATCTCGGCCGGCATCGGTGCGCTCTCCGGCCCGCTGCACGGTGGCGCCAACGCGGCGGTGCTCGAGATGCTCGAGCAGATCCGCAAGGACGGCGGAGACGTCAACTCGTTCGTCACCCGGGTGAAGAACAAGGAAAAGGGCGTCAAGCTCATGGGCTTCGGCCACCGGGTCTACAAGAACTACGACCCGCGTGCCGCCATCGTGAAGAAGGCCGCCCAGGAGATGCTCTCCACCCTGGACACGCCGGACCCGCTGCTGGAGATCGCCTTCCAGCTCGAGGAGATCGCGCTCAACGACGACTACTTCGTCTCCCGCAAGCTGTACCCGAACGTGGACTTCTACACCGGCCTGATCTACAAGGCCATGGGTTTCCCGACCAAGATGTTCACCGTTCTCTTCGCGATCGGCCGGCTCCCCGGCTGGATCGCGCAGTACCGCGAGATGATGACCGACCCGGCCAACAAGATCGGCCGCCCGCGGCAGATCTACACCGGCTCGCCGGTGCGCGACTTCGTGCCGCTCGACCAGCGCTGAGTCTCTTCGAAAAGCCCCGCCGGCGCCGGCGGGGCTTTTCCGGGCTTGCTATATGCCTTGCCGAGCATATAACGTGGCGTTCATGGACGTCCTGGAGGTTCTCGCCGAACCGGCCCGCCGCCGGATCGCCGACGTGCTGCGTCTCGGCGAGGCGAGCGTCGGTGACCTGGTCAGTGCGCTCGGGATGAGCCAGCCCGCCGTCTCCAAGCACCTGCGGGTGCTGCGTGAGGCCGGCGTGGTGACCGCCCGGGTCCGGGCCCAGCAGCGGATCTATCGCCTGGAAGCGGGGCCGTTCCGGGAGCTGGACGCCTGGCTGGCGCCCTACCGCAGGCTTTGGGACCACCATCTCGACGCACTGGAACGCCACCTGGAGGAATCATGACCGCCGAACTGAATGCGCGCCTCGAGCCGACCGGCGAACGCTGGACTCTCGTCTTCATCCGGGAGCTGCGGAAGCCGCCGGAGGAGGTGTGGGGCGCCCTGACCGACCCTGGCCGGCTCGAGCGGTGGGCCCCGTTCACCGCCGAACGTGATCTCGGCACGACCGGCGACACCACCCTGACGATGATCGACGGCGACGAGTCCACCCCGTTGCCCGCGACCGTCCGCCGAGCGGAGCCGCCGCACCTGCTGGAGTACACCTGGGGTGACGACCTGCTGCGCTGGGAGTTGGAGCCGTCCGGTGCGGGCACCCTCCTGACCCTGCGGCACACCCTTCCCGGCGAGGACGGTCTCGGGCCGATGGTCGCGTCCGGCTGGCATCTCTGCCTCGACGTGATGGAGCGCCTGCTGGACGGCGAGGACGTCCGGGCCGTGCGTGGCGAAGAGGCGAAGGAACACGGCTGGGAGGACCTGCGGGACCGGTACGCGAAGATGTTCGCGGGGTAGGAACAACGCGACCGCCGGTGACAAGGGAGGGCCACGCATGGACGTCGTGATCGGGATCGACACCGGGACCACCGCGACCAAGGGGATCGCCGCCGGGCCGGGCGGCGAGCTGCGAGCCCTGACCAGCGTGCACTACCAGCTGTCGGTGCCCGGTCCGGGACGGGCCGAGCTCGATCCCGCCGAGCTCACCGCCGCAGCGGTCAAGGCGCTCACCGACGTGGCGGCCGAGTGCGCACGGCAGGGCGACCGGGTGATCGCGATCGGTCTCAGCTCCTTCCTGCACGCGCTCGTCCCGATGGATCCCGGCGGTCAGCCGCTCGGGCCGGTGGTGACCTGGGCGGACGCCCGGTCCGCCGAGCAGTGCGAGCGGATCGTGGCGTCCGGGCGGAACAAGAAACTGCAGGCGCGCACCGGGACGCCGGTGCACCCGATGTCCCCGCTGACCAAGCTGGCCTGGTGGGGCGAGACCGATCCGGGCACGCTGCGTGAGACGCCCCGCTGGGGTGGGGTGAAGGAGCTGGTGGTCGCGGCGCTGGCCGAGGCGCCCTTCCTCGTCGATCTGTCGATCGCCTCGGGCACCGGCCTCTACGACATCCACGAGCGGCGCTGGGACGACGAGGCCCTCGAGATCGCGGGGGTACGCGCGGAGCAGCTCGCCGAGGTCGTGCCCACCACCCACCGGCTCCGTCTGCGTGCCGACGTGGCCTCCGCCGCCGGGCTGTCCCGGGACGTGCCGCTGATCATCGGGGCGGCCGACGGTCCGCTGGCCAACCTCGGCGTCGGCGCCACCCCGGCCGGGGTCGCGGCGGTCTCGCTGGGCACGAGCGGGGCGTTGCGTACGGTCGTCGACCGGCCCACCACCGACGCCGCCGGACGGCTGTTCTGCTACGCGCTCACCGAGGACCGCTGGGTGATCGGTGGCGCGGTGAACAACGCCGGTTCAGTGGTCCGCTGGGCCGGGCAGAGCTTCGCCTCCGGGTTCGAACGGCCCGGCGCGGAGGGGGAGGACGCCGACGAGCGCGACGCCGCCCTGCTCGAGGAGGCCGCCGGGGTGGTGGTCGGCAGTGACGGGCTGCTCTGCCTGCCGTACCTGCTGGGTGAGCGGGCGCCCTGGTGGCGGCCGGGGATGCGGGGGGCGTACCTCGGGTTGCGCCGCGAGCACGGCCGGCCGCACCTGGTCCGCGCCGCCGTCGAGGGCGTCTGCCAGCAGCTGGCCCTGGTCCGCGACTCGTTCGACGCGGAAGGCTGCCCGCCCACCGAGATCCGGGCCACCGGCGGCGCGGTCGCCTCCCAACTCTGGGTGTCCGTGCTGGCCGGCGCGCTGGACCTGCCGGTCTCGGTC
Organism: Actinoplanes sp. NBC_00393; assembly: GCF_036053395.1. Classification (NCBI taxonomy): domain Bacteria; kingdom Bacillati; phylum Actinomycetota; class Actinomycetes; order Micromonosporales; family Micromonosporaceae; genus Actinoplanes; species Actinoplanes sp. NBC_00393. The sequence goes on along the minus strand of NZ_CP107942.1, from coordinate 4,934,561 downwards.
GCCGACACCCCGGAGGGCACCGCGCTCGGCGCCTGCCTGCTGGCCCGGCACGCCCTCGGCGAACTGCCCGACCTGGACACTGCGGCCGCCCTCGTCCCGACCGGCCGGCACACCCGGCCCGACCCGGAGGCCGCCGCGCTCTACCGCAAACTGCGTCCCCTGGTGGAACGCTCGGCGCTGGCCGTGCTCGACGTGGTCGCCGAACTCGACAAGATCGCGCCCGAGCCGCTGCCCGGAACCGAGAAGGCCGTCACAGCACCCCGCGTTGACGCGCAGCCCGGCGGTAGGAAAGAGTGATCGCCGAGCGGTAGCGGAGGAACCCCGGTGCGAATCCGGGACGGTCCCGCCACTGTGACCGGGGAGCGACCCGCCATACCAGCACGCCACGACCCTTCGGGGCCGGAAGGCCGGCGGGGAACGTCGATCCGGGAGTCAGGAGACTCCGGCCGCTCGTGTCAACCGACGAGCGGGCGTGGACACCCGCCGGAAGGGATCCCCGTGACTCCGTACCCGTTCTCCGCCGTGGTCGGCCTCGACGACCTGCGCCTGGCGCTGCTGCTCACCTCCGTCTCACCGGCGATCGGCGGGGTGCTGGTCCGCGGCGAGAAGGGCACGGCCAAGAGCACTGTGGTGCGTGCGCTGGCCGGTCTGCTGCCGTCGGTCGCCGTGGTGCGCGGGTGCCGCTTCGCCTGCGACCCGGCCGCCCCCGACCCGGACTGCCCCGACGGTCCGCACCCGGCCGCCGGCCCGGCCACGGACCGGCCGGCCGCGCTGGTCGAACTGCCGGTCGGCGCGACCGAGGACCGCGTGGTGGGCACGCTCGATCTGCAGCGTGCGCTCAGTGACGGGGTGAAGGCGTACGAGCCCGGGCTGCTCGCCGCCGCCCACCGCGGCGTCCTCTACGTCGACGAGGTCAACCTGCTCCCGGACCACCTGGTCGACCTGCTGCTCGACGCGGCCGCGATGGGCCGGGCACACGTCGAGCGCGACGGCGTCTCGGTCAAGCACGCCGCCCGGTTCCTGCTGGTCGGCACCATGAATCCGGAGGAGGGCGAACCGCGGCCCCAGCTGGTCGACCGCTTCGGCCTGGTGGTGAACGTGGCCGCACCCCGCGACGCGGTCCAGCGGGCCGAGGTGGTGCGGCGCCGGCTGGCGTACGAGGCCGACCCGACGGCCTTCGCCGCCCGTTTCACGGCGGCCGAGCAGGAGTACGCGTCCCGCATCGCCGCCGCCCGCACCCAGCTGCCGTCGGTCGCCCTGCCGGACGCTGAACTCGACCGGATCGCCCGGGTCTGCCTCGCCTACGGCGTCGACGGGATGCGCGCCGACATCGTGGTGGCGCGGTGCGCGGTGGCCCTCGCCGCCTGGCACGGCCGCACCGCGGTGACCGCCGACGACGTCGCCGGCGCGGCCCGGCTCGCCCTGCCGCACCGGCGCCGCACCGATCCGCTCGACCCGCCCGGCACCGACGAGGAGAAGCTCGAGGAGGCCCTCGCCGAGGCCGAACGCCAGGCCGCCCAGGACCGGGCCGCACAAGAGCGCGATCTGCGGGACCCGGCCGACCAGAACCAGCCCGACCAGGGCGAGATCGACCAGGACCAGGGCGAGGCCGGCCAGCCGCGGCCGAACTCCGATCCGGCGCCGGACGACGAGGACGATCCGGACCCGGACGGCGACGGGCCATCGGGCGGCGGGGGAGGCGGGCCGCAAGGCCCACGCGACGGCGGCGGGCCCCAGGGCTCCAGCAACCACCGCGACGGTACGGACTACAGCAGCGCCTCGCCCACCGACTCCGACTCGGGCACCGGACAGCCGGAGAAGGCCGGCGCAACCGCCACAGCCGGCACCGCCTACCGAACCCGCACGCTACGCATCACAGCCCGCGGCGAAGGCGGCCACACCGGCCGCCGCTCACCCGCCTTCGCCCGCCGAGGCCGCGTAGTAGGCAGCCGCACCCCCCACGGCAAACTCTCCGGCGCCCCCCACCTACCAGCCACCCTGCGAGCCGCCCTCACCCGCACCGCCCTCACCCGCGCCGGCCTTGACCGCGCTGGTCTTGACCGCGCTGGTCTTGACCGCGCTGGTCTTGACCGCGCTGGTCTTGACCGCGCTGGTCTTGACCGCGCTGGTCTTGACCGCGCTGGTCTTGACCGCGCTGGTCTTGACCGCGCCGGCCTTGACCGCGCCGGCCTTGACCGCGCCGGCCTCGACCGCGCCGGCCTTGGCCGCGCCGGCCTTAACCGCGCCGGCCTTGGCCGCGCCGCCCTCACCGGCACCGCCCTTGACCGCGCCGGCCTTGACCGAGTGCGGGTGGAGCCGCGGGATCTGCGGGAGTCGGTGCATGTGGGGCGCGAGGCGAACCTGGTGTTGTTCGTCGTGGACGCCTCCGGGTCGATGGCGGCGCGCAAGCGGATGACGCTGGTCAAGACGGCGGTGTTGTCCCTGCTGCGGGACGCCTATCAGCGGCGCGACCGGATCGGGATGATCACGTTCCGGGGTAGTGAGGCCGAGTCCGTGCTGCCGCCCACCTCCAGCCACGAAGTGGGTGTACAGCGGCTGGCCGCCCTGCGCACCGGTGGGCGGACCCCGCTCGCAGCCGGGCTGCGCACCGCGGCTGCGACCATCGCCACCGAACGGCGCCGCGACCCGCGCCGCCGACCGCTGTTGGTGCTGGTCACCGACGGCCGGGCCACCAGCGGACCGGACCCACTGCGGCTCGCACCGCTGCTGGCCGGAGTGGCCACCGTGGTCGTCGACTGCGAATCCGGCCCGATCCGCCTCGGCCTCGCCCGCAAACTGGCCGCCGCCCTGAAAGCCGAGGTCATGCCCCTCGACCACCTCCAGGCGGTGACCTCTACGCACGCCACACGGTCCGCCGCCCAGCCTCCCGCCGCCCAGCCTCCCGCCGCCCAGCCTGCCGCCGCAGGGTCCGCCGCCCAGCCCCCCGCCGCCCGGCCTGCCGGCGCCCGGCCTGCCGCCGCAGGGTCCGCCGCCCAGCCTCCTGCTGCCCGGCCTGCCGCGGGCGAACGTGCCTACCGAAGCGCAGCGTGACCGATCTTGGGCGTTTTGCCACACGATGATGTGGTCGAACACCCAAGATCGCGGACGGTCGCGAGGTGACTCGCAGATCTTGGGCTTCCGACCACACCATGGGGTGACAAAACGCCCAAGATCGCCGACGGGGTGAGAGGGCGCGAGGCGGGGAGGAAGCACGGCGCGGTGAGTGGGACGCGGCAGCACGGCGTGGGAAACAGGCACGACAGCACGGCACCGGGAGCGGCAGCGCAGGAGCGGCGGCGTAGGAGCGGCGGCGTAGGAGCGGCGGCGTAGGAGCGGCGGCGCAGGAGCGGCGGCGCAGGAGCGGAGTGGGGCGTGGCCTCGGAGCCGGGCGCCGGAAGTGAAGCCGGGGCGCGGGAAGTAAGCGTGCGGTTGGGACGCTGGAAGCGGCCGTGGAATGAGGCCGGGCGCGGAGGAATGCGCGGAAGAGGGGCCTTGGAGGCGGACGGCCCAGGTGTTGGTGGTGTGGTGAGCAGTGTGGGTGTGAGGGAGGGTGAACGGTGCCGCAAGGCAAAGTGACCAGCGTGCCGGATGATGGGCTGACCACGCGGCAGCGGCGGCGGCAGGCGGTGCTGGCGGTGCACACCGGGCCGGGTAAGGGGAAATCGACGGCGGCGTTCGGGATGGCGTTGCGGGCGTGGAGCGCCGGATGGCCGATCGGGGTGTTTCAGTTCGTCAAGTCGGAGAAGTGGAAGGTCGGCGAGGAAGCCGCGCTGAAGGCTCTCGGCGGGCTGGACAAGACGCCGGTCACCTGGCACAAGATGGGTGAGGGCTGGTCCTGGATCCAGCGGGCGGGCAGCGAGCGGGACCACGCGGCCGAGGCTGCTGAGGGCTGGGCGCAGATCAAGCGGGACCTGGCGGCGGAGACCTACAAGTTCTACGTGCTGGACGAGTTCACCTACCCGATGAAGTGGGGCTGGGTGGACGTCGCCGACGTGATCGCGACGCTGGCGGACCGGCCGGGGACGCAGCATGTGGTGATCACCGGGCGTGACGCGCACTCGGATCTGATGGCGGCGGCCGACCTGGTCACTGAGATGACGAAAATCAAGCATCCGATGGACGCGGGGCGCAAGGGGCAGCAGGGCATCGAATGGTGAATCGCGTGGTCATCGCGGCGCCGGCCAGCGGGCACGGGAAGACGACCGTGGCCACCGGGCTGCTGGCGGCGTTCGCCCGGCGCGGGGTGCCGGTGGCGCCGTTCAAGGTGGGCCCGGACTACATCGACCCGGGCTATCACGCGCTCGCCGCCGGGCGGCCGGGACGCAACCTGGACCCGGTGCTGGTCGGCGAGGATCAGATCGGGCCGCTCTTCGCGCACGGGTCGGCCGGCGCTGAGCTGGCGATCGTCGAGGGCGTGATGGGCCTCTACGACGGGCGTACCGGCGCCGGCGAGACCGGGTCCACGGCCCAGGTCGCCGAGCTGCTGCAGGCGCCGGTGATCCTGGTGGTGGACGCGGCCGCGCAGGGCCGGTCGGTGGCCGCGCTGGTGCACGGTTTCCGCAGCTTCGGCACGGTCCGGCTGACCGGGGTGATCCTCAACCGGGTGGGGTCGGCGCGGCACGAGCAGATTCTGCGGGACGCCTGCGAGGAGGTGGGCACGCCGGTGCTGGGCGCGTTGCGCCGCGCTGACGCGGTCGCCGCGCCGAGCCGGCATCTCGGGCTGGTCCCGGCGGCGGAGCGGCGCGCCGAGGCCCTCGCGTCGGTGGATGCGCTGGCCACGCTGATCGCGGGCGCGGTCGATCTGGACGCGGTCGCCGCGGTCGCCCGTTCGGCGCCGCCGCTGACGGCGGCACCCTGGACACCCCGGGCCGAGCAGCCGGTCACCGAGGGTCCGGTGGTTGCGCTCGCCGGTGGTCCCGCTTTCTCTTTCGCGTACGCGGAAACGGCCGAACTGCTGACCGGAGCCGGAGCCACGGTGGTGGCTGTCGACCCGCTGCACGACGAGGCTCTGCCGGCCGGCACCCGGGCGCTGGTCGTCGGCGGCGGGTTCCCCGAGGTGTACGCGTCGGAGCTGTCCGCGAACGAGCCACTGCGCCGGTCGGTGGCGGCGCTGGCGGCGTCCGGGGCGCCGATCACCGCGGAGTGCGCCGGGCTGCTCTGGCTGTGCCGGACGCTGGACGGCGCCCCGATGTGCGGGGTGCTCGACGCCGAGGCGGTGATGACGCCGACGCTGACGCTGGGCTACCGGGACGCCGTCGCGCTCACCGACAGCCCTCTCGCGGCGGCCGGTACCAGGGTGACCGGGCACGAGTTCCACCGGACCGCGGTGCACCCCCGTTCGGGGCTGTTGCTATCCCCGGCCGGCGGGGCAGCGTGGGCGTGGCGCGGCGACGATCCGGAAGGGTTCGTGTCCGGTTCGGTGCACGCTTCCTACCTGCATCTGCACTGGGCCGGGCAGCGTGGACTGGCCGAGCGGCTGGTCCGGGCGGCCGCCGCAGTCGGGTGATCGTCGTCGGGCTCGGCGCTCGGGCCGGGACGCCGGTCGAGCGGCTGTCCGCGGCGGTGCGGTCGGTGCTTCGCGACGCGGGCATCGCGGCTGGTGAGGTCGCCGTCCTGGCGACTCTGGACCGGCGGGCCGCCGAGGACGACGTGCGGGCGGTCGCGGCCGGGGCCGGGTGGCGGCTGGTCGGCTACCCGGCGGCGGCGCTGGCCGGTCACCAGGTGCCGACGCCGAGCCCCGCGGTGGCCGATGCGGTCGGCACGCCGAGCGTGGCCGAGGCCGCTGCCCTGGTAGCAGCCGGGCCCGGCGGCAGTCTGCGGGTGCCGAAGCAGGTGCGCGACGGGATCACGGTGGCGGTGGCCGCGTCCCGGTGACACATCGTGCCCAGTTGGTTAACAGGGCTGTTCGTGGGTGTTCGGAACAGCCGTGTTAACCAGCTGCTTCAGCCCGGCGGTCGCCGGGCGGCCGGGACCCGGCAGATGGTCGCGTCGTAGCGGGGGACGGTCACGATTCGGCGGGACTGTGCATTCTCGTACCAAAGGGGGGTCTTATTTTTGGATCGGCCATTCATGGACCGGGATGTTGTCGTGCATGAGCGGGAGGTAGCGGCGCAGCATCTCGTGCAGCGCGCGCTGCCGGTCGTGGCCCTGGGACTCGAGCGTGTGCAGGGTGTCCACCTGCCAGGAGGCGCCGTTGCGGTGCAGCAGGCAGCGTTGCTCGATGATGCCGAGCAGGCGGTCGCGCTGGGCCGGGGCGACGCCCCATTCGTCCAGGCCGGCGGCGGCCTGCGGCAGCAGCCGGCGCAGGACCAGTTCGGTGACCGGTACGGTGCCGTGGCCGGGCCAGAACACGCTGGCGTCGATGCCGTGCCGGGCGCAGTTGTGGAAGTTCTCCTCGGCCGCGCGGAAGCTCATCTGCGTCCAGATCGGGCGTTCGGCCTCGGCGAGCGCGCGGACCAGGCCGTAGTAGAAGGCGGCGTTGGCCATCGTGTCGGCGACCGTCGGGCCGGCCGGCAGCACCCGGTTCTCCACGCGCAGGTGCGGACGGCCGTTGACGACCGCGTAGATCGGCCGGTTCCAGCGGTAGACCGTGCCGTTGTGCAGGCGCAACTCGCTCAGTTCGGGGATCTCGCCGCGTTCCAGGATGTCCGCCGGGTCGTCGGCGTCGCAGATCGGCAGCAGCGCCGGGAAGTACCGGACGTTCTCCTCGAACAGGTCGAAGACGCTGGTGATCCACCGTTCGCCGAACCAAACGCGTGGGCGTACACCCTGGGCCTGTATCTCTTCCGATCTTGTGTCGGTCGCCTGCTCGAAGAGCGGGATCCGGGTCTCCCGCCACAGCTCCCGGCCCAGCAGCAGCGGTGAGTTCGCGCCCAGCGCCAGTTGCACGCCGGCGATCACCTGGGCGGCGTTCCAGTACGCGGCGAACTGCGCCGGGCTCACCTGCAGGTGGAACTGGGTGCTGGTGCAGGCCGCCTCGGGCGCGATGCTGTCCGTGGTGACCGCCAGCCGGTCCACCCCGTCGATCCGGATGTCCAGGTCCTCACCGCGGGCCGCGAAGATCTGCTCGTTGAGCAGCTGGTAGCGGGGGTTCACGGTGAGCGACTCGCCGGTGAGGTGCTCGCGGCGCAGCGTCGGCAGGATGCCGATCGTCACCATGTGCGTCCCGGCGGCCCGGGCGTGCCGCTCGGCCTGGTTCAGGCTGGCCCGCAGGCTGCGCTCCAGCTCGGCGAAGTCGTCACCGGCGAGACGCCGCGGCGGCAGGTTGATCTCGATGTTGAACTGGCCGAGCTCGGTCTGGAAATCCGGGTCGGCGATCGACTTCAGCACCTCTTCGTTGCGCATCGCCGGATCGGCGTGCTCGTCGATCAGGTTGAGTTCGATCTCCATGCCGGTGAGTGGCCGTTCGAACTCGAAGCGGGCCTCCCGCAGCATGGTCGCGAACACGTCCAGGCTGCGCCGGATCTTCTGCCGGTACCGGGTCCGGTCCTCCCGGCTGAATTCGGTCTGGTCGACTTTCTCGCCCACCGCGCACCACCTTTCGAGCCGTCAGTGACGCCAGGAGAGCGCGCGAGGCGTTCCCCCGGCCTCATGATGACGGTTGTCGATAGCGGTTCCCATCGCGGTGGCCGTCCATTCTCGCCAGGTGGCCAACCGGGTGCCGCCGGTTGCGTGGAGCTCGATTAGGTCGGACATGGTCCGCCCGTTACCCGCAGGGAGCTTTTTTCTCACCTCAGCCAGGCGGCCAGCACCACGGTGGCGATCGTGACGCCCAGCCCGGCCTGCAGCAACAGTGCCGGGCCGAGGTGTGACCACTGCGTGGGGATGCGCGGGGTGAGCGGCTGCATGGTGGTCAGATTCACCACCTGCAGGAGCTTCACCGGAAGCGTGTGGTCGGCCTGCGGCTGGGTGCGGATCTGGATCAGGTCGCCGCGGTGCAGAGCGGACTGCGGCAACTGCCCGTGCATCTCGACCTCGTAGGTCTGGCCCAGGTCGTCGCGCAGCCGGACCGGGGTCACCAGAAACTCCGGGCCCTTCTTGAGCTCCTTGAGGGTGCGGCGGGCCGGTTTCATCCGCAGCAGCGCGGCGATCAGCTGGGCGACGCCGGCCAGCATGAAGATCGCGACGGCGAGGGGCCGGCCGACCCGGACCTCACGGGTGTACGAGGCCTGGAAGCCGAGGAACCGGCCGGTGATGATCGGACTGACATGCCGGAGGATTCGCTCGCGGTGCAGTTCGGTGTCGTCCATGGGGGGTCACCTCCTGGATGTCCTATCGATGCTACGGAGCGAACATGGTTAGGCACCGTGAGTGAATACTGGTCCTGATTCTCTGCATACCTCCTGGCCGCGGGCGGTGGTGGTGGTTCGGTCCGGATGCCCCCTTGAAAAAGGTTCACTGATCTGCGGAAAGCCGCCCTCCCGGCAGGTCGCGCGAGGTCAACTGGAGCAGGGCCGAGTGAAGCCGGCGGGGCCCGCCGTGCCGTCCGGAATGCGGACAGCCCGGGGATGGGGGGCGGAGACCAGTGGCGGCGTACGTCAAACCGGAGAGCGTGCTGGCGCGTACGGCGCGGGCCATGGTCGACGCGCACGGGGGTGGGCTCGGGCCGGATGACGGGGTGACCAGCTGCCCGGCCTGTGGGGAGGCGCTGCCCTGTCGTACGGCGCTGTCTGCGGCTGAGGTCCTGGAAGCCGCGGGGATGGCTGAGGCGTCGGGGTTGATCGCGGCGGCTCGGCCTGCTTATGCCGGGCCGTCGGCTGATGCGGGCTCGTCGTCGTCTTCCGCTTCGTTGCCTTCTGCTTCGTCGCTTTTCCCTTCAATGCCTTCCGCCTCGATCGATGAGGGTGGGGGCTTGATGCCGTCAGGGAGCCGGGCCCCGTGGGAGATGGGTGAGTTGCCGGAGGCTGATCCGCTGCCGGGTCCGTCTTCGCCGGCTAGCGGTTCGCTGCCTGGTTCGTCTTCGTTAGCGAGTGGGTCGTCGCTGCCTGGTCCGTCTTCGTCGGCGAGTGGGTCGCCGTTGCCTGGTCCGTCTTCGTCGGCGAGTGGGTCGCCGTTGCCTGGTTCGTCTTCGTCGGCGGTCGGGTCGCTGCTGCCGTCGGGGTTGCCGGATCTTCCGCCGTTGCCACCTTCGGCGGAGGGCTCGCCGCTTCCCCCGTTGCCGCCGGTCGGGGTTGGTTCACCGCCGCCGGTGGCGGGCGCGGCTGTTCCGCTGCCGCCGTTGCCGGAGGGCCTTCAGCCGACGGCGGTCCGTGCTTCGACGCCGCCCTGGATCGTGCCGGGCGAACCTGCGGGCGAGGAGTCCCGGGCGTCGCGGGCGGGCGGCAGCGTGGATGAGCCGGCCGAGCCGTGGCGGGGGTCGGCATCGGGTGCTGCGAGCATGCCGGGCGTTGCTGGGATCGGGCCTGCTGCCGGGAGCGTTTCGGGCGAGGCGGGTGGCGCGGCCGGCTTCGGGGAGGCTTGGCCGCCGCCGGGTACCGGGACGGTCCTGCCGGCTCCGAGCGGGCCGAACTCGGCCGTGCCTGGTCAATCCTGGCCGCCGCCGGCGTCCGGAACTGCGCCGCCGGCGTCCGGAACTGCGCTGCCGGCGTCCGGAACTGCGCTGCCGGCGTCCGGAACTGCGCCGCCGGCGTCCGGAACTGCGCCGCCGGCGTCCGGAACTGCGCTGCCGGCTCCGGGCGGGGCGGAGTCGGTCGCTTCGGGGGCGACCGGCCAGAGTTGGATCCCCGGCGAGGGCACGGGTCAGTCTTGGTCGCCGCCGATGCCGGGGACCGCGGTGTCCGGCGAGGCGTGGCCGCCTCCGCCAGGTGGGGCTGCTGCTGGGCCGGGCCTCCCATGGCCTACGGCGGAAGCCAGGAACGCCGGAGATATCGGTCAATTGTGGCCGCCGCCGGCTTCCACTGCGAATGAGGTCGCTCCGCCGCCCTGGAAGGCTGGGCCGTCGGCGCCCGAAGCATGGCCCGCCGGGCCGGCCGGGGAGCGCCAACCGGGTCCGGCGGGTGCCGCGACGCCCTGGGCCGAGGCCGGATCGGGCGCTTCCGCTTCGAACGTTTCAATCTCAGGCAATCTAGATTCAGGCATTTCGGGTACGGCTGCGTCGGGTACGGCTTCGTCGGGTTCGGGTGTGTCGGTCTCAGGTGCTTCCGGATCAGGTGCTTCCGGATCAGGTGCTTCCGGATCGGGCGCTTTCGGTGCGGTGCCGCCGCCTGCGGTCGGCTCGCCGGGCGAAGGCCAGCGCTCCGAACCCCAGCCGCCGTGGTCTCAGCCCGATGCCGGTGGCCAGCCGGGTGTCGGCCGGCTGGGTGTCGGTCAGCCGGGTGATCTGTCGGGAGCCGGTTCACTGGGCGTCGGCCGGCCGGGTGCCGGTTCTGGGCTGGCCGAATCCGGGCAGCCCGGTGCTACGCAGGCCTGGCCTGCACATGCTGAGCCGTCGGGGGCCGGTTCCGGGTCGGGCGGCTCTGGGCAGTTCGGTGCTGGCCAGGTCGGTGCTGGCCAGGTCGGTGCTGGCCAGATCGGTGCTGGTCAGGTGGGCGTTGGACAGGGTGGTGCTGTGCCGGGCGGGTCGGTGCCGGCCGGTGTTGGGCAGGTCGGGTCCATGCCGGGCGCTGCTATGTCCGCCGGGGCGGCTATGTCCGCCGGGATGGCTGGGTCTGGGGCTGCAGGCATCGGGGCGCCGGGCGGGAGCCACGGGTCGGTGGCCGGCTCGGGTCCGGTGAGTTCGATGGGGTCGGTGTCAGGGTCGGTGGGCTCCGGGGCGGTGGCCTCTGGGCCTGGGATGCCGCCGAGCGATGACCTGGATGCGTTGATGCGGCAGCCACCGCTCTACAGCCAGCAGAACAGTCCGCTGGACGCGCCCCGATTCACCCGGTCGGCGCGGCCTGCCGGTGATGGTGGGCAGACTCGGGCTACCGAGATCATCATGGGGACGCCGCCGCAGCCGCCTGCTGGGATGGCGATGCCTCCGGCGGGGGAAGCCGCCGGCTTCCTGCCGTCGGCAGCTGTGCTCGGTCAGAGTGCGGAGGCTGGGCCTCGTGCGCCGCTGCCGGGACCGGATCTCGGACAGCAGAACCTTGGTGGGCAGCCGCCGGTGGGCGATCGTCCGAAGCTGCAGGCCCCGGACCTCGGTCAGCTGAACCCCGGTGGGCAGGCTCTGCCGGGCGTTGGCGGGCAGCCCGCTGGTCAGCCGGCTGCTGGTGGGCAGGCAGGCCTGCCGGGCGTTGGTGGGCAGGCTACGGGTCTGCAAGGCGTTGGCGGCCAGCAGGCTCCGGGTACGCAGGGCGGCGCGGGGCAGCCTTTCGGCCAGCAGAGCGCCAGTCAGAGTGTTGGCCGGGGTGCCGGCCAAGGCGCCGGGCTCAGCGACCAGAATGCCGGGGCCGACGCCGGTGGGCAGTCGCCGGCCGGGGATCGGCCTCGCCTGCAGGCTCCGGATGTGGGGCAGCACAACCTGGGGGCTCAGCCCGCAGGCGGCGGCCGGCCGCGGCTGCAGGCTCCGGACATGGGCCAGCACAACCCGGTCCGCCCGGCGGCTCCGGAGCCGGGTCCGCAGGGAACGGCGCAGCAGGGCATGGAGCCGCAAGGGATGGGGCAGGGCCGGGGGCCGCAGGGGGCGCAGGGCAGCACCGCGGGGGAGGGGCCGCTCATGGATGAGGATGCGCCTTCCGGGCTGCCGGCTCGCGGACCCGCGGTGGTTCGGCCGGAGGCGCTGGCGGCGCCGGATGTGCTGAACGACCCCTCCTCGGCGCCGAGTGGGCTGCCGCGGCGGGACCGGTGAGGGTGAATCAGCAAGGGTGAGGTGTGCGTTCTCGGGTGGTTGACGATGTTTGAGCCGGGGGAAGACCGGGCAGTAACGTCCGCTAGTGGGGGCCGCTGCCATGTGCGCGCCCCGGATCCGGTGCCGGAAAGGGGTCCCATGCCCGCACGGAACCAGGTCGGTGAGCCCGCGGAGAACTCCCTCGAGGACCTCGACGCTGCTGCTCTGACGTACGCGCAACGCCGTTCCCTCGCGTCCCCGGACGAGTTGGACTCCCTGCGCGACGACATGGTCCGGCACTGCCTGCCCTTCGCCGGCCGGCTGGCCCGGCGTTACCGCGGCCGCGGCGAGTACCTCGAGGACCTGGAGCAGGTGGCCCGGCTCGGCCTGGTGAAGGCGGTGGACCGGTACGACCCGGAGCGCGGCTCGTTCACGGCCTACGCGGTGATCACGATCTCCGGCGAGCTGAAGCGGCACTTCCGGGACCGCACCTGGGGCGTGCACGTCCCGCGCCGGGTGCAGGATCTGAGCCTGGAGGTCGGGCACGCCTCGATGGTGCTGACCAGCGTCCTCGCGCGTACCCCGACGACCGGTGAGCTGGCCGAGCGCCTCGGCGTGAGTGAAGCCGCCGTGCGGGAGGCGGTCGAGTCGGCCGCCGGGTATTCGCCGGCCTCGCTGAACGCGCCGGTGGCCGGGGACGGCGCGGCGGAGCTCGGCGACATGCTCGGCGACGTCGACGGCGCCCTGGAAGCGGTGACCGACAATCTCACCGTCACCGATCTGCTGATGCGCCTGCCGGCCCGGGAACGCCGGATGCTGGCGATGCGCTTCTACGGCAACCGCACCCAGGCGGAGATCGCCGCCGACCTGGGCATCTCGCAGATGCACGTGTCCCGCCTGCTCAGCCGGGCTCTGGGCTGGCTGCGTGAGGCGATGCTCAGTGACACGCCGCCGGCCTGGGAGAGCGGCGAAGCCCGCAGCGCGCACGCCGGCATGCACGTGGCGGTCGACCGGGACGGTACGGCGATCATCGTTCGGGTGCGCGGCGAGGTGGACCGGGACACCGCGGAGCGGCTGCGGATCGGTCTGCGCCACGCGGTGAACACCGAGGGGGCGGCTTCGGTGGCCGTCGACCTGACCGGTGTGCCGCTGATCGACGCGGCCGGCGTCGGCGTGCTGCTGGACGCGGTGCGGGCGGGTGAGGCGGCGCAGGTGGAGATCTGTGTGCGCGGCGCTCAGCCGTACGTCGCCCGGATCCTGGCAGTTTCCGGCCTGGCCGGCGTGCTACGCCGCTGTTAAAAGCGAATTTCAGCGGCGCCGCAGCGCCGCCCAGACCACCTTGCCGTCGTCGGACGGCAGGCATCCCCAGGCGTCGGCCAGGCTGCTGACCAGCAGCAGACCGTGTCCGCCCGGGTTCTCCGGGTCGGCCGGCCGGGGCTCCGGCGGATGCTGCGGCGAGCCGTCCCGGACCGCGATGTTGAGATAGCGGGTCCGCAGGGAGAGCCGCAGCGTCATCATCGTGTGGGCGTGGTCGACCACGTTGGCCACCAGTTCGGTGACGATCAGGCTCGCCGGGGCGACCAGGTCGGGCAGGTCCCACCGCAGGCAGGCGTCGGTGGCGACGTCCCGCGCGTGCCGGGGTGACCCGCTGACCGGCAGCAGTTCCTCGCGGACCGACGGCACGCTGCGGCGTTCGTCGGCCAGGTGGTGGCGGGCCGCGTCGAGGCCGGCGAACAGCGGCAGCCGCCGGTAGGCGCCGGAGAGCAGAAGCGCGCGGGTCTGCGGCGGCGGGCCGCAGAGCAGGACCGGCGTTCCCGGCCAGCGCGCCGCCTGCCGCAGCACCGCGGTGAAGACCGAGAGGGCCAGCGGCTGGTCGACGTGCAGGTCGCGGAGGTCGACCAGGAGCGCGTCGGGCTGCTCGGCCAGGCATTTGAGCAGCCTGTCACGCAACTGGACGATGTCGGCGAGGCCGAGCCGGCCGGTCAGCGTGACGACCAGGCCGGCATCGTCATCGCGGACGTCACTCCGGACTGTCATCGCCACCGCCTTCCGAGAGCCGCCGGTTACCCGGAGAGCCGGTTGTCAAACGTCATGCGGTCTCCATCACGACGATGACTCCGTCCCCACCGACCGGCACGCCGTCGCGGCCGCGCAACGGAGTACATGCGACCCGCACCGTGACCGCCCGCCCGCGCCGGTTCACCGCGTCCAGCCGGATGTCCCCGGACGCCCCGTCGGAGCCCAGCGCGCCGCGCAGCAGGGGCCGGATCCGATCGATCGGCAGACCGATGTCGAGGTTGAGGAAGTGCTGTCCGATGACCTCACCGGCGCGCAGTCCCCACAGGTCCTCGGCGTGCCGGTTCCACATCCGCACCCGCAGGTCCGGGTCGACCACGGCGACGCCGGCCTGGAGGCTGGTCAGCACCGTCTCGAGGAACACCTTCGCCTCGTCCAGCTGCACGGTGCTGATCCGCAGCTGGTCGTTGATGCTCTGCAGCTCGTCGTTGGTGGACTGGAGTTCCTCGTTCATGGTCTCCAGCTCCTCGTTCGTACTCTGGAGCTCCTCGTTGGTGGTCTCCAGCTCCTCGACCGTGGACTGGAGCTCCTCGTTGGTCGTCTCCAATTCCTCGTTGGTGGACTGGAGCTCCTCGTACGCCGCCTCGAGCTGCTGGTTGGCGTGCTCCAGGTCCTCCTGCAGGCGGCGCGACGCGGTGACGTCGTGGAAGATCAGGTTCACCCCGAGGAGGCTGCCGTCGGCGCCGGTGAGCGGGCTGATCTGCACATCGAGGAAGTTCACCTCGGTGCCGCGGTGGAACTCGACGTCGCTGACCCGCAGACCCCGGCGTTCCAGCTGGGCCTGTTCGATGAACCGCCGCAGCTCCACCGGCCGGTACGAGACGTCCAGATCGCGGAACGGCCGGCCGATGTCGCGTGACGTCACCCCGAACAGCTTCTCCAGCTGGCGGTTGGAGAGGGCGACCAGACCGTCGGAGGTGAGCGCGAGCTGAGCCAGCGGGCTGGCCGCGAAGGCTTCGTTGCGCAGCTCGTCGAGGCCGGTGACCGGGGTGCCCGGGTTGGACGGCGGGTCGGCGAAGACCACGCCAGGCGGGGTGTACAGCCGGGGGACCCGCCGGAAGACGCGGCGCTTGAGGTCGATCGGGGTGAACAGGCTGCCATGGCTGAGCAGCATCTCGGCCTTGCCGAGAAAGAGCACACCGGAGTCGGCCAGGGCGAAGTGGAACCGGCCGAGGATCTTCGCCTGGGTCTCGGCGTTGAAGTACATCAGCGTGTTGCGGCAGGTCAGCAGGTCGATGCGGGAGATCGGGGCGTCCTGCACGAGATCGTTGCGACCGAAGATGATGGACCGGCGCAGGTCCTTGCGGAACGTGTAGCGCCCGTTCGCCGCCTCGAAGTATTTCTCGATCAGCTCAGGTGGCAGTGCCTGCACCTCCCGCTCACCGTACGTCGCCTGGCGAGCCTCGTTGAGCTGCTCCTCGTCCACGTCGGTGGCGTAGATCTTGACGCGATCCCTGAACTGCTCCACGCCGAGCACCTCGGCCAGCGCCATGGCCAGCGTGTACGCCTCCTCGCCGGAGGCGCAGCCGGCCGACCAGATCCGGATCAGCGAGTCCGGTGGCTTGGCGGCCACCATCGGCTCGAGGACTTCGGCCCGCAGGTACTCCCAGGCGTCGGCGTCCCGGAAGAACGCCGTCACGTTGATCAGGATGGTGTTGAAGAGCGCGGTGAACTCGTCCGGGTGCACCTGGAGGTAGTCGAGGTACTCCAGGTAGTCGGTGACGCTGACCTGGGTCATCCGGCGGTTGACCCGGCGCATCAGGCTGGATCGCTTGTATCCGGTGAAGTCGAAACCCCGGGACTCCTTCAGATACACCAGCAGCGCTTCGAAATGCGGGTCAACTTCGTGCACGGTCGGAACGCTACCGCACCTCAGGGGTGGCCGGGTCAGGTGACACCGTGGGTGCGAGCCGGGCGATCAGTCTGCGGATCGCCGCACCGGCCGATTCGGCGTCGTCGGCCATGGCGTGGAACTGGGCGCCGGTGGCCGCGCCGGCCCGCCCGGTCGCCATCCGGCGGCTGAGCGCGGCCTTCTCCTCCAGCGCCCGCAGGGCCAGCCACAACGCGCTCTCCAGCGCCGCCGTCTGCTCGTCGAGGAGGCTCTCCGGCGACCAGGCGTGCCCGACCCGGCAGCGGAACCGGGGAATGACTTTGTCCTCCATCAGGAACAGGCTCCCACCGCAGTCCGGGCAACCGTAGCCGGCCGGCGCGGCGAACTGGTCGGTGTGGATCGGGATCAGGTCGGAGATCGCCAATTCCGCGCCGAGCAGCGGGTCGACGGTGTGATCGGGCACGGCGGGCAGGTCCGCCGCGGTGATCTCGGCGAGCAGCGGGCCGAGCTCGGCGGCCGGCACGACGTGATCCGGTTTCACCTGATCCAGGGCGGCCCGTGGCATCCAGGCCGTGATGGCGTCCTCGGGATCCTGCACGATGGTGGCGCCCCCGGCGGTGGCGACCGCGGCCAGCCCGGCCGCGCCGTCGTCGCGAGAGCCGGAGAGGATCACGCCGATCGCCCGGCGGCCGGCGGCCCGGGCCGCGGAGCGGAACAGCGGGTCGATGGCCGGACGGTGCCCGTTCTCCGCCGGGCCCCGGGTCAGCCGGAGGTGCCCGTCGATCAGCAACAGATGATGATCGGGCGGGGCGATGTAGATCCGGCCGCCGAGGAGCGGGTCGCCGTCGCGGGCGTAGGCGGCCGGGAGCGGTCCGCTGCGGGACAGGATGCCGGGAAGCGCGCTCGGCGAGGCCCGCGGGATGTGCAGTACGACCAGCAGACAGCCGGAATAACCGGGCGGTAGACCGCCGACCAGCGCTCGCAGCGCCTCGACGCCGCCGGCGGAGGCGCCGACCACCACCACGTCGCGATGCTCGGTGGGCAGGGGATCGGTCACACGGCGGCTCCCGTACTGAGCTGGGTCCACACCACCTTACCGTCGGTCACGGGGAGCACCCCCCAGGCATCTGTCAGATCACGCACCAGGCGCAGCCCACGCCCACCGGCGTCGGTGACCGCCGGATCGAGCGGCCGGGGCATCAGCCGGCTGCCGTCGCGGACCGCCATGGTGAGCCGGCCGTTGCGCAGGCGCAGGGTGAACTCCATGGTGGTGTGCGCGTGCCGGACCACGTTCGCCACCAGCTCGGTGGCCACCAGTGTGGCGGTCGAGGCGATGTCGTTGCGGTGCCAGGCGGTGCAGGCCTGGCTGACGAGGTGGCGTACCTGGCGGCAGGCTTCCGGGACCGGGCGCAGACGGACCCGGACGCCCGGCGTACGGGGCTGGGCGTCGGCCTCGGCGAGCGCGCGCGAGCAGTCGGGCGCGACCTCCAGGCCGGCGCAGTCCGGGGTGGCGGCGAGCGCTTTGCGGACGGCGGTGTCGGCGCCGCAGACCACGATCGGCACGGCCGGGAACTCCGCCGTCTGGCAGACGACGGAGCCCAGCGATGCGATGGCCCGTGGATCGCCGATCCGGAGGCGGGTGACGTCGAGCAGCAGTTTCACCGGCTGCACAGCGAGGCTGCGGCGGACCGCGGCGCCGAGCGCGTCGCCGGTGACCTGGTCCAGGGTGCCGCTGATCGTCAGCACGGCCACCGGGAGATCCCGCTTGGGCCGGCAGACGAGCTGGCTTGGCATGCCCCTCCCTCCGTGCGTACGACGCAGAGAGAGGTGCCCGGCGCCCGGGCCCGGCAAACGTCAGTTCCGGTTCCGGATCCGTTCATAGAGCCGGACGTAGGACTCGGCCATCACCGCGGGGGTGAAACGCCGCTCCGCCTCGGCCCGGCAGGCGCGCGGATCGACCGCGCCGGCCTTGTGCACCAGCTCGCCGAGCGTCTCCTCGTCGGCGGTGAGCAGACCGCTGAATCCGTCCTCGATCAGCTCCGGCAGACAGCCGCGGGCGATGCCGACCACCGGCACGCCCAGGGCGAGCGACTCGACCACCGCGGTGCCGCCCGGCTCCTCCCAGCGCAGCGGGAAGAGCGCGGCGCGAGCGCCGGCCAGCATCAGGTCACGGTCGCGGCCGGTCACCGTTCCGATCCACCGCACGCGTACGCCGTCCACGTGCGGTGCGACCTTCTCCCGCCAGAACCGCACGTCCGGGTTGAGCGCCGCGCCCGGGTCACCCTCGGCGGCGGCCAGCTCGTCAGCGTTCCGGTACGGGCCGACCGGCCCCGCCAGCACCAGGTCGAACCCGTGCGTGTGGGCCAGCCGGGCGGCCAGGTCCTGTCCCTTGCCCGGGTTGATCCGGCCGAGCACCACCGCGTACGAACCTTTCGTCACCTGCGGCACCGGCTCGGCGGCGAGCGGGGTGGCCAGGTGCACGTGCCCGACCGAGTGGTCCCGCAGAGCCTGCGGCGCACGGGCCAGCTGGGAGGCTGAGACGCCGTTCACCCGGACCCGGTCGCCGCCGTCGTACGTGCCGTACAGCTCGGGGTGCTTGTGCAGGTCCCAGTGCAGGGTGTGGAGCGCGGGCGGCGCGCCGTCGCCGAGCGCGGCGAGGGTGACCAGGCCGGCCGCCTCGACGTGGTCGTGGATCAGGTCGATGTCGTCGCGCTGGCGCAGCGCCCGGACCACCGCGTGCTGGTGCGCCTGCACCACCCCGACCGCCTGGTTGTACGGCCGCTGCAGCGCCGCGAACTGCCCGCGGTCGAAGACGTGCACCCGCCCGTCGGCTTCCAGGGTGCTCTCGCCGACGCTGGCGAGGACCACCTCGACGCCGAGCCGGCGCAGCTCCGGGACGAGCGTGCCGACGATGTTCTCGATGCCGCCGTACCCGCCGGGCGGAACGGGCAGCCACGGCCCGGCGTTCATCAGGACCTTCATGCCGCCACCGCCCCGTGGTGGAAGGCGGGCAGCTCGAGGGAGCACAGCGGCGGGCGCTCGGTCACGTTGGTATCGGTGATCGCGATCTGCCGGTCCAGGTTGGGCAGCGCATCCGCTCCGCCCCGGCGGAACTGGGTGAGCAGCGTCGACGGCGGATTCTCCTCGGTGGTCAGGCCACGCCGGTACATCCGCGACCAGGCGGTCACCATGATCTGCGCGGCCATCCGGCCGAGCGCCTCGGTGCCCTGGTGACGGTGTTTGCGCTCACCGAGGTCCACCTGGGCGAGCGCGTCCAGGCCGACCAGATCGAGCAGGTCGATCATCATGCCGACCTCGACGCCGTAGCCGGAGACGAACGGGATCCGCTCCAGGGTGCGGCGCCGTCCCGCGTACTCGCCGGCGAGCGGCTGGACGAAGCCGGCGAGCTCCGGGAAGAAGAGGTTGAGCAGCGGCCGGGCGGCCAGCTCGGTGACCCGGCCACCGCCGTCGGTCTCGACGCCGGCGGCGCCTACCAGCGGCCGGTGGTAGAAGCCCTTCACGAACTCCACGCTGGAGTCGGTGAGCAGCGGCCCGAGCAGGCCGGTCACGAAGTGGGCGGAGAACTCACGCAGGTCCCCGTCGACGAACGCGACCACGTCACCACTGCTGGCCGCGAGCCCGGCCCAGAGCGCGTCACCCTTGCCCTCCATCCGGGGCAGGCCGCGGGTGATCCGGTCCTGGCTGACCACCCGGGCGCCGGCCCGGCCCGCCTCGGCCACGGTCGCATCGGTGGACCGCGAGTCCACCACCACGATCTCGTCCACCAGCGCGACCCGCTCGACGAGCTCGGTGCGGATGGTGGACACGATCGCGGCGATCGTCGCCTCCTCGTTGCGGGCCGGGATCACCACGCTGACCCGGTCACCGCCCTTGGCGGCCCGCAGCTGCCCGGGCGTCCACTGCCGGGCGCTCCCTGTCCGGTATGTCGTCCACGCTTCGACGATCGGCGAGACGGTCGTGTTCGAGTGCCACATCGGCGGTTCCCCCAAGTCGACGATCAATCGGCCGCCGCAGTGTTCCCGCTGTGTGGCGATATCAATCTTTCCGGATGGTTACGGGCACACTTCCAACAGTGACGCTCCGGTATGGAGCGTTTCGCTCGCCCGGCTGCCGGATACAGAACCGGCCGTTCGAGACGACCGGGGAGCAGGGGAGCGGATGACGACGACACGGATCGGTCTGGTGGGCGCGGGCGGTGTGGCGGCCCGGCACGCACGGGTGCTCTCCGGGCTGCCGGATGTGCAGGTGGCGGCGGTTACCGACGTGGTGCCGCAGGCCGCGCGGGCGCTCGCCGACGAGCACGGCGCACGGACGTACGCCTCCGTCGCGGACCTGCTCGACTCGGGCCCGGACGCCGTCTACGTCTGTGTCCCGCCGTTCGCCCACGGCGACGCGGAGCGGGCGGTGATCGAGGCTGGACTACCGATGTTTGTGGAAAAGCCCATATCCCTTGATCACCAGACAGCCTCCGAAATTTCCGGCCGGATCGCCGAGCGGGGTCTGCTGACCGCGGTGGGTCACCACTGGCGCTATCTGCCGACTGTGGAGCGTGCCCGGGAACTGCTCGCCGGCCGCCCGATCCGGCTGCTTGCCGGGTCCTGGCTGGACAAGGTGCCGCCGGTCGGCTGGTGGCCGCGCTCCGACAGGTCCGGCGGCCAGGTCGTCGAGCAGGCCGCGCACGTGCTCGACCTGGCCCGGCACCTGGGCGGCGAGGTCGACGAGGTGTACGCCTACGGCAACGGCACCCCGCCCGCGATCGACGGCGCGGACGTGGACGGCGCCACCACGGCGGTGCTGAAGTTCGCGAGCGGCGCGGTCGGCAACCTGGCCTCCACCTGTGTGCTGGGCTGGAAGCAGCGGGCCGGTCTGGAGGTGTACGCCGACGGCCTGGCCCTCGCCTTCACCGAGACCGAACTGGTGATCCGCGACGACACCGGCACCGTGACGCTGCCCTGCGACCCGGTGAGCGGGCACCTCGGCGTCGACCAGGCGTTCGTGCGGGCGGTCCGGGGCGAGGAGGATGACGTGCGAGTCCCGTACGCCGAGGCTCTTCGTACCCATGCCCTTGCTCTTGCCATCGCCGAATCGGCCGCGACCGGCCGCCCGGTCTCCCCGGCGGCGGCCCATGTCTGACGCCGGCATCATTGACCGCAATCTGATCGTCGCCGGCCCCGGCCGCCTGGAGATCGCCGAGGTGCCGGCGGAGCCGGTGCCGGACGGCGGCTTCCGCGCCCGCACCCTGTTCAGCGGCATCTCCACCGGCACCGAACTGACCTTCCTGAAGGGCACCAACCCGGCCCTGCACGCCGGCTTCGACCCCGCGCTCGGCCTGTTCGGCGCCCCTCCGGAGCAGGCCTACCCGGTGCACCGCCTGGGCTACATGGAGGTCGCCGAGGTCGAGCAGAGCCGCACCCCGGCCTTCCCGGACGGCACCGTCGTCGCGATGACCTACGGGCACCGCACCGGCTACAACGGCCATCCGCTGCGGGACCGGGTGGTGCCGTTGCCGGCCGGGCTCGACCCGCTGCTCGGCGTCTACGTCGCCCACATGGGCCCGATCTGCGCGAACGGGCTGCTGCACGCGGCCGCCGACCGGTACGGCCAGGACGTCCGCTCGCTGGCCGACGGCGTTCGGGGCGCCCGGGTCGCAGTGGTCGGCGCCGGCGTGGTCGGCCTGCTCACCGCCCTGTTCGCCCGCTCGCACGGCGCCGCGTCGGTGGTCGTGGTGGACCCGACCCCGCAGCGCCTCGAGATCGCCTCGGCGCTGGGCCTGGAGGTGCTGTCCAGCAAGGGCGAGGAGGATCCCGCGGTCACGCTGAAGACCCGGTGGCGGCACGCCGACGGCGACCGCGGCGCCGACGTGGTCTTCCAGTGCCGCGGCCAGGCCGCGGCACTGCACCTGGCGTTGCGCCTGCTGCGCCCGCAGGGCACGGTCATCGACCTGGCGTTCTATCCGGGCGGCGCGGACGAGGTCCGGCTCGGCGAGGAGTTCCACCACAACGGCCTCGGCGTACGCTGCGCGCAGATCGGCCGGGTGCCGCGCGGACTGGCCCACTCGTGGGACCGGGAACGGCTCTCCGCCGCGACCATCGACCTGCTGCGTGCCGAGGGTGACGCCATCCGTAAACACCTGGTCACCGCGGTCGTGCCGTTCGCCGAGGCGCCGGCGCTGCTGACTGACCTGGCCGAACGCCGCCGCCAGGAGATGCAGGTGGTGCTCTCCTTCTGACGGAGCGGGCGGAGTCCGGCACCAGGCGCGCAGGAAAATACAGTACCGTTGCGCGCCATGGGTGTGTCGCAGCGGCTGAAGAGCCGGTTCCGCAAGTTTCTCCAGCGTCCGGGCACGACCGTGGACCTCGGGCCGTTGTCGAGGCGGCTCGCCGCCATCGAAGCGCGTGAGGACGCGCTGAAGGAGCTGGACGACGCGGCGCTGACCGAGGCCGCGCGGGAGGCGAGCGACTACGTCGAGATCTGCGCGATCGGCCGGGAGGCGGCCCGTCGCGCGATCTCCCAGAGGCCGTACGACGTACAGCTTCTCGGCTCCATGGCCCTGCTCGACAAGCGGGTCGCCGAGATGGCCACCGGTGAGGGCAAGACGCTCACCGCCACCGTCGCGGCGTACGGGCACACCCGGCTCGGCAACGGCCCGGTGCACGTGCTCACGGTCAACGACTACCTGGCCAAGCGCGACGCCGAGTGGATGGAGCCGATCTACACGCTGCTCGGCCTCACGGTCGGCTCGGTGACCGAGTCGATGACTCCCGAGGAGCGCCGCGAGGCGTACCTGGCGGACGTCACCTACGTCTCGGTGAGCGAGGCCGGCTTCGACTACCTGCGCGACCAGCTGGTCACCGACGTCGCCGACCGGGTCCAGCGGGACCTGGCCACGGCGATCGTCGACGAGGCCGACTCGATCCTGATCGACGAGGCCCGGGTGCCGATGGTGCTGGCCGGCAGCACCGCCACCGAGAGCGACCCGGTGCACGAGGCCGCCGCGCTGATGAAGACCCTGCGCAAGGGCCGCGACTACGAGGTGGCTGAGGACGGCCGCAGCGTCGCCTTCACCGACGACGGCCTCAAGCACATCGAGGAGCAGCTCGGCGGCATCGATCTGTACGCCGACGACCAGGTCGCGCACCTGTCCGCGGTGAACGTCGCGCTGCACGCCCACGCGCTGCTGCGCCGCGACGTCGACTACATCGTGCGCAACGGCTCGGTCGAGCTGATCGACGAGATGCGCGGCCGGGTCGCCCAGCGCCGCCGCTGGCCGGACGGCCTGCAGGCGGCGGTGGAGGCCAAGGAGGGCCTCACCTCGACCGCCGAGGGCGAGGTGCTCGACACGCTGACCGTGCAGGCGTTCATCGCGCTCTACAAGACCGCCTGCGGCATGACCGCGACCGCGGTGCACGTCGGTGAGCAGCTGCGGGAGTACTTCAAGCTCGAGGTGGCGGTGATCCCGCCGAACACCCCGAACATCCGGGAGGACGACCCGGACCGGATCTACTCGGCGCACGACACCCGCGACGAGGCCCTGGTCGAGGAAATCAAGATCGCCCACGAGTCCGGCCGCCCGGTCCTGATCGGCACCCTGGACGTGAAGGCCTCCGAGCTGCTGGCCCGGCAGCTGGCCGACGCCGGTGTGCCGTGCAACGTGCTGAACGCGAAGAACGACGCCGAGGAAGCCGCGATCATCGCGGAGGCCGGCGCGGTCGGCGCGGTCACCGTCTCCACCCAGATGGCCGGCCGTGGTGTCGACATCCGGTTGGGCGGCAGCGACGAGAAGGACCGCGACCAGGTGGTCGAGCTGGGCGGGCTGTACGTGATCGGCGCCGGCCGGCACGACAGCCGCCGCGTCGACGACCAGCTCCGCGGCCGGGCCGGCCGGCAGGGTGACCCGGGCCGCTCGGTGTTCTTCGTCAGCCTCGAGGACGAGCTGATCGTCCGGCACGCCGGCGACATCATCCCCGGCTCGCCGCGGATGGACATGGACGGCGTCGTGCACGACCCGCAGGTGGACTACGCGGTCGAGCACGCCCAGCGGGTCGCCGAGGGTGTGAACCACGAGATCCACAAGAACACCTGGCGGTACAGCGTGGTGATCGAGCAGCAGCGCCTGCTGCTCGCCGAGCGCCGGGAACGGCTGCTCACCTCCGAGGTCGCCGCGATCATGCTGCTCGAGAAGTCCGAGGAGAAGGCCAAGGAGACCGACGAGGACGTGCTCTCCGACTCGGCCCGGGCGATCGCGCTGTACCACCTGGACCGGCTCTGGGCCGACCACCTGGCGTACCTCAACGAGGTCCGGGAGGGCGTGCACCTGCGGGCGCTGGGCAAGCTGGACCCGCTCGACGAGTTCCACCGCGCCGCCGTGCCAGCCTTCCAGGAGCTGCTCACCCAGGTCGAGGCGCGCACCATCGAGACGTTCGAGGAGGTCGACCTCACCGACGGCTGGCAGCCGGACCGGGCGGAGATCGTCCGGCCCAGCGCCACCTGGACGTACCTGGTGCACGACAACCCGTTCGGCTCGGAGCTCGACCGGCTCATCGCGGCCGTCGGCCGCCGCCTCACCTCGGGCGGCTAGTTCTTCTCCGGCGGCGTCGCCGCCTTTTCCGGCGGCGTTGCCGTCTTCTCCGGCGGCGTTGCCGTCTTCTCCGGGGGCGTTGCCGCGGCAGCGCCCCCGGCCAGCAGCGCCGCCATCTCCGGCAGGCCGAAGAAGGCCGCCGTGGGCGCCCCGCTGTCCGGGTCGGCGCCGGCAGCGAGCAGCGTCTTCACCGTCTCCGGGTTCTGCCGGAACACCGCCGCGCCCAGCGCCGTCTGGCCCCGGTCGTTGACCCGTTCCGGGTCCGCCCCGAGCTCCAGGAGAGCGGCGACGGTCTCCGGGTGGTCGTGGTAGGCCGCCAGGATCAGCAGCGTGTCTCCTTTGTCGTTGGTCAGGTTCGCCGGCAGTCCGGCGGCCACCTGGGCCGCCAGTTCCCCGGTCGCGCCGGAGCGCGCGAGGTCGAACATGCGATGGGCATAGGCAATCGTCTCGGCATCAAGCTCGGTCACGGGCTGATGGCTACCCATGTTCGGCAACCTTTAATGAGGCTGACAGAAACCGTTCCGGGAATGCATTTGTGTGACCGTGAACATTTTGGAACGTGTTTCCCACACTGTGGTTGGTGACTTGACCCGCGCAACGGCCGACGGGAAATATCGTCCCCGCTTTACGCACAGTGATCAGTTGTATTCGCTTGCCGCAGCAAATTCTGGGGGATGAACTCAATGCCGGTCAGCGCATTGTCGCCGCGTGCCGATCGCCGTTCCGCGGGGCCGGGCCGAGGCTCCGGCCGGCGTGCCGCCGAACCGGCGCTGACCGTGACCCTCGCCATACCGCTCACCGGCGACGGGGTCTCGCCGCAGGCGCACCGGCTGCTGGCGGCGGTCCGCGAGCTGGTCGAGCTGAGCCGCGGCACGGTCACCGTCGAGCAGGCCGTCGAGGCGCCGGAGGAGTCCGAGCCGGCCTCGGAGGGTCCGGAGGTGCGCCTGCTCACCGGATCGCGTCAGGCGCTGCTGGAGGACGCCGCGCTGCCGCTCACCCGGCTCGAGTTCGACCTGCTGCTCTACCTGGCCGAGCGGCCGCGCCGGGTCTTCACCCGGGCGCAGCTGCTGGCCGCGGTCTGGGGTTACGAGCGGGCCGGGGAGCGGACCGTCGACGTCCACGTCCGCCGGCTGCGGCTCAAGCTCGGTGGCAACCTCCCGCTGATCACCACGGTCTACGGCGTGGGCTACCGGCTGGCCGACGACGCCCGGATCACGATCATGCCGCAAGATTGATGCTGGTTCACGACTTTCCGCGAGCCGCTGCCGGGCCGCAGGTCGCCCGGATTGTCTCCACCGTCGTGAACGAGCATCATCTGACCGGTGCGCGTCCGACCCGTCTCTTTCCCCGTCCTCGTCGAGGAACTGGCCGAGCGCCTGGCGAGTCGGGAATCCGACAATCGCCTCCGGGTGGCCGTGGACGGCGCCGACGCCGCTGATCCGGCCCGCCTCGCGGACGCCCTGGTGGACCCGCTGCGGGTTCGCGGCCGTCCGGCCGTACGGGTGGACACCAGCGACTTCCTGCGCCCCGCCTCGCTGCGCCTGGAGTTCGGGCGCACCAATCCGGACTCGTTCTACGCCGGCTGGTTCGACGAGGCCGGGCTGATCCGCGAGGTGCTGGCCCCGGCGGGCCCCGATGGTTCCGGCCGGATCGTGCGGCGGCTCTGGGACCCGGCCGTCGACCGCGCCGCCCGCGAGCCCTACCAGCAGCTGCCCGCCACGGCGATTGTGCTGGTCAGCGGCCCGTTGCTGCTCGGCTCCGGGCTGCCGTTCGACTTCACCGTCCACCTTGAGCTCTCCGCCGCCGCGCTGGCCCGGCGAACCGGTTCGGAGCAGCAGTGGACCTTGCCGGCGTATCGCCGCTACGCCACCGAGGTTGCCCCGGAAACCTTTGCTGACCTGGTCGTTCGTCTCGACGACCCGCGGCGGCCGGCGCTGGTCGAGCCGGCCTGGTGATCGTCGGCACAAAGACCCACTCGCCGAGTCCGTGGCGCATTCGACCACTGACAGTTATGCTCCGGTTACTTTTTCGCGGGGGGTCCCGTTTGGGATCTCCAGCGGTGGGTATCGTCCGGCTCCACAAGTCGAGCCGGCCCGGGACGAGGGTGACCCGGAGGATGGCCACCGACTGGGGCTGAGTGAAGGGCAGGGGGACTGCATGCTCGTCAACGGAGCGGTTGTTACGGGTAAGGGCGCGAGTACGGCGAAGGGGCGCTCGGCCGAGGAGATCGACCAGATCCGGGCGCTCCTGCGGAGCCGGTTCGAGGAGCTCAACACGGAGTACGAGGAAGCGGTCGCGCAGAACCATCGGCTGCGGCTGGTCGAGATCGGCGATGCGGCCGGCGACGACCAGGCGGACAGCGGTTCGAAGACGGCGGAGCGCGACGCCGCCACGTCGCTGCTGCGGACCCTGCTCGACCGGCGGACCCAGGCGGAGCACGCCATCCACCGGCTGGACGAGGGCACCTACGGCAACTGCGAGGGCTGCTCGAACCCGATCCCGGTGGAGCGGCTGGAGGTCTTCCCGTCCGCCACCACGTGTGTGAACTGCAAGCAGGTCCGCGAGCGCCGGGCCAGCTAGGTCTTCTTTCGGGGCCCGCTCGGCCGGGCGGGCCCCTGGGAAGGGTCGCTGATGGGCGAGATCCGGGTCGGCACGGCGTCGTGGACCGACAAGACGCTGCTCGCCTCGGGGTGGTACCCGCAGGGGGGCGGACACCCCGGAGAAACGCCTGGCGCACTACGCGAGACACTTCCCGGTCGTCGAGGTGGACGCCACCTACTACGGCCCGCCCAACGAGCAGACCACCAGGCTCTGGGCCGAGCGCACGCCGGCCGGCTTCACCTTCGACATCAAGGCGTTCAGCCTGCTGACCGGCCACCCGACCAAGGTGTCCGCGCTCTACAAGGACCTGCGGCCGGAGACCGGCAAGGCCAACGTCTACCCACAGGATCTGCCGCCGCAGGCGTACGAGGAGGTCTGGACCCGGTTCCTCGGCGCGCTGGACCCGCTGGCCGCGGCCGGCAAGCTGGGGGTGCTGCTCTTCCAGTTCCCGCCGTGGTTCGGCATCCGCAGATCCAACAAGGAATATCTGCTCGAGGTCACCGCCCGGTGCAAGCCGCTGCGGCCGGTCTTCGAGTTCCGCAACGCCAGCTGGTTCGAAGGCGGCAATCGCGAGGAGACCCTGGAGTTCCTGCGGGCGCACCGGCTGCCCTACGTCTGCGTCGACATGCCGCAGGGCCACAAGTCGTCGGTGCCGCCGCTGCCGGAGGCCACCGCCGATGTCGCGGTGGTCCGATTCCACGGGCACAGCGACAAGTGGACCAGCAAGGACATCCACGAGAAGTTCGGTTATCGCTATTCCGAGGCCGAACTCGCCGAATGGGTTCCGAAACTGCGCTCGCTCGCCGATGAGACCGACGTCACCCATGCAGTTCTCAACAACTGTTACCGCGATTATGCCCAGCGCAATGCGAGCACCCTCATCGAGCTGCTGGAGGGCGAGGGCTGATCGACGGAACCTTGGTGATCTTGATCGCACGGCGGGCGGCTTCCGCCGCCAGCACACCCGCGTCGATCACCGCGGCGCCGCCCGGGTCGTTGTTGAAGAAGACAAACATCTCCGGTACGCCGGAACGGTCCAGCCACGACGTGAGCGCCCGTTTGCCGTACCTCGGCCAGGGACGGGCCGCACCCTCGTGCAGCCGCAGGTAGCCGAAGTCCGCCGTACGCCACAGCGGCGTGATCGGCCGCCCGCAGCGATCCGCCCAGCACAGCGCCGCGCCGTGCTGCTTCAGCAGCTGTTCGCACTCGGCGGTGAACCAGGTGGCGTGCCGCGGCTCGACCGCCACCCGCACCCCGGCGGGGAACTGCCGCAGCGTCTCGTCCAGCGCGTCCAGATCGGCCCGCAGGGTCGGCGGTAGCTGCAGGAGCACCGGCCCCAGCTTGTCGCCGAGCCCCTCGGCCCGGTTGAGGAAACGCGCCACCGGCTCGGCCGGCTCGCGCAGCCGCTTGATGTGGGTCAGGTACCGGCTCATCTTCACCGCGAACCGGAACCCGTCCGGGGTGCGCTCCCGCCACTGGACGAAGGTCTTGCGCTCCGGCAGCCGGTAGAAGGCGTTGTTCACCTCGACCACGTCGAACCGGTCGGCGTAGTGCTCCAGCCAGAGCCGCTGCGGCAGCCCGCCCGGGTAGAGGTAGCCGGTGTCGTCCGCACCCTTGTCCGGTCGCCAGTCCCGGTACTGCCAGCCCGATGTCCCGATCCACAGCATGCCGCCGGGATACCCCGGGCCGTTCCGGATTAGACGTGATCAACCCGGGTAGGACAGGCGCGAACCGTACGAAGGAGGGGTCATGGGACTCAGCGACCAGGAGATCATCAGCTCGGATCCGGCCGGCTCGGCCGGTGAGGGCCCGGCCGACGGCGGGGCCAACCCGCAGGGCCACGACGGCGGCGCGGACGGCGGGGCCGGCGGCGAGGGCCCGGCGGACGGCGGCGCGAACCCGAACGCGGTCGACGGCGGGGCGGACGGCGGCGCCTCCGGCGAGGGCCCGGCCGACGGCGGCGCCAACCCGCAGGGCCACGACGGCGGCGCCGACGGCAGCGCGGGCTGATGACCGCATTGTCCCGCGTCCTTGCGCTGGACCCGACCGAGTTCGCCGCCCGCTGGGGACGCGAACCGGTGCTGACCCGGGCCGCCGACCTCGGCGGCCCGGACGGCTTCACCGACCTGCTCGGCCCGGCCGCCGTCGACGAGCTGCTCAGCCGGCGCGGGCTGCGCACCCCGTTCCTGCGGGTGGCCCGGCAGGGCACGGTGCTGCCGGCCGGGCGGTTCACCGGCGGCGGGGGTGCCGGCGCCGAAATCGCCGACCAGGTGCACGACGAGCAGGTGATGCGCCTGTACGCCGACGGCGCCACCCTGGTCCTGCAAGGCCTGCACCGCCTCTGGCCGCCGCTGATCGAGTTCGCCGGCGCGCTCGGCGCCGAGCTGAACCGGCCGCTGCAGGTGAACGCCTACCTCACCCCGCCGGCCAGTCAGGGCTTCGCCACCCACTACGACACCCACGACGTCTTCGTGCTGCAGGTCGACGGCCGCAAGAAGTGGTGCATCCACCCGCCGGTGCTGCCCGACCCGCTGGAGAAGCAGGCCTGGGGCGGCCGGGCCGACGAGGTCGCCGCCACCGCACAAGGCGAACCGGCCCTCGACGTCGTCCTCGAACCGGGCGACGCCCTCTACCTGCCGCGCGGCTGGCTGCACTCGGCGAAGGCGCTGGGCGGCCGGTCGCTGCACCTGACCGTCGGAATCCGCGGCCTGACCCGCTACGCCCTGGTCGAGGAACTGCTCACGCTCGCCATGGAGGATCCCCGGCTGCGCGCCACCCTGCCGTACGGCCTGGACGTCGCCGACCCGGACGCGATCGGGCCGGAGCTGGCCGAGACGGTGACCGCGCTGCGGGACTGGCTGAACACCGCCGACCCGGCCGCGGTCGCCGCCCGCCTGCGCGAGCGTTCCTGGCCGTCGGCCCGGCCCGCACCGATCAGTCCGCTGGCCCAGCTCGACTTCGCGGCGGCGCTCACCCCGGCCGACAAGATCATCGCCCGCGGTGGGCTGCAATGGCAGCTCGCCGACGGCCCGGACCAGGTGACACTCCGGCTCACCGGTCGCGAGCTGCAGCTTCCGGCCTACTGCGGGCCGGCGGTGCGCACCGCCCTGGACGGTGACGCGCACGCGGTCGGCGACCTGCCGCTGGACGACGACGCCGACCGTCTCGTGCTGGCCCGCCGCCTGCTCACCGAGGGCCTGCTGGTCCCGGCGGGCTGAAACCGCGCCCGAGCCCCGGCCGGCCGCATTGCCGAAGTCCCGGCCGGCCGGCCGCATGCCCGAGTCCCGGCCGGCCGCATGCCCGAGTCGCGGCCGGCCGGGGCTGTGCCGGATCGGTGAGCGGGCCGGGATTTCGGGCCCGCGAGCCGGTAACGTCGGCGGCATGACGGAACCGCAGGACGACCCGCAGCCGGGCCAGGACGTCCCGGCCACCGGACCTGAGTACGACCCTGCCGGCGACCTCAACTACGACGAGGCGCACGGCGTCGGCGAGCACGAGGACGTGCCGGCGGCGCTGCTGGAGGAGGCCCGGCAACGCCGGACCCTGGCCCAGCACTGAGACCGGCCCGGCCCGCTGCCCTCGGCCGGGCAGGCCGGCAGGCTTGCCTCAAGCGGGCTGGGCGAACTGCACCGCCGTGAACAGCAGTCCCGCGGTGATGAGCCCGGTGACCAGCACGGTGGCGACCGCCGCCGTGTCCAGACCGACCCCGCGCCGGTCCGCGACCAGTTTCGCGGTGACCACGGCGAGGATCGGGCAGCACAGCAGCACCAGCAACGCCACCACCGGGGCGGCCTGCCCCCAGTCCGAGTCGGCGCCGGCCGCCTCGCCGGTGCGCCGCAGCACCAGGTTGCCGATCACGCCGAGCAGCCCACCGGCGAACCCGAAGATCCCGAAGAGCACCTGGGTGCCGAAGGTCAGCGGCCGGGCCGGCGGCGTGTACTTCACCCGGGTCTCCACCTCGTCGAGGTAGTCGCGGGCCTCCCGCTCGCGCTGCCGGGGGATGCTGGCCGGCGGCAGGGTCCGGCCGAACCGCTCGGCGGCCGGACCGACCCGGTGCACGAACTCCGACCAGAGTCCGGCGGCGCGCGCGTCCACCTGCTCGAGTTCCCGCTGCGCCACCCGGACGTCGTGCTGCGCCTCGCGTACCCTCTCCTCGGCCTCCCGGACCGCCGCATCGGCCGCGGCGATCCGCTCGGCGTGCCACCCCCGCGCCTCCTCGCGCAGCGTGGTGGCACGCTGGTCCAGGCTGGTGAGCCGGCGCAGGACGGTGCGGTAGTCGGCGCGCTCGAAGTCGGCCGGTTCCAGTTCGCTCATGAGGTTCCGTAAGGGATGATCACCTCGGCGCCTCGATGCACCGAGCGGTCGAAATGCAGGGCGCGCCACGGCCGGGGGTACCAGTTCGGCGCGCCGGTGCCAGGGTAGTACGGCGAGAGTTCGCTGCCGTGCACGTCCAGCGCGACCCAGGCGCCGATCGGATCGGTACGCGTGGCGTGCCCGCCGAGGCTGTCGCGCAGCAGACCGGCCCCGCGCCACCACCCGATCACGTGCAGCCGCCGCTCCGGCCCCTGCCGCAGCACGGTGCGCAGCTGCTCGGCCGCGGCCCGCCCACCGGGCAGCGCGTCGGCCGCGTAGATCAGGATGAAGTGCGGACGGTCCGCCGGCCATGCCGCGGTCGCCTCCGCCGCCGCGTCCTCGAGCAGCCAGTCCACGTTCTCCGCGTCGTACCAGCCGCACTCCGGGATCCGGGCGTGCAGCGCCTCGGCCGCCGCGCGGGCGTCCTGGTCGAGGCAGACCACCGAGAACCGGGCCCCTTCCGGGGTGAACTGCGCCGCGAGCGAGCGTCCGGCGGTGGCCAGCACCGCGCAGGCCTCGTCGACCCGGGTGCCGAGCACGGCGATGTTGCGGCCCGGCGCGCGCCGCAGCACGGTACGCGCGGACCGCGCCGCCACGTCGATGGTCTCGCCGAGCAGGGCGATCGGTGCGGCCGGCGACTCGGACGGCCGCAGCCCCCGGAAGTCGGGACTCTCCGCGAGCCGGGGGACCACGTCACCGTCGAAGAGCCGGGGCGGGCCCAGCTCGGCCGGCCGGCGCCGCCACAACCGGTGCTGCAGGGCGCTCCACTGGTCCCGGTCGCTGGCCGCCGGCACACGCACCACCCGGTTCGCGTCGGTCGCGCCGGAGTCGGCGTTGACCACCGCGTGGTAGCGGGGCAGCGTGTCGGCGGCGTTGTTCTGCTCGGCGAGCACCCGGCGGGCCTTGGGCAGCGCGATCCGCAGCG
Organism: Actinoplanes sp. NBC_00393; assembly: GCF_036053395.1. Taxonomy (NCBI): domain Bacteria; kingdom Bacillati; phylum Actinomycetota; class Actinomycetes; order Micromonosporales; family Micromonosporaceae; genus Actinoplanes; species Actinoplanes sp. NBC_00393. Next base: position 4,902,430 of record NZ_CP107942.1, on the reverse strand, counting down.
AGAACTGCGCGACCAACGCCGGCCGGCCCCACAGCGCCTCGATGCCGGAGACGTCCTGGCTGGCCAGGATCAGGTGGATGCCCTGCGAGCGGCCCCGGCGGGCGAGGTCCTCGAGCAGGTCGACGGCCTCGGCGGCGACCGCGTCCCGGCCGGCGAGCAGCACCTGGAACTCGTCGACCACCGCCACGATCCGCGGCCAGTCGCCGTCCGGGTCCTCGGCGCGCAGCTCGGCCAGGTTGGTGACCTCGTACTGTTTCGCCGCGTCGGCCCGCCGCCGCAGCTCACCGCTGAGGAAGCGCAGCAGCGCCAGACCGAACTCCCGGTCGGTGTTGACGTTCACCCCGACCAGCCGGACGTGCGGCATCCAGCTGGGGTCGCGCCGGCCCGGCGCGAACCGGGCGAACGACACCCCCTCCTTGAAGTCGAGCAGGTAGAACGCCAGCTCGGCGGGGGAGTAGCGGGCGGCCAGAGCGCCCAGCCAGGCATAGATGAAGTTGGTCTTGCCGGTGCCGGACGGGCCGGCGATCAGCGCGTGCGGCGGGTAGTCGCTGAGCGTGACCTTGACCCGGGCGCCCTGCGGGCTGTCGCCGAGCGGCGCGGTCAGGCCGGCGGCCGAGTTCTCCTGCCACTCGGTGCCGGCCTCCGGCAGCAGGCTGTCCAGCGCGACCGGCGCCGGCCCGGCGGCCACCGCCTCAGCGATCTGCCGGCAGGTCGCGGTGAGCACGGGGGCCGGCGGTCCGGGATCGAGGCGTACGGGCAGCGCGCCGGCCCCGCGCACTCGGGCCTTGTCGCCGGGGGCAGCGGTGACCACCTCGACCGTCGGACCGGGCTCCACCGCCAGCCCCCGGATCACCAGGTGCACCCCGCACGCGGCGCCGGTGCGCAGCAGCCGGTCCAGCTGGGTCCGCTCGTGCTTGGACAGCTCCCCGGCGCCGAGCAGCACTGCCACCCGCCACGGCTCCGGCCGCCGCCGGGTCGCCGCGTGCAGCTCGCGCAGCGACGTGTACTCCCCGGCCAGCACCGTCTCGTTGATCCGCCGCACGTGGCCGACCAGCTCGTCCAGCAGCGGACCGAGGTCCTGCGGCCCGGCGAAGGTGAGCACTCCCGCGGAGGCGAGCGGGGCGAACCCGGCCAGGCCACCGCCGAGGTTCTCCGGGTCGTACCCGACCAGCTGCACCGTGCCCGGCGCGCTGGTGCCGAGCGCGCGCAGCAGCAGCCCGGCCACCACGTCGTCGCCGGTCCGCTGGTCGCCCTCGATCACGATGTGCCCGTGGTCGAGGAGCCGGACCAGGGCCGGCGCCTCCGGTGGCGCCTCGTCGCTGAGCGGATCCGGCTCCGGCTCCGGCTCGTTCTCGCGGGCCGTGCCCGGCGGGCCGGCCCACGGCCCGTCCGGCCGCCGGGTCCGTTGCGGGTGCGGCACCGGCGCCTCGGGCAGCATCAGCCGGCCGATGCGCAGCTCGGCGGCCCGGTTCAGCGGGGTGGGCTCCCAGCTGTGCCACGGCTCGCCGGCGGCGCCCGGTGCGGCCCGGTCAGCGGCGCCCGCGGCGGCCCCGGCGAGCGCGGCCAGTTCCGTCTCGTGCCAGGTGTCGATCTCGCGGATCCGCTCGTCGCGGGCGGCCGCGAGTTTGCGCCGGCGGGCCGTCACCGCGCCGTTGACCCGTTCCCAGTGGGCGACCGCTTCGGTCTCCGCCTGCCGGGCGTTCTCCAGGGCCGTCTGCGCGGCGCCGAGCGCGTGCGAGAGCCCGGCCCGGATCTCCATCACCCGTTGCTTGGTGGATTCAGCCATGACCTGCCGGCATCGTCGCAGTGTCGAGGGACATCATCGGCCCTCCCCGGCCTCGTCGTCGCGCCGGACCGGCTCCGGCGCATCCGGGCGCAGCGAGTCCGCGTCGCGGCCGAGCCGGGCGAGCAGCACCCCGGTCAGCACTCCGGCGGTGACCGCGCTGTCCGCGGGGTGAGTGGCCGGCCGGCCCTCCTGCTGTTGCTCCTGCTGCTGGACCGGAACCCGGCAGATCCGGTCGATCAGCGTCTGCAGCACCTGCGGCGAGGTGCCCGGCAACAGCGACTTCACCCGTCCCTCCGCGGCGCTGCGCAGCCGGGGCACGTCCTCCGGCCGCGGCTCGTGGCCGAGCAGGTCGGCGGCGAGGCGGTGCAGCACCGGCGTGGTCACCGCGGACAGGCCCAGACCGGTGGAGGCGTTGACCGCGTGCAGCTCACGGCCGAGACGGGCCCGGTCGCCGGAGCGCACGCCGGCCGCCACCCGGCGCAGCAACTCGGCGGTGTCGGTGCCGTCCCGCCCGGGTTTGTCGTCCTCGGGTGCGGGCTCGCCGGTGAGCTGGGCGACCCGCTGCTGCCACCACGGCCCGAGCTTCTCCCGCTCCGGTGGCGCCTCGCGGTCCGGCGCCGGGCGCGTCTCCTCCGGCTTGAGCGAGTCGCGCCAGTCCTGCCCGGGCGGGGCGCCGGGCTGCCCGGAGAGACCGAGCACGGCGAGATAGGCCGCCACCGCGTCCTGGGCGGCCCGCAGCGCGGCAGCCGCGTGTTCCGCATGCTCGGTGGCATTGCCCAGTTGCGGTACGCCGATGTCCTGCTGCGACTCCTGCCGCACCCAGTTCAGCAGCTCGGTGGCGCTGCGGAGCCGCTCCATCGCCTTGGTGACCAGCCCGGTGGGCAGATCGTCAGAGGTGGCCCGGAGCTGGGCGCCGAGTTCCTGCAGCAGCGACATCGCGTCAGAGGTTCGCCGTGTAGATCTGCGCCTGCTCGATCGCCTGCACGGTGGAGCCCATGCAATCGTCGAGCTGCTGGTCGGCGTGCGACAAGGCCGCCTTCGCGCCCTCCACCTCCGGATTGAAGCTGCCGTCGAGAGCCGCGGCCAGGCTCTGCTGGGCCTCGCCGAGCTTCTCCCGAGCCGCCTTGATGGCCGCCTGTCCCTCGTTCACCTGCTCAAGTGCGGCGTCGACGGCAGCCCTTAACTCGGCGACACTGGCCACCCGTGGAGCCTCCTGTACGAATTGCTGGTACCGGTTGAAGACTACCGCCCGGTTCTGGCGTCGCCGTCCTCGGATGCCCCGATTTGGCAGACCGTGGACAACCCGGGCCGTTGCGCCGCCGTGCGTGAGATCGCCCTGGTTGATCGCACACCCGACGGCCGTCCATTGTGGATCATGGCGGTCCCGGGCGCCACTCGGGGTCGGATGATCCGGGTTGTTACCCGCGGGGTTCCCCCGCGCGGGTCAACTCGGCGTGGGTCAACCCGGCGGGACCGGGCCGGCGGGCCGGTCGTCAGCGGGGGACCGCGGACGGGCCGCGGACCTCGGCGCCCAGGGCGAGAGCGCGGTCGCGCAGGCCGCGGTCGGCGGTGATCACTATGGTCCGGCGTTCGGCGGCTGTCGCGCGTACCAACTCAATGATCTTGTCGTCGCCGGAGCCGGTGGCGCGCTCGACGCGCACGCCCCCTGGTGCCTGCGCGACGTCGCGGGCCCGGCCCTCGACCACCAGGACCACCTCGACCGGGGCCGGGACGTCGCTCAGGCCGGCGGCCGGCACGGACGCCAGATTGTCGCGCAGCCGCGCCGCCGCGCCGGCCCGATCGCGCCACCAGCCATCCGGCACCGAACCCACCACGTTCGCGCCGTCGACCACGATCAAGGGCACGACCTCGGCGGATATCGCCGCCGGAGAGGGCGGCTGCTGGGATGCTGGCTGCGGGGGCGGCGGCAGGTGCCGGCCCGGCTCGCGCGGGCCGGGCTCCAGGAAGACCGGGGCCAGGGGCGGCAGCGGCTCGGGATCTGCGGACGCGAACGGTACGGCCATGAAGTTGAGCCTACTCCTGTCAACTTTTCGCGCGAACCGGGAATCAGGGAGGCAGTACACGCGCTCTTAACACTCGGGCGGTGCGTGCAGAGGCCGCACCGGTTCCCCGCGAGGTACCAGGAGAAGAGAGACTGATGAGCATCGGACCGTTCGGGCCCTCGGGGCCCGGTCAGTGGGACGACCTGTTCGCGCGCTTCTTCGGTGCGGCCGAGCCGCGCCGGGCGGCGCAGCGCTTCGACATCGCGCGATACATGAGCAACGACGCCCGCCAGGTGCTCACCGACGGGGCACGGCGGGCCGCCGAGCTGGCGACCGGGGAGCGCCCCCTCGCCGACCTCGACACCGAACACCTGCTCTGGGCGGTGCTCCAGCAGGAGCCGATGAAGCAGACCGTGCGCCGTGCGGGCACCGACCCGGACAGCCTGCTCGCCGAGCTGGACAGCCGGGCCGGCGGCGAGGTGGCCCGGACCGCCGCGGCCAACCGTCAGGCCGAGATGGGCGCGGCCGGCCGTGACCTGCCCGAGCAGGTCGCGCTGACGCCGGCCGCCAAGCGGGCCCTGCTGGACAGCCTGCAGATCTCCCGGGCCGTCGGCGCCTCCTACATCGGCCCGGAGCACATCCTGATGGCGCTCGGGCTCAACACCGACTCGGTGGCCGGCCGGCTGCTCGCCGGCAAGCTCGACCCCCGCTCGATGCAGCACCCGGAGGCCGCGCCCGGCGGTGGCGGTGGCGGACAGGGCACGTCCCGCGGTTCGTCGGCGTCGACGCCCACCCTGGAGCAGTTCGGCGTGGACCTGACCGAGACGGCCCGCCGCGGCGAGGTCGACCCGGTGATCGGCCGGGCCGACGAGATCGAGCAGGCCGTGGAGATCCTGTCCCGGCGTACCAAGAACAACCCCGTGCTGATCGGTGAGGCCGGGGTCGGCAAGACCGCGATCGTGGAGGGCCTGGCCCAGCGCATCGTGGACGGCGACGTGCCGCTGACGCTGCAGGACAAGCGGGTCATCCAGCTCGACCTGGCCGGCCTGGTGGCCGGCACCCGCTACCGCGGCGACTTCGAGGAGCGCCTGCGCAAGGTGATCGACGAGATCCAGGCGTCCGGTGACGACCTGATCGTCTTCCTCGACGAGATCCACACCCTGGTCGGCGCCGGCGGTGGCGGCGAGGGCGGCGGGATGGACGCCAGCAACATGCTCAAGCCGGCGCTGGCCCGCGGCAAGCTGCGCGTCATCGGCGCCACCACCCTCGACGAGTACCGCAAGAACATCGAGAAGGACGCCGCGCTGGCCCGCCGGTTCCAGCCGGTCCTGGTCGGCGAGCCGACCGTCGAGGACACCGTGTCGATCCTGCGCGGCCTGCGCGACAACTACGAGGCGCACCACCAGGTCCGGATCACCGACGAGGCCCTCGACGCCGCGGCGGTGCTCTCCGACCGCTACGTCACCGACCGGTTCCTGCCGGACAAGGCGATCGACCTGATCGACCAGGCCGGCGCCCGGGTCCGGCTGCGCACCAAGACGCCCGACGCGGGCCTGCGGGAGCGCGAGCGGCAGCTCGAGCAGCTCTCCCGGGACCGCGACCAGGCGGTGGCGGCCGAGCACTACGAGCAGGCCTCGCAGCTGCGCGACCAGATCAACGAGCTGAAGGCACAGATCGCCGGGGCCGGCGCCGGCCCGGACGGGGTGCCGCAGGTGACCGACGCGGACATCGCCGAGGTCGTCTCCCGGGCTACCGGCATCCCGGTGGCGCAGCTCACCGAGGCCGAGCGGGACCGCCTGCTGCGCCTCGAGGAGCACCTGCACGGGCACGTGATCGGTCAGGAGGACGCGGTCGAGGCGGTCGCCGAGGCGGTCCGCCGGTCCCGCGCCGGACTGGGCGACCCGGACCGGCCGGTCGGCAGCTTCCTGTTCCTCGGCCCGACTGGCGTCGGCAAGACCGAGCTGGCGCGCTCGCTCGCGGAGGCGCTGTTCGGCGAGGCGGACCGGATGATCCGGCTCGACATGAGCGAGTTCCAGGAGCGGCACACCGTGTCGCGGCTGGTCGGGGCGCCCCCCGGATACGTCGGCTACGACGAGGCGGGGCAGCTGACCGAGGCGGTGCGGCGGCGGCCGTACAGCGTGGTGCTGCTGGACGAGATCGAGAAGGCCCACCCGGACGTCTTCAACATCCTGCTCCAGGTGCTCGACGACGGGCGGCTCACCGACAGTCAGGGGCGCACGGTCAGCTTCAAGAACACCGTACTGATCATGACCAGCAACCTCGGCTCGGACCTGATCAGCGGCAGCACCCGCAGCGTCGGGTTCGGCGGCGCGGACACCGGCCGCTCGGCCGAGGACGAGCTGAAGGACCGGATCGAGCGGCGGCTCAAGGAGCAGCTGCGGCCGGAGTTCATCAACCGGATCGACGAGATCATCATCTTCCGGCAGCTGGAGAACGACCAGCTGCACAAGATCACCGAGATGATGCTCGAGGAGACCCGGCGCCGGCTGCACGCCCAGGACGTCCGCCTGGAGATCACCGACGCGGCCGTGGACTGGCTGGCCGAGCGGGGCTTCCAGCCCGAGTTCGGGGCCCGGCCGCTGCGCCGGACCATCCAGCGCGAGCTGGACAACCGGCTGTCCAAGATGCTGCTCGCGGCGGATCTCGCGCCGGGCCGCACGGTACGGGTGGACGCCCGCGACGGCGAGCTCACCTTCGACGTCGAGTCGAGCTCGGTGTCGAGCGGTAGCCGCTGACGATTATCGCCACGGGAGGTCGCCTGATTCAGGCGGCCTCCCTTTCGGCTTCCCGGACTGCTTTCCGGCCTCCCGGACCGGCTTCCGGCCTCTCGGGCCGGGCTCTCAGGCGGCTTCCTGGACCGGGGCGATCGGGGTGATGCCGTTGATCTGCGGTGTGGTGCGCATCCACTCCATGTAGGCCTCGTTGCGGGTGATCACGTCCTGGTAGGCCTCGTCGGCGAGCGCCATCAGCTTCGGCGCACTGCGGGCCGCCGGGGAGTCCGGATGCCAGCCCAGGACCAGCCGCCAGCGCAGCGGAGCGCCCCGCAGCGGCCGGCTGGTGAGCCCGGCCGGTGGCCGGAACGTGGCCTGGCACAGCCCGATCGTCAGGCCCAGCTCGACCATGTCGACGCAGGCCCGGGCGTCGGTCTCGAGCATCTTGCGCGGTGTGAAGCCGGCCCGCGCGCAGGCCGCGGCGAAACAGTCCGCGAAGCAGGTGTCGCCGGCGCCGGCCACCCAGTGCTCCTCGGCCAGCTCGGCGAGGTCCACCTCGCTGTTCTTGGCCTGCGGGTGGTCCTCCGGCATGAGCACACAGACCGCGTTCACCGCGATGGTCTGCCAGACCAGCCCGAACTCGGCCGACGGCAGCGCGTCGCCGCAGACGCCGACCTGGGCGAAGTCCAGCTTGCCGGCGAGCACCATGGCCGCCAGCTCCTCCACGTAGTAGGAGGCGTGCGTGGTGATCTGCGCGTCCGGCTGTGCCTCGGCGAGGCGGTGCATGAGGTGCGCGACCACCGGGCCGCCGACCGCTCCGATCCGATACCGGCTCAATGTCTCGCCACCGCCGGCGGCGAGCCGGGCCGCCTCGTCCTGCAGGCCCTTCATCGCGGGCAGCAGCACCCGGGCGCGGGAGAGCACCAGCTCACCCAGGGCGGTGGGGCGCGCGCCCCGGCGGTCCCGGTCGAACAACGGACCGCCCAGCGTGCGCTCGATCCGCTGCAACTGCGCGGTGAGCGCCGGCTGGGCCAGGCCCAGTTGGGATGCCGCCTTGGTCACGCTGCCGGTCTCCGCGATGGCGCAGACCACCTTCAGATGCCGCAGCTCGAGGTTCATAGCGTGACGTTAGGACCTGAAAGGGATCGAAGGCTAGTCCTGGACGCTCGGTAAAGATCCGCAAGCCGTGACAAACATATTAACGAACAGCACACACTCCGCTAACCGGACGTTCTGCGCGACTTACTTCAGATCGCGCACATACGTGGTCCGCGCCGTGATCATGTCCCGGAACTTGTCGATCACCCCGAGTGCCGGGTCGACCACCTTGTTCCACGGGGGCGTGGACGGCGTACGCGGATGCGGGCGGGTCGGTGCAGCCTCCTCTGCCGTCTCCACCCGGTTGCCCAGCCGGATCATGTCCTCGGCCGGCACCATCTGCATCAGCAGCGGGAACAGCTCCTCGGCGTCGGCCTCGACGTGCCGCCGGACGGCCTGGGCCACCGGGCCGGCCTCGCCGGTCCGTTCCAGATCGGCCATCAGGAGCAGCAGTTCCCGGTCCTCGGCCAGCTCGCGCTCGGCGATCGCGTCGCCGCCGGGCACCACCGCCCGGATCGCCGGATACAGATACTGCTCCTCCGCGGACAGGTGCCGGGAGAGCGTCGCGACCAGGACCGACGCCACGCGGGGGTCGTCCGGGCCGCCGGTCAGCCGGTCGGTGAGCGCGAGCAGGTCCCGGTGCTGCTCGCCGAGGACATCGACGATGCTGCGCCCGGAAGTCTCGCCGCCGACCGGCGGAAGCGGGGGAAGATTAACTTCAGACACGGCCGCGGTGTACCCGATACCACTCTCCGCGCAAACCTCGGCAGCGACTTGCTGGTAAGAAAGGGCGATGAACACCACCGCCGCGGACGAGGTCGTCAACCTCTGCCAGGACCTCTTGCGCATCGACACGACCAACACCGGGGACCCGCGGACCACCGTGGGCGAACGGGTCGCCGCCGAGTACGTCGCCGAGCGACTCGGTGAGGTCGGCGTCGAGACGCGGCTGCTCGAATCGGCGCCGAACCGGGCCAACCTGGTCGCCCGCATCCCCGGCGCCGACTCCTCCCGCGGCGCCCTGCTGGTGCACGGCCACCTCGACGTCGTGCCGGCCGACGCGACCGAGTGGTCGGTGCCGCCGTTCGAGGGCGTGATCAAGGACGGGTACCTCTGGGGCCGCGGCGCCGTCGACATGAAGGACTTCGACGCCATGGTGCTGGCCGTCGTCCGCGACTGGCGCCGTACCGGGTACGTCCCGCCCCGCGACATCGTGCTGGCGTACACGGCCGACGAGGAAGCCGGCATGGAGTACGGCTCGCAGTGGCTGGTCCGCAACCACCCCGATCTGTTCGAGGGGTGCACCGAGGCGATCGGCGAGGTCGGCGGGTATTCGTACACGGTCAACGACGATCTGCGCCTCTACCTGGTGCAGACCGCTGAGAAGGGCCTGGACTGGCTGCGCCTGCACGCGCACGGCCGGCCCGGCCACGGCTCGTTCATCCACGACGACAACGCGGTCACCGCGCTCGCCGAGGCGGTCGCGCGGGTCGGCCGGCACCGCTTCCCGGTGGTCCTCACCCCGACCGTGCGGACGTTCCTGGAGCAGGTCAGCGAGGCGCTGCACATCGAGCTGAACCCGGACGACCCGGAGCAGGCGATCGCCAAGCTCGGGCCGATCGCCAACCTGATCGGCGCCACCATCCGCAACACCGCCAACCCGACCCGCCTGGAAGCCGGCTACAAGGACAACGTCATCCCGGGCAAGGCGTCCGCCACCGTGGACTGCCGGACCCTGCCGGGCCACGCCGACGCGTTCCTCGCCGAGCTGCGCGACGTGATCGGGCCGGACGTGGAGATCGAGCACGTGCACCAGCAGCCGGCCGTCGAGACCTCGTTCGACGGGGCGCTGGTCGACGCGATGGGGGCCGCGCTGCGCGCCGAGGATCCGGGTGCGCGTACTGTGCCGTACCTGATGTCCGGGGGCACCGACGCCAAGGCGTTCGCCACCCTGGGCATCCGCTGCTTCGGGTTCGCGCCGCTGCGCCTGCCCCCGGAACTCAACTTCAGTGCGCTCTTCCACGGCATCGACGAGCGAGTACCGGTCGAGGGGCTAAAGTTCGGCGTGCGTGTGCTCGACCGACTGCTCCGAAACAGCTGAAATCGGAAGGACCCCCAGATGAGCGACCAGAACGCTGAGCTCGACGCGGCTCTCGAGCGCGTTGTCGAGGCGGCGCGGGCGCACCTCGCGGCCGTCAAGGCGGCCGCCGGCCGGATCGACGACGACGACGTCTGGCAGGCGTACGTCGATTTGAACAACGCTTCCTATGCGTACGACGAGAAGCTGCTCGACGCTTTCGGCGAGGTCACGCCGTGGGACGTCGAATCGATCGACCCGGACGAGGCGGACCACCGGTTCGGGCTCGTCGGCGACGGCGCGGACGGGGCGGCCGCCGACCCGTACCCGCAGGTGGTGTCGGTGCGCCAGCGCCGCGACTACCGCGTGCCCAGCGTTTCCGCGCTGCTGCGGGTCGCCGAGACCGCGCGCCGCAGCGCGGTGCCGGAGGACGAGGACGCCGGCCCGGTCGAGTCGGTCGGCGAGGCCGTGCTCGAGCTGCTGCAGGCCGGTGACGGCTCGCTGTCCTCGCTCGACGTGCCGGAGCTGGAGCCGCTCGACGGCCTGCTCACGGTCACCGAGGTCGACGCGCCGCTGGACCTGGAGGCCTTCGACGAGGCCGACGGCACCGGCCCGTTCGCCCCGGCCGAGGGCGACCAGCTGGTCGGCCGCCTCGACGAGCACCCGTTCCTCCCCGACGAGGAAGAGGACCACGCCGGCCATAATCACTGAGCAGGCGTCATCGCGGCGCGTCCCGCGCGCCGCGGTCAGCAACCGAGAAGCCCGTCCGGCGTGTGCCGGGCGGGCTTCTCAGTAGCTCAGGTTGGGCTGGGGAGTGGGCTGGACGCGGCGCCGCAGCATGACCTTGCGGGTGCCGTCCCGGAAGAGCTGGACCTTGGCCAGCTCCCAGCCGGAGAACTCCGCCTGTATGGCGAGCTGCGCCGCCGCGGTCAGCCGATCGACATTTGAGGGCAACCGCAGCGGCGCGTATTCGTAGTCCATGGCGTCTAGATTGCACCTCGTCTAGGGCCTCCGACAAGCTCTGACCAGCGGCTATTCACTCCGAGCAACGAGCGGAGCGAAGCGTTGGAGCGTGTACTACCGGATCTGGCCTGGTCGTCCTACCTGCGAGCCCTGCGGCTCAAGCGACGGTCCGCTGCGACGGTCCGTGATTATGACTACACCTACCGGACGCTGACAGGCTGGCTTGGCAAACCGGCCGTAGAAGCGTCCAGGCTTGAGATCGAGGCGTGGCTAGAGGAACGCCTAGGTCAAGTCTCCCCAACCCGTGTACGTCAAGATCAGCGCAACTTGAGCGCCTTCTACCGGTGGGCGCATCGTGAAGAGATCAACGACGGTAACCCTCTTGAGAGGGTGCCTCGTATCGAGGTAGACGAGAAACCGGCACGGGTCGTGGACCCCGCCGACATGAAGGCACTCTTGGACGCCTGTAGAGGCGGTGCCTTCAACGATCTACGAGACACGGCGATCCTGCGGACGCTGCGCTTGATCGGAACGCCACGGTCCGGCGAGTTGACTACGCTGACTGTGCAGGCGGTTGATCTGCGGAACGATCTTTTAACGGTGTCCGGCAAGACCGGCACCCGAGCGATTCCCCTCAACGACACGACGGCGACGGTCTTTGAGCGGTACCTACGTGCAAGAGCGAAGCATCCGAGCGCCGCCTTGGACGCGCTGTGGCTGGGCAAGAAAGGCCAACTCACACGTACTGGCATCCAAATGATGCTTGCCCGACGGGTGAGACAGGCGGGGATCACCGATCGCATCCACATGCACTTGTTTCGCCATGACTCGGCCACGCGAGCGGCCGATGCTGGACTGTCTGCCGAAGCGTTGGAGTTCCTCTACGGCTGGACGCCGGGCTCACCCATGACACGTCACTACACCAGGGCAACTAGGGTGCAGCGGGCTCAAGAGGCCGCGAGGCGGCTAAATGACCGAATCTAGTCACTGACAGCTCTGATGGGTGCCCCGGCATCACACCGGGGCAACCGTCGTCTCTACGAACGATCAGAAAGGGCCCGTCGTGTTAGGTGTCGAGTCCTAAACCGCCACACCTAGCAGCTGCTCAACATTGATAGCGCCAAGAAGTAGGGCGATGACTGCAACAACGGCGACGATAGCCGTCCAGCGACTTTGTACCCAAACAAGGCTACGGTCCAGCAAGCGCGCTCCATTAGTAACCGCGCGCAGCGTACTCGCTGGTGCAGGTGCGGTCTTCAAAGCTCTCGGCGTTTCGTCGGCGTTGAATACCTTGAGGCGCTTTATGAGTTGCCTCCGCCAAGTGGCATCCCCTGTAATCATGAGCCCTTCGGTCATCTTGAGTGTGGTTACAAGAGTCGCCGGGATGGCTCCTTCAATGGATTTTGGAGAGCTGCAATACTGCCGAACTTCATCGGCCACTGCTCGATAGATTGCTGCAATGGGATGAGGTGCGTCGGGTCCGGAAACCGAATCCTCGCGCCTCGCCATGCGCTCCAGCATCCGCGAAACGCTGACTAACTCCTTTCTGGCCCAACTGATCGGGTCTGACTTCCTGGTCGATAATGAGCGGCGAAATTCAGCGGACTTGGCGTTCTTCGCCATAATCTCGTTGAGCTTGGCTGTCAGCACAAGGCTCGACGGGAACCGTAGTATGGCGTTGCGGATAGGCTGCGCCGAGAAGAACACAAGAGTTAAGCCGAGAAGGTACGACAGGGTGCGCGTTGCGTCCCAGTTGCTGTCGGTCACACTGACGCCAAAGAAAGCGTATGCATGTACCGCCGAGACTAGAACCATCGAGGTCAGGCCGATGAGATTGAAAATCCTGATCCATACTCGCCTGACGGATGCGGGATCCTTTTCGTATACCGCTTGAGGAAATACGAGAAGACTCCTCCCTTTGAATTTCGTAACATGAGTGATGCTGTAGTGGAAGACTACCGTGGTGTGCAGGAAGCTAAAGCCCGCGATGAAAGCAATGATCCAAAGCTTGGCTGACTCTTGGAGGTGATCCGGATACCAGGCAGCCAGAAGGGGTGCGGCAACTCCGGTCACGTATTGAGTAGCTACAGCGACTGTTAGAGTCGCAAACAGGCCGTCGGAGAATTTCTTCTCCAGTACCCCTGACGCTATTCGCGTCTCAAAGAATAAAAGAAACAGAAGTTGGACAGCAAGGACCGTAAAGGTCACGAGCCAGAGGATGAGGGGCAGCGCAAAGCCGAGTGCAAACCGAGTCCAGTCCACTGTACTGGCTTACCACGTGAGTGATTCGGTTGGGAACCGTTGATCGCATACACGTCAGTAAGTGCGTAAAGCGGGGATCAACCCTCGCCCTCGGCGGCGATGTGGGGGGTGCGCGTGGAAGTGGATGATGAGTGCCATGACGGATGACGACCTTGAGGCGATCGTGGCCACTCTCGGAAATCTGATCGGCCTTGTTGACCGGGGCGAGCTGGATGCCCCACCTCTCATGCTGGCCCGCCTAGCGGGTGCGAGGGATGCGCTTGCCTCTCTCCCGTCGGCGAAGGCAGGCGGTGACGACTTGTCTTGATACCAAACGGTCGTTTGCTTTAAGATCGACTCGTGCCCAAGATGAAAACCGCCCCGCAGAACACCGCCGTTGCTTACCTCCGTGTCTCGACGGAGGAACAGGCGGAGTCGGGTGCGGGCATCGCTGCGCAGCGTGCCGCTATTGAGGCCGAAGCGGAGCGGCGTGGATGGGTCATTGTTGGATGGCACACCGACGCTGGGGCGTCTGGTAAGTCCATGGCGAAGCGTCCGGCGCTTGCCGATGCTCTGGCCGCCGTGGAGAGCGGAGAGGCGACCGCCCTGGTCGTAGCCAAGCTGGACCGGCTTTCGCGGTCCCTGGTCGATTTCGCGGCTCTTATGGAGCGCGCTCGCAGCAAGGGATGGAACCTTGTTGCGCTTGACTTGGGTATTGACCTCTCGACGCCTGCCGGTGAGTTCCTGGCGTCGGTAATGGCCTCTGCGGCGCAGTGGGAGCGCCGAATCATTGGGCAGCGTACCCGTGAAGGGTTGGCTGCTAAAAAGGCCGCAGGCGTGCGTCTAGGGCGTCCGGCGAGCCTGCCGACGGAGGTTCGTAGCCGCATCGTTAGGGCGCACCGTGAGGGTGCTAACTACAGCGCCATTGCGCGTGACCTGAATGCCGACGGTGTGCCGACGGCGCAAGGCGGAGCGAAGTGGTACCCGGCCACTGTCAGGGCCGTGGTGAACTCTCAAGAGGCCGAGTCCGTCGGCCAGTAAAGAGATGGTTTAGGTGGGAAAAGGCGATTCTTTCAATCGCCAATTCCCACAAAACCTAGAAATACCTCGGGGACACACGCGCGCCTAAAGCGAGGGTCCACACGGGGGATTCGATCAAAGTTTCGATCCCCCCTTCCCCTCTTGGCTTGCGTTCTAGCTGGTCACGGCCGATTGCCCCGGCCGTAGTTACACGGGCCGCAGGCGGGCCGTAGGTTAGTTAGTTCATTCGTCCCCCCTCTGGATAGGGGGACAACGTGATCGGCCGTCGTGGCAACGATGAGGCCGCATAGTGAACATAATGGCGAACCTTCCAAGAGTGTTCGCCTATTCAATTGGTATTGATAGTTATAGCCTCGACGGCTCGCACTTGCGGAGTGCTGCCGTGTCGGCTTGTGGTTAGAGCACCGTGATACGCCGTACGGTGTGGGCCGACGGCATACGGTGCATGTTGACATAGGTATTCCAATACCTCCATTCGGTGATGCGCCCTCAAGGCGCAGCATCATGGGTGCCGACGTTGGTACGTCGGCCCCTAATTGAGTACATGTCATGGGGTCGCCCACCCAAGGGCGTCCCCTGGTTGTGGACTATCCGAGCCGTCTGTGTCCTACGGCTCGTTGACAAGGCGGTGCGTGCGGACCGCCGGTAGTCCGTCATAGTCGGAAACCCTGGAGTTTCCTCCGACGGAAACAACCCCATAATTAGATAAAGAAGCAATCTACGTTTCCGCAGGTCAGAGGCACAATCCCTAGACCTATAACGGCTAGCGGATAGCCAGCGTAGGGCTATCAAGCGCCTGTTAAGGCCACAGCTTCGCGCCATGCCACCGGCACACCGTGGCCCCCATGCCCTGTTGGAAGTGATGCCCTGGCAGGATGAGGCAGCGCACTCCGGAGCCATCCTGAACCAGGCCGTATCTGACGGCCGTCTGGACTGCCCTGTAGACGTTCTGCGAAGCGTACTTATTGCCGGACTGGCCGAGCACTTTAGCTAGCTCTCCTTCGGAGAACTCGGCATGGCCTAGCTGGTTACCCCAGCCAACGGCTGCGAAGTAGATCCGCATCCACAGCGGCGGTCCCTCCATTTTTGCCCTCCGCTGGCAGTCGGGTGCGCTAATGCTAGCGAAGCGAATGCCTGGGCCGAAGGTAATCTTCCGGCTCTTCCGTTTGGCCGGTTCGTTTTCAGACAGAGTGGCCCCCTGGTGTTGTTGTGAGTGAAGCGGGAAGGCGGCCCACGTGGCCGTGTGCCGTCGGAGATCATAGGGGAACCCAATCCAGTTGCACCTCCTGATTTCATGACCTATGCGGCAGGCATGGCAGACTGGTACATCGGGGTGTCTAGAACGGCTAGGAAACGGGCACTCTGACCGTTTGCTTGGCTGCAGTACTCAAGAGTCCAAATAGAGATCCCCTGCCGTTGCCGACGGGGGATCGTTTACACGTCGTGATGGGCAGGCTCTGCCCGTTGTCGGATGGCGCAGGCCGTCCAGGTTGGATCTGGTGCCCCGATTGGTGTGTGTATTCGGGGGCGGGTGCTAGATTGGATCGCATCAGCAAGCCAAACGATGGCCGTGGATAACCGCAGGTCACGGGCTCGTTGGGCGACTACGAAGTGCCGTTAAGAAGGCAACTGTTGCGGCGCGTATTCGTAGTCCATGCGGTCTAATATGCTCCCGCCCCGGTGCTGGGCACCACCCCTTCCGGCACCGATTCCGGCTGGTCCTGCTCGCCGGCGGCGGGCCGGCCGCAGACGGTGCACGGCGGGCGGCGGCGCAGGTGGTAGGCGTACGTCGCCAGACCCAGCGTGACGCTCCACAGCGGCCACATCAGGGCCGGCGCGGAGGCGCCGGAGAACAGATTGCCCGCGTCTGACGCGGTGAACAGCGCCACCGACGCGGCCCCGACCAGGATCGTGACGACGGTCGCCGGGACGGTGGCCAGCCGGATCGGCACCGGGCGGCCGGCCAGGCCGATCATCCAGCGCGGGAACCGCTCGCCCCAGCGCTGGATCAGCCCGAGGGTCAGCACCGAGCCGGCCAGCGCGAACGACCCGAGGCCGGCGGCGGCGACCAGGATGCCCTCGGTACGCATCTCGCCGAGGAACGTGGAGTCGATGCCGAGCGGGATGCCCAGCGCCCAGGAGAGGCGGGACACCGCGTACAGGGCCGGGATGACCGCGGCGATCAGGGTGACGACCCGGCCCCATCGGGCCGCCGCCTGCGGCGAGGTCCAGTCGTCGCCGCCGGTGCGGCCGCACGCCTCGCAGGCCCCGGCGGTGCGCCGCTGCCAGGCCAGCGCGGCCCGCACGATCAGCACGCCACCGAGGACCGAGAGGACCTCGTTGCCGAGCGTCCAGGTGAAGATGTCGCCGTAGTCGACCGGTGGCCAGCCGAACGGCAATCCGATGATCAGCATCGGGGCGTAGCCGGCCAGGGCGAGCAGGCGGGTGTCCGGCACCACGATCAGCAGCGCGCCCGCCACCAGCCACAACAGGCCGAGCACCGCGTACCGGACCGGTCTGCTCGGCGCCGGTGTGCCGGCGGCGATCAGCAGCGCGACCGCCGTGGTGAGCAGCACGGCCGCGAACACCGGTGAGCCGACGTCCGGGTCGACCGAGCGCAGGGTGCTGCCGAGGTCGTTGTCCGGGTCGTTCGGTCCGTAGGGGAACCCGCGCCCGGTGATCGCCCATCCCAGGGCGAGCGTGCCGTACCCGGCGGCCCATCCGGCCGCCGTCAGAAGCTTCGCGTCCTTCATGCCATCGACATTCGTCGCCGCGCGGGCCGGGCGGATCCCCGCGCTGAGGGGCGCGGCTCCCTCCTCAGGGGGAGACGAAACCGGATCGGTACGCGACGACGACCGCCTGGGTCCGGTCGCGCACCCCGAGTTTGGCCAGCACGCTGCCGACGTGCGTCTTGACGGTCTCGACGCCGAGCACCAGACGGGCGGCGATCTCCGCGTTCGACAGACCCTCGGCCATCAGCGTGAGCACCTCGGCCTCCCGGCTGGTCAGCCCGGCGTCGCCGACCCGGCCGTCGGGTGGCCCGTATGCCGCGGCCAGCCGCCGGACCGCCTCCGGGAACAGCAGCGAGTCGCCGCTCGCCACCACCCGGACCGCCTCGGTGATCTGCTCCGGCCGGGCCCGTTTCAGCAGGAACCCGGCGGCGCCGGCCTGCAGCGCCTGGTAGACGTACTCGTCGTTGGCGAACGTGGTGACCACCAGGACTTTCGGCGGCTCGGGGAAGCGCTCGCGCAGCAGCCGGGTGGCCTGGATGCCGTCCATCCGCGGCATCCGTACGTCCATCAGCACCACCTCGGGCCGCAACCGCAGCGCGGCCGGCAGCACCTCGGTGCCGTCGCCGACCTCGCCGGCCACGGTGAGGTCCGGCTCGGCGGAGAGGATCGCCCGCAGCCCGGCGCGCACCAGGGCGTCGTCGTCCACGATCAGCACGCTGGTCATCGCTGCTCTCCCTGCGATCCGCCGGCAGCGGCTCGCGGCAGCGGCAGGCGCGCCTCGACCCGCCAGAGCTCCCCGTCGGGGCCGGCGGTGAGGGTGCCGCCGAGCAGCCGGACGCGTTCCCGCATCCCGTCGATACCGTGCCCGCCGGCCCGGCCACCGGCCCGGCCACCGGCCTGGCCGCCGGGCTGCGCGGCCCGGCGATTGCTCACCTTGATCACCAGTTCGTCCTCGTCCGGCGGCTGCGCCGCCTCCGGTAGTGGGGATGGGTCCGGCGGCTGCGCCGCCTTCGGCAGTGCGGATGGGCCCGGCCCTGATGCCTGCCGGATGCTCAGCGTGGCCGGCCCGGCGCCGTGCCGGGCGGCGTTGGTCAGCGACTCCTGCACGATGCGGAACGCCTCCCGCGAGACCTGCGGCGGCACGTCCACCGCCGCCACCTCGGCCCGCACCTCGCCGGTCAGCAGGCGGTCCAGATCGGCCAGGGTGGGCGCGGCCTGCCGCCCCGCCGCCTCGTCGCGCAGAATGCCCAGCACCGCGTCGAGTTCGCCGGCCGCCGACCGCCCGGTCTCCTCGATCGCGCCCAGCGCCTGCCGGGCGAAACCGGGGTCGCTGTCGAAGACCGCCCGCGCCGCCCCGGCCTGCAGTGTCATCGCGGTCAGCGCGTGCCCGACCGAGTCGTGCAGCTCGCGCGCCAGCCGGTTGCGCTCGGCCAGCCGCCGTTCCCGCTCGTGCAGCTCGGCGAGGCGCTGCGCGGGGGAGGGGCCGAGCAGCACCGGGGCCATCGTGGCGGCCAGCCGGCCCAGCCCGGCACAGGCGTAGATCGCGGCGATCGGCAGGGCCACCCCGGCCAGCACCCACCAGCCGGTGTTCGCGGTGAACGTGCCGTCGGTGAGCCCGAGCCAATCCGTGATCGCCAGCGGCCCCACCGGCAGCGTCATCAGCCCGACCGCGCCGATCACCGCGCCGGTCAGCGTGTGCACGGCGAACCACAGCGCGGTCCGCAGCCGGGTCTCCAGCGCCGGTGGGCGGCTGCGGTCGTGCCCGGGCAGGTCCACGTCCAGCAGGGCGCGGGCGGCGGCGATCTCCAGTTCCCGGGTGCCGGTCAGGAACGGTGGCGCGGCGGCGATCAGGGCCGCCACCGCGGCCAGGGCCAGCACGCCGGCCCGGTTGCGCGGATCCTCGGCGGCCATCTGGGCGAAGAGCACGACCGCCATCAGGTACGGCAACGCGAGCACCGCCCCGAGCAGCAGGAACACCGCCCGCCGGTACGTCGCGGCGCGTACCAGCGGGCGCAGCAGCCGGATCATCGGTCGGTGTGGGGGTAACCGACGCCTTCGCGTTCCGGATAGCCGACGTCGATCGCGGACACGTCGTCGAGGGCCATCGCGATCTCGGTCGGCAGGACCAGCTGCTCGCTGCGCAGGGCGCCCTGCAGTTGCCCGGCGGTGCGGGCGCCGAGGATCGGGGCGGCCACTCCCGGCCGGTCGCGGATCCAGGCGAGCGCGACCTCGAGCGGGGAGACGCCGAGACCGCCCGCCGCGGTCACCACCGCCTCGACGATGCTGGAGCTGCGCGGCTCGAGGTAGGTCTGCACGAACGGCGCCATGTGCTCGGAGGCGCCCCGCGAGTCCAGCGGGCGGCCGTTGCGGTACTTGCCGGTGAGCACGCCGCGGCCGAGCGGCGACCAGGCCAGCACACCGAACCCCAGGGCCGCCGCGGCCGGCAGCAGCTCGCGCTCGATACCGCGCTCGAGCAGCGAATACTCCATCTGGGCGGCCACGATCGGGGCCCGTCCGGGGTACGCCGACTGCCACGTCGCCGCCCGTGCGGTCTGCCAGGTCGCGAAGTTGGAGACCCCCACGTACCGCACGCGGCCGGTGGCGACGGCGTGGTCGAGGGCGGCCAGGGTCTCCTCGAACGGGGTCTGCGCGTCGTACCCGTGGACCTGCCACAGGTCCACGTAGTCGGTGCCGAGCCGGCGCAGCGACGCGTCCAGCGACCGCAGCAGGTTGCCGCGGGAGCCGTCGCGCGGCCGGTACCGGTGCGGGGTGAGGCCGGCCTTGGTGGCGATCACGACCTCGTCGCGGGGCACCAGGTGGTCGAGCAACGAGCCGATCACCGACTCGGCGTCGCCGTCGCCGTACACGTCCGCGGTGTCGATCAGCGTGCCGCCGGCCTCCAGGAAGATCTTCAACTGGTCGGCCGCGTCGTCGGGGTCGGTGTCCCGTCCCCAGGTCATGGTGCCGAGCGCGAGCCGCGAAACCGCTAGCCCGCTTCGGCCGAGCGGTCGCTGATACATGAGTGAACCTTATTCAGACTGCTTGCATAGCGAAATGGCCCGGCACCCGCGCGGCGCGTCGGTTACCGGACGGAAATAAGATTCGTAGCGAAGTATCAAGATCTCGGGAGGGTACGTGCGGCTCGGACTCAGCCTCGGCTACCAGACGGCGTGGAGCACGCCCGCCGACCATCTCGCCATGGCCCGGGAGGCGGACCGGCTCGGCTACTCCGTCGTCTGGGCGGCGGAGGCGTACGGGTCGGACACGGTGAGCATGCTCGCCTGGTTCGCCGGACAGACCGAGCGGATCGACCTGGGCGCCGCGGTCATGCAGATCCCGGCGCGCACCCCGGCGATGACCGCGATGACCGCCGCGACCATCGACGCGATCTCCGGCGGCCGGTTCCGCCTCGGTCTCGGCGTCTCCGGCCCGCAGGTCTCCGAGGGCTGGCACGGCGTCCCGTTCGCCAAGCCGCTGGGCCGCACCCGGGAGTACGTGGACATCGTGCGGATGGCGATCGCCCGCCAGCCGGTGTCGTACTCCGGCGAGCACTACACGCTGCCGCTGCCCGGTGGCGCCGGCAAGGCCATCAAGCTGGGCTTCCACCCGCCGCGCACCGAGGTGCCGGTCTACCTGGCCGCGGTCGGCCCGAAGAACCTGGAGCTGGCCGGCGAGATCGCCGACGGCTGGCTGGCGATCTTCTTCGCCCCGGATGCCGCCGGTGACTACCTCGGCGAGATCGCCAAGGGCCGGCAGAAGCGCGGGCTGAGCATGGACGGCTTCGACGTGGCGCCGACCGTGCCGGTGGTGCTCGGCGACGACCTCGCCGCCTGCGCCGACGTGATCCGCTGGTACGCGGCGCTCTACATCGGCGGGATGGGCAGCCGCGAGCAGAACTTCTACAACAAGCTCGCGGTCCGGATGGGCTACGCCGAGGAGGCGAAGCGCGTCCAGGATCTGTACCTGGGCAAGCAGGTGGCCGAGGCCGCCGAGGCGGTGCCGCAGGAGTTCATCGAGCGCACCTCGCTGATCGGCACCAAGGCGCAGATCACCGAGCGGATCCGGGCGTACGCGGCCGCGGGCGTCGGAACGTTGTCGATCAGCCCGTACGTCGGCGACCTGGAGGGCGGCATCGCGACCCTGCGGACCGTCGCCGAGGCGTTCGACGAGGCCGGTGTGGCGGACTGATGGCGACTGTCCTGCTGATGCGGCACGGCCGCACCACGGCGAACGCGTCCGGCGGTCTGGCCGGCCGGCAACCGGTGGAACTCGACGAGACCGGCCGCGCGCAGGCCGCGCGGGTCCACGAGCGGCTGCGCGACCTGCCGCTCGCCGCGGTGGTGACCAGCCCGCTGATCCGCTGCCGGCAGACCGTCGAGATCGCTCTGCCGGACGCCACCCCGGCGACCGAGGACGGCCTGATCGAGTGCGGGTACGGGGACTGGGAGGGCCGCCCGCTCAAGGAGCTGGCCCAGGATCCGCTGTGGCCGGTGGTCCAGCAGCACCCGAGCGCCGTGGTCTTCCCGAACGGGGAGGCGATGGCCGCTATGTCGGCGCGCGCGGTTGCGGCAGTGCGGTCGTGGGACGCCAAGGTGACCGCCGAGCACGGGCCGGAGGCGATCTGGCTGGCGTGCAGCCACGGTGATGTGATCAAGGCCATCGCCGCCGACGCCCTGGGCCTGCACCTGGACCAGTTCCAGCGGATCGTGGCGGACCCGGCGTCGATCACCGTGATCCGGTACACGTCGACCCGCCCGTTCCTGGTCCGCCTCAACGAGACGGGTGAGCTGGCTTCACTCGTACCACCGAAGAATGCGGACCGGGAGAAGGCCGCCGAGAGTGACGCGGCGGTGGGTGGTGGCGCCGGAGGCGGCGTTTGACGACGCTGTGTGATTGCGCTGTAGCCGCAGCGTGTACGCCTTTGCGCCCTCGGCGAACCGGCCACGGTGACCCGCGCGATCGGCCGCCTCGATGGCTAGGGTTGTCGGCATGACCCACCAAGTGCATGCCTTCGAGCCGCCCGAGCGGTTCGTCGCCGGGACGGTGGGCGAGCCGGGGGACCGCACTTTCTACCTCCAGGCCCGCGGTGGCGGCCGGGTGATCAGTGTCGCGCTGGAGAAGGTCCAGGTGTCGCTGCTCGCCGAGAAGCTGGAGGAGCTGCTTCTCGAGGCGAACAAACGGTTCGGTGTCACGCTGCCCGAGGGCTCGCTGCCGACCGTGCACGACAACGAGCCGCTGGACAGCCCGGTCGACGAGGAGTTCCGGGTCGGCACTCTGGGCCTGGCCTTCGACGTGGACACCAGCACCGTCGTGATCGAGGCGATCGAGGCCGGTGAGCCCGAGGCCGATCTGTCCGGCTCGGCGCTCGGCGAGGACGAGGACGACCTGTCCGGCTCGGCGCTGGACGACGAGGACGAGGACGAGCCGGATGACGACCTCGACCGGCTCCGGGTGCGGCTCACCCCCGAGGCGACCCGCGCGTTCATCGACCGCGCCCGCCGGGTGGTGGCGGCCGGCCGGCCCCCGTGCCCGCTCTGCGGCCAGCCGCTCGACCCGGCCGGTCACCTCTGTCCCCGGCACAACGGTTACCACCGGTGACGGCCGAGCCCACGGCTGTGCTCGCTGAGGCGGATGCCCTCGAGCTGCTCGGCCGGGGCCGGATCGAGATCGAGGGGCGTCTGGTGGACGCCTCGAACACCACGCTGCGTGCCGAGATCAGTCTGAACGGGCTGACCCGCCGCTGCGTCTACAAGCCGGTCCGCGGTGAGCGCCCGCTCTGGGACTTCCCGGACGGCACGCTCGCCGGCCGCGAGGTCTCGGCGTACGAGGTGTCCCGGGCCACCGGCTGGGACCTGGTGCCGCCGACGATCCTGCGCGACGGCCCGCTCGGCCCCGGCGCGCTGCAGCTGTGGATCGACGAGCCGGACGAGACCGAGGGCCTGATCGGCTTCGTCCCGGCGTACGACGTGCCCGCCGGCTGGTTCCCGGTCGCCGCCGCCCGCGACGACGACGGGGACGCGTACGCGCTCGCGCACGCCGACGACCCGCGGCTGGCCCGCCTGGCCGTCTTCGACGCGGTCATCAACAACGCCGACCGCAAGGGCGGCCACGTCCTCTACCCGGCCACCGGCGGCCTGCACGGCGTGGACCACGGCGTCAGCTTCCACGTGGAGAACAAGCTGCGTACGGTGCTGTGGGGCTGGACCGGCCGGCAGCTGCCGGACGAGGCCGTCGAGGTCCTCACCCACCTGGCGACCCAGCTGTCCGGCCCGTTGGGCGCGGTCCTCGAGGAACACCTGACGGTCTCCGAGGTGCAGCACACCGCCTTGCGGGTGAAGCGGCTGCTGCGCGCCTGCCGGTTCCCCAAGCCCCCACAGGACTGGCCGGCCATCCCCTGGCCGCCGATCTGACCGGATCGTCCACGGTCGGGTGACCCGCGGCGACACCGCGGCTGATCACTCTCTGTGTCGGTGTCCTGCGCCATAAACTTCCGGCGCACTCACCGATCTGCAGGGAGAACGCCTTGCCCCGTTACCACTGGCACGACCTTCCGGCCGGCACACGCGCCGCTGTCGAGGAGCACACCGGTCCGGTCGAGCTGGCCGAGTCGGTCGGGGTGGACTCGCTCTCCGCGCTGGTCACGATCCTGCGAACCGGTGACGGTGACGTCTTCTGCAAAGGCATCCCCATCGACGACCGCCAGTCGTGGCAGCACCGGAACGAGGCCCGCGGGAACGTGTACGTGCGAGCGTTCGCACCTCGCCTGCGCTGGCACGTCGAGAGGGACGGCTGGTTGCTCCTCGGATTCGACCCGGTGGCCGGGCGGCACATCGACCTGACACCGGGGTCCCCGGACCTCCCGGTCCTCGCGGCGACCCTGACCGGCATCTCGACAACCCGTGTGCCGCCGTCGGGGGGTCTCATCGCGTCGATCCGTCAGTCCTGGGGCAGGGTCGTCGACCCCCGCCTGATCGCCGGTGACGCCCTCGTGCACGGCGACGCCGCGCCGTCGAACTTTCTGACCGACGGCACCACCGTCAGGGTCGTGGACTGGGCGAAGATGTGCCACGGCGCACCCTGGGTCGACACCACGTTCATGGCCATCCGTCTCGTCCACGCCGGCCACACCCCGGCCGAGGCGGAGCAGTGGGCCAACTCGGTGCCGGCATGGCGGGAGGCACCTCGCGGTCCCGTCACCGCGCTCGCCGGAACCTTCGCGAAGTACTGCCGGATGGTGGCCGAGCGCACGGGCTCGACCGCCCGCGCGGACCTCGCCGACGCCGCCCACCGGTGGGTGCAGTACCGGGAACGGCCGGCTGCCGATCTGGTGCAGGTCGTGTTCAAGTTCTGACCGTAGAGGTTTAGGTCACGCGGCCAAGGTCTACCCGGGCGGTCCTGGATAGGCTCCGACCATGGACGCTTGGACCGGGCACGACGTACCCCGCCTGCCGGACACGCCGGGACGCACACCGCTGCGGCTCTTCGACACGGCGCGGCAGTCCGCGCAGCCCAGCACGCCCGGCTCGACCGCGACGATGTACGTCTGCGGCATCACGCCGTACGACGCGACCCACCTCGGGCACGCCGCCACGATGATCACCTTCGACCTGGTGAACCGGATGTGGCGCGACGCCGGCCACGAGGTCACGTACGTGCAGAACGTCACCGACATCGACGACCCGCTGCTGGAGCGGGCGGCGCGGGACGGCGAGGACTGGATCGTCCTGGCCATGCGGGAGACGGCCCTGTTCCGGGAGGACATGGAGGCGCTGCGGATCATTCCGCCGGCGCACTACGTCGGTGCGGTCGAGTCGATTCCGAAGATCGTCGAGCACGTCACCTCGCTCGTCGGCTCCGGCGCCGCTTATCGGCTGGAGGACGGCACCGGCGACGTCTACTTCGACGTCAGCGCCGCGCCGCGGTTCGGTTACGAGTCCCACCTGTCGCGCGACGAGATGCTGACGCTCTCCGCCGAGCGTGGCGGCGATCCGGAGCGGGCCGGCAAGCGGGACCCGCTCGACCCGCTGCTGTGGCGTGGCGCCCGCGACGGTGAGCCGGTCTGGGACGGTGGGGAACTCGGCCCGGGCCGCCCGGGCTGGCACATCGAGTGCGCCACGATCGCGCTCGGCCTGCTGGGCGACACGATCGACGTGCAGGGTGGCGGCAGCGACCTGCTCTACCCGCACCACGAGTGCTCGGCCGCGCACGCCGAGGTGCTCACCGGCGCCGAGCCGTTCGCCGCGCACTACGTGCACGCCGGCATGATCGGTCTGGACGGCGAGAAGATGTCGAAGTCGCGCGGCAACCTGGTCTTCGTCTCCCGCCTGCGTGGTGACGGCGTAGACCCGATGGCGGTCCGTCTGGGCCTGCTCGCCGAGCACTACCGCGGTGACCGGGACTGGACCGACGAGGTGCTGAAGACCGGCCTGAGCCGGCTCGCCCGCTGGCGCGAGGCCGCGGCCGCACCGTCCGGGCCGTCCGGTATCGGCCTGCTCGGGGCGGTTCGCGAGGCTCTCGCCGACGATCTCGACACGCCGGGCGTGTTGGCCCTGGTGGACGCCTGGGCGGAGGCCGCACTGGCCGGTGCGGGTGACGACAGCGAGTCGCCGAGGTTGATGTCCCAAACCGTGAACGCCCTGCTCGGAGTGCGTTTGTAAGGCTTATCAAAGGCCCCCGTCCGATATTCGGACGGGGGCCTTTTCGTGTCTTCAGGACGTGGGGAAAAGCGAATGCCCCGCCCGACCATAACCCCTGTTTTCCGGGCTCGGAGCGGATTCCACTAAATCCTGACCGATCGTCGAAAAACGGATGAAAACTGGAGATTTTGGCTGTCAGTTCAGACAGACTCTCCTTGGTCAAACCAAGGGTCCAAACCAAACGTCCGAAAGGAAACATCATGCGTCGTACCGCTCTGTTCCTCGGCGGCTTCCTCCTGGCCTCCGGCGCGAGCCTGGCTCTGGCCGGCCCGGCCCAGGCTGCCGACAGCGGTTGCAAGCGCACCAGCTGCGGCTCGAGCAGCGGCCTCGCCGTCGTGCACAGCGCGCCGCGTCCGACCATCCTGGTCGACGACGACAACTGCGACGACGTGCTGGTCTACAGCAACCGTCACCGCAGCAACCGGATCCTGGTCGCCGACGACTACTACGGCGGCCTCAGCGGCCTCGGCGGCGGCTACTACAGCAACCGGCTGGACATCGACGGCGATCACAACATCGTCGGCGACGACAACCAGACCTTCACCATCGGTGGCATCAGCCTCTGACCGGCCCATTCCGGGTGCTCGAGCCAGCTCGGTCCCGGTGAGCAAATGGTCCGGCCATTTGTGAAGGCAATTTCAAGCAGTCCCATCGAACATCTGGAAGGAAACATCATGCGTCGTACGGCTCTGTTCCTCGGGGGCTTCCTCCTGGCCTCCGGTGCGAGCCTGGCCCTGGCCGGTCCCGCCCAGGCCGCCGACAGCGGCTGCAAGCGCGCCAGCTGCGGCTCGAGCAGCGGCCTCGCCGTTGTGCACAGTGCGCCGCGTCCGACCATCCTGGTCGACGACGACTGCGACGACGTGCTGGTTTACAGCACTCGTGACCGGTACCGCAGCAACCGGATCCTGGTCGCCAACGACTACTACGGCGGCAGCCTCGGCGGCGGCGGCATCTTCCGCAACGACCTGGACATCGACGGCGACCACAACATCGTCGGCAATGACAACCAGACCTTCACCATCGGAGACATCGACCTCGGTCTGCTCTCCAGCAGGTAATCCAACCCAGGGCCGGGATCTCTTCCGACTCTGAACCATGGTGAATCAGACTCGGAGCGCGCTCACAGCGCTCCGAGCCTGACCATTTCCGGATGCGAAATCAACGGTTTCACTGAAATCTTGGAAGGAAGCAACATGCGTCGTACGGCTCTGTTCCTCGGAGGTTTGGTCCTGGCCTCCGGTGCGAGCCTGGCCCTGGCCGGTTCCGCCCAGGCTGCCGACAGCGGCTGCAAGAGCTGCGGCTCGAGCAGCGGCTACGCCGTCGTGCACAGCGCGCCGCGTCCGACCATCCTGGTCGATGACGACGACTGCGACGACGTCCTGGTCTACAGCAACCGTTACCGCAGCAGCCGGGTCCTGGCCGCCGGCAATTACCGCGGTGGCGGGTTCTTCCGCAACGACCTGAACATCGACGGCGACCACAACATCGCCGGTCACGGCAACCAGACCTTCACGATCGGCGACATCGACCTCGGTCTGCTCTCCCCGACCCCGGGCTGATCCCCCTGAACAGACGGTGAAATCAGGCCCGGACGCGCTTTCGCGCTCTGGGCCTGAACTATTTCTCGGGTTCAGTTGCTGCCGGCCCGCACCAGACCCGTCTCATAGGCGTAGACCACCGCCTGCACCCGATCGCGCAATCCGAGTTTCATCAGCACCCGTGCCACGTGGGTTTTGACCGTCGCCTCTCCGACGGTGAGCGCCGCCGCGATTTCGCCGTTCGACATTCCGCGCGCCATCAGCCGCAGCACATCCACTTCCCGCGGCGTCAACTCGCCGAGCTCCGGCGGCGGCACCGGCCCCGGCCGCCCCGCGAACGCCGATATCACCCGAGTCGTCACCGCCGGATCGAGCAGCGCCTCCCCGGCCGCCACCACCCGGATCGCGGTGATCAGATGCTCCGGCGACGACACCTTCAGCAGGAACCCGCTGGCCCCGGCCTGCAGCGCCCGGTACAGGTTCTCGTCCGTGTCGAACGTCGTCAGCACGATCACCCGCGGCGGATCCGGAGTCCCCAGCAGCGTCCGGGTGGCGGTCAGCCCGTCCTGGCGCGGCATGGCGATGTCCATCAGCACCACGTCCGGACGCAGCCGCCGGGCCACCGCCACCGCCTCGGCGCCGTCGCTGGCCTCGCCGACCACGTTCATGTCCGGTTC
This sequence comes from Actinoplanes sp. NBC_00393, assembly GCF_036053395.1. Classification (NCBI taxonomy): domain Bacteria; kingdom Bacillati; phylum Actinomycetota; class Actinomycetes; order Micromonosporales; family Micromonosporaceae; genus Actinoplanes; species Actinoplanes sp. NBC_00393. The sequence goes on along the minus strand of NZ_CP107942.1, from coordinate 4,874,846 downwards.
GGTCTCGATCACCATGCGCAGCCCGGCGCGCAGCATCCGCTGGTCGTCGGCGATCACCACACTGATCGTCATCGGCCACCCCCGTCGGCCGGCACGCTGTGCTCCTCCGGCGCCGTGGCGTGGCCCGGCCGGGATGCGGCGGGGAGCACCGGCAACCGGGCATGGACCTCGAAGCCGCCCTGCGGACGTGGGCCGGCGTGCAGCTCACCGCCGAACAGCGTCACCCGTTCGTGCATACCGATCAGCCCCTGCCCACCACCGGACGATGCGGCGACCTGCGGGCCGTCGTTCACCACGCCGAGGTGCAGGCCGTCGGCCCGGTAGTCCACGGTCAGCTGCGCCGCCCCGGCATGTGCGTGCTTCAGCACGTTGGTCAGCGCCTCCTGGACGATCCGGTACGCCGACAGGTCCGCCGCGGGCAGCAGCGGCACCGGGTCGCCGGTCCGGCGTACGGTCACCGCCAGACCGGCCTCACGAACCTGCCCGACGAGATCGTCCAGGCGGTCCAGGCCGACCGGCGGTTGCGCGGTCTCGGTCCCCTCGCCCCGCAGCAGCCCCAGCGTACGGCGTAGCTCGACCACCGCGTCGCGCCCCGAGGACTCGATGCTCTGCAGCAGCTGGGCGTCGACCGGCAGCCCGGCGTCCAGCCGGCGGCGCACGACCCCCGCCTGGATCACCATGACCGTGACACTGTGCGCGACCATGTCGTGCAGCTCGCGGGCGATCCGTACCCGCTCCTCCATGACCGCCTCCCGGGCCTGCCGCTCCCGGAACTCCGCCCGCACCCCGGCCGCCTCGGCCAGCTTGCGGGCCTGCACCGCCACGACCGAGCCGAGCACGTACGGCGCGACCGGGATGAAGATGTCGATCATCGGATCTTCGGGGTTGAACGTGTAGTAGAGGCAGACCGTGAACAGGATGACGCCGACGCCCAGGACACCGCGCCGGGTGATCCGCCACGCGGCGTCGAACAGCGGCTCCCAGCGCCCGACCGTGTAGGAACAGATGATCATCGCGACCACCTGCCACAGGCGGAAGTTGATCGTTTCCTCGCCGGCGATGGTCGCCTCGACGTAGAACATGTCCATCACGGCCAGCGCGTTCGGGATCATCGCCAGCAGCGGGTTCAGCCGGCGGACCAGGATCAGCAGGGCGAACGCGGTCAGCGCGAACGGCCACCACCAGCCCGGCATACCGATCAGAAGTTCCTCGATCAGGGCGAAAACCACGAAGCCGGCGGTGACCGCGAAGTCACTGCGGCGGATCCGTCCGAGCTGCTGCCTCAACACGCGTCGAACCTACGGGCTGCGGGTGCGGGCCGGACCCACCCCGAGGATGATCGGCCGTCCGCCGCGAGGAGGAGATTCAATCATTCCCGGTACGGGCGACGCCCGCACCGCAGGTTCGTAACGTTCCCCGCCGACGTCCACAGACGAGGGGGAGGAACCAATCATGTGGCGCAAAGCAGCGGCCGCGAGCCTGGTGGCCGCGCCGATCGCATTGACCGTGGCGACCGGGGTGGACCCGGCACTCGGCATCCCGGAGCAGTACGGCATCTACCGCCAGCACCCGGACGCGGTGCAGGCGCACTCGATCCTGCTGCACTGGGCATGGGTGCTGTTCGTACCCGGCCTGCTCGGTCTCCTGGCACCGATCCGGCAGCGCGGCGCCGTGCTCGCGCGGATCGCCTGGATCGCGGTGATCGTCGGCCTGACCACCTTCTCGGCGCTGATGGCGAACGACTTCGTCCTGCTCGCCCTGGAGCAGACCCTGCCGAACGACCAGGTCCAGGCGGTCGACGAGAAATTCCTGGCGATGAGCGTGACCGTGATCGGCTGGCAGTGGCCCGGCCTGATCGGCTGGGGCCTGTCGCTGATCCTCACCCCGATCGCCGCCGCCCGGGCCCGGGTGATCGACTGGTGGACCGCCGGGGCGGCGCTGCTCGGCATGGGCCTCTACCTGGCGTTCGCGATCTCACCCGTACCCCTCTGCCTGCTCGGCCCGATCGTGATGATCGGCGCCTACGGCCGCGCGGCCTGGCTGCTGGTCCGGCCACGTGCCGCGGCCGAGGAGCCGGACACGTTCGGCGCATACCGCCGCCGGGTCGGGATCATTTCCCTGTACGCCGCCCCGCTCTCGTTCGCCATCGGCATGGCAACCGTGCCGGACTGGTCCGGTGACCTCGCCGACAGCGTCGCCAAGCCGGTGCAGACCCAGGTCAGCGCCCTGTTCCTGCATTTCGCCTGGGTGCTGTTCGTGCCGGCCGTGCTCGCCGTGGCGGCCCGCGCCAACCGCTTCACCCAGGTGGCGGCCGGGATCACCGTCGTCGCGCTGATCAACTTCAGCGGCCTGATGGTCGGCGACAGCGCCGACCTGGCCGCCCGCCAGGTCCTCGACGCGGCCACCGCCGACCGGGTGAGCGAAACCCTCGGCGGCCTGGCAGCCTTCACCTTCGGCTGGGCGCTGCCCAGCATGGTGCTCACCCTGCTCGGCCTCATCGCCGTCGGCATCGGCGCCGCGGTGAGCGGCCTGACCCGCTGGTGGGTCGCCGCACTGGTCGTCGCCGGCGTCGTAGCCTTCCTCGCCCTGGGCCTCGGCCCGATCGGCGTGACCGGCCCGCTGCTCCTCCTCGCCGGCTTCGGCCTGATCGCCCGCGACCTGCGCCGCACGGCCACACCCGCCGCGCAGCCCACCCCCGACCCGGTGCCCACAGGCGGCTAGACCGCTGCCCCACCCGCCCGCCCGGCACCGGTGTCGGCGGGCGGTTGGGCCGATGCCCAGCCCCACCCCAACCCAACCCGGCCCAACCCAACCCGGCCCAACCCAACCCGGCCCAACCCAACCCGGCCCAACCCAACCCGACCCGGCCCAACCCAACCCGACCCGGCCCGGCCCGGCCCGGCCCGGCCCAACCCGACCCGGCCCGGCCCAACCCGGCCCAACCCGGCCCGGCCCGGCCCAACCCCCGGCCCGGGCCAACCCCGGCCCAACCCGGCCCGGCCCGGCCCAACCCCCGGCCCGGGCCAACCCCGGCCCGCCCCGGCCTTCACCGGCGGACCGACCGTGTTAACCGGAATATGCGGTTAATGACCGATATCGTAGGCGGATGAGCCGTAAAATCTACGCCCGCCGGGCGTCCGCTGTCGGCCTGCTGGTGAGTGTCACCATGATGGCCGGCAGCGCGCCGCCCGCCGCAGCGGTCGAACCCACCCAGCCGACGGGCAGCTCCGCGCAAACCGGGGCGGCGGTTCGCGCGGAGCACATCTCGTTCGTCCGGACCGGGGGTCCACACAACAACCGGTTCGCGTACAGCTTCTCCGGCAAGGGCAACAGCCCCGGTGCGCGCGCGCTCCGACTGGCCTCGACGCCGTCCTTCCTGGCCCTGCGACCGCGGTACGTTCCGAAGAACACCTGCTGCGACCGCTTCCTCTACGAGATCGAGGTGCGGTATGTGAACGGCCGGACCAAGAAGGTCGTCGCGCTCGAGGACGCCCCGGGCATCCCGCAGGTGCTGCTGAACATCATTCGCGAGATCGAGACGCAGCCGGCGCCGAACATCAGGCCGCCGAAGATCGATTTCAAGTTCCCGTCGGTCTTCCCGTTCGGCTGACCTTCATTCGGCGTCGTGGACCAGTAGGGCGATCTGCACCCGGTTGTTCAGATCGAGCTTGGTCAGCAGCCGGGAGACGTGGCCCTTCACGGTCGGCAGGCTCATGCGCAGGCCGGCGCCGATCTCAGCGTTCGATTGGCCCTGGCCGACCAGGATCGCGACCTCGCGCTCGCGGTCGGTCAGGGTGGCCAGCCGGCTGCGGGCGCGGGCCCGGCGGGTGCCGGCCTCCGGGTCGGCGACGTGGTCGATCAGGCGGCGGATCACCGTGGGGGAGAGGCTCGACGCTCCGGCGGCCACGGTGCGGACAGCGGCCAGAATCTCCCGTGGCGGGGTGTCCTTGAGCAGGAAACCGCTGGCGCCGCCGCGCAGGGCCTCCAGCACGTACTCGTCCGCGTCGAACGTGGTCAGCACGATCACCTGCGGCGCGCCCGGCCGGGAGCGGATGCGGCGGGTGGCGATCAGGCCGTCCACGCCGGGCATCCGGATGTCCATCAGCATCACGTCCGGCCAGTGCGCGCCGGCCACCGTGACGGCCTGCTCGCCGTCACCGGCCTCGGCCACCACCTCGATGTCCGGCGACCCGCCGACCAGGATCCGCAGCCCGGCCCGCACCAGCGCGTCATCGTCCACGATCGCCAGCCGAATCGGCCGCCCACCGGAGCCGGCACCGTCAGCGTCTGCGCCCGCAGCGTCTGCGCTCACAGCGTCTGCGCTCACAGCGTCTGCGCTCACAGCGTCTGCGCCCGCAGGGTTTGCGCCCGCAGCGTCTGCGCCCGCAGGGTTTGCGCCCGCAGCGTTCGCGCCGGCAGCATCCGCGCCAGGAATGCCAGCCCTCGCGGGCGCAAGGCCGGCGCCGGGGAAGGCGGAAGTGGAAAGTTCAGCGTCGGCGGGGGAGGCAGCGCCTGGCGAGCCGGCGGCAGAGGTCGGCGTGGGGCCGTTCATGCCGGCCACGGCAGGGAGGCTTCCAGGCGGAACTCGCCGCGGGCAGCGCCGTAGTGGACCTCGCCGCCGGCCAGGGCCACCCGTTCGCCGATGCCGACCAGGCCGAGGCCGGTGTCCGAAACGGGTGCTTCGCGCGTACCGGAAAGGGGGTTGATGATCGTGATGTGCAGACCGCGGCCGGCGCTGCCGGCCAGGCGCACCGAGGCGGCCGGCCCGGATCCGTGCTTGCGGGCGTTGGTGAGGCCTTCCTGGACGATCCGGTATGCGGTGCGGCCGAGCACGACCGGCGGACCGTCCGGCGGCACCGCGTTCGCGTAGTCGATCGCCATGCCCGCCGCGCGCACGCTGGCGACCAGGTCGGCCATGTCGGCGAGGCCGGGCTGGGGTGGTTCCGGGCGGCCGCTGGGCACGCCCACTACCGCGCGTAACTCTTCCAGGGCCTCGTGCGCGCTGGTCCGGATCGCGCCGGCGGCGACGCTGAGCTCGTCGGCGGAGACCGTGCCGCGCACCTCCAAGGCGCCCGCGTGCAGGCTGATCAGGGACATCCGGTGGGCGAGCACGTCGTGCATCTCCCGGGCGATCCGGGCACGCTCGGTGAGCCGGGCCTCGGCCTGCAGACGGACGGCCTGCGCACGCAGTGATTCGGTGAGCCGCCGGTAGGCCTGCATGAACAGGCCCCAGCCGAGCGCCGCCGCGGTGACCACCGAGCGCATCACGAAATCCACCCAGATGTCGTAGGCGGGCTGCGCATGTAGCAGATAGTAGAGCCCGCCGGTGCCCACGTTGACCGCGCCGAGCAGCAGCAACAGCGGCGGCCGGAAGCGGATCGCGGCGGTGAACAGGGCCATCGTGATCGCCCCGGTCGCCATGATCGACACCGCGCCGAAGGGCAGCACGGCGACGGCCACGCCCAGCGGGTGCCGCCGGCGCAGCAGCAACGCGGCCGCGCACGCCAGCCCGACCGCGAGGTCGGCCTGCCAGGGCAGCAACGCGCCGGGCGTGGTCGCGTCACCGAGCACCAGCATGATCGATCCGTAGGTGATGGCGAGCACGATCGCGATGCCATCGGCCAGGCGGTCGCGTGCCGCGGCCCGCGCGCTGCCGGGGTCGGGCACCAACAGGGCGAAGAGCATGACAGGAGCCTATGGGGTACGCGTGAAGCCCGGCACCTACCAAAGTAGGGGCGGCCCCGATTCCGGTGGCAGGTGCGCGGCGCTGCCGTCCGCGGCGATCGTCGTCGTCATGTCAACGGGCCGGCGACGGGATCTTCCATGCCGACATCCTGTCCTGGCCCGGCCGCGACGACGTGGCCCTGCGCGGTCAGGCGAGGGCGAATCCCGGCTCCGGGCCGGGTTCCGGGGCCGGCGCCGGGATCCGGTACTCCTCGGTGAGCGTGGTCATCGGCCCCGGCCAGGTCGCCTGGGCCACCTCGATCGGCTTGCGGGTCTCGTCGAACGCGACATGCAGCAGGTGCAGCACCGGCGTGTCCGGGCGGATCTGCAGGATCTCCGCCTCCTCGCGGCTGGGCTGCCGGGCGCTGATCGTGTCGGTCGCCGAGGCGTACCGGCGGCCGAGCACCTCCTCGGCCTCCTGGTAGAGCGGCCGTCCGAACGCCTCCATCCGCTCCAGCGAGGTGCCGGTCGCGTCGGTCACCCGGAACCACGACGCGCCCACCTCGACGGTCGCCTCGTCGGTGCGCACCACATGCCTGCGGACCAGCAGTTCCGTGCCGTCGCGGACCCCGAAGGCGTCGGCCACCTCGGGCGGCGCGGGCTCCCGGCCGACGCCGACGAGCTGCTGCCGGTAGCGGGCGGCCAGATCCGCGTGGTAGCCGCGGTGTGCGCCGTAGCGGCCGCGGGCCAGGCGGTTCAGGCGGCGCCGGGTGCCGCGGACGTACGTACCGGATCCGGGTTTGGTGATCAGGATGCCTTCGACCCGCAGCTGGTCCACTGTGCGCTGCACGGTCTGTTTGGCGACGCCGAACATCTCGGCCATGGCGGGGATGGACGGGAGGCGCTCGCCGGGCTGCCAGTCGCCGCGGCGGATGCGTTCGCGCAGCTGGGTCGCGATCTGCCGGTGCGGGAACTCGGCGTTGCCAGGGTTGATCGTCATGCTCGCCCTCCAGCATCAACTAGGTTCCTAGGATGACTCACGCCGCGTGTCCGGGCGTGCAATGACACGCGTGAGTTCGTGAGTGAATTGGGACCTATCAGCTACAAGGCTGTCAGGAGTCTGGCGGATAGATGACAGCGCCCGCCATACTGAGAACACGTTAAGGGCGCGTTCAGGTCACGAAAAGGGGGCGGTGACCAGTAGCCGCTGGCCGCCGCCCCGGGCCTGCCGTCCGACGTGCGGAGGAGGGCCCCTTGTCGAGTGCCATCTTTGCCCAGCCTCCTCCGGCTCGCAAGTACCGGGAGGAGGGGATGGAGTTGCCCGTTTTCTATCGCGGTCCGCGTGCGGTGATCACCCACAGTGTCGTGGAGGTCTCGCAGACCGCTCAGTATCGCTTCGCGGTGGCCGACCTGCTCGATGTCCACATCGTCCGCCACGACCCCGAGCCGGACGCGTCGGGCCGGCAGGTGCTCGGGGTGTCCGCGCTGGCCGCGGCGGTGGTGACGGTCCCGGTGGTGGGGCCGGTCTCGATTCTGCTGGCTGCTCTGCTGATCGGGATCCTCGTGGTCAACGGGGCGATCTGCCTGCGGCCGCGCAGGCGCCGGTGGTGGCAGGTGCGCGCCGAGTACCGCGGCGAGCTGGTGGAGGTCTTCTCGTCGCGTGACGAGCGGGAGTTCGCCGAGTTCTGCCGCGGTCTGGTGCGATCACTGGAGTTCTGTGGCAGATGATCCGGTCACCCGGTCGGGTGTCCAGATTATCCCCTAGAGTATTCTGCGGCAGGCCATGGGCGACACGGCAACCTGCGACATCGCAACCATGGTCGGTTTGCGGGATTTGGACGGTTTCTGAGAGGTCCGCATGGCGGCTGCGCCCGACGAGCTGCCCGCCGTCGCGAGGCGGCGGGTGCGGCTCGCGCTGCGTTCCGCCCGGGAGGAGACCGGCAAGAGCCAGCACGAGGTGGCCGACACCCTGGGCTGGTCGCTCTCGAAGTTGCAGCGGGTCGAGCTCGGTGAGGTGACGATCACCCCGACCGACCTGCGTGCCCTGCTGACGGAGTACGGCGTCGTCGACGAGGAGCGCATCGGCGCCCTCGCCGAGGACGCCCGGGTGTCGCGCCGCGAGCGGTACTGGACGGCGCAGGAACACCGTGAGTATCTGCCGCCCGGCCTGCTGCAACTGGTGCAGTTCGAGCTGGCCGCCACCGCCATCCGGGAGTACCAGTCGACTCTCGTGCCCGGCCACCTGCAGACCCGTGCCCTGGCCGAGGCGACGCTCAGCTGGTTCGACAAGAGCCTCACGGTCGAGGAGCGCCGGGTCCGCCGGGACGTGCGACTCGCCCGGCGCCGGGATGTGATCGAACGCGACGGCGCGCCGGACTTCCTGCTGATGCTCGACGAGTCGGTGCTGTGGCGCACCGTCGGCGGGCTGGAGACGGCGGCTGAGCAGTTCGAGGACCTCGCCGAGACGGCGAAGCGGCCCAACGTACACGTCCGGGTGCTGCCCCGCGACACCGGTGCGCTGCTCGGCACCTTCGGCGCCTTCACCGTCCTGGACCTGAGCGCGGCGGAGGGAGACGCCGTGCTCTACCGGGAGAGTTACACCCGCGACGATCTGGTGCAGGATCCGGTCGAGGTGGGATATCACCGGGAAGTGTTCGAGCGCTTCTGGCGCCGGTCACTCGATGAGGAAGCGAGCGTGGCGCTGATCCTGGCGCGCGCCTATGACCTGCGCGCGCGGATCGCCCGAGCGGCCTGCGACGTGAAGGACGACGAGTCACTGCCGGACGAGTCGTAAGGGCGGTTTCAATACATCATGAGAGGCTGAAATGAACGACACCACAATGAAGTGGGAGCGCAGCTCGTTCTGCGCGACAGGTGCATGCGTGGAGGTGGCCGCGGTCGGCGACGACCGGATCGCCATGCGCGACAGTAAGAACCTTGGTCAGCCTGCTCTGCAATTCTCGCGCGCCGACTGGGACGTCTTCCTCGACCAGATCGCCGCGCAGGCCCGGCTCGCCATGTGAGCCGGTCGTGCTCCGGGTGCGGCCCGCACCCGGAGCACGACGGTGTAACCAGAGCCTGCGGTGACCTACCAGGAACCTGCGGTGGGACCCGCCGAACCGCCCCGGCGCCGCAGGTACTTCTCGAACTCGCTGGCGATCTCGTCGCCGGTCAGCGGCTGGATGCCGGCGTCGCCGACCCGTTCCTCCAGCTCCCGCACGTATTCGCCGAGCTCGGAGTCCTGCTCGGCGGCGGCGCGGACCTTCTTCTCCCACTCGTCGGCCTGCTCGGCCAGGTCCGCCATCGGCACCGGCAGGTCGAGCACGTCCTCGATCCGGCTGAGCAGGGCGAGCGTCGCCTTCGGGCAGGGCGGGTTGTTGGCGTAGTGCGGCACGTGCACCCAGAACGACAGCGCGTCCAGCTCGGCCCGGCTCGACGCCTCCTGGAGCACGCCGACGATGCCGGTGGGGCCGTCGTAGCGGGTCGGAACCACCTTGTACTTCTCGGCGATCTCGCGGTCCGACGCGGTGCCGCTGATCGGCAGGGGCCGGGTGTAGGGCACGTCGGCGAGCAGCGCGCCGAGCAGCACGATGCGGTTCACCTCGAGGCTGTGGCAGATCTCCAGCACCGACTCGCAGAAGGTGCGCCACCGCATGCTCGGCTCGATGCCGCGGATCAGCACCACGTCGCGCTCGGCGCCGGGCGGGCTGGCCACCGTGAACCGGGTGGTCGGCCACTCGATCTTGCGGGTCTCACCCTCGGCCATGGTGATGGTGGGCCGGCTGACCTGGAAGTCGTAGAAGTCCTCGGGGTCGATGCTGGTGACCTCACGGGCCTCCCAGACCTGCTCGAGGTGTTCCACGGCCGCGGTCGAAGCATCCGCAGCGTCGTTCCAGCCCTCGAAGGCAGCGATCGCCACGGGGGAGCGGAGCAGCGGGAGGCCGTCGAACTCAGTCATGGCACACAGCCTACGTGCGGGTTCCGACACGCACCCGTCGGCCGTACTCGGCGTGCCGGATTAACGCTCCGCGCCAAAATCACCTGATTTATCCGAGCATAATCCGCTTATGGCTGATCACGTTGACCAGGTACTCGGGCCCACCGACGACACCGTGAGCTTCATCCAGGCGCGCGGCATGTTCTACGTGACGGCGCTCTGGGTGCTAGCCGCCTGCTGGGTGCCGATGCTCGCCATCACCCTGCTGATCAAGATGGCGGCCGGCTACCGGCCGGGCGGTGGCGACATCGTGCTCTACGCCGAGGCCACGCTGATCGTGCCGGCGGTCGTCGCGGCCATGGTCCTGCTGCTGTTCTGGCGCCGGCTCGGCTGGCTGCACACCTCGGTGCACGGCATCGACTTCGCCGCGACCGGGCGCCGGCCGATCCATCTGCCCTGGTCCGGGATCGGATCGGTGGCGCTGCACGGGTGGGGGCCGTTCACCGAACTGGTGGTCACGCCGGTGGCCGAGGACTACGCGACGGTGCAGCCCGGCAAGGGTGGGCCACCGCGGATCCGGCGTCGTGGCGCCGAGGTGGCGTACGTCATCGACGTCGGCCTGATGTCGCCCGGCCCGGAGGTCCTGCTCGCCGAGCTGCACCGCCGGATCCCCAGCAAGGTTTGACAGCGGCGCGGTCACCTCTTAACCTCTTCGTTAATTAACGGGGAGGTTAAATGACCGACCGGCTCAGTGTGATCTTCGCGGCCCTCGCCGACCCCACGCGGCGCGCCATCCTCGCGCGCCTCGCCGAGGGGGAGGCGACCGTGACGGAGCTCGCCGAGCCGTTCGACATCAGCCTCCCGGCGATCTCCCGGCATCTGAAGGTGCTGGAGAACGCCGGTCTCATCTCGCGCAGCCGCTCGGCCCAGTGGCGATCCAGCCGGCTCGAGGCGGCGCCGCTGCGCGAGGCGACGGCCTGGATGGAGCGGTACCGCCGGTTCTGGGACGACAACTTCGCGCGTCTCGACGCCCACCTCAAGCGCCTGCAGGAGGAGAAAACCAATGACTGAGCTCGTCATCACCCGCATCTTCGACGCCCCCCGCGAGCTGGTGTACCGGGCCTTCACCGACCCGGAGCAGCTGGCCGCCTGGTTCGGCCCGGTCGGCTGGTCGGTGCCCCGCGACAGCGTCGACCTCGACGTGCGGGCCGGCGGCCACCAGCGCTTCTCCATGGTCAACGACGAGGACCCGGGCGTCGTCTCGCCGGTCAACGCCACCTTCGTCGAGGTCGTGGAGAACGAGCTGCTGGTCGGCGAGGAGAACGTCGCGCACATCCCGGACTTCGGCGCCGAGGTGCTGCGCATGCGCATCGAGTTCCACGACGAGGAGGGCGGCCGCACCCGCCTGGTCCTCACCCAGAGCCCGTTCCCCGAGGTCATGCACGAGGGCGCGCGCGAGGGCTGGGGCTCCAGCTTCACCAAGCTCGACAAGATCCTGGCCTGATCGACGCGAACAGGGCGGCCCCGGCATCGTGCCGGGGCCGCCCCTGCGCTGAGTCGCTCAGTCGTGGGCGATGGCGCCCAGGACGTTGAGCCGGGCGGCGCGGATCGCCGGCGCCACCGCCGCGATCACCCCGACCAGGGCGGCCAGGCCCAGGTAGGTGCCCATCCGGCCCCACGGCAGCACGATCTCGGTGATGCCGTCGTTCTCCAGCGCGCGGGCCACCGCGCTGCCCATGCCGGCGCCGACCGCGACGCCGAGCAGCGCGCCGAAGACCGAGATCACCACGGCCTCCACGGTCACCATCCGCATGGTCTGGGCCCGGCCCAGCCCGACGGCCCGCAGCAGGCCGAGCTCGCGGGTACGTTCCAGCACCGACAGGGCAAGGGTGTTCACCACGCCCAGTACGGCGATCAGGATGGCCAGCCCCAGCAGGATCTGGATCATCATGATGATCTGGTCGAACTGCGCCGCCTGAGCGTCGACGAACGTCTGCTGGTCGGTCGCCGACACCTCGGGACTGTCCGCCAGCAGCGCCTTGACCTGCGGCAGCACGGCCGAGACCGGGACGCCGTCGTCGAGCCGGACGAAACCGAGCACCGGCTGGGTGATCCCGAAGCCCTTGATCGCGGCGGCCGGCATCAGGATGCTGCCGGGCAGTTCGTTCTCGGCGAACAGCATGGCGACCGTGTACGTGTGCTCCGCGCCGCGCGACGTCTGGATCGGGACGGTCGAGCCGATCTGCCAGCCCCGTTCCGCGGCCTCCGGCGAGCTGACCGCGATCTGGTCGTCGCGCAGGGTCTGCGCTGTCGTCCCGTACGCCTGCCCCATCACGGCCAGGTCCTCGGTGGCGGCCACGTACGTCCGGTCGCCGCCGATCTGCACCAGGTCGTTGTAGAGGCCGGCTGCCGCGCGTACGCCCGGGATCTGCTCGGTCTTGTCCAGGACCGCCGGATCGTACGTGGGTGGCCGCGGCCCGCCCTGATCCCCGCTGATCATGATCTGGGCCTTGAGGATCCGGGCGGCCTCGCTCTTGAGGCTGCTCTTGGCCGAGTCCATGATCACGGTGACGCCGGTGACCAGCGCGATGCCCACCATCAGCGCGGCGGCGGTGATCGCCGTGCGCCGCGGGTTGCGGCCGGAGTTGAGCCGGCCCAGGCGGCCGGGCACCGACCAGGAGAAGAGCCGGCCGAGCAGTGAGACCACCGGCTTGCTGATCAGCGGAGTGAGCAGCGCGATGCCGATGAAGGTGACCAGCACTCCGCCGAGGATCAGCCACAGGGTGGCGTCGCCGGCGTCGGCGAACAGGCCGAGGCCCAGCCCGGCCGCGCCGAGTGCGGTGACCACCGTCCCGGCCACTGTGATCTTGGTGAGCGGCCGGTCCGGGGTGGCGACGTCCTGCATCGCCGCGATCGGCGCGATCCGGGAGGCGCGCAGCGCCGGCAGCACCGCCGCCACCACGGTCACCAGGATCCCGACCACGAACGCGCTGATCACCGCAGACAGCGGCACCCCGATCGAGGCCAGTTCCATGCCGCCGCCCATGCTGCCGAACAACTGGGCGAGCCCGGCGCCCGCGCCGACCCCGGCGGCCAGGCCGAGGACCGCGGCGATCAGGCCGACCACGACGGCCTCCACCAGCACCGAGTTGATCACCTGACGGCGGCTGGCGCCCATCGCCCGCAGCAGCGCCAGCTCCTTGGTGCGCTGGGCCACCACGATCGAGAACGTGTTCAGGATCAGGAAGATGCCGACGAACAGCGCGATGCCGGCGAAGCCGAGCAGGATCTGGTTGAAGAAGCCGAGACCCTGCTTGATGCTCGCCGAACTCTCCTCGGCCAGCTGCTCGCCGGTCTTCACCTGGTAGTCGGCGCCGAGCACCGGGGCGAGCCGGTCACGCAGCTCGTCCGGGGTCACCCCGTCGGCGGTGCGCACCAGCACCGAGGTGAAGACACCCTTCTCACCCAGCATCAGCTCCTGGGCCACCGGCGTGGTGAAGGCGACCTCCTGGACGCCGCTGATGCTGTCCCGGCCGCCGGTGTAACCCCAGACCCCGACCAGGGTGAACTCGCGTTTCGGCTGCTGCGTGAGGACGGCCACCCGGTCGCCGACCCGGTAACCGGACAGCTCCGCGGTGGTCGCGTTCATGGCGATCTCGCCGGCCGACTCCGGTCCGCGGCCGTCGCGCATCTCCATCGTCTCGTCGGTGCCGGTCCAGTTCGAGCCGATCCGCGGCGGGCCGAACGACGTGAGCACCTTGCCGTCGGACCCGATCACCCGTGCCCCGTCGGTGTCGACGCGGCCGGTCGCGGAGCGTACGCCCGCCTGGCTCTTGATGGTCTCCACGATCGAGGCCGGCAGCGGCGCTGCCACCTCCTCGCCCTCCATCTCGGAGACCTCGACCTTGGGTTTCGCCGAAACCGAGACGTCGGTCGCCGCGTAGGCGTCCGCGAAGATCGAGTCGAAGGTCCGGTTGAGCGTGTCGGTGAGCACCAGCGCACCCGACACGAACATCACCCCGAGGATCACCGCCAGCCCGGACAGGATCAGCCGCAGCTTGCGGGCCAGCAGGCTCTTCAGCGTGGCACGCAGCATCAGAGCATCACCGGGTCGGCGTGCGTGTCCAGGCGTTTCATGGTGTCCAGAACCGACTCGGCGGTCGGGTTCGCCAGCTCGTCGACGATCGCGCCGTCGGCCAGGAAGACCACCCGGTCGGCGTAGCTCGCCGCCACCGGATCGTGCGTGACCATCACGATGGTCTGGCCGTGCTCGCGCACGCTGGCCTGCAGGAACGCCAGAACCTCGGCGCCCGACCGGGAGTCCAGGTTGCCGGTCGGCTCGTCGGCGAAGATCACGTCCGGGCGGCCGACCAGCGCCCGCGCGCACGCCACCCGCTGCTGCTGGCCGCCGGAGAGCTGGCTGGGCCGGTGCCCGAGCCGGTCCCGCAGGCCGACCGTGTCGATCACGATGTCCCACCACTGCGGATCCGGCTTGCGGCCGGCGATGTCCAGCGGCAGCCGGATGTTCTCCGCCGCGCTCAGCGTCGGCAACAGGTTGAACTGCTGGAAGATGAAACCGATCCGGTCCCGGCGCAGCCGGGTCAGTGCCTTGTCGCTGAGCTTGGTGACCTCGGTGCCACCCACGTGCACCGTGCCACGGTCGACCGTGTCCAGTCCGGCCAGGCAGTGCATGAGCGTCGACTTGCCGCTGCCGGACGGCCCCATGATCGCCGTGAAGCGACCCCGTCCGAAGTCGGCGCTGACCCCCCGCAGCGCGACGACGCGGGCCTCGCCCGTGCCGTAGACCTTCCAGATCTCGTCCGCCCGCGCCGCCACCGGTCCGCCGGTATCCGTCGCTGTCACGTCTCCCCCTCGTTGTCGTGGTCCGGCCGGGGCGTCGTTCGCCCCGGCCGGCCAGCTCAGTGTTTCGGTGCGCGGGCGGGGAAACGTCCGTCCCGCGGGGGAGTGCGCGCGGAGATTTCGGTGGGGGTCACCACCCACGCCGGCTCAGGGACACCCCGGAGCCCGGGGTTTGGCCCGCGGCCCGGATTGGTATCCATGGCTACCGTGGAACACCCGTCCTGGAGGACCGCATGCGTGCTCGCCCGGTAGTCCTGCTGGCCCTTCTGTCGACTCTGTTCACCGCGGGCTGCTTGCCTCCGGTCGAGGATCCCGCTCCCGCTCCCGCACCGGCCCGGTCCGGCGCTGTCGACCCGGACGGCACCGACACCCCGGAGGAGTTCGCCCGCGACATCCGGGCTTCGCAGGACGTCGCCGAGCGGTACTGGACCGGTGTCTTCCAGCGCACCGGCGCCGGGTTCCAGCCGATCCGGCAGGTGGTGCCGTACGAGCGGGACGGCGAGCTGGACTGCGCCGGCGAACCGCTGCCCCGCAACAACGCCGTGTACTGCTCCGCCGGGGACTTCATCGCATACGACGTGAACTGGGCCTTCGCAGCGTTCCGGCAGATCGGCGACGCGTTCGTCTACTACCTGCTCGGCCACGAGTACGCGCACGGCATCCAGGCCCGGCTCGGCATCCGCAAGCAGTTCACCATCGAGCAGGAGCTGCAGGCCGACTGCATGGCCGGGGCGTTCATCGGCGACAAGGTACGCGACGGCGACCTCGAGATGCAGGACGACGACACCCGCGAACTGGCCGACGGCCTCGCCGCGGTCGGCGACGAACCGGGCCAGCCGTGGTTCGCCGAGGGCGCGCACGGCACGGCCGAGCAGCGGATGGACGCGTTCGTCAACGGGTACGAGAACTCGCTGCAGAACTGCGGGCTCTGACACGTCGGTCACATTCGGTCGGCTCCCGGCCTGCCCGCCCAGCAGAATGGGCCCGGTCGGTCGACGTTGGGGGAGCTTTGCTGGACGCCGTACTTTTCGACATGGACGGCACGCTGGTCGACAGCGAACGGGTGTGGGGCATCGCGCTCGCCGAACTGGCGGTCCACGCCGGCGGGACGCTCTCCGAAACCGCCCGGCTCGCCATGGTCGGCACCAGCATGGCGCTGAGCATGCAGATCTTCCGCGACGACCTGGGCCAGCCGGACCGGCCCGAGGCGCCGGACGTGACCTGGCTGACCGACCGCGTCCACGAACTCTTCGCCGGCGGCCTGGTCTGGCGTCCCGGCGCGGCCGAACTGCTCCTGGCGGTCCGTGCGGCCGGCATCCCGACCGCCCTGGTCACCTCGACGAGCCGGCGGCTGGTCGAGGTCGCCCTCAAGACGCTGGGCGCCGAGAACTTCGACGTCGTGGTCTGCGGCGACGAGGTGGAGAAGCCGAAACCGGACCCCGAGCCGTACCGGCGGGCCGCGGCCCTGCTCGGCGTCTCGATCGAACGCTGCGTCGCGATCGAGGACTCCCCGAGCGGCACCACCAGCGCCCTGGCCGCCGGCGCTGCGGTGCTCGCGGTCCCGGCCGAGCTGGAGCTGCCGCCCACGGACGGCATCCACCTGCGCGAGTCCCTGGTCGGCGTGGACCCGGCCTTCCTCGCGACCCTGTTCCGCTGACCGCCGACGTTCTCCGGATGATTGAGCAGCGACCGCAGCGGTCATGGGTGATCGAAAGCCGTACCCGAGCGACGTGACCGACAAGCAGTGGGCGCTGATCGGGCCGTTCCTGCACGCGTGACGGGCCGGCCGCGTCTCGGTCGCCGGCCGCCGGTCTTCAACCGCGACCGCGGTCACCCATGCCTCCACCCCGCCGACCGTATTCCGCATGGCTCGCCGAGGTCCTTCGACACCCGGTGCCGGCTCGGGTGAACGGGCCGGTTACTCCTCCGCAGTTGCCGTCGGCCCATGTCAGCCAACCGTGACGTGTCGTGTGCGTCGTTAGGGCGTTTGCTGCGGTGGAAGATGAACCAGCGGCCCGGGAGCAGCGATGGCAATACGTAAGGACGAGTCGGCAGCGCGGCCCGTGACGGCGGCCGCCGCGGGTGTAGCGGTCACGACGTGTGCAGTCGTCGCCGGAGCCGCCGCTGTGGTACCGGGCCGGGTTTCCACCGGTGACGGCACGTGGGAGTACCTCTGGGAGTACTTCTGGGTGCTGTGGCTGCTATTGCCGGGCTTGGCAGCGGCCGGACTCGCGTTAGCGGCCCGGCCGCAGTGGAGGCGGTCGGCGGCGGTGGTCGCGATGGTACTGGCGGCGCAGGTATGTGGGCACGGGCTCGTGGCGGTGCGGGACTGGTTCAACACCTCCGGGGCCAGCGGCGGGATGCGACAGACCGATCTCGCCTGGGTGGTGGTTCTCGCCGCAGTGGTAGCGATGTGCGGGGCGGTGGCCGGCTCGGTGAGCATGGCGCTGCTGTGGCGTGAGCCGGCCACCGGATGGCGCGCCCTCCGGCCGAAGAAGCCGGCCTACATGGTGGCGGCGCTGGTCGTAGCGATCGGCCTGCCCGTAGCAGTGGCGTCGTTCACGATGGCGTTCCGGACGGTGACCATGCTCGGCCAGTTCGGACTCATGTACGGGTTGCCGTGGGGCGGGGGCATCGCCGTTGCGGCGTGGCTGGGCCGTCGCGGAAGAACCGTCGCCCTAGCCGCAGTCACGTTCTCGGCGCTGCTCGTGGGAGCCGAATTCGGGGCACGCACCCTGATCAGCTCCTGGTAGGACCGGAAGCTTGACGCAACCGTCAGGAACACGTCTGCTGGGGTGCTTGCGGCATCGGGCGGCCCTGCGGCGGGCTCAGGCGCCGGGTTTCACGAGGCCGGTCTCGTAGGCCAGGACGACGGCCTGCGTGCGGTCGCGCAGGCGCAGCTTGGTGAGCACGTGGCCGACGTGCGTCTTCACCGTCGTCTCGCTCACCTGCAGGAGATCGGCGATCTCGGCGTTGGTGCGGCCGCGGGCGACGTGCACCAGGACTTCACGCTCGCGGCCGGTGAGGGCGTCCAGCCGGGCGGCGCCGTTGTCGGTGGTGACCGGGACGGCCTCGGCGACCCGGCCCAGGATGCGTGCCAGCAGCGGGGGAGCGATCACCGCCCCGCCGGCGGCGACGGCCCGGACGGCGGCGACGAGCTCCTCGCGGGGCGCGTCTTTGCACAGGTAGCCGGTGACGCCGGCGGAGACCGCGGCGAGCACCTCGTCGTCGCTGTCCCGGGCGGTGAGCACCAGGACGTGCACCGGCAGGTTGGCCTGGGCGACGGCCCGGGTCACTGCAAAGCCGTCCGCTCGCGGCAGCGTCAGATCGGTGATCAGCACATCGGGCAGCAGGCGGCGGGCGAGCTCGACCGCTTCGACGCCGTCCCCGGCCTCGCCGGCGACCACGATCTCGGCCGGGGCGGTCCCGTCGCTCGCCCACTCCGGTGCGGACGGCTCCCCGGCCGTCGCCGGGGTGGTCAGCATCGCGCGCAGCCCCGAACGTTGCAGCGGCGCGGCATCCGCGACCAGGACACGCAGCGGTCTCATCACCGCATTGTCCGATGTGCGGGCCGTCCCGCGCGGCCCGCAACCAGGTGACCGCCATCCCAGTCGCATGACCGCGCCCGAACAAGCCCCGACGGCGGGCCGGAGCGGCCGAACACCCCCCGGCGAGCCGAGCCGGCCGGCCCGCGGTGAGGGAGCTGGTCAGCCAAGTGGGCCGTCCTGGAGCATCGCGGCCAGGCGGCCGGGCTCGGACTCGGCGGCTGGGCCGGTGGCGACGGCGATCTCCGGGAAAGTGGGCGGCGTGCCGCCGAACTCGGGGCAGAGGGCCTGGTGGCTGCACCAGCCGCAGAGGCGGCTGGGCTTGGGGCGGAAGTCGCGGTCACGCTTGGCCCGCTCGATCGCGTCGGAGAGGGCGATCAGGGTGCGCTCGAAACGCTCCAGCTCGCCGGCCTCGGGGCTGTAGTCGCAGACCTCCGCGTCTTTCAGGTAGAGCAGGCGCAGAACACGAGGCACCACGCCGCGGGTGCGCCAGAGCACCAGGGCGTAGAACTTGAGTTGGAACAGCGCCCGGCCCTCGAAGGCCTCGCGTGGGGCGCCGCCGGTCTTGTAGTCGACCACCCGCAGATCGCCGGCGGGGGAGACGTCCAGCCGGTCGATGTAGCCGCGCAGCAGCAACTCGTCGCCGATCACAGTGGAGATCAGCGTCTCCCGCTCGGCCGGCTGCAGGCGCTGCGGGTCCTCCACCGCGAAGTAGCCGGTCAGCAGCTTGCCGGCGCCGGACAGGAAGGCGGCGATGCGGGCGGCCTCGGCGCCGCCGGGCACGTCGACGAGGGCCTCCTGGACAGCCGAGCCGGCCCCATTGCTGAGCCCGCCGGCCGCATTGCCGACCTGGCCGGCCTCAGCATCGGTGAGGGGGCCGGCCGCATTGCTGAGCGGGTCGGCCTCCGCGTCGAGGGCACCGGCCGGGCTCCCGGTGGTGGCGTCGGCCTCGGCGGCGAGGGCGGCGGGGTCGCGGACCAGGCCGGCGGCCGGGTCGGTGGAATCGGCGAAGAGGCCGGCCAGGGTGGGCTCCTGCTCGAGCAGCCGCTCCCACTCGGGGGCCACGAGGGCGACCGCGGCATCCGGGGTGCGCTCGGCGGCCGGCAGGTCGAAGAGACGCTCCAGCACGGCGTGCACGAGCGTGCCGCGGACCTGGTCGGCCGACGGCGTCTCGGGCAGCTTGTCGATGGTGCGGAAGCGGAACAGCAGCGGGCAGGTCTTGAAGTCGGCGGCCCGGGACGGCGAGAGCGACGGGCCGGCCGGCGCCTCCGGCCGGCGCCGGGCACCCGGCACGATCGCCTCGGCGCCGGAATCGCCCGCGGGGGCGCCGCCGGATGGGGACGCGGGAGCCGGTTGCGCGGTCATCGGAGTGGGGGCCGTCATGTCAGAGAGGCTAGGCCAGGGGTACGACGAAAACGCCGGGGTGGGTCCCGTGGCGCAGGTGTCCGTAGCATCAAGCGCGTGGAGGAGAGCCGGGCGCCGCAGGGCAGGACACCGCGGGACCGCCCACCGGATCGCGGCCGGGGCCGGCCGGTGGGACACGTGCTCGGCATCCCGGTGTACGCGAACGCGTCGATGCTGCTCCTCGCGGTGCTGGTGACCGTCGTCTACGCCAACTACGCGCGTACCGGGCTGGGGTTGGCCGGGCCCTGGGCGTACCTGGTCGGCCTTGGTTTCGTGGTGTGCCTGCTGGCCTCGGTGCTGCTGCACGAGCTCGGCCATGCGCTGACCGCGCGCCGCTACGGCATCGGCGTGCGCCGGATCACTCTCGAACTGCTCAGCGGCTGGACCGAGATGGACCGGGACGCGCCCACCCCACGGATCGACGCGCTGGTCTCGCTGGCCGGCCCGGGCGTGTCGCTGGTGCTCGGCGGGCTGGCCACCGGCGCGGCGCTGCTGCTGCCGGAGACGACCGTGCCCGGTCAGATCGCGTTCCAGTTGGCGGTGAGCAACGTACTGGTGGCGGTCTTCAACGTGCTGCCGGGCCTGCCGCTGGACGGCGGCCGGGCGTTGCGCGCCGCGGTCTGGGCGCTGCTGAAGGACCGGAATCGGGCAACCGTGGTGGCCGGCTGGGCCGGCCGGGTGCTCGCGCTGCTCACCGCCGCCGCCGTGGTCCTGCTTTACCAGCTGGAGCTGCTGACCGTGTTCGGGCTGGTCTTCGTGCTGCTGGTGGTGCTGACCCTGTGGCAGGGCGCGGGGCAGTCGATCCGGCTGGGCCGGATGACCCGCCGGTTTCCGCTGATCGATCTCGGCCGGCTGGCCCGGCCGGTGCTGACGGTGCCGGCCGGCACCCCGCTGGGTGAGGCGCAGCGGCGCCGGGCCGAGGATCCCCGGCCGGACGTGGTGCTGGCGGTCACCGACTCGGCGGGTAGCCTCACGGCACTGGTCGACCCGGTCGCCGCCGAGCGGGTGCCGGTCGACCGGCGGCCCTGGGTGAGCGTGGAGAGCGTGGCCCGCTCGCGGGACGCGCTGACCACCCTGCCGCTCGGGCTGACCGGCGAGCAGGTGGTCCGGGCGTTGCAGGCCCACCCGGGTGCGCACTACCTGGTGACCGCAGGCGAGGATGTCGTGGGCGTCCTGCGGGTCGCCGACGTGGCCGCCGTGCTCGAACCACGGCGGGCAGCACCGAGCCCGAGAAAAGACACCTGAGAGAAGATCAGTGACCACAACCCCCGCCACCGCCGTCGACGAGCAGGTCCCCGCGCACCGTGGGCCGTTCCGGGTGGGCGACCGCGTCCAGCTCACCGACCCGAAAGGGCGGATGCACACGATCGTGCTGGAGGCGGGCAAGGCCTTCCACACGCACCGCGGCGCCCTGGAGCACGACGAGCTGATCGGGCTGCCGGACGGCAGTGTGATCACGGCAGCGAGCGGTACGGCGTACCTCGCTCTGCGCCCCTTGCTGGCCGATTATGTGCTCTCCATGCCGCGCGGCGCCCAGGTCATCTATCCGAAGGACGCCGCGCAGATCGTCGCCATGGGCGACGTCTTCCCGGGCGCCAGGGTGCTCGAGGCCGGCGCCGGCTCCGGCGCCCTGACCTGTTCGCTGCTGCGTGCCGTGGGCAGCACCGGCGAGGTGCACAGCTACGAGTTGCGCGACGACTTCGCGGCGATCGCCCGCAAGAACGTGGAGGCGTTCTTCGGCGGCCCGCACCCGGCCTGGCACCTGCACAACGGTGACGTCGCGGGCAACGAGATCGGCGGATTCGACCGGATCATCCTGGACATGCTGACCCCGTGGGAGGCGCTCGACATGGTCGAGCGCTCGCTGATCCCGGGCGGTGTCTTCATCGGCTACGTGGCGACCACCCCGCAGCTGTCCGAGCTGGTCGAGGCGCTGCGCGAGCGTGGCGGCTGGACCGAGCCGCGGGCCTGGGAGTCGCTGGTGCGTGACTGGCACGCCGAGGGCCTGGCGGTCCGCCCGGACCACCGGATGATCGCGCACACCGCGTTCCTGGTCTCGGCGCGCAAGCTGGCGCCGGGCGTGACCGCGCCGCCGCGGCGCCGCAAACCGAGCAAGGGCGCCGAGGCGTACGCGTTGCGCAAGGCCACCCAGGCCGCGCTCGCCGCACAGCGGGAGGACACCACCGGGGAGTGACCGTCGCCGCTGAAGTCCGGTAGGTTCCGGTAGGGCGTGAATGGGAGGGCAGGGGTGGGCGCGATGAGTTCTCCGCCGTTCGGCGGTGGCAACGAGATGCCGGCGGTCTTCCCCGACTGGTCGCCCTACCCGGACCTGGACTCGGCGGCGCGTGCCTACCTGCGTGACCCGGACGTCGCTCTCGAGGCGCTGTTCGGGGTGCTGCGCGGCGCGTCTGTGCTGTGTTTCACCCTGGAGCGCTTCGTCAACGAGGTGAACGGGGTCTGGCAGGAGGTCGTGGTCTGCGACGGCAGCCGCCTGGTCCTGTGGCACGGCGAGGACGTGGCGCCCGGGGACGGGCCGGTCGGGGCGATGACCTCGTCGCTGCGGGTCGTGCCCTTGTCCACGGTCACCGAGGTGGGCTGCCGGCGGCGGCTCACGCGTACGCCGAACGGGCAGGCCAGAGTCGACAGCATCGATGTGTACCTGCTGCTCAGCTCGGTCGACGACGCGGTGCCCCCGCCCGGAGTGGGCGAGGAGGAGGGCCGGGCCCCGCTGCGCCACGACGCGCTGCGCTTCGGCAAGACCCTGGACGATGGCGGGCCGGGTCAGATCGCCCGGTTGGAGGAGTTCTCCCGGGTGGTCGCTTCCCTCGTCGGGCGCCCCACCCTGTAATTCACTCCGATTCACTCACCCACGAGGTGGATGCACTCGCCCGGGCACTCCTTCGCCGAGTCGATGACCTCGAGTTTCAGGTGCAGTGGCACCCTCGTGCGCACCCCCGGGGCCTGCAACAGGTCGCCGGAGTCGCCCTTCACGTACGCCAGGCCGTCGATGTCCAGCTCGAAGACCTCCGGCGCGTACTGCGCGCAGAGGCCGTCACCGGTGCACAAGTCCTGATCGATCCAGACCTGAAGCTCTTCCGACACGCACTTACCTCCCCGAACCGGCCAGGTCCGAAGGTACCTGAAGGTGTGTCCGACTCGCCGGTCCGAGTCTTGATCAATCGATCAAGACTCGGTGACGAGGGTGTTGCAAGGGTCGAAAACCGCCTCGCAACAGCTAGTGTTAGTTCAAGACGTTCGAGCCCCCCGGGGAGGTGGGACGTGGCACGTAGCGACGAAGCGGACTCCCGCGCCGCACGATGGGAGAAGGAAGCCAACGATCTCTCCAGCCAGGTCGCGTTTCTGCAAGAGGAACTCGCGCTGGTGCGGAGGAAGTTGACGGAAAGCCCCCGACACGTCCGGCAGCTTGAGGAACGGCTCGCGGCAACGCAGGCGCAGCTGGCCCGAGTGACCGAGAACAACGAGCGGCTCGTGGCGACCCTCAAGGAAGCCCGGGCCCAGATCGTCACTCTCAAGGAAGAGATTGACCGGCTCGCCCAGCCGCCCAGCGGCTACGGCGTTTTCCTGTCAGCACACGAGGACGGCACGGTGGACGTGTTCACCGGCGGCCGCAAGCTGCGGGTGGCGGTCTCACCGTCGCTCGAGGTGGAGGAGTTGCAGCGGGGCCAGGAAGTCCTGCTCAACGACGCGCTCAACGTGGTCGACGCGTTCGGCTTCGAGCGCACCGGTGAGGTCGTCCTGCTCAAGGAGGTCCTGGAGAACCCCGCCGGGGGCCTCTCCGACCGGGCTCTGGTGGTCTCGCACGCCGACGAGGAGCGCATCGTCTTCCTCGCCGACTCGCTCGAGATCAGCAAGCTGCGGGCCGGCGACTCGCTCATGATCGAGCCCCGCTCGGCGTACGCGTACGAGCGGATCCCGAAGAGCGAGGTCGAGGAGCTCGTCCTCGAGGAGGTCCCCGACGTCGACTACGGCGACATCGGTGGCCTGCACTCGCAGATCGAGCAGATCCGCGACGCGGTGGAGCTGCCCTTCCTGCACGCCGACCTGTTCCGGGAGCACCAGCTGCGCCCGCCGAAGGGCATCCTGCTCTACGGCCCGCCCGGCTGTGGCAAGACCCTGATCGCCAAGGCGGTGGCCAACTCGCTGGCCAAGAAGATCGCCGAGCGCCGTGGCGAGGAGAAGCACACCAGCTACTTCCTCAACATCAAGGGTCCGGAGCTGCTGAACAAGTACGTGGGTGAGACCGAGCGGCACATCCGCCTGGTCTTCCAGCGGGCACGGGAGAAGGCCGGCGAGGGCACGCCGGTGATCGTGTTCTTCGACGAGATGGACTCGATCTTCCGGACCCGTGGCTCCGGTGTCTCCAGCGACGTGGAGAACACCATCGTTCCCCAGCTCCTCAGCGAGATTGACGGCGTCGAGGGCCTGGAGAACGTGATCGTCATCGGCGCCTCCAACCGGGAAGACATGATCGACCCGGCCATCCTGCGCCCCGGCCGGCTCGACGTGAAGATCAAGATCGAGCGCCCGGACGCCGAGGCGGCGAAGGACATCTTCGCCAAGTACATCCTGGCCGACCTGCCGCTGTCCGGCGACGACCTGAACGAGCACGGTGGCAACCGTGACGCGACGGTCGCCGCGATGATCGAGGCGGTCGTCCTGCGGATGTACACGGAGACCGAGGAGAACCGCTTCCTCGAGGTCACCTACGCCAACGGTGACAAGGAGGTTCTGTACTTCAAGGACTTCAACTCCGGCGCGATGATCCAGAACATCGTGGACCGCGGCAAGAAGATGGCGATCAAGGAGTTCCTCACCTCCGGCAAGAAGGGCCTGCGACTGCAGCACCTGCTCGACAGCTGCGTCGACGAGTTCCGGGAGAACGAGGACCTGCCGAACACCACCAACCCCGACGACTGGGCCCGCATCTCCGGCAAGAAGGGCGAGCGGATCGTCTACATCCGCACGCTCGTCTCCGGCGGCAAGGGCGCCGAGGCCGGCCGGTCCATCGAGACCGCCACCAACACCGGTCAGTACCTGTAAGGCACGCAGCACGAGGGCGGCGGGGGAGTTTCCCCGTCGCCCTCGTTCTCATCAGGGGCCTGATATGCATCCACGGAAGGTGGCACGCCGCGCACGGGCGGCTTCGGAAAGCAACGTGAGAGCGTCTAGGCTCGATACATGAGCACGCTTGGCTTCGTGGCGGACAGGGTGGTCGCATGAGCGTTCGACGGATTATGGGTACCGAGGTCGAGTACGGCATTTCGGTGCCCGGCCAGCCCGGCGCCAACCCGATGGTCACCTCGTCCCAGGTGGTCAACGCCTACGGCGCTCGCCCCGAGCTCAACCGGGGTGGCCGGGCCCGGTGGGACTACGAAGAGGAGTCACCGCTGCGCGACGCGCGCGGCTTCACGTACTCCGGCGCGGCCTACGACCCGGCGGAGGCTCTCGCTGACGAGGACCTCGGCCTGGCCAACGTGATACTGACCAACGGAGCCCGGCTCTACGTCGACCACGCCCACCCGGAGTACAGCACTCCCGAGTGCACCAATCCGCTCGATGTCGTCAAGTGGGACAAAGCTGGCGAACGGGTCATGGCCGAAGCGTCGCGGCGGGCCGCGACCATCCCCGGCACGCATCGCATTCAGCTCTACAAGAACAACACCGACAACAAGGGCGCATCGTACGGGTCACACGAGAATTACCTGATGCGCCGGCAGACCGCCTTCGCCGACATCGTCGCGCACCTCACCCCGTTCTTCGTCACCCGGCAGATCTTCACCGGCGTCGGCCGCGTCGGCATCGGGCAGGACGGCACCGGCTCCGGCTTCCAGATCTCCTCGCGCGCCGACTTCTTCGAGGTCGAGGTGGGACTGGAGACCACCCTGAAGCGGCCGATCATCAACACCCGCGACGAGCCGCACGCCGACGCCGACAAGTACCGCCGGCTGCACGTGATCATCGGCGACGCGAACCTCTCCGAGATCGCGTCGTACCTGAAGATGGGCACCACCGCGCTGGTGCTCAACATGATCGAGGAGAAGGTGTTCACCGGCGAGCTCGGCATCGCCGACCCGGTCTCCGAGCTCAAGGCGGTCAGCCACGACCCGTCGCTCAAACACCTGATGCGGCTGCGCGACGGCCGCCGGCTCACCGCGCTCGACCTGCAGTGGGCCTACTTCGAGCGGGCCAAGGAGTTCGTCGACGACCGCTACGGCGCCGACGCCGACGAGCAGACCACCGACGTGCTCAACCGCTGGGAGGACGCGCTCGACAAGCTCGGCCGCGACCCGATGCTCTGCTCCGACACCCTCGACTGGGTCGCGAAACTGCGGCTGCTCGAGGGCTACCGGGAACGCGAGAACCTCAACTGGTCCTCGCCGAAGCTCCAGCTCGTCGACCTTCAGTACAGCGACGTACGTCCGGAGAAGGGCCTCTACCACCGCCTGGTCGCGCGGGGCTCGATGAAGACCCTGCTCGACCCCGACGACACCGAACGCGCCATGTACGAGCCGCCGGAGGACACCCGTGCCTACTTCCGCGGCCGCTGCCTGGCGCAGTACGCCTCCGAAGTGGTCGCCGCCAGCTGGGACTCGGTGATCTTCGATGTCGGCCGGGAGTCGCTCGTCCGGGTGCCGATGATGGAACCCGAACGCGGCACGAAGAAGCACGTGGGTGCGCTGTTCGACACCTGCGAGAGTGCGAAGGACCTGCTGGAGGTCATCACAAGCCGGTGAGAAACAGCCGGACCGGCGGACTGTTTTGTCACAGGCGCGAGGTAGGTTTTTCCCAACCCGATGTTGCAGGACTTCGGGTGGCTGAGAAGGGGGACATCCATGGCAACCCGAGACACAGGTGGTCAGTCGCAGAGCGGCAAGGGCCGCAGCGACCAGGAGATCGAGGACGTCACCGTCGAGGCCAATCCTGAGGTAGCCGAGCGGCACGCGGAGATCACCGAGGACGTGGACGATCTGCTCGACGAGATCGACTCCGTCCTCGAAGAAAACGCCGAAGAATTCGTGAGAGGGTACGTCCAAAAAGGGGGTCAGTGAGGTAAATGTCCGTTTCGGGGGGATCGGGCAGGAAGGCGTGTCCACAGTGTGGGCGCGCCCTTCCCTTCACTGAGTTCCACAAGAACAAGCGGCGCTCAGACGGCTTGGCGTACTACTGCAAGCAGTGTGCCGCCGAGCGTTCCGAGCAGAGCCGCAGGAAACGTGGCGTCGGGCCGGCGAGGAAGCCGCCTATGGACGTGCCCGAGGGTTCCAAATGGTGCCCTGATTGTGGTTCGGTCAAGTCGCTCGCGGAATTCGCGCGCACCAAGGCGCGAGCGGGCGGCTACCACAGCTATTGCCTGATCTGTCACAACGCTCGCGGCAAAGAGACCAAAGACAGGCTCTACGGCGGCTCTCGTGAGTACCACCTGCGGCGCCGCTACGGCATTGACGGTGCCGTGGTCGCGGAGCTGCTGGCGGAGCAAGGGGGCGTCTGCGCCATCTGTGGCGCGGACGACCCGCAACACGTAGATCACGATCATCGCACCGGGTGGGTGCGCGGGATATTGTGCTTCAACTGCAACGGCGGACTCGGGCAGTTCCGGGACGACCCGGATCTCCTTGCCGCTGCGATCACGTACCTGAAAGGAACCACGTGGCGACGGGCTTTGATTCATCCGGGCGTCTACCGGATTTCTTCACCAGCACGGGGACGTCTTCCTTCACGCAGTTCCTGAGTCAGGCCGCGCCGGAGCTGTTGCCGGGCCGGCGGCCGCTTCCGCCGGGGCTCTCCGCCGATGTCGCGCCGCACGGCACCACGATCGTCGCGATCGCGACGGCCGACGGTGTGGTGATGGCCGGTGACCGGCGCGCGACCATGGGCAACCTGATCGCCAGCCGGGACATCAAGAAGGTGCACCCCGCCGACTCGTACTCGTTGATCGGCATCGCTGGGACCGCGGGCATCGGCATCGAGCTGATCCGGCTGTTCCAGGTGGAGCTCGAGCACTACGAGAAGATCGAGGGAGCGATGCTCTCCCTCGACGGTAAGGCGAACCGTCTCGCGGCCATGGTCCGCGGCAATCTGGGCGCGGCGATGCAGGGTCTGGCGGTGGTCCCGCTCTTCGCGGGGTACGACCTGTCGCCCGCGGACCCGTCCAAGGCCGGCCGGATCTTCAGCTTCGACGTGGCCGGCGGCCTCTACGAGGAGACGGGTTACGAGGCAATCGGCTCCGGCTCGCTGTTCGCGAAGTCGGCGCTGAAGAAGCGGTACCGGGCGGGCGTGAGCACCGAGGACGCGATCCGTCTCGCCGTGGAGGCGCTGTACGACGCGGCCGACGACGACACCGCGACCGGCGGGCCGGACGTCACCCGCAAGATCTACCCGGTGGTGATGGCGGCGACGGCGGCCGGCACGCACCGGCTCAGCGACGAAGAGATCACCACGGTGGCCGAGCAGGTCGTCCAGGGACGCATGGAGAACCCGGGCGGTTGATCCGCTTCAACGGAAGAGTTAGGAGTAGCCACCCGTGGCCATGCAGTTCTACGCATCGCCTGAGCAGGTCCAGCGGGACCGCTCGGAGTACGCCCGTAAGGGCATCGCCCGCGGCCGGTCGGCCGTGGTGCTCACCTACGAGGGCGGCATCCTGCTGGTCGCCGAGAACATCACCACCCTTCGCAAGATCAGCGAGATCTACGACAAGATCGCGTTCGCCGCGGTGGGGCGGTACAACGAGTTCGAAGCCCTGCGGCGCGGCGGCGTGCGGATGGCCGACATGATCGGTCTGAGCTACGACCGGCGGGACGTGACGGCGCGGGCTCTGGCGAACACGTACACGCAGACGCTCGGTGCGATCTTCTCGGAGACGCAGAAGCCGTATGAGGTGGAGATCTGCGTCGCGCAGGTCGGCGCCTCGCCGGAGCAGGACGAGCTTTACCGGATCACCTACGACGGTTCGGTGATGGACGAGCCGGGCTTCATGGCGATGGGCGGCCAGTCCGAGGCGATCGCCAACGTGCTGCGCGAGCGGCACGACGCGACGGCGGCGCTGGAGGTGGCTCTGGCTTTGGCGGCCGAGGCACTGGGCAGCGTCGGCGGGGAGAACGGGCAGACCCGGACCCTGGAGGCCAAGCAGCTCGAGGTGGCCGTCCTGGACCGGCGCCGGCAGGGCCGGGCGTTCCGCCGGATCGCCGGGGCCGCGCTCACCACCCTGCTGGGCCACGAGTCCGTGCCGGAAGCCGACCTGGGCGACGTCGACTCGGCGCCCCCGGCCCCGGCCGAGGCCAAGCCGACGGTCTCCGCGGCCTCGGCCGACACCGAGGGCACGGAAACCGGCGAGGGCGACAAGTCCTGACGACATCGGGCGCGGCCTCCGGGCCGCGCCCGATGCGCCTTGTGCGGCCCGCGCGGTCTTGTGCGGCCCGCGCGGTCTTGTGCGGCCTGCGCGGCCTTGTACGGCCTGCGCGGCCTTGTACGGCCTTGTGCGGCATGCGCAGCCTTGTACGGCCTTGTGCGGCCCGCGCAGCCTTGTACGGCCTTGAGCGGCCCGCGCGGCCTCCGGCTTGCCGGTGGTTGCTCTGTGCGCGAGGGCTGGCCTGGCCGTTGGATAGTCTGAGCCGGTGGCGCGTGGTGCGGCGGTCGGGGCTGAGCCGGACGGGCTTCGGCCTGGACCGGTCGGTGGGGGCTGCCCGGCGTGCCCACCTGCATGGGCCCGGCGGCGGCGCTGGGGCCGTGAGTGGCACCCAGACCGCCCGGACGCGGCGGGACTGTTCGCTGCCCGTACCGAAAAGTGGTTGTAGTGATGAACACCGTTGGTGTTCGGGAAAGCGCGAGTGGTGACTGCCGCTGAACCGGTCCTTACCGCTAGTGTTTCGTCATGGAACGGCGAATTTTCGGCCTCGAGACCGAGTACGGAGTCACGTGCACCTATCGGGGACAGCGGCGGCTGTCGCCGGATGAGGTGGCCCGCTACCTGTTCCGCCGAGTGGTGTCGTGGGGACGCAGCAGCAACGTGTTCCTTCGTAACGGCGCCCGTCTCTACCTCGATGTCGGTTCCCACCCGGAGTACGCGACCCCCGAATGCGATTCCGTCACCGACCTGGTCGCTCACGACCGGGCCGGGGAGCGGATCCTGGAAGGCCTGCTCGTCGACGCGGAGAAGCGTCTGCACGACGAGGGGATCGCAGGCGAGATCTACCTGTTCAAGAACAACACCGACTCGGCCGGCAACTCCTACGGGTGCCACGAGAACTATCTGGTGAGCAGGCACGGCGAGTTCGGCCGGCTCGCTGATGTGCTCATCCCGTTCCTGGTGACCCGCCAGCTGATCTGCGGCGCGGGCAAGGTGCTGCAGACGCCGCGTGGCGCGGTGTTCTGCCTGTCGCAGCGCGCCGAGCACATCTGGGAGGGCGTCTCCAGCGCTACGACGCGGTCCCGTCCGATCATCAACACCCGCGACGAGCCGCACGCCGACGCCGAGCGCTATCGGCGGCTGCACGTCATCGTCGGCGACTCGAACATGAACGAGGTGACCACGCTGCTCAAGGTGGG
The DNA here is from genome assembly GCF_036053395.1 of Actinoplanes sp. NBC_00393. Taxonomy (NCBI): domain Bacteria; kingdom Bacillati; phylum Actinomycetota; class Actinomycetes; order Micromonosporales; family Micromonosporaceae; genus Actinoplanes; species Actinoplanes sp. NBC_00393. Next base: position 4,844,876 of record NZ_CP107942.1, on the reverse strand, counting down.
CAGCGCGGACATCGTGCTCCGCATGATCGAGGCGGGCGTGGTGATGCGCGACCTGACCCTGGAGAACCCGATCCGGGCGATCCGCGAGGTCAGCCACGACATCACCGGCCGCCGCAAGATCCGCCTGGCGAACAACAAGGAGGTCTCCGCGCTGGAGATCCAGCAGGAGTACCTGGCGAAGGCCACCGAGTTCGTCGAGCGGCGCGGTGGCGACCCGGTGGCGAAGCGGGTCGTCGAGCTCTGGGGCCGGGTGCTCTCCGCGATCGAGAGCGGCGACCTGGACCCGGTGTCGCGCGAGATCGACTGGGTGTCGAAGTACAAGTTGATCGAGCGCTATCAGGCGAAGCACGAGATCCCGATGTCGCATCCGCGGATCGCGCAGCTCGACCTGGCCTATCACGACGTGCGCCGCGGCCGCGGGCTTTACGCGTTGATGGAGAAGCGCAACCAGGTCGACCGGATCGCGAACGACCTGCAGATCTTCGAGGCGAAGGAGACGCCGCCGCAGACCACGCGGGCCCGGCTGCGCGGCGAGTTCATCAAGCACGCGCAGGAGAAGCGGCGCGACTTCACGGTCGACTGGGTGCATCTGAAGCTGAACGATCAGGCGCAGCGGACTGTGCTGTGCAAGGACCCGTTCCGGGCGTATGACGAGCGGGTGGAGCGCCTGATCGCCTCGATGTGAGGCCGGTGAGCGCCGCCGGTGAGGTGGCACGCGATTTTCCGACGCGGAGAGTCGCCTGCCATCCCACCGGTCACGAGGCGATCGCCCGCGGAGCGAGTGAGCCGGCCGGCTCGGCTACGCTGGCCGGGTTATGACATCGCCACATCCCGGCCAGCCGGAACACCTCGACCCGGACCGCCGTTTCAACCGGCTCGAGCGCCGCCGTGAGCGGATCCGCAAGCAGGTGCACCAGGCCCGGCACGGCCGGCACCTGCTCCCGACCTGGCTGCTGGCCACGGTGCTGGGGTTGCTGCTGGCCGGCTGGCTCTATCTGATCATCACTTCGTAGCCGGCCCGAATCCGCTGCTCCCCGGCGCCAGCTCGCCTGGGTTGCGTGCGTGGGTGGCGGCTCGTGGGGCTCGGCCGTCGTCCAGCGATTGAATGGCGTCTGGGTTGCGTGCGTGGGTGGCGGCTCGTGGGGCTCGGCCGTCGTCCAGCGATTGAATGGCGTCTGGGTTGCGTGCGTGGGTGGCGGCTCGTGGGGCTCGGCCGTCGTCCAGCGATTGAATGGCGCCTGGGTTGCGTGCGTGGGTGGCGGCTCGTGCGGCTCAGCCGTCGCTCAGCCATTGAATGGCCGGGTGTTGGGTGCGTGGGTGGCGGCTCGTGCCGGGTGTGGGCGCCCGGGAGCGGCCGTGGGAGCCGGCCCCGAAGGCTCGTGCGAGGCTGGCGGGTATGGACATCATCGATCCCGCGGTCAGTGACTACCTGCTCGAGCACTGCACGCCCGCCGACGAGATCCTGCGGGACCTCGCCGAGGAGACGTACGCGAAGTATCCGCCCGGCGACGCCGGCATGCAGATCTCGCACGACGAGGGCCAGCTGCTCACGATGCTCGTCCAGCTGACCGGGGTGCGCTACGCCGTCGAGGTCGGCACGTTCACCGGCTATTCGTCGATCTGCATCGCCCGCGGCCTGCAGCCCGGCGGCCGGCTGCTGGCCTGTGACGTTTCCGAGGAGTGGACCGGCATCGCGCGCGGCTACTGGGAGCGGGCCGGGCTGACCGATCGGATCGACCTGAGAATCGCACCCGCGATCGAGACGCTGCGGGCGCTCGATCCGGATCCGGTGATCGACTTCGGGTTCGTGGACGCTGACAAGACGGGTTATCCGGACTACTACGACGAGCTGGTGCCGCGGCTGCGCTCCGGCGGGCTGCTCGTTTTCGACAACGTGCTGCGTGGCGGCGGTGTGCTGAACCCGGCCGGCGCCTCCGACCGCGCGGTCGCCGGTCTCAACGACCGGATCGTCACGGACGAGCGCGTCGAGTCGGTCATGCTGCCCGTGCGCGACGGCGTAACGCTGGTCAGGAAGCGCTGAGCAGAGCCGCGGCGTGCCGGCCCGCAGCGGCGGCCGCCAGGAAGTAGGCGTGATCCTGGTCCAGCTTGCGGCCCATCGTGGAGAGCGGGACCGGGCACGCCCGCAACGCCGCGTCCAGGCCGCCGGTTGCGACGCGGACCAGACGGTGCCGTCCGCTGAGCGGCGCGAGCGCGGTGTCGACCGCCGCGGCCAGGGCGGGCTCCAGGCCGTCCGGCACCGGCAGGTCGGCAGGGGCAAGTGCGACTTTTCCGTACGCGGTGAGGCTGTGATGCGACACCCCGCGGTGCCGTTCCCGGCCGTCCCCGTCGGAGATCCGCAGTGAGCCGACCGGCCGCCCACCGAGCACCGCGATCGCGTTGATCGCCTCGCCGAGCGCCACCCCCGAGAACCCCCAGGTGGTGCCGGTCCCCAGGTTGCCCGGCCCCTGCGCGACGATCGTGATGTCGGCGTGCAGGATGTGCCGCGCCGCGAGCAGGCCGGTGTGCACGGTGCTCGCCTCCAGGTCGCCGCCGAACGCCTGCCCGGTCGTGACGGTGCCGGCCAGATGGTTGCGCAGGCCGTCGAGGGCGCGGGAGAACCAGGCCGGCAGCGCTCCGCCGTCGGTCATCAGGTACGCGACGCGGGCGCCCGGCCGGTCGGCGTGGATGCCGGCCAGGATCGCCGGCAGCGCGGAGTGCAGGTCGGCGGTCACCACCGGCATGCCGTCGATCGAGGTCGCGTCGGCCATCACCGTACGGTGCGGCGAGGCTTCCTCGTCGACACCGAGCAGGATCGGCTGCAACGGGGTGTAGCGGGCCTTCACCAGGTGGCCGCTGTCGCGGGTGCTGCCGTCGGCGGGTGGGTCGGGCGGCAGCCGGTCGGGGAGGGCGACGACCAGCGCGTACCCCCCGGTGCCCAGGCCCATGACCAGCGCGCCCACGTTGAGCAGCACCCGGTCGCCCGGCTCGGGCGTGCCGACCAGGCCGGGGTACGCCAGCGCCCGCAACGGCCCGTCCGCGGTCTCCACGTCCAGCTCGATGGCGCCCCGCCAGGTCCGCCGCACCGACAGGACCGTCCCGGACCGCCATCGCACCATGCCGGGACCCTATCGGGGCGGTCCGGCGCCGTCCCTGGTCGGGTCGAGGAACACGTAGCGGATGTTCGGATAGCGCTCGCGCAGGCGGCGTTCGGCCAGGTCGGAGGCGGCCTCGATCTCCGCGCCGGTCACCTCGTCGGCGAAGTCGACCTTGGCGGCGACCAGGATGTCGCCGGGGCCGACCTGCATCGTGAACAGCGTCGGCACCGCGGTGACCACCGGGATGGCGCGCAGGTCGGCAGCGATCTGCTCGCGGACCCGCGGCGGCACCGACCGGCCGACCAGCAGCGTGATGTTGCTCCGGGCCAGGATGGTGGCGACGACCAGCAGGAGCAGGCCGATCAGGATCGAGCTGATCCCGTCCCACACGGCCGAGCCGGTGATCTCGGTCAGGGCCAGGCCGCCCGCGGCGATGAGCAGGCCGATCAGTGCGGCCGCGTCCTCGAAGTAGACCGCCTTGACCGTGGTGTCCGGGGTGACCTCGAGGAAGCGGCGGCGGGTGACGTTCCAGCGTCGGGACTCGTTGCTGACCTGCCGGCGGGCCTTCAGGAACGAGATGCCCTCGGCCACGAAGGCGACGGCCAGCACGATGTACGACAGCAGGTAGTCGCCCGCTTCCTCGCCCTCGACGATGGTCTGGACGCCGTGGTAGATCGAGAAGCCGGCGCCGCCGACGAAGGTGAACAGCGCGGCGATGAAGGCCCAGATCCAGCTCTCCTTGCCGTACCCGAACGGGTGGTCCTCGTCGGCCGGCTTGCCGCCACGGCGCAGCGCGACGTAGAGGAAGACCTCGGTCACCGTGTCGGCCAGCGAGTGCGCTGCCTCGGACAGCATCGCGGCGGAACCGGAGACCAGACCGGCCACCAGCTTGGCGGCGGCGATGGCGAGATTGGCGGTGCCGGCGACGATGACGGTGCCGACGCTTTCGGACTCTGCGGGTGCGGTCACGGGCATCATCCTTACCCAGTGGTGAGCTGCTAGCGTTGCCTCTCGTGTCGCGCACTCGTACCGAGCGCCTGGTAAATCTGGTGATCTGCCTTTTGTCCACGCGCCGGTTCCTCACCGCCGCCCAGATCGCCGCCACCGTGCCCGGATATGAGCACGATGCGACTGATCCGCGTGACCACGAGGCGTTCCAGCGCAAGTTCGAGCGGGACAAGGCCGAGCTGCGCGAGCTCGGGGTGCCGCTGGAGACCGGCACCGACAGCATCTTCGACCAGGAGCCCGGCTACCGGATCGCCGCCCGGGAGTACGCGCTGCCCGACATCCTGCTGGCGCCGGACGAGGCGGCCGCGGTCGGCATCGCGGCCCGGCTCTGGCAGCACGCCGGTCTGGCCGCCGCCGCCTCCTCCGGGCTGGCCAAGCTGCGCGCCGCCGGGGTGGAGGTGGACCCACAGGCCACGCTCGGTGTGGAGCCGGTGGTCACCGTCGACCCGGCGTTCGGCCCGCTCACCGCGGCGGCCCGGCAGCGCCGTGCGGTCACCTTCAAATACCGGGTGCCGGAGGTCGACGAGCCGAGCACCCGCCGGCTCGAACCGTGGGGTGTGGTCTGCTGGCGCGGCCGCTGGTACGTGGTCGGTCACGACAAGGACCGCGACGCGACCCGCTGCTTCCGGCTGTCGCGCATCGTGGGGGATGTGCGGGCGGTCGGGCGTACCGATGCCTTCGCTCCGCCCGCGGACGCCGACCTGATCAGCCACGTGGCGCGCTCGTCCGGGCCGATCGTGCGCAGTGGCCGGGCCACCGTGACGGTGCGCCCCGGCCGCGCCGCCGGTCTGCGGCGGCTGGCCAGTGAGACCGTGCCGGGCCCGGACGGGGATCGGCTGACCATCGCCTTCGGCGACGTCGAGTGGCTGGCCTCGCGGATCGCCGGCTACGGCCCGGATGTCCGCGCCGACGGCCCACCGGAGCTGCGGGAAGCGGTGATCCAGCACCTCAAGGAGCTGGTGGCCCGGCACGACGCACAGCCGGCGGTGACGCCGTGACGCCGCCGCAGCAGCGCGGCGCCGCACCGAGGGCCTCGGCCGACCGGCTCGGCCGGCTGCTCAACCTGGTGCCGTACCTGCTGGCCCGGCCCGGGATCCTGATCGCCGAGGCGGCCGCCGACCTGGGCGTCACCGACAAGCAGCTGCGTGAGGACCTGGAGCTGCTCTGGGTGTGCGGCCTGCCCGGGTACGGTCCGGGCGACCTGATCGACATGGCCTTCGACGGCGACCGGGTGACGATCAGTCACGACGCCGGCATCGACAAGCCGCTGCGGCTCAACCCGGACGAGGCGCTCGCCCTGGTGGTGGCGCTGCGGATGCTCGCCGAGACGCCCGGCATCGGCACCCGTGACGCCATCGAGCGGGCCCTGGCGAAGATCGAGAGCGCGGCCGGGGACCTGGCCGACGCGCCGGTCGCGGTCCGGCTGCCGGCCAACCAGAAAAGGCTCGAGGAGGTACGCGCGGCGGTCGACTCGGGCCACGCGCTGCGGTTGACGTACTACACGGCGGCCCGCGACGAGACCACCGAGCGGGTGGTCGACCCGATGCGGATGCTGATGGTGAGCGGCTTCGCGTACCTGGAGGCGTGGTGCCGCCGGGCCGAGGGCACCCGGCTGTTCCGGGTGGACCGCATCGACGCGTTCACCGAGCTCGCCGAGCCGTCCGCGCCGCCGGTCGGCGCGGTGCCGCACGACGTCAGCGCCGGTGTCTTCCGGCCCGGTCCGGAGCTGCCGCTGGTCACCCTGCGGGTCGGCCGGGGCGGCCGGTGGATCACCGAGTATTACCCGGTCGAACAGGTCCTGCGGGATTCGGCGGAGTGGCTGGTCACCATGCGGGTCACCGATCTGGGCTGGGCGCAGCGGTTCCTCGCCGGCCTGGGCCGCGACGTCACCGTGATCGGCCCGCCCGAGCTGGTCGAGCGGATCCGGGCGCAGGCCACCACCGCACTCGATCAGTACGCCGCGCCGCAACCGGCGGCGCCCGAGCCCGGCCGGTAGGGTGACCGCGTGGTGATGTGGGTCTGGATCGCTGTGGCGGCGATCGCGCTGGTCGTCCTGGTCTCGATCGCGGTGCGCCTGCTCGGGCGGTTGTCCGGGTTGCGGCGGGCGGCGGTGAAGCTGCAACGGCGTCAGGAGGAGGCACTTCGCCTGCAAGCCGGCGCCGAGGAACTGCAGGAGACGATTCTGGCGCTGCAGGAGAAGGCCGAGCTGACCCAGGGCAAGGTGGCCCGGATCCAGGCGGCACTCGGTCGCTGAGCCGAAGTTCGCGCTCAGTTGGCCAGGACTTCCCAAGATCATAAGAATCCCAGGGCATCCGGCGGGCAACTTCATCGGAAACCACACGTACGATGGACCCCGCAACCTGATCCGACCGTCTGGAGTCCAGCCCCATGAGCGTTCTCAAGCCATGGCACATCATCGTTCTCGTCGTCGTGCTCATCCTGCTCTTCGGTGCGAAGCGGCTCCCGGACGCGGCTCGTTCGCTCGGGCGCTCGCTGCGGATCATCAAGGCCGAGACCAAGGGCCTAGTCGACGACGACAACAACGTCGCGGAGAAGGCCGAGCCGCAGCACAGCCGCACGCCGCTGCAGGGTGAGGTCCACCAGCCCTACCAGCAGCAGCCGGGCTACCAGCAGGCGCCGCCGCCGGGCTACCAGCAGCAGCCCCCGGCCCAGCCGTACGTGGACCCGGTGCAGCGCACCAACGACCGCTGACCCAGCACCGATGGCACTGAGCCTGCGCCTCAAAAAGGGACCGAGCAAGTTCCAGCAGGCTTCCGACGGCTCGATGACACTGATCGAGCACGTCCGGGAGCTGCGCAACCGGCTCTTCATCGCGTCGCTCGGTCTGGTCGTCGGCCTGATCGTCGGCTTCATCCTCGCGGATGCGACGTTCCAGCTGCTCCGGGAGCCCTACTGCTCCCTGCCGGGCAACACGGTCGACGGCGTCTGCAAGTCGTTCGTGCAGCTCTCCCCGGCGACCGGCTTCATCATCAAGCTGAAGATCGCGCTGTGGGTCGGCATCGTGGTCAGCGCCCCGGTCTGGCTCTACCAGCTCTGGGCGTTCATCGCACCCGGCCTGCACCGGCACGAGCGCAAGTGGGCGTACATTTTCGTCGCCCTCGCCGCGCCGCTGTTCGCCGGCGGCGCCGCGCTCGCCTACGCGGTCGTCGACAAGGGCCTCTACTTCCTGCTCGACGCCGGTGTCACCGGCGCCGACACGACGCTCGAGGTCTCGGCCTACATCGACTTCGTGACCAGCATGATCCTGCTGTTCGGGGTCGCGTTCGAGTTCCCGCTGATCCTGCTGATGCTGAACTTCACCGGGGTGGCCAGCGCGAAACGGCTGCTCAGCTGGTGGCGGATCGTGGTCTTCCTGTCGTTCGCGTTCGCCGCGGTCGCCACACCGGACCCGGGCCCGTTCGGCATGACGCTGCTCGCCCTGTCGCTCACGGCGCTGTACCTCATCGCCGTCGGGGTGTCGTTCATCAACGACCGGCGCAAGGGCCGCGGCAAGGAGATCTACGCCGGTCTCGACGACGACGCGATCTCGCCGCTGGAGGAGGAACGGGTGCCGGTCGGCGCCTCCGACCCGATCGAGGCGCCCACCGCGATCGGCGGACCGACCCCGGTCGAGAAACCGGCGCCGCTGGAGCGCCGCTTCGACGACATGACCTGACGTCCGTCCGCAAAGTCTGTGACGACCGCCGTGCGCCGCACGGCGGTCGTTGCCGTTTCCGGCTCGGTCCGGCGCTGTTCGAGTGGCCGGGCCCGCGGCCGACCTCGCCAAGATCGTTGCGGGAGGGTCAGGGCCGGAGGGAGAAAGCCGGGCCCCCGGCCGACCTCGCCAAGATCGTTGCGGGAGGTCAGGGCCGGAGGGAGAAAGCCGGGGCCCAGAGAGAGCGGGCCGCGGTGGGAAAGAGGACCGGCGGCTGATGGCCAGCCGGAGTGGGAGCGGTACCGTGCTCGGCTGTGACGAGCGACTTCATCGCGGTGCTGGCAAACCCGTCGGCGGGACGGGGACGGCATCGTGGGCTGCTTCCGGGCGTGGTGCAGACGCTCGGCACCGGTGGGCGGACGGTGCGGATCCTGGAGGCGGACACCGGCGAGCAGGCGGAGACGGCCTGCCATCGGGCGGTCGAGGACGGCGCGGCGGCGGTGGTCGCGGTGGGCGGGGACGGCACGGTGCACCGGGCGTTGCAGGCCGTCGCCGGTCGGGCGGTCGGGTTCGGGGTCGTGCCGGCGGGCACCGGGAACGATTTCGCGAGCGCGGTGGGCGTACCCCACGATCCGATGCGTGCCGCGGAGGTGATCAGCGAGGCGCTTCGTGCCGGACGGGACCACCGTTTTGATCTGGCCCGGACCGAAAGTGCCCAGGGCGAGCGGCGCTGGTTCTGTGCGGTCCTGGCGGCGGGCTTCGACGCCCTGGTCAACGAGCGGGCCAACCGGATGCGGCGGCCCAAGGGGCCGCGCCGCTACGACCTGGCGATCATGCTGGAGCTGGCGCGGCTGCGGGCGCGAGGTTACGTGGTGCATGCGGACGGGGTGCGGCACAGCTTCCCCGCGGAGATCGTCGCCGTGGGTAATTGTCCCAGTTACGGCGGGGGGATGCGGATTCTGCCGGACGCTGATCCGACGGACGGGCTGCTCGACGTGATCTTCGCGGCGCCGCTCGGGCGGATGCATCTGACCCGGCTCAAGCCGCGGTTACGGCACGGCACGCACGTCACCGATCCGCGGGTCACGGTGCTGCGGGCACGGCAGGTGACGATCGAGGCCGAGGGGATCATCGGGTACGCGGACGGGGAGCGACTCGGCCCGCTGCCGCTCGAGGTGACCTGCGTTCCGGGTGCGGTCCGGTTGCTGCGCTGATTGCGGGGTCAGTTTTTCCGGAACGGGCCGAACGTGTCTGGCATGACCAACACGATCGGCAGCAACTCCTCGATGGCTTCCATGGCGTCGTCGGTCTTCGGCAGCGCGCGGCAGGCGTTCAAGGCGATGGCGGAGGCGGCTACCAACCCCGAGGCCGTGGACAAGCAGGCCGCCGGAGAGGCAGCGGCCAAGCGTGGCCGGCGCGGCACGGTCCTGGACTGCTACGCCTGACGGTTGGGCGCCTTGCCGTTGCTCGTCCTGCCGTTACGCGGCACAGCCGGCCAGGGCCAGCGTGGCGCCGAGGCCGTTGTTGCGGCCCGGCTCGGCGGCCGGCAGGACCAGGGCGGCGCAGCCGGCGCGGACCGCGCCGGCATCGGCCGGGGTGTCACCGACCATCAGGGTGCGCGCCGGGTCGACGGCCAGCATGCCGCAGGCCCGCAGGAAGATGGCCGGGTCCGGCTTGGTGCGGCCGATCTCGAAACTGAGCGCGTACGCGTCGACGAGCTCGTTCAGCCCCCATGAGGCGAAGAGCGGCCGGATGTCGAAGCCGATGTTGCTGACCACCGCCACCTTGATCCCCGCGTCGTGGAGTTTGCGCAGGGTGGGCTCGGTGTCGGGGTAGGGGAGCCAGCCGTCCGGGGTGAGCAGCCGGTCGTACAGGGCGTCGGCCAGGCCCTCGACGTCGGTGTGCACGGTCTGGGCCAGGCCGGTGTAGGCGGCCCGGTGGCTGTGGGCGTACAGATCACGGTCCGCCCAGTGCTCGGCCAGATGCGGCGGCACCCGGTGCGGCAGCGGGCCACCGGCCCGCCCGGCGGTCAGCAGCCGGTCCGCGAGGATCGTCGCCTTGCCCCGGTCGAGTTCCGCGCCGCAGGCCGCTGCTGCGGCGACCACCCAGGTCAGCGGGTCCTCCACCTGCGCGAGCGTGCCGTGGAAGTCGAACAGCACCGCCTCGACCGGACGCACGGGATGGGGAGGGTGTTCCGTCGGTTCGATCGCATCCGGCACGCGTTGCACCATACCTATCCGGCCCGACCCGCCCGACGGCCACCACCGTGTCGCAAACTGTCATATCCACGAACTAGCCTGGTGGTCATGACGAGTCCCGCCGAAAGGTATGCGGAATCCAAGCGGCGGGCGGCGCGGGTCGCGCAATTCCCGGCGCTCGAGGATTTCATGCTCGACGTCGGCTTCGACCTCGACGACTTCCAGCGCGAGGCCTGCCAGGTCGTGGAGCGGGGCAGTGGCGTGCTGGTCTGCGCGCCGACCGGCGCCGGCAAGACCGTGGTCGGCGAGTTCGCGGTGCACCTGGCGCTGCGCTCGGGCGAGCGCAAGTGCTTCTACACCACCCCGATCAAGGCGCTCTCCAACCAGAAGTATCACGACCTGGTGGAGCGCTACGGCGCCGACAAGGTCGGCCTGCTCACCGGCGACAACGCGATCAACGGCGATGCCCCGGTGGTGGTGATGACCACCGAGGTGCTGCGCAACATGCTCTACTCCGGCTCCGACCAGTTGCGCGGCCTGGCCTACGTGGTGATGGACGAGGTGCACTACCTCGCCGACCGGTTCCGCGGCGCGGTCTGGGAAGAGGTGATCATCCACCTGCCGGCGTCGGTGACCCTGGTGTCGCTGTCGGCCACCGTGAGCAACTACGAGGAGTTCGCCGACTGGCTGGTCACCGTCCGCGGTGAGACCGAGGTGGTGGTCAGCGAGCACCGGCCCGTGCCGCTCTGGCAGCACATGCTCGTCGGCAAGCGGATGTTCGACCTGTTCCACGACGCCGACGCGGCCAAGAAACACGACGTGCACCCCGAGCTGCTGCGCTACACGCGGGAGATGGAGCGCCGGCTCGAGTTCACCGACCGGGCCATCGGCCGCGGCGGCGGTGGGCGCGGCCGCCGGTGGACGCCACCACCCCGGGCCGAGGTGGTGGACCGGCTCGAGCGGGCCGGGCTGCTGCCGGCCATCCTGTTCATCTTCAGCCGGGCCGGCTGCGACGCCGCCGTGCAGCAGTGCCTGGCCGCCGGGCTGCGCCTGACCGGTCCCGACGAGCGCGCCGAGATCCGCCGCATCGTGTCGGCCAAGGTGGCGACGATCCCGTCCGAGGACCTGTCGGTGCTGGGCTACTGGGAGTGGCTCGACGGGCTGGAGCGCGGGGTCGCCGCGCACCACGCCGGCATGCTGCCCGCCTTCAAGGAGGCGGTCGAGGAGTGTTTCGTGCAGGGGCTGGTCAAGGCGGTCTTCGCCACCGAGACCCTGGCGCTGGGCATCAACATGCCGGCCCGCTGCGTGGTCCTCGAGCGGCTGGTCAAATACAACGGCGAGGCGCACGTCGACCTCACCCCGGGGGAGTACACGCAGCTCACCGGCCGGGCCGGGCGCCGCGGCATCGACGTCGAGGGACACGCCGTGGTGCTCTGGAGCCCCGACGTGGACCCACGGCACGTGGCCGGGCTGGCCAGCACGCGCACCTACCCGTTGCGCTCCTCGTTCCGGCCGTCCTACAACATGGCGGTCAACCTGGTCGGCAGCGTCGGCGCGGAGAAATCCCGCGAGCTGCTCGAGTCGTCGTTCGCCCAGTTCCAGGCGGACCGGTCGGTGGTCGGGCTGGCCCGGCAGGTGCAGCGCAACGTCGAAACCATGCAGACGTACGGGGAGGACGCCGCCTGCCACCACGGCGACTTCGATGAGTATTTCGGGATCCGCGTGGCCATCGCCGACCGGGAGAAGTCGCTGGCCCGGCAGGGCGTGGCGCAGCGCCGCTCGGCCGCCGTCGACTCCCTGGAGAAACTGCGCGTCGGTGACGTGATCCGGGTGCCGCAGGGCCGCCGGGCCGGGCTGGCCGTGGTCATCGAGCCGTCCGCCCACGGGTTCGGCGAGCCCCGGCCGCTCGTCCTCACCCAGGACCGCTGGGCCGGGCGGGTCGGCCCCGGCGAGTTCAGCAGCGAGGTCGAGGTGCTGGCCCGCGTGCGCGTCCCGAAGAACTTCAACCACCGCTCGCCGGGCGCCCGCCGCGACCTGGCCGCCCAGGTCAGCGCGACCGGGCTGGACCGCCACCCCGACCGGCGGCGCAGCCGTGGCCGGGTCGCGCCGGGGGAGGACGCCCAGGTCGCGCTGCTCAAGGTGCAGCTGCGGCAGCACCCCTGCCACGCCTGCCCGGACCGGGAGGAGCACGCCCGCTGGGCCGAGCGGCGGCACCGGCTGCAGCGCGACACCGATGCCCTGCGCGACAAGGTGGCCGGGCGGACCGGGTCGCTGGCGCGGACCTTCGACCAGGTCTGCGCGGTGCTGAGCGCCCGCGGCTATCTCTCCTCCGACGGCGAGGTCACCGAGGCCGGCCGGATGCTCGGCCGGATCTGGTCCGAGGCGGATCTGCTGGTCGCCGAGTGCCTGCGGCAGGGCGTCTGGGACGGTTTGGCGCCCGAGGAGCTGGCCGCCGCGGTGTCCATGGTGCTGTATGAGTCGCGCCGCGAGGGTGACGACCGCGCCTCGGTGCCGAAGGGCGCGATCACCGCAGCGGTGGACTCCTGCGCCAAGCTCTGGGGCGAGATCGCAGCCGACGAGAGCCAGCACGGGTTGTCGCTGACCCGCGAGCCGGACCCGGGCTTCGTCTGGCCGATGTACCGGTGGGCACGCGGGGAACCGCTTGCCCGGGTGCTGGCCAGCGGCAATCAGTATGACGCTGAGATGCCGGCGGGTGACTTCGTGCGGTGGGCCCGGCAGGTCCTCGACCTGCTCGGGCAGATCCGGGAGGCTTCGGCGGCTTCACCCAGTGTCAAGGAGACCGCTCGCAAGGCGGTCAAGGCTGTCAACCGGGGGGTGCTGGCACTGCAGGGTGGCGTGTGAGTCTCCGGCCTGCTCTCCTGGCGTGCTCTCCTGGCCTGCTCTCCTGGCCTGCTCTCCTGGCCTGCTCTCCTGGTCGTCTTTCAGGGCCGGGGTGACGTGCGGGTCCAGCGGCGTTCGCCGCGGCGTGTGGTGGCGGCGACGCATCGCGGGCAGATGTGGCCGATCTGGTCCGCGGCGGTGAGCACGTCGCTGGCCCGGAAGTCGAACGGCACGTGCGGGAAGCGCCGCAGCCTGGTCCGGCTCAGGGCCAGGCCACACACGGTCTGGTTGGTGCCGGGATGCCAGGCGTGCACCTCGCCGCCCGGCTGCCGGATGCCGGTCTCATCGGTCCATTCGCTCGAGGCGGCCACCTTTGATGCCATGGGAGACGGCTTTCCCGCGTCGCGGATGGTGAATCTCCGTTGACGAGATCTTCCGGACAAATCAAGAATTGCGGGCGGCAGCTATAGATGTCGCTCATTGCGACTTGCCGGGAGAAGAGGATCATGGCCGCGGGCTCACCGCATCTGATCGGTTGCTCCGGCGACGCACTGGCCGACTCGGTCCTGGCCGTCATCGACGCCGACACAGCGGTGATCGAGTTCTCCGTCTGGGGCCGGTGGGACCGGGCGTTGTCCGCGCAAGCGCGTACCGTGCTGGACAAATGCCTGGCCGAGCACCCCACCGGCCTGATCGTCGACCTGCACGACCTCGGCGATCCGCAGGCGGTCAGCGCGCCGCTGTGGCTGACCGCCTGCGCGCAGGCGGCCGCCATGCAGCCGCCGGTGTCGATCGCGCTCTGCGCCCGGGCGAACACACCGCTGGCCCGGCGCCTGAGCCGGCTCGGCGCCCGTGACTGGCTGGTCCTGTACGCGACGATCGCCCAGGCCCGCTCCGCCCTGGCCGGCCGCCGGGCCCCGCACGACCGGATGCACCTGGCGCTCCCGCCGGACCCGGCCGGCGCGATCTCGGCCCGCTTGCTGATCAACGACGCCTGCGACGGCTGGGACCTGCCGCACCTGTGCCAGCGGGGCCGGCTCGTCGTTTCCGAACTGGTGGTCAACGCCGCCGAGCACGCCGGCACCGACATCGAGGTGATCGTGTCGACGCGCGGCTCGGGCACCGCCCTGCACCTGGCCGTCTACGACGGTGACCTGATGCTGCCCCGGCTGCGCGACCCGGTCCCCGGCCCGCTCGGCCCGTCCCTCACCGGCCGCGGCCTGGGCCTGCGCATCGTCGGCGCGGCGGCGTCGGCGTGGGGTGCGCTCCCGGCCCGCAACGGCAAACTGGTGTGGGCGATCATCCGAGACCGGCCGGAGGTACCGATATGAGCGGCGCCCGCCCCCTCGGCACCCGGATAGCCGGCTCCCGCGACGGCGACCGGCTGCTGATCACGCTGCAGGGCAGCCTCGACGCCATGTCGGTCAGCGCGCTGCAGAGCCAGCTCTACGACCTGGCCCAGGTGCACGATTTGATCGGGCTCGGCATACCGGTCCGGCAGATCCACATCGATTTGGCCGGCGTGGACTTCTGCGACGCGGCCGGCCTGCGCATGCTGGTCGCGGCCCGGCGGGTGGCCGAGGCCCGGCAGGCCACCTGCCACCTGCACGGCCCGCAGCCGCATCTGCGCTGGTTGCTGCGCGCGACCCGGGCCGCCGACCTGTTCCACCTCGACAGCTGACCAGCCGGCTTCATGTGCTGATCCCCGCGGCTCAGAACGAGCGGTGTGCGCCGGCCGGGCCTGGTCGCCTCAGGGCCAGGTGCGGTGATCGGCGTCGAAGAGGGCCTGGTCGCTCTGCACCGGCACCACGCAGACCAGGTGGCCGCCGGGGGCGCGCAACGTCGTGAAGCCGTCGTGCTCCACCTCCACCACCGCGCCCAGGCTGACCAGGCGGGCCAGTTCGGCCTGCACGTCGTCGGTCTCGATGTCCAGGTGGAAGCGGGCGGCGCCGTCGATCGCCTGCACGTCCACGCTGAAACCGGGCACGGCGTCGTGTAGCTTGACGAACTCCTCCTCGCCCGGAACCGCCTCAGCAGGCGCACCGAGCGCCGCCGACCAGAACTTCGCGGCGGCGTCCGCCTCAGCGACCGGCGTGTCGATGAACAGTCCGAAAACGCGGCTGCGATGCATGATCGCACCCTACGCGTGCGGAATGTCCGAAGGCGACCTCGCTGTCCCGCAATCTTGGTACGACGTTTTTCCGACACCCGTCCGTGCCGGCAAGGACCGCCCGGCAGGATGGAGATCATGAACGCTGATCCGTCGCCGGCCACTCAAGCAGCGTCCGCGGAAGAAGCGACGCCGCCTAGGAACGAGGCAGACCCCAGCGACCCAGCGCAGGCCCGGGACTTGGAGTTGGCCCGGGATGCGGCGCTCGCTGGTGCGGCGGAGGCGATGCGGCACTTCGCTGCCCTCGCGGACCTGCCCCGCGAGGTCAAGGCGGACGGCTCGGTCGTGACGCGGGCGGACCGTGCGGTCGAGGCGACCATCCGGGAAGTGCTGACGGCGGCCCGGCCGGCGGACGCCATCCTCGGTGAAGAGGAAGGCCAGACCGCGGGGACGGGCGAGCGGCGCTGGATCATCGATCCGATCGACGGGACGGCGCTGTTCGTGGCGGGCGACACGCGCTGGCTGGTGCTGGTGGCTCTGGAGGAACAGGGCGAGATCACGGTGGGCGTCGCGGTGGTGCCGGCGCTCGGTCGTCTGTGGTGGGCGTCGCGGGGCGCCGGGGCCTACGAGGCGCGCTTCCAGGACGGGAACATCTACGACGAGACCCGGATCCACGTGGCGGCCGATGCCCGGCGGGAGCTGGCAGGCAGTCGCCTCGGCGTGGTACCGGACTGGGCCCGCGAAGTCGCCGAACCACTGATCGCCGCCGCCGACGAACAGCCCTGGCCGCTGCACCCACCGTTGATGATCGCCCGCGGTGACCTGGACGTGGCCGTGCAGACCTGTGGCCATGTCTGGGACTTCGCCGCCACGTCGCTGATCATCGGCGAGGCCGGCGGCCACTACCGCGGTCTCGACGGCCGCACCCGGCCCGGCGCCGGTCCTTCGCTCTTCGCCGCCAACGCCGAACTCCGCGACGCCGCGCTCGACCTTTTCCGCACCGCGCCCGCCAGCAGGTAAGGGCTCCTTCACGAAGCCCAGCCCGGTCGTGCCCTGCACCCCAACGCCGTGGGAGGCAGCGGTGAGTGTCAGCTCGGGCGGGGTGGCTGACCGGGAGGGTTGTCTAGCAGCGCGGGAGGCAGCGCTGAGCGTCAGCTCGGGTGGGGTGGCTGACCGGGAGGGTTGTCTAGCAGCGCGGGAGGCAGCGGTGAGCGTCAGCTCGGGCGGGGTGGCTGACCGGGAGGGTTGTCTAGCAGCGCGGGAAGCAGCGGTGAGTGTCAGCTGGGATGGGGTGAAGGGGTAGGCCGGCCACGTGCTTGAGCCCGGCGGGCGCTTTGGGGGCCGGGACCAGGCACGTGGCCGCGTCGTAGAGCGGGGACGGGACGATTCGGCGGGACTGCGTTACGCGTACCGTGAGTGGTTTGTCAGGGTTGTGGCGTGCCGGAGCGGGCGCCAAGCTCCGACGGCGATCGCCGCCATGGCGGCGGAGGCCAGCCAGAAAGGTGTGGTCAAGCCCCAGACGCCGGCCAGCAGACCGCCGATCAGCGAACCGATGGCCGCGGCGCCGCCGGATTCCAGTAGGGCGTAGACACTGCCCACCCGGCCCAGCAGGTGGGGTGGGACGACGCGTTGCCGCAGGGTGGCCACGGTGATGCCCCACATCATGCCGTGGGTGCTGAACAGGACCAGTGCGCCGGCCGCGATCCATGGGGAGGTGGTCCAGGCCAGGGTGGCGTGGACCGCGGATTCGACGATCAGGTCGGCGCGGAGGATCGCGGTGGCGCCGAACCGTCTGGTGAGCGGGACGGCGACCAGGGAGCCGATCAGGCCGCCCGCCGCGAAAGCGGTCAGCAGGAAGCCGTAGCCGACGGCGGAGAGGCCGAGCCGGTCGCGCGCATAGAGGACGAAGATCGCGAAGGCGGCGCAGAAGACGATGTTGCTGAGGCCCATCGCTACGGCCGTGGCGCGCAACACGGGATGCCTCCACAGCCATTGCAGGCCCTCGCTGATCTCGGCGCGCAGGCTGCGCCGGGGTGCCGGCGTTTCAGATGTGACTGCCGGCCTAGACAAAGGCAGGGTTGCCACCAAGGCCGCGGCTATCACGAAGGTCAGCGCGTCCAGGCCGAACGGTACGGCTGCGGCTATGCCGTAGAGCCAGGCGCCGAACGGCTTCGCCGCGAACTGGTTGATCACGGTGAAGGTGGCGCCGAGGCGGGCGTTCGCCCGGTCCAGGTGTTGTGGGGCCACCACCGCCGGGAGCAGGGCGCCGGCGGCGGTGTCGGCGGCCGTCTCGGCGCAGCCCAGGACGAAGATCACCGCGT
The DNA here is from genome assembly GCF_036053395.1 of Actinoplanes sp. NBC_00393. Lineage (NCBI taxonomy): Bacteria > Bacillati > Actinomycetota > Actinomycetes > Micromonosporales > Micromonosporaceae > Actinoplanes > Actinoplanes sp. NBC_00393. Next base: position 4,827,648 of record NZ_CP107942.1, on the reverse strand, counting down.
AGATCAGTGGGACCGTGGCGTGCCCGGTGGCGATCGCGGCGGTGAGGACGGTCAGCACGACCGCGCGGATCAGGTTGACCACGATGATCAGGCGGCGGCGGTCCAGGCGGTCCACGTAGGCGCCGCTGATCAGGCCGAACAGCAGCCAGGGGAGTTGGCCGGCGATGGCGCCGCCGGCGATCAGGGCGGGGCTGCTGGTGACCGAGACGAGCAGCAGCGGGCCGGCCACCATGGTGACCCCGTCGCCCAGGTTGGAGACCGCCGACGCGGTCCACAGACGGTTGAAGCCCACGCCGAGGCGCGGGCCGAGAAGGGTACGCAAAAGAGCTCCTCGAGCCAGGAACGGAAACGGTCGTCGTGGACCGCTCCGCGGCGAGAAGCATCAGTACGCGCTGTGCTCCCGCCGCCGCGAAGCGGAGACCATGTCCATGTCGAGGCGCATGTGCACTCCCTGCGTCGAAGGGCTCGAAGGTGCGGCGAGTGTAACCCCGGGGCGCCCCCCGACGCCCCGGGGTTTCTCTCACGCGGCGTAGCTGTTCAGGAACGCCAGCAGGTCGCTGTTGAGCTGATCCTTGTGGGTGTCGGTGATGCCGTGCGGCGCACCCGGGTAGACGATCAGCTCGGCGCCCTTGACCAGCGCGGCGGACGCCTTGCCGCCGACCTCGAACGGCACGACCTGGTCATCGTCGCCGTGCACGACCAGGGTCGGGATGTCGAACTTCGCGAGGTCGTCGCGGAAGTCGGTGGCCGAGAAGGCGGCGATGCATTCGTACGTGTTGCGGTGCCCGGCGGCCATGCCCTGCAGCCAGAACGCGTCCCGCATGCCCTGCGAGACGTTCGCGCCGGGCCGGTTGTTGCCGAAGAACGGGCCGTCGGCGAAGTCCCGGTACAGCTGGGAGCGGTCCTTCAGCGAGCCCTCACGGATGCCGTCGAACACGGACAGCGGCAGGCCGCCCGGGTTGTCGTCGGTCTGCAGCATCAGCGGCGGTACGGCGGAGACCAGCACGGCCTGAGCGACGCGCGCGGTGCCGTAGTTGCCGATGTAGCGGCTGATCTCGCCGCCACCGGTGGAGAACCCGATCAGCGTGGCGTCCCGCAGGTCCAGGCTGTCGATCAGGAAGGCCAGGTCGGCGGCGTACGTGTCCATCTCGTTGCCGTGCCAGGTTTGGGTGGACCGGCCGTGCCCGCGCCGGTCGTGCGCGATGACCCGGTAGCCGTGGGAGGCCAGGAACAGCTGCTGCGACTCCCAGCTGTCGGAGTTGAGCGGCCACCCGTGGCTGAGCACGACCGGTCGGCCGGTGCCCCAGTCCTTGTAGAAGATGTCGGTGCCGTCAGGGGTCTTGATGTAACTCATGAAGATCATCCAAGCAACGCGGGCGGGCCCGGACCACGCAGGAAATTACGCAGAACTGCCGAGTGCGGCCAGCTCCCGGCGGGCCAGCGCGACGCCCTTGGCGAAGACTCCGTCCTCGAGCAGGTGAAGTGCCTGTTCCAGGTCGGTGCGGGCCTCGGCGGGGTCGCCCAGGGCGGCCCGGGCACGGCCCAGGGTCAGGTGCACCTGGCCCAGCATGCTGGTGTCGGTGAACTCTCGGGCGAGCGGGAGCGCCAGCTGGGCCTCCCGGTACGCCTCCGGCCAGCGCCCCAGGTCGGCCAGGACCTCCGCGGCGAAGGTGTGCGCACCGGTACGGGCCGACATCGCGGGACTCCGGTCGACCGGCCGCCGGTCCAGCTCCACCAGTGTCCGCCGGTACATCGCCAGCGCCTCCTCCCGGCGTCCCATGCTCGCCAGCAGCAGCCCGATGCCCTGGAAGTGCTGCACGTAGTGGTTGTGGTCGCCGATCTCGTCGGACAGGCTCTGCGCCCGCAGATAGGCGTCGAGCGCCTGCTCGTAGCGTTCCGCGAACCGCCAGGACGTCCCGGCGTAGGTGAGCGCCCACGCCTGTTCCTTGCGGTCGCCGATCTCGACGGCGAGCCGGTACGCGCTCATGGCGATCTCGGCGCCCTCCTCGGGCCGGCGAGCGCCGTGCGTGGCCGCCCACGCGAGGTAGTTGAGGTGGGTGACCTCCTGACCGCGGTCGGGCAGCCGGGCCGCGGCGGCCCGGGACAGGCCGTACACCTCGTACCAGCCGGACCAGAAGACCAGCTTGTCGGAGAACCAGTGCATGGCTTCGGCGACGTCGACGACGAGCTGGTCGTCGGTCGCGGAGCGCAGGGCGCCGAGCCAGTTGTCCGTCTCGGCGCGCAGCCAGGCCTCCGCCTCGTCCGCGGTGGCCAGCGGCACCAGCCCGGTCCAGCCCTGCGGCGCGCCGTATCCGGGTTCGAACCACCGGCCGGCCACGATCGCCGTCTCCAGCAGCCAGACGCTCAACCGGCGGGCCGTCACGGTACGGGTGCCGGCCGGCTCCTCGATCCGCAGGCGTTCGGCGGCGAACAGCCGGATCAGGTCGTGGAACCGGTAGCGGTCGGCGCCCTCCGGCTCCAGCAGTCCCAGCTCGACCAGGTCATCCAGGCCGGCGCCGGCGTCCGCCGGGTCGATCTCGGCGAGCACCGCCGCGATCTCCGCGGAGAACGAGACGCCGGGCACGTGCGCCAGCCGCCGGAACAGGGCGCGGGCCGGTTCGGCGAGTTGCGCGTGGGACAGCGCGAAGGCGGCGGCCACCCCGGTGTCGCCGACGGTGAGGGCGGCGAGCCTGCGGTCGGCGTCGGCCAGCCGGGTCAGCAGGTGGGCGACCGTCCAGGCCGGGCGGGTGGCCAGCCGGGTCCCGGCGATCCGCAGGGCGAGCGGCAGGTGCCCGCAGAGCCGGGACACCGCGCCGACCTCGCCGGCCGCGACCGGGTCGGCTGCCTGCACCGCGATCGATCGCAGCAGCGTGGCCGACTCGTCCGCGCTCAGCGGTTCCAGCCCGATGCGCAGCACGCCCTCCAGGCCGCCCAGCACGCGCCGGCTCGTCACGATCGTGACTCCGGGGCCGTCCGCGGGCAGCAGCGGGCGCAGCTGGGCCTCGCTGCCCGCATTGTCGAGCACCAGCAGGCAGCGCCGGTCGCGCAGCACCGCTCGTAGCTGGCTGGAGCGTTCCTCGTTCGACTCGGCGATCCGGCGCGGGCTCACCTCCAGGGCCCGCAGCAGGCGGACCAGGGCCTCGCCGGTGTCCAGCGGTTCGGCGTCGGTGCCGCGCAGATCCAGGTAGAACCGGCCGTCGGGAAACCGGTCCGGCAGGCGGCCGGCCAGGTGTACGGCGAACGCGGTCTTGCCCAGCCCGGCCTGGCCGTGCACGACGATCACCGGCGCCGGCCCGGTCCCGCCCGCCGCGTGGCGCATCGCCACGTCGATCTCGTCCGAGCGGCCCACGAAGTCGTTGACCGGGCGGGGCAGGTCGCACAGGCGGGGACGGCCGGCCGAGCCGCGGGCGCGGTGTTCGGCGGCCAGCCGCTCCAGGTCGGCGGCCTGCTCCGGGTCCAGGCCGAGGGCGGCGGCGAGGGCGGTGAGCGTACGCGTCTCAGGCGCCCGGCTGTGCCCGCGTTCCATGTCGCTGATCGCCCGGTCGCTGACGCCCGAGGCCTCGGCGAGCTGTTCCAGGGTCAGCCCGGCGGCCTGCCGCAGCGCCCGGACGCGGGACCCGAATCCGGTGATCACCGCGCCATGAAAGCACATCGACGGCGGCCATCACCCGCGATGGAGGCGGCAAACGGTATGGCCTTAACCATCGATAAGGATCATTGCATTTCCTAGGGTCTGGTGCAGGTTCCCCGTCTTCCCCCAAGGAGAAGGATCGATGATTCTGCGTAGAGTCCTGGCCGCCCTCTGTGCCGTCGCGGCCCTCGCCGGCGTCCAGGTGATCAGCGCCACCCCGGCCGCCGCGGCGCCCCGCATCCTCTACTACGACGCCAGCCAGGCCCAGGAATTCGTCTCGGTCGTGCACCAGGGCGCCCAGATCTGGAACAGCCGGGTCACCAACGTCCGGCTCGAGCCGGTCCCGGCCGGGCGGACCCCGAACATCCGGGTGTACGCCGACAACGGCTGGCCCCGCGCGCAGACCACCTCGCTCGGCAACGGCCGCTGGTGGATGGGCCGGACCGCCGTCAACCAGGGCTACTACCAGCCGCGGATCGCCGCGCACGAGTTCGGCCACCTGCTCGGGCTGCCGGACCGGCGCACCGGCCTCTGCACCGACCTGATGTCCGGCAGCAGCGCGCCGGTGAGCTGCCGGAACCCGAACCCGAGCAGCCGTGAGGCGGCGACCGTGAACGCGAACTTCGCCACCACGGTCACGGTCGCGCCGCAGACCTACGCCTGGGTCGGCTGACCCGGCGGCGCGTGGAGGGTGATGGTGGTCCAGACGCCGACGTGCACCTGATCACCATCCTTCAACGTACGGGACTGGCCGGCACCCAGCGGCCGGTCCTCGTCGTTGATGTAAGTCCCGTTCGTCGAACCCAGGTCGGAGACCAGCCATGCCCCGTCGATGTTCAGCGTGAGCAGGGCGTGGTTGTGCGACACCCCCGGATCGGCCGGGGGAGCGGACAGGTCGAGTTCCGGCACCGTGCCCTTCGACGAGCTCTTGCGGCCGATCCGCACCTGCGGCGGCGGCAGGACGATCGTGCGCGTCGGCGGGTCTGCCGGGAACTCGACCCCGTCGGCATCGTTCAGCTCGAAGTAGGCGCGGTCGGCGAACACCGTCGCCGTCCAGTCGCCCGGTGGCGGCCCCGGCAGAGGAACGGTGAGCTGCGGGATCTGGCCGGTGTGGTGGTCGAAGCCGCAGTCCTCGCAGAACCGGGCGCTGCCGCTGCGGGGCGCGCCACAGTGCGGGCAGGCCGGCCCACTCTTCTCCACCGGGGCGGGCTCCGGCGAAGAAAAAGAGGAGATCCGCGCCCCGCACGTGTCGCAGAAGTCGCTCTCCGTCGAGGTGTGGCCCTTCGGGCAGACGTACGCGCTCACTGCGCCCGCCCCACCCGCACCGTCTTGGTCGACCGGGTGTCCAGGGCCATCTCGTCCTCCGCGCTGACCTTGCGCCGCATCCGGACCGTGCCGGTCGCCGCGTCCTCGATCTCGACCACCTTGGCGAGCAGCTCCTCGGTGGCCGCGTTGCCGCTGTCATGGGCGATCTGCGCGGCCCGGCCGAACTTCAGCGTCGCGGTCCGGTCGTCGCCGGCCTCCCGCGCCGCCAGCCCGGCCTGGATCACCTCGGCCAGCTCCGCCTGCCCGGTGTAGTGCGCGACCTGCCGGTTGATCCGGGTGGACAGCGCGGTGTCGTCGGTCCACACCGCCCGGACCAGGGACTGCGCGTGCACGGTGTCACCCTCCACCACCGACACCCGCGCGGCCAGCATCTCGTCGCCGGACGAGCCCGGGGTGACGTCCACACAGATGTGGTAGTCGCGGCTCTCCTGACCCCAGGCGCCGAGCGGGTAGCGGCCGGCCCTCGCCCCGTCCGCGACCCGCTTGCCGGTCAGGTCCACCACCTGCGGTTCGACCTGCTTGACGAACCGGACCGTGCTGTTGACCGGGGTCCAGACCTTCAGCTGCACGTCGGCGCTGGTCTTGCCCATCGCGGCGGTCATCATCTGCTCGAACGCCGCGGTCAGGTCCAGCGGCTTGGCCACGATGTCGACGGTGCCCAGCAACGCCGTGGCGATCTTCCGCAGCTCGGCGACCTTCCAGTTGGTGCCGACACCCCGGCAGTCACAGGTGAACTTGCCGGTGATCGTCTCCAGGACGCTCTCCAGGTAGCCGTACCGCTCGCCGTTGTCACCGTCGGTGAGCAGGATGGCGTGCGCGATGTCGCCCGGCCGCAGCGCGAACAGCTGCGCGGCGAGCAGCAGCCAGGCGCCCATCGCGGTGCCGCCGCCGGGCTGCAGCCGGTCGATCGCCCGGGACGCGTCCGCCCGGGTCTGCGGGGATGCCACGGCGAGCTGCCCCGGGTCCGGGTAGAGCTGCTGCGCGGTGCTCACCCCGGCGATGATCGCGAAGTGCACGCCGTCGTCGATGCACTCCACGGCGGCCTTGGCGGCCTGCCGGGCAGCGCCGATCCGGCCCTCGGCCTGCATCGACCCGGAGGCGTCCACGATGATGATCTCGGTCGCGCCGGAGGTGCGGCGGCCACCCGCGGCGCCGGTCGACGTGACGGTCACGATCGCGTTGACCTCGCTGGCGCCCAGCGCGAGGTACTCGTTCTGGAAAGCCTCGGCGGTGTAGGACACACGGACTCCTTACTCGTCGGCGGGGCGGACCGGTACCAGCGCGACCGTGATGTTGTCGGCGCCTCCGGCTTCGTTCGCGTAGGTGACCAGCGCCCGGGCGGCCGTCAGCAACGGCGACGTTCCACTCGAGGCGTTCAGGGCGGCCCGGACCACGTCGGCGAAGGCCGCCGGGTCGGGCAGGTAGTTCCACAGGCCGTCACTGCAGAGCACCAGCCAGCCCGGTTCGGTGACGGTGAAAGCGCCGACCCGCGGCGTCACCGGGCCGAAGTCCGCGCCGAGCCAGGCGGTGATCGCGTGCGCTTTCGGGTCGTTCATGGCGACCTTCGGGTCGACGCCCATCGCGATCACGTGCCGGGCCCAGGAGTCGTCCTCGGTGAGCTGCTCGGCCGGTCCCTCGGCGGTCAGCCAGTAGGCGCGGCTGTCGCCCACCCAGCCGAAGCCGACGTGCGGTCCGCGGACGGCGGCGGCCACGATGGTGCAGGCGGGGTTCGACGTGGCGCGGCGCGGATCGCCGGTGTGCGCGAGCGAGGCGACGGCCGCTGCGGCGCCGGCGATCGCTGCCGCGACCACCCCGGCGATGGCGATGGCCGGGGTCGGTTCTTCGATCAGGCCATTTCGGGGTACGCCCGGAGCACCGCTTCCCGATTCCGCCGGTGCCGGGCCGTCCGGCGTCTCGTCGTCGTCCGCGGCGGCAGTCGTCAGCTCGACCGTCTCGTCCCCGGAGCCGGAGCCGGTTTCCGGCAGCACAGCGGTCCGGTCCGGATCGGCGCTGACCACGGTCGTCTTGTCCGGATCGGTGACCACGGTCGTCTCGTCCGGATCGGTGACCACGGTCGTCTTGTCCGGGTCGGCCACCACGGTGGTCTCGGCGGCCGCCAGTTCGTCGGCGACGGCGCTGAGGTCCGTGGTGACTTCGCCGTTCCCGTCGCCGGTCACCGGGTGCTGCGCCGCTGCAAGCAACTCGCCCGCCGTGCGGGCCGCGATGTCCGAGGCGGCGTCCGGGTCGAAGGACGCGGACACCCCGTCGCAGACCACCACGTCCGCGGCGGCCGCGCCGACGGCCAGCCACATCGCGTCCTCGTTGCGGTGATGCCGCCGCCCGCGGTCACTCACCGCGGCCGCCACGGCGCCGCCGTCGGCCTCCAGGTGATCACGGGGCCGGCCGGCCAGCATGCCGCACTCCTCGCAGTATCCGTCCGCGCCGACGGCCCGTTCGGCCTGGCAGTGCGGACAATCCATCCAGTCCTTCGCCGACCGTTCCACCGCCGCGCCGCTGCCGGCCGCGCTGTCGGAGGCCGCCGTGCTGGTGGAGGCCGGCAGCTCGGTCGTGGCGTCCGCATCGGCGGCGTCACCCGGCGCCGCGCCCGGCGACGCCGGAAGCGTGACCGCCAGTTCGCCCTCGCCCAGCTCCCGCCCGCACACCTCGCAGAACGCCGCCCCGGCCGCGCGCTCGTCGGCGCATGCGGTGCACTCGGTCAGGATCATCGGCGCGGTTCCCGCCTCTCTCACGTCCGCGTCCGCGGCCGCGCCGCGTTCGCCAAATCGACCAGGCGGATCTTCTCCGGCCCGGGTACCGCCCGGGCCATCTCCCGGTACGCGGCCTCGAGCGCGAACCGAACGTCCCGCTCCTCGGCGTGCCCGGTACGTGTGCCGCCGAGCACCGCCGCCGGAATCTTCGTCCCCCCGCCGAGTGTGCGCAATGCCTGTTCGAGCAGTTCCGCACGCAGTGCCGCGAGTTGTGCCGCCTCCACCTCGAGACGCTCGATCAACTCGGCCGCGGAGGTGAGCGAATCGACATCCACGGCGGCCGTGTCGTGCGCCCGGACCAGCGCCCGGACCGCGCCGACCTGGGACACCCGGTACGCCGACGACGTACCCGGCACCCGGTTGTAGGCCTCCACCGCCCCGGCCCGGTCGCCGGTCGCGAGCCGGCAGCGCGCCAGCCCCGCCGCGGCCGTGGTGTACGCCGGGTCGGTGCGGCTCACCACGTCGTAGTAGCCGGCCGCCGTCTTCGCGTCGCCGGCCAGCTCGGCGGTGAACGCGAGGGCGAGCTGCGGCGCCAGTTCGCCCGGCAGCGCCGCGTAGACCGCGTCGAACCGGCTGCGGGCCTGGGCGGTGTCACCGGCCGCGAGGGCGAGCAGCCCGTCGTACCAGGCGACCCGCCAGTCCGCCCCGGCCGACTGGGCGAGCAGGGCACGGGCCGCCTTGGCGTCTTCGTACTGCCCGGTGCGGGCGCCCAGATCGATGTGCGCGCGCAGCTCCCGCAGGCGTACCTCGAGGGTGTACTGCGGGGCCTTGCCGAGCAGCACGAGGACCTCGGCCGGGTCGGTGACCGTGACCGAGGCCAGGAACGCGGCGGCCGGGTCGGTCAGGTCGATCAGCGGGGTCGGCAGGTCCTGCCAGCGCAGACCCTCGTCGCGCAGGTCGGTGCGCAGCTCGCCGGTGAACAGCCGGGACGGCGCGGGCCGCGGCTCGCCACCGGCGGCGAGCACCTGGCGCAGCACCCCGAGCATCTGCTCGGTCATCTCGGCGGCGTCGACGAAGCGGTCCGCCGGGTCGATGCGGGTGGCCCGCAGCAGCAGCCGGTAGAACGACTCGTGCCGCTGGTAGACGTCGAACTCGCCGCGGTCCGGCAGGCTGTCCTTGAAGGTGCTCTGGTAGCCGCGGAAGTCGGTGGTGAGCACGGCCAGGGTCCGGCCGATGGTGTACAGGTCGGAGGCGACCGAGGGCCCGTCGGTGGCCATCTCCGGCGCCTGGTAGCCGACCGTGCCGTAGAGCGCGGCCTCCTGGTCGTCGATGTGCACCACGCCACCGAGGTCGATCAGCCGCATCTGGTCGCCGGCCTGGATCACGTTGTCCGGCTTGAAGTCGCAGAAGATCAGGTCCCGGTCGTGCAGGTAGCCGAAGGCCGGCATGATCTCCATGACGTAGGCCAGGGCCTGCTCCACCGGCAGCGGCCCGGACGACTCCTTCAGCAGGTCTTTGAGGGACTTGCCGCCGACGTACTCCATCACGATGTAGCCGGCGCTCTCGTCCGGGCCGGAGGAGTGCTCGACGAAGTTGTAGATCTTGACGATGTTCGGGTGTTCCACCTCGGCCAGGAACCGGCGTTCGGCGACCGCGGCCGCGAGGGCGTCCTCGTCGCCGGAGTTGAGCAGGCCCTTGAGCACCACCCAGCGGTCCGAGACGTTCTTGTCGACGGCCAGGTAGATCCAGCCCAGGCCGCCGTGGGCGAGCGGGCCGACCACTTCGTACTGCCCGGCGACCAGGTCGCCCTTGCCGAGTTTGGGGGTGAAGTTGAACGGTTCGCCGCAGGCGGCGCAGAAGCCGGAGGTGCGGCCGGGCCGGTCACCGCGGGTCCGGCCGACCGGTTTGTCGCACTTGGCGCAGTACCGCTTCGACTCGGGCACCTCGGCCACCGCCATCACCGCGGTGGCCGGGTCGGCCTGGGTGATCGGCGCGATCTCGACCAGGCCGCCGCCGAAGCGGCGGCGCGACGCGCTGCGGGAGCTGCCGGTGCGGGCACTTCCCCCGGTACGCGTGGACAGCGCCCCACTGCGCGAGGAAGCCGACCGGGACACGGCCGAGGCCGCCGCCCGCGGCCGGGGCACGACCCCGGCGGCCGGCGCGAGCCCGCAGGTGTCGCAGTACCCGTCCTCGATCATCCCCGGGCAGTCACCCCGGGCACAGGAGAGCGGCCCGCGAGCACTCGCAGCCGCCGCCGCGGGTACGACAGGCGCGGGCACGACGATCGCGGCCGGCGCGAGCCCGCAGGTGTCGCTGTACCCGTCCTCGATGGCGCCGGGACAGTCGCGCAGGCATCTCATGGCGCCACCTCCGCTGCGCTCCGGCGTCGCGATGAGCCAACGACTGAGCCTATGGATTCACTCGCAAGCTCGCTCATCGGGCCTCCCTGGCGGCGATCCGTTCCGAGAGCGCGTCCTGGTACGCGTTGACCGCCGCCCGGCCCCGGTCCAGGTCGCACGGCGCCTCGAACAGCGCGGCGCGGGCGGTCTCGGCGAGCGGGGTGAGCCCGGGGTCCTCGCCCAGGCCCCGGCGCAGGGCCTTCGCCCGGTACGCGTCGAGCCGTCCCCGCAGCTCGTTGCGCTCGGCGAGCAGCCCGCTGTTGCGCGCGGCCGCCTGGCGCAACGCGGCCAGCAGGTCACGTGACTGCCGGGTCCACACCGACAACCGCGGGCTGATCAGGTGCCACTGTCCGGCGGCGGCGAGCGCCTCGATCGCGGTGAGATCGGTGTGCGGGTCGTCTGCGCGTACCCCCGCGATCCGGTGCTCGGGGAACCGCCCGGCCGCCGCCCGCGCTGCGGCCTCCGCGGACTGCCGGGCCGCGTCGATCTCCGCCGTGAGCGTCCGTGCGTCGCGCAACCGCTGCTCCAGCCAGGCCCGCAGCTCGGTGGCCGAGGTGCGCTCGGCGTCGGCCCGGTCGATCAGCGCGCGCACCCGGTCGACGACGGCCGGATCGGCGCCGAGCGGATCGCTGGACAGACTGCCGGTGAACCCGTCGAGCAGCCGGTCCGCCTCGTCGAGCAGCGGGCCACCGGCGCCGGCGCGACGGGCGTGGGCGAGCGCGGCCGCGGCGTCGGCGGCGGCCGGGAGCAGACGGCGCCACCGGTCGCCGGCACGGGTCACCACATCCACGGCGGTCCCGAAGGACGCCTCCATCGCGGCCAGCAGCTCGGCCGGTGAGCAGGTGGTGCTGACCTGGCCGGCGCCGAGCAGGCCGCGCTGGGCGAGCGGGACGGTGCTGGTGGAGAGCGTGATCGAGGAACCGAGGACCTGATGTGCGTACTCCGCACGGTCGTTGTCGCTGAGCCGCCACCGGTCGCGCAGCGCCCGGGCCTGCGCGATCACCTCGCTGAGCTGCCGGTGTCCCTGCCAGAGCCGGCCGAGGGCGTCGCTGGCGTTGGCCCAGGCGGTGGCGGTCACGCCGGTGAGAGCGGCGGCGCCGAGCTCCTTGCGGTCCGGGTTCTCGTCGAGTTCGACCAGGTTTGTCGCCATCGCGGCGACCGCGCCTTCCAGACGGGCGAGTTCCGCGTCCGCAGACGTCAGGGGAGCGGTCATCGGTACTGGGCCGCCGGTGGCTTCGGGGCGGTGCCGAGCCACTTCGTGTAGATGGCCGCCCAGGTGCCGTCGGCGCGGGCCCGGTCGAGCACCTGGTTGACGAAGCGGGTGAACTCGGGGTGGTCCTTCGAGATCGCGACCGCGTACGGCTCCTGGGTGAAGCGGGGACCGACGATCTTCGCGTACGGATCCTGGGCCTTGAGGCCGGCCAGGATCGTCTCGTCGGTGGAGATGGCGACCACCTCGTTCTGCTGAAAGGCGACCAGGCACTCGCCGAAGCTGGCCTTGGCGACCGGGATGGGCTTGCCCGGCTCCTTGGCGATGTTCTCCAGCGAGGTCGAGCCGGCCGCCGCGCACACCTTCTGCCGGTCCAGGTCGTCGATGCTCTTGACCAGGGAGTTCTCGGCGACCAGCACCTTCTGGCCGGTCTCCAGATAGACGGTGGAGAAGTCGACGTCCTTCCACCGGGCGCAGGTCGCGCTCATCGTGCTGATCACCAGGTCGACCTTGCCGTCGCGGACCCAGTTGGTGCGCTCCGGCCGGGGCACGACCCGGATCTGCAGCTTGTTCGGGTCCCCGAAGATGGCCTCGGCGATCTGCCGGCCCAGATCCACGTCGAAACCCTCGATCTGGCCGCTGAACGGGTTGCGCGAGCTGAACAGCAGGGTGTCCTGGCTGGTGCCGAGGACGAGCTTGCCGTTCTGGCGGATCTTCGCCATCTGGCTGCCGGCGGGCAGCCTGGCCGGCGCCGGCAGAGCGCCGACCGGGCGCAGGCTGGCCCGCGGGTTGCACGCGGTGTCGGGGGCCGCCGCGGGCGGCGGAGCGGCGGTGGCCTCGGCGATCGCCGGGGGCGGGGGCGCCGGGTCGGCCACCCCGTCGCAGGCGGCGGTGACCAGCAGTGCCGTGACGGCCAGCAGGGCGAGGGCAGGACGGGTACGCCTCATCGGTACTCCTCCAGCCGGGGGCGCAGACCGAACACCGCGAGCACGCCGACCGCCAGGGCGAGCAGCGGGCCCAGGATGATCAGCGTGCCGAAGCCCCACCCGGCTGCCTGGATGTGGGTCTCGAAGACTCCTTTGCGATCCGCCATGGCGTCGTCGATCGTCGCGGTCAGCACCTGGAACGCGCTCGAGGTGGTCTGGCCGACCGCCAGCTCCACCGCGCCGTCGTAGTCGCCGCCGTCGTCCTTCGCACGAATCTCCTCGTGCAGCTGCACATAACGTTCGTGCTGGTCGCGGGCCTGGTCCATCAGCTCGCCCACGTCGTCGAGCGCCGGGTCGTCGAAGGTGAGCATCTGCCGGGCGGCCTGGAAGTCCTCCTCGTGCGGGCCGGCGCCGGAACGGGCGGCCAGGGTGAGGGCCTCGTCGGCGCGCTCCCGCAGCACCAGGATCCGCACGTCGGTGAGGGCCGCGATCGGGGCGGAGCCGTCCGACTCGGCATAGCCCAGGTTGTCGCGCTGGTTGGAGAAGACCGCCCAGCAGGTGAGCACCAGCATCGCGGTCAGCGCGGTCGCGGCGACCAGCGGGATGTTGAAGGTGCGCCGGGTGGTGGCGCTCAGATAGGTCTGGGTGCGCAGCAGCGCGATCACCAGGGCCACGATCAGCACCAGCAGCAGGATCAGCCACCAGGAGCTGCGGGCCTCCTCGTAACCCGTCCGCACCTCGCGCTCGGCGAACTGGAGTAGCGCCTTGGCCTGCGGTTGCAGCGTCTCCCGGTTGAGCTCGGAGGCGGTGGCCAGGTAGGAGGCGCCGACCGGCAGGCCCTGCCGGTTGACCGCGCGGGCGGTGGCGACCAGCGCCGCATACCGCGCGGTGCCGGCGGCCAGCGCCTGGACGGCCGAGGCGGCCTCGCTGCCCTCCGGGGTGCGCTGGGCGGCCGAGGTGAGGGCGGTGGTGGCCCGGGCGAGATCCGCCTCATACCGCTCGGTGAGCCGGACCGGCTCCAGGCCGCCGGCGAGGAACGCCTGCGCGGCCGTGGTGTCCGCGTCGGCGAGCGCCGAATAGACGGTCTCCGCCTCGACCAGCAGCGGCTGGGCCCGGTCGCGCAGGTCGGCGGTGCCGGTGGCGGCGGAGGTGGCGGTCAGGCCGGCGACCAGGCCGGTCAGGACCGAGAGGACGAGCAGGGTGACCAGGAGGAGCTGGAGACGGCCGGGCGAGGTCTGGCGCAGCTGCCCGAATCGGCGCAACACGGACACCCGCGGTGGCGGGTCGGTCGCGGGCCGCTGAGCCAGGGCAATGGTCAAACTTCGCCTCCGTTCGGCCGGCACCGTGCTGGGTTCCACTGTGCGCTACGGACGCAAGCGATCTCGCCCGGCGGGACCCGCCGGGCGAGAATCCGCACGGGTCAGCTGAGTTCGCGTTTGAGCAGCTTGCCGGTGGCGGTCATGGGCAGCGACTCGACGATGCTCACGACGCGCGGGTATTTGTACGCCGCCATCTGCTCCTTGCTCCAGGCCACCAGCTCGTCCTCGGTGGCCTGCGCGCCCGGCTTGAGGATCACGAATGCCTTGATCTCCTCGCCGTGGCTGGGGTGCGGCACGCCGATCACCGCCGCGAGCGAGACCGCCTCGTGGGTGATCAGGACCTCCTCGATCTCCCGCGGGTAGACGTTGAAGCCACCGCGGATGATCATGTCCTTGGCCCGGTCGACGATGTAGTAGAAGCCGTCCTTGTCGCGGCGGGCCAGGTCACCGGTGCGGAACCAGCCGTTGCGGATCACCTCGGCGGTCGCCTCCGGCCGGCCGATGTAGCCGCGGAAGATGTTGTGGCCGCGGATCGCGATCTCGCCGATCTCGTCGGACGCCTCGATCGTGTTCCACTCCGGGTCGATCAGCTTCACCTCGACGCCCCAGATCGGGACGCCGATCGAGCCGGGACGCGGCTCGCTGTCCGGGTCGCTGAAGGTGGCCACCGGCGAGGTCTCGGACAGGCCGTAGCCCTCCAGGATGGTGACCCCGAAACGCTCCTTGACCGCCTTGATGATCTCCACGGGCAGGCTGGAGCCGCCGGAGACCGCGACCCGCATGTTGCCGGCGATCCGCTCCACGTCGACGCCCTCGCCCAGCGCGTTGAGCAGGCCCCACCACATGGTCGGGACGCCGGCGAAGAAGGTGACGTTCTCCGACTGCAGCAGCTGCACCGCGGCCGCCGCGTCGAAGCGGGGCAGCAGCACCAGGGTGGCGGCGGTGGAGAAGCCCGCGTTCATGTTGACCGTCGAGCCGAACGAGTGGAACAGCGGCAGCACCAGCAGGTGGGTGTCGGTGGCCGGCTGGGTGCCGAAGAGCCGGTTGCAGGTCAGCGCGTTGAGCACCAGGTTCGAGTGGGACAGCTCGGCGCCCTTGGCCTGCCCGGTGGTGCCGCTGGTGTAGAGGATGACCGCGGCATCGGTCTCGTCGCGCAGCACGGTCTCGAAGACCGGCGACTGCCCGGCCAGGCCCGAACCCAGCGTCTGGGCGCCCTCGATCGGCGAGGCGGCCGCCGGGTCGGCGGTGATCAGGAAGAACTGCTCGCAGTCGCCGACCTCGTGGAAACCCGCGAAGCCCTCGGCGCCCATCGGCAGTTCCGGGGTGCCCTCGAAGCACAGGTACGCCTTCGCCTGCGAGTCCCTCAGGTGGTACGCGATCTCGCGGCCCTTGAGCAGCACGTTCAGCGGGACGACGACGGCGCCGGCCTTCAGGATGCCGTAGTAGACGATCGGGAAGAACGGCAGGTTGGGACAGGAGAGCGCCACCTTGTCGCCGGGCTGGATCCCGCGCGCGACCAGAAGGTTGGCCACCTGGTTCGCCGCGGCGTTCACCTGTGCGTAGGTCAGCCGCCGGGGCCCGAAGACGACGGCGTCGCGCTCCGGGTAGTGGCGGGCGCTGTCCTCCAGCAGTACGGAGAGGTTGAGCATCCGGTGGTTCCCCTTCACGAGGTGAGCTGTGGCGGCGGTCTCATCCCAACACGCCCACGGGTAATGGTGGAAGCCTACGTTTCGGCTTTGTTTCCCGGCCGGATTCATCAAGTGAGCCCGTCCGGTGCCGATGGCCACGACGTGGGAATCCCGGTGTTGGACGCGGTGCACGTGGGCCGCCAGCCGATCTTCGATGCCAGCGGCGCTGTCGTGGCGTACGAGCTGCTGTTCCGTGGGCGGATGGACGACGTCGCGTCCGGCCGCCAGGACACGTATGCGACCAGCACCGTGATGATCAACGTGTTCACCGAGTTCGGCATCGCCGAGGTGGCCGGGCGGCGTCCGTGCTTCATCAACCTGACCCGCGAGTTCGTGACCGGGCGGCTGCCGTTGCCGTTCGGGCCCGAGCAGGTGGTGCTGGAAATCCTGGAGACGGTCGAGGTCGACGACGAGGTGATCGACGGGATCACCGCGCTGGCCCAGGCCGGGTACAAGATCGCCCTGGACGACTTCGTGTGGGGTTCCGGGCACGAGCAGCTGCTCGGCCTCGCCTCGTACGTCAAGCTCGACCTGCTCGACGGCGACCTGAGCCGGCTCGACGAGATCGTCAGCGCCTGCCGTGAGTACCCCGGTCTCGAGCTGGTCGCCGAGCGGCTGGAGACGGCCGAGCAGGTGGCCATCGCCGACCGCTACGGCATGGAGCTGCGCCAGGGGTACGCCCTGAGCCGCCCCCAGGTGCTCAGCACCCCCAGCCTCTCCCCGTCCCGGCTGCGCCGCCTCGAGTTGGTCTCCGCGCTGATGCACCCGGACGTCCGCCTCGACAAGATCACCACGATCATCGCGAGCGACCCGGCCCTCGCCATGCGGGTGCTGCGGGTGAGCAACTCGGTGGCCGCCGGGGTGGTCAGCCGGATCTCCTCGGTCCGCCAGGCGATCATGATGATCGGGCTGACCCACATCCGCCGCTGGGCCACCCTCATGGTGGTCGACGACGTGGCCGAGGCGCCGGAGGAGCAGCTGCTCACCGCGCTCACCCAGGCCCGGCTCTGCGAGAACCTGGCGAACCGCTTCGGCGTCGACCCGGGCGCCGCGTTCGTGGCCGGGCTGGTCACCGGGATGGCCCGGCTGATGGGGCTGAGCCCGGCCGCGATGACCGAGCAGCTGCCGCTGGCGGTGGAGGTCTCGGACGCGCTGACCTACGGCACCGGGCGGCTCGGCGGGCTGCTGGAAGCGGTCCGGGCGTACGAGGCGGGGGAGTGGGGCTCGGGCGACCTGGCCGGCCCGGCCCTGGACGCGATGCGCTGGTCGACCCGGACACTCAGCGCGGCGCACCGGTTCGTCCCGGCCGGCACCCGCGGCGGCTGAGTCAGCCCCTGAGGTCGGACTCCTCCTCGGCGTCCTCGGAGTCCGGGTCGTACTCCTCGATCTCCCAGTCGCTCTCCGACACCGGGTGCCGGCCGCTCCACCACAGGAAACCCGTGGTCAGAGCCAGGTTGAGCAGGGCCGGCCCGATGACGATCAGGTCGCCCACGGCGCTGTCGAACAGCTCGTACTGATTGTCGAGCAGGCAGACGAAGACCGACCACGGCAGTCCGAACGCGAGCAGGTAGAGGCCGATGAGCCCGGCCCCGATGTTCGCGTCCGGAGCGGACTCCACGGCGTCCTGTGCCGGACCGAGCCAGATGTAGACCACCGGCAACACCAGGACCGCCTGCACGGCGACCAGCGCCCAGAGCCACCTCCGGCGCGTGTCACTCCCCATCTTCCGACCCCTTTGGCTGAGCATTCGCTGAGAGCGATCGCGTCAGCCTAGAGGTTTTGTGCCGTCATCGGAGCCCCCCGATGTCGATCAGATTTCGGGGGGCTCTACCGATCACCGTCGGCGCAGGACCGGCACGGCCGCCGCGACCACCGCCACGACCGCGCAACCGGTGGTCACGGCGACGGCGGCCGGCCACGGGATCACCAGCGCGATCTTCTGGTCCAGTTCGGATTCGACGGCGGCCCGCACGCCGAGCAGCGAGACACCGGCGACCGCCCCGCCGAGCAGGGCGCCGACCACCACGGCCAGCAGTGATTCGGCCGACACGACCCGCAGGACCTGCCCGGTTCCGGCACCGGCGAGCCGGAGTGCGCCGAATTCTCCCCGTCGCGCGGCGGTCGCCATCAGCAGGGTGTTGGCCACCGCGATGCCGGTGTAACCGGCGGTCAGGCCGATCAGCGTCCACAGGAACAGGTCGACGAGCTGCCCCTCCTCGTCGATCTCCTGCCGGACGAACTCGGCGACCGTCATGGTGGTGGCGCCGGGGGCGGCCGTCGCGTCGCCGTCCAGGACGACCATCGAGGTCAGCGCCGCCGGGTCCCGTTCGCGGACCAGGTCGGCGGGGAACACCACCGGGGCGGGGGCTTTCCGGTCGATGGCGCGTACCGGGGTCTGTGACGTGCTGCCGTCCGGCCAGCGCACCGCGAGCGTGCTGCCGGCCTCGACGCCCAGCTCGGTGGCGGTGTCCCCGGCCAGGACCGCACCCGGCCCGGCGCCGGCCACACCGGCCGCGTAATAGCTGGTGAGCTGCCCACCATCGGCGATCAGGACCCGCGTCTCCAGCCGCGACTCGCCCGGCTGCCCGGCCACCGCGGCCGCGGTCAGGCCCGGCGTGCCGTCCGGAACCAGCAGGTTCGCCGCCGGGTACTCGGCGGCCTCGTCGATGCCGGCCGCGTCCTCGATGGTCGCGATGGTGCCGGTCAGCAGCACGGTCAGACCGACCGTGGCCAGCACCGGAGCGGCCGTCGCGGCGACCCGGCGGACCCCGGTCAGGGTGCCCTCGCGGACCAGCATGCCGATCGCGGTCCGGCGCACCGGCCAGGCCACCAGCCGCACCAGCGGGCCGATCAGCACCGGCGAGAGCAGGGTGGCGGCGCTGAGCAGCAGCATCGCGGCGCCCAGCCCGGCGGTGGTCTGCGCCTCCAGCGGCATCGACGGCATCGCCACCAGCAGCGCGCCGCCCGCCGCCGTTCCGAGCAGGCCGGACACCCAGCGGGACGCGGTCATCGCCCGCGGATCCACGGCCGCCTCGCGCAGCGCGTCCAGCGGCGGGACCCGGCTCGCGCGGCGGGCTGCCACGGCGACGCCGCAGAGCGCGACCAGCACGCCGAGTAACGCTGCGCCGAACACGGCGAGCGGCTGCCAGGTCACCGTGAACCCGGCCGGCTCCAGACCGGCGTCGACCATCGGGGCGGCCAGCAGCGGGGCGGTCAGCGCGCCCAACGGTGCCCCGACCAGGCCTCCCAGCAGGGCGATCAGGGTGGTTTCGGCGTACATCTGCCGTCGCACCTGACCGGGGGTCGCGCCCACCGCACGCAGCAGACCCAGCTCGCGCCGCCGCTGAGCGGCGCTCAGCGCGCAGGTCGAGGAGACCACGAAGATCGTGGCGAAGGCACTCAGCGTGACCAGCGCGATCAGCAACTGGGCGCCGATCCAGCGGATCCGGGTGACGTGCGTGGCCTCCAACTTGTCCCGTTCCGCCCCGGTCCGGACCGTGCCGGCCCCGCTGAGCAGGGCGCGCGCGGCATCGGCCACCTGCGCCTCATCACCGGTCACCGTCAGACCGATGAGGGGTACGCCCGGCGCGCGCCGAAACGCGTCGGAGTCCGCCACGTAGAACCCGGGTCCGTCCACAGTGCCGCTGACCGTCCACGACTCCGGCCCGGCCGCGGTCAGCACCTCGACCCGCGTGCCCGGGGCGACACCGGCAAGCGCCACCTCTCTCGTTCTGCCCGGCGCCTGCCCCGCCGTCAGCCGGTAGCCGCCGAGCTGCGCGGACGACCACGAGTGCCCGTCGACGCGGGCCGCTTCCGCGTCACCGGTCGCCCGGCCACCGGTCAGGCGCTGCACGTAGAACGCGGGATCGGGCACCGCCGCCGCGACCCCGGGCAGCTCGGCCAGCCGGGCCGCCAGCTTCGTCGCGTCCGCCGCCGTCCAGGGCGGGCGTTCCTCCTCGCCGTACTGATTCATGCCGACCGTCGCCGGCTGCACCAGCACCGGGGCGTCGTCGTAGCGGGCCGGCGCGACCGGCTGCGAATTCAGATGCAGGGTCGCCGAGCCGGCCAGCACCGCCACACCCAGCGCCACCGCGACGAACGTGCCGGCGAAACTCGCGAACCGGTGCCGCACCATCGCTACGGCCGCGCTCATCGGGTCACCGCTTCCAGGCGCGCGGTGTGCAGGGCGACCTGCTCCACGTCGACCGGGCCCTGCACGTCGTCGACCACCCGGCCGTCGGCCAGGAACAGCACCCGGTCGGCGTGCGCCGCGGCGAGCGGGTCGTGGGTCACCATCACGATGGTCTGGCCGTGCCGGTCCACCGCGGCCCGCAGCAGCCGCAGCACCTCCTTGCCGGAGGTGGCGTCCAGGGCGCCGGTCGGCTCGTCGGCGAAGAGCACCGCCGGCCGGGTGACCAGCGCCCGGGCGATCGCCACCCGCTGCTGCTGGCCGCCGGACAGCTCGGACGGCCGGTGCCCGGCCCGCTCGGCCAGGCCCACCTCGGCGAGCACCGCGCTCACCTCGCCCGGCGCCGGGCGCCGCCCGGCCAGGCGCAGCGGCAACGCCACGTTCTGCGCCGCGGTCAGCGCCGGCACCAGGTTGAAGGACTGGAAGACGAAACCCACCCGGGTACGGCGAAGCTTCGTCAAATTCCGTTCGCTGAGCCCTTCGACCGGCACGCCGTCGATCACCACCCGGCCCGAGCTGACCCGGTCCAGCCCCGCCGCGCAGTGCAGCAGCGTCGACTTGCCCGACCCGGACGGCCCCATCACCGCCGTGAACGTGCCCGGCTCGAACCGGATGTCCACCCCGTCCAGCGCGGCCACCGCCCGCTCCCCGGTGCCGTAACGCCTGGTCACCCCATGCAGCTCGACAGCCGCGGTCGTTCGTATCGTCATGCCCCTCAGCCAACCGCCCGGCGCGGCCGGGCACAGTCACGCGGACTCGACGATCAGGGGTATACCCAGCACTACCTACAGCCGGGAGGGTGGCCGGTAGCGTGCCGGGCATGGCCGTTCGTAACGCCTTGGAGGCGCTCACCCTGCGGCCCACGGTGTTCCTGCGTTCGGCCTGGCCGTGGCGGTCGCTGGCGTACCTGCTCGGGGGAGCGCTGATCGGTGCGGCGACCATCCTTGCGGTGGTCGGGCTGCTGCTTGCCGGAACCGTCCTGTCGGTGCTGGTCGTCGGCTTCGCCGGATACATCGCCACGGTCCTCTCCGGGATCGTGGTGGCCCGGGTGGAGCGGCGGCGGCTGCGGCTGGTGGACCTGGACGAGCTGCCGGACCCGCACCAGCCGCCGCCGCGGGCGGGGCTGCGCGCCTGGCTGAACCTGCGGTTGCGGGAGCAGGCGACGTGGCGTGAGCTGGGCTACGCGATGATCTCGGCGGGTGTGCTGTGCTGGATGGACGCGCTGGTGGTGGGCGGGACGGCGTACGCCGTGGCGGTCACGCTCGGCGGGCCGTACTTCATCAGCGACGAGCCGCTGTCGAACACGGTGTGGTTCACCCTGCTCGGGATTCCGTTGACGATCGTTCTCGCGTACCCGATCACCGCCTGGGCCGGGGCCCGCGCCGCGATGGCCCGGGCCATCCTCGCGCCGCGCACCGACGACACCGACGCCCGCCTGGTCGAGGTCACCCGGTCCCGGGCCCGGCTGGTCGACGCCTTCGAGGTGGAACGGCGCCGCATCGAACGCGACCTGCACGACGGCGCCCAGCAGCGGCTCGTCGCGCTCAGCATGCAGCTCGGCCTGGCCCGCCTCGAACTGCCGCCCGGCACGCCCGCCGCCGACTCCGTGGCGGCCGCCCACGATCTGGCCAAACAGGCCCTCACCGACCTGCGGGAGCTGATCCGCGGGGTGCATCCGCAGGTCCTCACCGACCGGGGCCTGGCCGCGGCCATCGGCGAGGTGGCGTCGACCGCGCCGCTGCCGGTCGACCTGAACGTCCGGCTGCCCGGGCGGCTGCCGGCGGCGATCGAGGTGACCGCCTACTTCGTGGTCGCCGAGGCGCTCACCAACGTGGCCAAGCACAGCGGCGCGCAGCGGGCCGCGATCCGCGCCTGGATCACCGACGGCCGCCTGGTCCTGGACGTCAGCGACGACGGCCGCGGCGGCGCCGATCCGGCCGGCGGATCCGGGCTGGTCGGGCTAGCCGACCGGGTCTCCGTGCTGGACGGGACCGTGACGCTGTCCAGCCCGGCCGGAGGGCCTACCCTCGTGCGCGTGGAGATCCCCGTGCCGTTCGAGCTGTCATGAGCGCGGCCCTGCGCGTCGTCATCGCCGAGGACGGCATCATCGTGCGCGAGGGCGTGGCCGGCATGCTGCGCCGGTTCGGGCACGAGGTGGTCGCTGCGGTCGGTGACGCCTCCGCCCTGCGGGCGGCGGTGGCCGAGCACCGGCCCGACATCGTGGTCACGGACGTACGGATGCCGCCCGGCTTCAGCGACGAAGGGTTGCAGGCCGCGATCGAGTTGCGCGCCGCCGACCCGGATCTGCCGGTGCTGGTGCTCAGCCAATATGTGGAGCAGACGTACGCCGCCGAGCTGCTCGACTCCGGCCGGGCCGCCGGGGTCGGCTACCTGCTGAAGGACCGGATCGGCGAGGTCACCGAGTTCGTCGACGCGCTCACCGCGGTGGCGGCCGGGCGCACCGTGGTCGACCCGGAGGTGGTCCGGCAGCTGCTCAGCCGGCGGCGGGATCCGCTGCACCGGCTCACCGCCCGCGAGCGCGAGGTGCTCGGGTTGATGGCGCAGGGCCGCTCCAACACGGCGATCGCCCGCGAGCTGGTGGTGACGGAGGCCGCGGTGGCCAAGCACATCGGGAGCCTGCTCGCCAAGCTGGACCTCCCGCCGGACGTCGACGACCATCGCCGGGTCCGGGCCGTGCTCGCCTATCTGCGTGGCTGACCGCCTGCGGGCCGCCTACCGCGTCGGGCGAGGAAGTCGCGGTAAGCGACCGGATACCGCTTGATTCGGCTGTTTGTCGGTTTTGGCGCAGCGGCCGATTCGGCAGTCTGTCGGAGCCATGGGTATGTGGGGACGGGTTCTGCCGATGCCGCCGCGAGCCGGCCCGGTCGGTCGGTCCGCGGCTGGCGCCCGTACCCCGACGGTTTTGGCGGTTGGTGGAAATCGGGCCGCAAGCGGTGAACCTGCCGTGCCCACCGGGGAGTACAGGAGATTGTCGTGGCGTGGGGCGATCGTGATGCCCGGAATCGTCCCGCGTCGCGGCCCTTTCAGTTCACCGCGACCGTGATGCCGGCCAGGATGCCGGAGGCGATGTCGTAGCGGTCGCGGGGGACGGCGTTGAGGATCGCGCCGGTGGTTGCTTCCGGGTCGTCGTCGTTCGGGGTCCGGGCTGTCGTCTGCTCCCGGTACGGCGGCAGGGCGGTGACCTGGGTGGTCAGATCCTCCGGGAAGTACAGCCGGCCGGTGTGTGCGACCGAGCGGCCGCCGGCGAGGTATCCGCCCAGGTGGACCTCGGCGCGGATTTGGACGGCCTGGCCGGGCAGCCAGCCGGGGTGGATCGTGCGGAATTCGGCGTACCCCTGGGGGTCGGTGGTCTGCGCGCCGCGCAGGAATTCGCCGTTGTCGGGGGCGATGTGCCGGATGTCGACGACCGCGCTGGCCACCGGGTCGCCGGTGAGGGCGCCGAGGACCCGGATGCGCAGCATCAGCGGCACGCCGGGGCGGTCGCCGGCGATGTCGCGGCGGACCAGTTCGAGCGGGAGCTGCTGGGAGCGGGCGGTGCCGGCGGGGGTGAGCAGCAGGGAGTAGGGCAGTGCGGGCCGGGCCGGGAAGTCGGCCCGGCGTGCGCCCGGGAACGTGGTCTCTTGCCTGGTGATGACCGGTCCGGTCGCGTCGTTCCGCACTGCCTACCCCCGCTGTTGATCAGTTAAATGATCTTTGCAGGGCAACAAGCAATTAGTGCTGTTTTAGGCGTTTTTGTCCTAAGGCTGCCGGCCCGGCCTCAGTTGCCCAGCTTGCGATAGCGGCGTACGGCCAGCGGCGCGAAGATCACAGTCAGCACGATCGGCCAGGCCACCGCGAGCAGCAGCGCATGCTCGGTCGGCCAGGAGTCACCGGCCAGCCCGGGATTGCCGAACAGCTCGCGGATCGCCGTGGTGGTCGCGGACAGCGGGTTCCACGCCGCGATCGTGCCCAGCCAGCCGGGCATCAGCTCCGGCGCCACGAAGATGTTCGAGACCGCGCTCAACGGGAACGCCAGCGGGAAGACGATCGTCGCGACTGTGTCCGGGTTCGGCGCGATCAGCCCGAGCGTCATGCCGACCCAGCTCAGCGCCAGCCGCAGCAGCAGGAGCAGACCGACCGCGGCCAGCATGTTCCCGATGCCGCGGTGCCACGTCCAGCCGACCAGCAGCCCGCACGCCACCAGCACGGTGGTCTCCAGCAGGGCGCGCGCCTGGTCGGCGATCGCCCGGCCGGTCATCAGCGCGGACCGGGCCACCGGCATCGACCGGAACCGGTCCACCACACCGCGCCCGACGTCGGCGGCGATGCCGGTGGCGGTCGCGCCGATGCCGTACAGCATGGTCATCACGAAGACGCCGGGGAGCAGGAACTCCCGGTAGCTCCCGCCGCCGGGCACCTGCATGCCGCTGCCGAAGACATACCCGAAGACCAGCACGAACATGATCGGCAGGCTGAAATAGATCACCAGTTCCTCGGGCGCGCGGATCACGTGCCGCAGATAGCGGCCGGTCATCACCCGGGCATCCAGGAAGGCGCGGCGCCGCCGGGCCGGGGAAGCCACGGTACGGGTGACCGGCGTTTCGGTGATGGTGGTCATCGGTTCTCCTCCGTCGCTGACGCCTGGGCGGTGTGGCCGGTGAGGTGCAGGAACGCCTCGTCGAGGGTGGGGCTGTGGATGCCGACGTCGGCCACCGCGATCCCGGCGTCCTGCAGCGCGCGCACCACCGCGGTCAGCGCGGCCACCCGGTCCGCGACCGGAACCCGCAGCCGCCGGTGATCCCGGTCCACGTCCGGCGCCGTGCCGGTGATCCGGGTGACCAGCGCCGCCGCGTCGTCGAGCCGGTCGGCGTCGCGGACACCCACCTCGAGCCGGTCCGCGCCGATCGCCGCCTTCAGCTCGCCCGGGGTGCCCTCGGCCACCACCCGGCCGGCGTCCACCACCGCGATCCGGCCGGCCAGCTGGTCGGCCTCCTCCAGGTACTGGGTGGTGAGCAGCACGGTCGTCCCGTCGGCGACCAGGCCGCGGACGGTGTCCCAGACCTGGTTGCGGCTGCGCGGGTCCAGCCCGGTGGTCGGCTCGTCGAGGAAGAGCACCTGCGGGCGGCGGATCAGGCTGGCGGCCAGGTCGAGCCGGCGGCGCATGCCACCGGAGTACTGCCCGGCCGACCGGTCGGCGGCGCCGGCCAGGTCGAAGCGTTCGAGCAGTTCGTCGGCGCGGCTGCGGGCCTCCCCGGCACTCAGGTGGTGCAGGCGGCCGAACAGGATCAGGTTCTGCCGGCCGCTGAGGATCTCGTCGACCGCGGCGTACTGGCCGGTCAGCGCGATCCGGTCGCGGACCACGTCGGGCCGGCGGGTGACGTCGGCGCCGGCCACCTCCGCCCGGCCGGCGTCGAAGCTGAGCAGAGTGGACAGGATCCGTACGGCGGTCGTCTTGCCCGCGCCGTTCGGGCCGAGCAGACCGTAGACGGTGCCGGCCGGGGCGTGCAGGTCGAATCCGTCCAGGGCGGTGGTGCCGTTCCCGCCCCGATAGCGTTTGCGCAGCCCTTCGGCCACGACCGCGGATGTCGTCGTCATGCGCTGAGCCTGGCCCGGCCCACTGACCGTCCACGCACCGCGCGCTGACGGCCGCCGGTCAGCCGGGTCGTGCCTGCAGAAGGGTGTAGACCTCGGCGGTGGACAGGGCGGCGCCGCGGGCCACGGCGGCGGCGTACGCGTCCGGGCCGAGCTTTTCGCGGGCGTCGGAGGCGACCCGCTCGGCCAGTTCGGAGCCCTCCATGTCGGGCCGCAGGCGCAGGGCCAGGACCGTGCTGAGCAGGGTGGCGGCCCCGGCGGCGTCGCCGTCGGCCAGAGTCAGCGTGGCCAGCCGGTCGATCGCCTCGGCCATCACCTGGAAGCCGAGCATCCCGGTGCGGACCGTGAACACCTGCCGGTAGCGATCGGCCGCGGTCACCGGGTCGCCGGTGGCCTCGGCGATCCGGCCCAGCACCACCAGGATCGCCATCCGGGTCCCGTCGGCGCCGTACCAGCCGTTCGGGCACGCCTCCAGAGCCGCCTGGCAGCGGCGGACCGCCTCGGCCAGATCGTTGCGGGTCAGGGCCACCGTGCCCAGGCCGAGCAGGGCGGCCGCGACCAGTTCGGGGGCGCCGCAACCGCGGGCCAGTTCGGCGGAGCGGGTGAAGTCGTCGGCGGCGCCGGCCAGGTCGCCGGCGCTCATCCGGCCCTCGCCGCGGCCGCGGAGCAGGTCGGCGACGTCCACCGTGGAGCCGAGTTCCCCGGCGAGCCGCAGCGCCTCGTCCATCGGCTCGATCGCGCCGGCCGCATCACCCCGCCAGATCGCCATCTCCGACATCCCGGACAGGGCGAGCATGGTGCCCCAGCGTTCGCCGAGCCGGCGGAACCCGGCCAGCGCGGCAGCGAAGTCCCGCTCGGCCTCGTCCACCGTGGCCCCGGCGAAGATCAGCATCCAGCCGCCGCCGATGCCGCCGAGCGCATGGCTCCACGGTTCACCGCCGAGCTTCGACCGCAACCGGTGGTTGAGGGCCACGACCTCGCCGGGTGCGGCGTCCGGCGGGCCGACCGCCATCGCCGACAGGTAGAGCAGGAACGGCTGGGTCGGCGGCTCGGTGAGCGTCATGATGAACTTCGCCCAGCGTGGCGCGGGTGGCTCGGCGCCACCGAGGGTCGCGTTGAGCACGCAGAGGGCGTACTCCTCGGTGAGTCCCGGCGGCGGCTCGGCGCCGGTGTCGCTCAGCACCCGCCGGGCCAGCTCGGTGGCCTCGGCGCGCAGCCCGCGCAGCCACCAGTAGAAGGAGAGCGCGGAGACCAGGCGCAACGCCGAGCCGGCGTCGCCGGCGGCCGAGGAACGCCGCAGCGCGGCGTGCAGATTGTCGCGGTCGGCGTCCAGCCGGTCCAGCCAGACGAGCTGTTCGGCGGTACGCAGCCGCGGGTCAGCCGTCCGCGCCAGGCCGACGAAGTACGCGGCGTGCGCGCGCCGCATCTGTTCCTGCTCGCCGGATTCGGCCAGGCGGTCCGCGCAGTACGCCCGGATCGTCGCCAGCATCCGGTAGCGGTCCCCGTCGCGCTCGATCAGCGACTTGCCCACCAGGCCGGTGAGGATCTCGACGCTGTCCGGCCCGGATCCGCAGATTTGCTCGACGGCGTCCAGTCCGGCGCTGCCGGCGAAGACGGTGAAGCGGCGGGCCAGGACCCGTTCGGGTTCGGTGAGCAGGTCCCAGCTCCAGGCGACCACGGCCTGCAGCGTCCGGTGCCGGGGGTCGGCGGTCCGGCTTCCCCGGGACAGCAGCCGGAACCGGTCGTCGAGGCGGGCGGCCACCTCGACGACCGGCAGGGCGTGCAGGCGGGCGGCGGCCAGTTCGACGGCGAGCGGCAGGCCGTCGAGCATCCGGCAGATCTGGTGGACCGCGGCGGCGTTCTCGCGCGTGACGGCGAAGCCGGGGGAGACGTCGGCGGCGCGGTCGGTGAACAGCCGGACGGCGGGGAAGTCGTGGCCGGCGGCGCCGTCCGGGGGCACCGGCAGGCCGGAGACCGGGATCAGGGTTTCACCGGTTATGCCGAGGGGTTCCCGGCTGGTGGCGAGGATGCGTACCTGCGGCGCGGCGGCGAGCAGCCGCCCGGCCAGGGTGGCGGCCGCGTCGACGACGTGCTCGCAGTTGTCCAGCACGAGCAGGAGCCGCCGGTTGGCCAGGGCGGCGACCAGCCGGTCGGTGGCGGCGGGCGGTTCGGCGGCGACGGCCTGCCGGTCGGTGAGGCCGACGTCGCGCAGGCCCAGCGCGCCGAGGACCGCCCGGGGCACGTCGTCGGCGCCGGCGGCGGCCAGCTCCACGAAGCAGGCGTCGCCGTCATGGCGGCCGGCGGACTCGGCGGCCAGCCGGGTCTTGCCGGCGCCGCCCGGGCCGTGCAGGGTGACCAGCCGGTTGGTGCCGAGCGCGGCGGCGACCCGGTTCAGCTCGTCGTCGCGCCCGATGAAGCTGGTCAGCTGGGTGGGCACCCCGAGGCGGACGGGACCGGCCGGTTCGGCAGGACCCGGCACCGGCGGCGATGGCGAGGGGCCGGACCGGGCGGCCGGCGGCGGGTGCGGCCGTGCGGCAGCCGAAGCCGGCGGAGTGGCGGTGCCGCGCAGGATCGCGGTGTGCAGGGCGGCCAGCTCGGGGGACGGGTCGGCGCCCAGCTCCTCGGCGAGGGTTCGGCGGGCTTCCTCGTACGTCGCCAGGGCTTCGGCCGGACGGCCGGCCGCGACCAGGGCGCGCATGAGCAACCCCCGCGGCCGCTCGCGCAGTGGATGCGCGGCAACCAGCGTGCGCAGCTCGGCGATCGCGTCGCCCGGCAGCGATGCGGGCGGCCCCGGAAGTCGGCTCCCGTCGCCCGGAGGCACCGGAGAGCCGGTCCGGCGCAGCTGGGCCTCGTGCCGGTCCTCGGTGGCGCTCAGGTGCAGTTCGGTCAGCCGGTCGGCGTGGACGCCGGCGAACGGCGCGCCGCGCACATCGGCCAGCGGCTCACCGCGCCACAGCGTCGCGGCCTCGTCCAGCAGCTTCGCGGCCCGGTCCGGGTCACCGGCGGTGAGGGCCTGCCGGCCGGCCGCGGCGAGGGCGGCGAAGCGGTGGGCGTCGACGTCGTCCGGTTCGACGGCGAGCCGGTAGCCGGCCGGGCCGAGCTCGACCGGCAGCGTCTGGCGCAGCCGGGACACCTGCGACTGCAGCGCGTTGCCGGCGCCGGCCGGCGGATGCGTGCCGTAGAGGCCGTCGATCAGCCGTTCGATGCCGACCGGGCGGCCCGCCTCGAGCAGCAGCATGGCCAGCAGGGCCCGCAGGCGGGGGCCGCCGAGGGGGATCGGCCGCCCGTCGGGGTGCTCCGCCCGGAGCGGACCCAGGATGCCGAACCGCATGCCGACGATTGTGACTGTTCGGAATACGCGGCCGACACCCCGGTCGGGGTCAGGCGGCGGCGGAGGCCGGGAGCTGGTCGGCGCCGTCGGCGGCGGCGACCCGGTTGCGGCCGGCGTTCTTGGCGGCGTACAGGGCGCGGTCCGCCGCGAGCACCAGCTCGTCGGTGGTGGCCGCGGCCGGCATGCCGGCGATGCCGACCGAGACGGTGACCCGGGACAGCCGGTCCGGGCCGACCGCGATCGGCGCGGCGCCCACCCCGCGGCGGACCCGCTCGGCGATCTCCCAGGCCTGCTCCGGCCCGGTGTTCGGCAGCAGCACGGCGAACTCCTCGCCGCCGTACCGGGCCACCACGTCGCCCGGGCGGATCAGCTCCTGCACCCGGTGGGTGACCTCGACCAGCACCCGGTCGCCGCCGTTGTGGCCGTACGTGTCGTTGACGTGCTTGAAGTGGTCGATGTCCAGCAGCAGCATGCTCAGCGGCTGTTCGTGCCGTTCCGCGCGGGCGCCCTCGTTGCCGAGCGCCTCCTCGAAGTAGCGGCGGCTGCGCAGACCGGTCAGGCCGTCGGTGATGGCGGCCAGCCGCTGCGCCCGGACCAGGCCGGTCATCCGGACCAGTACGAGCAGGAAGAGCACGTTGCAGACCGCCGCGGCGGCGACCACCTGGGCCTCGCGGCCGTTCGCGACCTGGAACAGGATCGAGGTCGGCGCGATCATCGCGGCCAGCGCCAGGATGACCAGTCGCCCGGTGGTGGCGTCCGGGGTGGCCGCGTTCGACTCGCTGACCAGCTTCGGGGCCGACGGGTGCAGCATGGCCGCGGCGAACAGGAAGCCCGAGGCGATCCAGAGCGCGTCCAGGTAGTTCGCCACCTGGTAGGTGCCGTTGAGGGTCTGGATGCTGTACACCGTGTCCGGGTAGAGCACCAGGCCGAGGTAGCCGCCGATCAGGCGCAGCGATACCGACCGGGGCCCGGCGCCGAGCATCAGCCGGGCGCCGACCGCGACGATCGCCGCGTCGATGGCGCTGGCCCCGTCCCAGCCGGGGGTGCGGCGGCGGATGATGAGCAGCAGGCCGACCGCCATCAGCGGGTAGGCGGCGAGGTAGAACGCGTCGGCGACGCCCGGGTAGGGCACCTCGTCGTTGACCAGCGCCTGGAAGTAGAAGATGACGTCGGCGGCCACGCTGACCAGCGACGACGCCGCCAGGAAGAGCGCGGCCCGGCGCAGCACGGGGTGGCGGCGGGCGGCGTACAGGCAGCACAGCGCGGAGACGGCGTTGGCGCTGACGTAGAGCGCCATCTGGGTTCCGGGCGACACGTCCAGGCGGACCAGGGCGTAGTACGCGGCGATGACGATCGGGGCGGCGGCCAGGCAGAGGTGCCAGGCCGCGATGCGCCGGGTCAGCACGGCGGAACTCGAGGCGCTGCTCATGAGACAAGGCTGCGGACCTCCGGGTGTCGGCCGGATGCGGCCGGGTTGCGATTCAGGCGCGGGTGGGCGAAGACGTACGCCCGTTGCAGCGCGAACCCGGCCAGGAAGAGCCCGAACTCGGTGACGACCTTGCTCACCACCAGCGATCCGGTTGCCGTGGCCAGCAGTTGCAGCAGCAGCACGTTCGCGGTCAGCGAGGTCAGGGCGAGCGCAACGTAGCGCGGCGCCGCCTGCCGGTGCGGGATCCGGGCGCCGCCGCGGAAGACCGCTCCCCGGTTGACGGTGTAGTTCAGGGTCGCGCTGACCAGGCGGGCGGCGACGGCCGAGGCGGCCAGCTCCCCGGTCCACGTGACCAGCCCCGCGAGCAGCGCGGCGTCCACCGCGAAGGCCAGCAGCGACGACCCGGCGAAGGCGAGCAGCGGCCGGTAGATCCGGGCCGAGTCGCGCAGCGGCCGGAAGTGCGACGATCTGTTGCCGTCGAGGTAGACGGTGGCGATCTCGACCTCCTCGATCGGCATCCGGTCCCGCGCGGCGCGCAGGAGCAGGCGTAGCTCGTACTCGAACCGGTCGCCGGGCACCTCGCCCAGCGTGCGCAGCATGCGGGCCGGATAGCCGCGCAGCCCGGTCTGGGTGTCGGTGACCGCCAGGCCGGTCGCCAGCCGGAAGAACAGCCGGGTGGCGGCGTTGCCGAAGCGGCTGCGGGCCGGCACCGGCCCGGTGAAGCGGCGTACGCCGAGCACCATCGCCGCATCACCGGTGCCGACCCGGGCCGCGACCGCCTCGATGTCCTCCGGCCGGTGCTGCCCGTCGCTGTCCGCGCAGACCACGTCCTCGCCGGGGTGGCGGGCCCCGATGTGCGCGAAGCCGGTCTTCAGGGCGAAGCCCTTACCCCGGTTGTGGTCCAGCGTGACGATCTCGGCGCCGGCCAGGCGCGCTTCGGCGAACACCTCGGCGTACGCGTGACCACTGCCGTCGTCGACCACGACCACCCGGTGCCGGCCGAGCCGGTGGACCAGGTCGGCGAGCCGGCCGTCCGGCTGGTACGCGGGAATCAGCACGATCATGACGATCAGCCCGCGACGTACAGGATGTCGCTGGTGCCCCGCTCCTGACCTTTGCCGAGCGGGTTGTTCACCAGCCCGCCCTGGAAGATCATCGCCGAGGATCCGCCCCCGTCGAGGTTGTAGGCGACGTCGGCGCCGCGGTCGGCGAAGATCTGCGCGAACTCCGGCATGGTGACGCCCCGGCTGTACCCCTGGCTGCGCCCGTCCACCACGATGAACAGCAGGTGGTTGGCGTCGATCAGGCCGACCCCGGTACGCGGCTGGTTGCCCTGCACCGAGTGGTTGCCGAAGTTCGTGTCCACCTCGACCTGGTCGATGCCGCTGATCACCGTGCCGTTCTCGACCAGCCCCGGCCCGAACGACAGCGTGTTCCACACCCCGGCGGCGAGCAGCTTCTCCGCGGTGGTGCTGGTCTCGTCGTACAGCGAAGCCGATCCGTCGGCGTAGAACGCCAGGCCCTGCCGCGCCCCGGAGTCGCGGAACGCCACCCCGTTGCGGATCACGATGCCGGTGTCCCGGAACCCGTAGTAGTCCCCGTTGATCGCGAGCACCGCGTTCACCGAGGCGGCGATCTGCGACGGGTCGGCGATGATGTTCTCGCCGAACTGGTCGTTGGCGAAGGCGGACCGCACGATCGTCGCGTCGCCGACCCGCACGTCCGCGACGAAGTAGGTCACCTGGTCCGACCCGGATCCGGTGACCACCTTCTCGATGGCGATCGTCGCGGTGTCGCTGGTGTATCCGGTCGCGGTCGCCGTGCCCGAGGCGTCGGCCTCGGCGGCCACCACGTTCGTCGCGGTCAGGGCGGAGGCGCCGGACACCTCGACGTGGTCGAGCACATACCGGTCGAGGGCCCAGCCCCCGCCGGCGCCGGCCGCGGCCAGCAGACCCAGACCACCGGCCAGCAGGCCACGTCGGCTGATCTTGCGAGTTTCGCTGTTGAAGCTGTTCACACTCGGAAGTGAAGCGGCGGAGCTTGTGCGGGATCTGTGCCCCGACTTGGCGTTACCCGTCCAGCTCGGCGAGCAGCTTGCGCAGGAACGTCGGCGTCCGGCTGGGGTGCTCGGCCTCGATGAAGAGCCGGCCGATCGCCGCCGCGTAGTGGTCGACCTCTTCGCGCTTCTCCAGGTAGAGACCGCTGGTCAGATGCTCGATGTAGACCACGTCGGGCAGTTCCTGATGCGGGAAGCGCAGGATGCTGAACGCGCCGCCGGCCGCGGCGTGCCCACCGGACTCGAACGGCATCACCTGCAGCCGCACGTTCGGCGAGTCGCAGGCGGCGATCAGCGACTCGATCTGCTCGCGCAGCACCGCGCGGCCGCCGATCGGGCGGCGCAGCACGGCCTCGTCGAGGACGGCCCAGAGCCGGGGCGCGTCCGGGCCCTCGAGCACCTGTTTGCGGGCCATCCGCAGTTTGGCGCGCCGGTCGATCTCGCCGGGGGAGGCGTTGTCGTGGCCGAGGCGGATCACGGCCCGCGCGTACGCGTCGGTCTGCAGCAGACCGGGGACGAACTGCACCTCGTAGGTCCGGATCAGCTCGGCGGCCTGCTCCAGGTCGAGGTAGTTCTGGAACCAGTTCTCGAGGACGTCGCCGTACGCCTGCCACCAGCTGGGCGCGTTCGCCTCGCGGGTCATCGTCAGGACCCGGGTGTGTTCTGCGGGGTCGTCCACCCCGTACAGCTTCAGCAGGTCGGTGACGTCGCGTTCCTTGAAACTGACCCGGCCCAGCTCCATCCGGCTGATCTTCGACTCGGAGCCGCGGATGTGATAGCCGGCCTGGTCGCGGGTCAGCCCGGCGGCCCGGCGCAGGGCTCGCAGGTGCGCGCCGAGCTGGAGCCGGCGGACTGTCGCGCCGCCGGACTCGTGGTCAGTGCTCACCCGGGCCTCCCCGATCAGGGATCTTGCAGCCGCCGGATGGGTCCTTTGTGGAACCGCCGGCCGGGATTCCTGGTCAGCTTACCCATGCCTGAACCGGAACAGTCACGTACCCGATCGACGAACAGCCCCCGGCGCGTCGCCGGGGGCTGCTGGCCGGGCATGATCAGCGCGGGCCGCGGCCACCGCCGCCCGCCGGGGCCTCACCCGCAGTGACCGTGGCGACCTTCGTGGCCGACCCGAGGGAGCCCTCGGCGGCCAGCCCACCGGTGCTCGCGCCGCCGGCCGAGCCGCCGGAGTAGACGGTGTACTGCTCGCCGGACGTGATCGCCGACGACGAGTAGACGATGTTCTGCATGCTCTTGCTGGTCACGTAGGTGGCCACCACGTCCCCGTCGGCGTTCACGATCTGCAGGGTGGTGTCGGCCGCCACGGTGCCGTCCAGGGTGACGGAGAGCCAGCCCTGCGGCGAGTCGGTGCCCGGCGCGACCACCATGCCGGAGCTGCCGGACGCCAGCAGCACACCGCCGCTGATCGTGAAGGAGCCGTTCACGTCGAGCGCGCCGTTGCCGCCCTGCTGCGGGCCGTTGACCACCACGGTGCCGCCGGTGATCGTCGCGGTGCCGTTGGAGTCCAGGCCGTCGCCCTCCGAGTTGATGACCAGAGTTCCGCCGTTGACGGTGACGGAGAAGTCGCCGACCTCGCTCCCACCGCCGCCCGGGCCGCCGCGCTGGCCGGTCTCAGCGGTGGACGTTCCGCCGGCGCCGTTGATGCCGTCGTCGCTGGAGGTGACGGTCACGGTGCCGTCGTTGAGCACGAAGTCGGCTGCTTCCAGTCCCTCGACCGCCGCGGTCACCTCGACGCTGCCGCCGTCGACGATCTGTTGTCCCTCCGCGTGCACCCCGTCGTCGCCGCTGGCCACGGTGACCTCCGCGCCGGCGAAGTGGATCGCGCCGTCGCTGTGCACCGCGTCGTCGGAGGCGTCCACCGACGCGGCGCCGCCCTCCAGCACGGTGATCACGCCGGACTTGAGGCCCTTGGCGCTGGTGTCGTCGCTCGGCTGGACGCTGTGCCCGCCGCCGGCGGTGACCGTGATCGTTCCGCCGGTGGTGACGATGTCGGTGACCGCGTCGACCCCGTCGCCCTCGGCCTCGATGGTCAGCGTGCCGCCGGCCACCGACACGTAGCCGGAGTCGGCGTCCTCCTCGTTGTCGGCCTTCACGCCGTCGCCGCCTGCCGTGACGGTGATCGTGCCGCCGTTGACCACCACGTAGTCCTTGCCGCGGATCCCGTCGTCCTTCGCGGACACCGTGATCGTGCCGGACTGGATGAGCGTGCCGTCCTTGCTGGCGATGCCGTCGTTGCCGTTTCCGGTCACGGTCAGCGAGCCGTCGCCGGTGACGGTCAGATCGCCGGCGCTGAACAGGGCGGCGTTCACGTCGGCGTCCTCGGCGTACGACGAGGTGTCAGCCAGCCTGTTGGTGCTCCCGTCGGCGAGCTGCACCACCAGCTCACCGGCTTCGGTGGCGGCGATCGCGGCGGTGGTCGAGCTGGTGATGTCGACCCCGTCGAGGATCAGCGTGACGGTGGCGTCCGGCGCGTTGACGACGATCTGGCCGTCGGTGAGGGTGCCGCTGATCCGGTAGGTGCCGGCCGCACTGATCGTCACGGTCGAGCCGTCGATCGTCACGCCGTCCGCGGACGACGAGGCGGAGTCGCCGGCGAGGGTGATCTCGGCGGCGGCGGAGGTGTCGACGGTGGCCGCGGTGTGCGCGGTCTTGTTGGCGGCCAGCACCGCAGCGGCGCTCTGTGTGCCGTCCACGGCCGAGGCGCTCACCGCAGTCGTCGCGGCGGTGGCGGCGGTGGTCTGGTCCGACG
This sequence comes from Actinoplanes sp. NBC_00393, assembly GCF_036053395.1. NCBI lineage: Bacteria > Bacillati > Actinomycetota > Actinomycetes > Micromonosporales > Micromonosporaceae > Actinoplanes > Actinoplanes sp. NBC_00393. Next base: position 4,793,083 of record NZ_CP107942.1, on the reverse strand, counting down.
AGCCGCTCCCGCAGCCGGCCAGAAGCGAGACGGCGAGCACGGCGGCGACGACCTTCTTACGAATTCTCATGGTGGGTTCCTCAGCGGGTGAAGTGGCGGCGCAGCACGGGGTGCCACCGGTTGGCGGGCAGGTCGGGGCGCAGGGCGGCGAGGCCGGTGGCGTACTTAGAGATCGAGCAGGGGCGGTGACCGAGCGACCAGAGCAGCCGGTCGACGTCGGAGGCGGCCCGGGCGGTCTTGGTCTCCACGATCACCGAGTGCGGCATCCGTACGGTCGAGCCGTCCGGCAGCATCCAGGCGAGATCGGTGTCGACGGTGACCCGGCTGCCGGTGGACGGGACGTACAGCGTGCTGCGGCGGTAGTGGGTGGCGAGCACCGGGCGGAACTCGTGCGCGTCGGCCGGGATGCCGGCGCCGGCGAGCACGTCCTGGCACTCCGCGCCGAGGTCGGTGCCGTTTCCGGCGTACGCAATCCGCTCTTTGATCGTCAGTCCGCGGGAACCGCGGGTCTTGATCTCGAGAAACTCCAGGCCGCTGTCCAGGTAGGTGCGGATCCGGACCTTGAAGCGGCGCCGGCGGCGGTGGGCCGCCGCGAGGTAGGCGTCCAGGCCGGCGGTGTCGAAATAGACCGACCGGTACGCGAAACCGCGCCGTCCCTCGATCTCCAGCATCCGCACGCCGGCCGGCATCAGGTCGAGCACGCCGGGCAGCTCGGTGGCCGGGATCAGGTACTTGCGGTCCAGCCGGGTCAGCAGCGCCGCCTCGCCGACCAGGTCGTCCAGCGCGATCGGCGCGAAGGTCCGTGCGCTCATCCGGCGTTCACCCGCTGCACCTGCGGGCTCGGCTCACGCCGCACCCGGCCGGCCGGCGCCGCGACGTAGCGGACGTCGACCAGGGTGCTGTCGTTGACCAGGTCGACCTGCTTGACCACCAGGCCCATCACCTGGCCGCCGAGCAGCGTCTCCAGGTGGGTACGCAGCGCGTCCTCGTCGGTGTACGCCACATCCAGCCGCAACTGCTGATTGCGGTAGCGGCGGAACAGCGACGGATGGTCACCGACGTAGAGAGCCGCCACCACCAGCAGCATCAGGCCGCCGGACAGCAGGTCCGGGGTGCCGCCGAGCCCGGCGATCAGGCCCAGTGCGAGGGCGGCGAAGTAGTAGGCGATCTCGTGCTGGGCAATCTCGTCCGACCGGAGCCGGATGATCGAGAGGACGCCGAACAGGCCGAGGCCCAGCCCGGCCCCGACGGTGGTGGAGCCCAGCACGATCGCCACCGCGAGGACGCCGATGTTCACCCCGAGGAACGCGGCGACCAGGTCGCGGCGGCGGTGCCGGGGGAAGTAGACGCCGAATGTCAGCAGGGCGATCGCGGTCAGGTCCGCGGCTACGGCGAGCAAGGTGTCCAAGAGTCTGTCCTTCAGCGGGAGTTCATCAGCTGTTCCCATTGAGGGGTCGCTTCCTGTTCACCTCCTGTGAAGCGGCTTTGCGGAGCCCGTTTCTTAGCGAACATTTACGGTCGTCCTGACCGGCTCTTAGGTGGGCTGGAGACGGTGGGCACCATGACCGTCACCGCCGTGCGCACACCCGCACCCACCACGCAGCATCGGAACCGGCGCTGGTGGGGAGCAGCCGCTGCCGGGCTCAGCCTTGTCATCGTCACCGCGCTCTGGGCACGCAACGGGGGCAGCCTCACCGACCTCACCGGGATCGGCCGGCTCACCGGCCTGTGGGCCTCCGACCTGCTGCTGCTCCAGGTGCTGCTGATGGCCCGGATCCCGGTCGTCGAGCGGGCGTTCGGTCAGGACCGGCTGGCCCGCTGGCACCGGTGGACCGGGTTCAGCTCGTTCTGGCTGATGGTGGCGCACATCGTGACGATCACGCTGGGCTACGCGGCCGGGAACACCAGTTTCCTCGTGCAGCTGTGGGACCTGGTCCGGACGTACCCCGGCATGCTTCTGGCCGCGGCGGGCACGGTGTCGCTGCTGATGGTCGTGGTGACCTCGATCCGGGCGGCCCGCCGCAGGCTGCGCTACGAGTCCTGGCACCTGCTCCACCTGTACGCCTACCTCGGCGTCGGTCTCGCCCTGCCGCACCAGATCTGGACCGGTTCCGAGTTCACCGGCAACGCCTGGGCCCGCGCCTACTGGTGGACGCTGTACCTGGGCGCGGCGGGTGCTGTCCTCGCGTACCGGATCGGGTTGCCGGCCTGGCGCAACCGGCGGCACCGCCTGGTGGTGAGCCGGGTCGT